>JAZBLX010000175.1:0-503 GCA_037033465.1 Bacteroidota bacterium | reverse complement strand
AATCATATGGATTTGCTGTTCTTTTCATGATTACTCTTGCATAAATTTCTTCAAATGGTTTCTTGAGATCACCACTATAATATTTAGGCTGTAAAATTTCCCTCATTTTACCCATACTAAATCTGCTAAACACAAGATTGCCAAAAATATCGAATAATGCAGTTAATGTTTTGTAGAAAAAAATAAAATAATTTGTGGATATAGGGTTAGGGGTATTGTATATGGATATGGATATAAATTCAGGAACCTTTATATTTGATTTTTCATTAATCAGTATTTTTAGTTTTAATAAAGAAGTATCTTTTTCTGCGCCATGTAAATTTTCATTAAAAGGCATAAATATAGATACCAGCATAAGTTCTGTATTTGTAATACCTAATGAGCATTTATGGTTTAAATAATCCTTATCTATATTCAGTTTACCTTTAAGTAATAATAATAATTTGGAATAAAATTTATCTTGATGACTACTTATCTTATATTGACCATCCCATAGACACAAC
>JAZBLX010000174.1:0-506 GCA_037033465.1 Bacteroidota bacterium | reverse complement strand
AAATTCACCTTTCATTTACTGATATCAAAGCGCCATTTTCTGGTGTAATTGATAGAATTCCTTTAAAATTGGGAAGTCTCGTTGATGAAGGTGATCTTTTGACTACACTTTCAGATAATACCAACATTTACACATATTTCAATGTTTCGGAACCTGAATATCTCAATTATCAGACTAATGTTGCAGGTCGTGGAAATCAAAATGTAAGTTTGGTAATGGCAAACGGAGATTTGTTTAATCAGACTGGAGAAATTCAAACCATTGAAGGACAGTTTGATAACGAAACGGGGAATATCGCTTTCAGAGCCAAGTTTCCAAATCCTGAAAAGTTATTAAGAAATGGTGAAACCGGAAAAATAAGAATGACTTTGCCGCTCAAAAATGCTTTAATCATTCCTCAGAAAGCAACGTACGAAATTCAGGATCAGAAATATGTTTTTGTAATTGATAAAAACGGAGTTGCAAAATCTAAAAATATCAAAGTGTCTTATGAACTTCCGGATATC
>JAZBLX010000173.1:0-506 GCA_037033465.1 Bacteroidota bacterium | reverse complement strand
CCGAAAAGGCGTTCCATTACTTCAGCCCGTTTGCCACTACTAAGCTTGTAATTCATTAACCATGTAGATGAATCTGTTAAAGAAACACCGAATCCATCCATGGTTTGATATGTTTTGCCTTCATTTACATTGATCGTATAGTCTGCATTGCCTGTTGTAGTTGCGAAATTAATATTTGCTTTCTTTGTAAGACGTGCACCTGGGCTTAGTCCGACAGCAGGTTCTGAATTGGGATCAGCAGTCGTTAACCAGACTTCTACCGATTCATTAGCTGCATACGTCTGTGCAGGTACTGATAATAATGGTGTAATCATCAACGAGCTTAATAAAACAAGATTAAGGCTTTTTTTGAACATAGACATGAACATATACACCCTCTTCACATTTTTTTGTAAGCGTTTACTTACTTCGGGATTGATATTAGCAAAATAAACCTTTTTTTACAATTATTTTAGAGGGTGTAAGTGTCAAATCGTAGGAATACACAGATAAACCATAGAATCGCC
>JAZBLX010000172.1:0-507 GCA_037033465.1 Bacteroidota bacterium | reverse complement strand
AAAACCTGTGCCTGTAAGCTTTTATTATCTACCTCTAGTTGTAATGCCGTTTTCAAATTACTTTGAGCCTGCTCCAGCTTGCCTGTTTTAAATAAAGCATATGCGGTATAATAATATAAGCTGGCCTGGTTGGGGTAAATAGTTAAAGCCTCATCACCTGTTTTCACGGCATCCGCGTAATGACCTAATAGGGTTAGAATATTTACAATTTGTTCCCAAACAGCATAAATCTGCTCATTTAATTTTAAAGCAGCCTGGTATTGAACCAATGCTTCATTTAATTTATTCTGCTGATATAAAACATCCCCATAAAGAGCGAGTACTTTTGCATCAGTATTATTTTTTTCTGCCAGAAGCTTACTTAATAGTGTAACATTTTCTGCAACTATCGGTTCTCTTAGTTTCGGAAATAGTGCCGCAATGATTTTAATTTTTTCGTTTAAGGGCATTTCTGCACTTTCAAAAGCTAACCTTAATGATTTGAATGCTAAATCATCGTTTTTTTGC
>JAZBLX010000171.1:0-511 GCA_037033465.1 Bacteroidota bacterium | reverse complement strand
ACGAACTTTTGGAAATGCTCAGAAAACTGAATGATTTTCACTCGCATCTTTACTTCCAGTATAAAAATTTTAATATTGAAGAAATCAGTGAGACGTTCAATTAAATTTTGCGATGAGTTTTAGTAATCCTGTTTTGTAGTTTTTAAATCATTAAACGCAGAGATTTTATAAGTAAACTTTCTATTTTAGAAAGCAAAGGCAAATAAATTTGCTTCGCAAAGCTTGAACAAAAGCTTTATAAATCAACTTGTTGATTCTTCTTTGCTTACTTTATTATAAGAGCATAAAATTTACCTTTGCGGCAAATATATAATAAACTAACGGTTAATATTTTACGATTATAACTTAACCCGAACTCAGGCTATTTATTATAAAAAATTTGTCTTTCCTAGCAATAAAAGATGCTGGGAAAGACAAAGAATTGTAATAAATAAATAAAATACTGATATCAGGGTAAAAAGGCATTGCAGATATTTTCGAAAGATAATTAAATGCACAATGGTTAATTATC
>JAZBLX010000170.1:0-511 GCA_037033465.1 Bacteroidota bacterium | reverse complement strand
GCTGCAAAGTGAAAGTAGTGGCAAAGCGGATGGCAATCCCGATCTGGCACATGCGATCAAAGCATCCAATTTAATGTACAGCAAAACATTTAATCAGCCCTCAATGATCAGGGTAGATAACAGTGGCGACATTAAAAACCACGTTGATAATGAAGAAAAGGCAAATATAAGCGAGTTGCTAAAGGTGAATGCCAGCGGCGATCATGCCGGGTTAAGCATTGGCTCTATCGCGGAAATTACCATGAGCATCCGGCAGGAAATTGCTTTTGCTACTGAAAGCTTGGGCCGTTTTTTAATTACCAGCATCACTCATAATCTGGATGGAACGGGGAAGTACCACAACACCTTCGAAGGAGTAGTAGCCAGTACCGAACGGTTACTGGTAACAAATTACGATAAGCCAAATCCAGATATGCAATTGGCCGATGTAATTGATAATGATGACCCGCAAGGCCAGGGCCGGATTAAAGTGAAACTTAAATGGGAATGTCACACCAATGATGTAACCGAA
>JAZBLX010000169.1:0-513 GCA_037033465.1 Bacteroidota bacterium | reverse complement strand
GACACTATCTATGATAAACATTTGGTTAGATAACTTGTATAACAATAAATTAAGTTATATAAATTCAAATATTGATCAAGTTATTCGTATAGTAATAAAAATCTACAATTTTCCTACTTCTACCAAAATCATAAAAAAAGAAGCTATGGATACATTTGATGGAATCATGAAATCTTTTACTAGAAATGTTCAGCACTTACTGACTGAATGGGATCGGAGATAAATACGATATGCATTTGAGAAATAAATGAACTAACGATTCTATAATAAATTAGAAACCCATTTAATAAGGAATTTCTTATTGAACGGGTTTTTTGATTTATTGTAAATTTACTTAAATACATATTAAAAAGAAATTAATTTGATATATTCACTATCTATAATATCAATAAAAAATAAAAAAATTTGTTTTGCACTTTTATTTTGTGTAATATATTTACTAATTATATAAAAGGAGGTAATCATGTGAAATATCTAATTAATTTTAATAAACGTATTTTAACATTTAGTCTA
>JAZBLX010000168.1:0-514 GCA_037033465.1 Bacteroidota bacterium | reverse complement strand
AAGACCATATTTCATCACGTGTATCTAATATGATATTTTTTTGGTTAAATGATTCACGCTGACCAAATTCTTTTGAACGCTCTTTGTAATGATTACCAACTCGAACATTAAGCTGACCGGATATCCATTTTTCTAATAAATTATTATCTGATAGAAAAATTTCCCAGTCTTTTTGGGGTGTAAAATGACCCCCTGTAATTAATATCCATGTAAGCAAATCTTGTTCATTTTTTACATGCTCTACTTTTATAATAGCTTTATTATAAGTTGTTTCAATTAAAGAAGAATAAAGGGCTTCATTATCTGGTAAACGCATAAAAATATCTGAATTATCAGGGTGAGTCATACTTACCCCTGTTGAATAGGTTTCAAGTGTTGATTTAGACAATGAAAGAAGTGCAAATGAATCATTTTTAGAATGGAAAAATTGAAAATAAAAATTAAAGTTACTGTACTTATGCATGACTACCTCCCAATCGTTTAAAAAAAGTTAATGCCTCTTTTTAATGACTTG
>JAZBLX010000167.1:0-515 GCA_037033465.1 Bacteroidota bacterium | reverse complement strand
AATGCTTTATTCTCAAAGTTCATTTGTGGGGTTTTGATGTCAAAACCTAAATTATAAAGATCTTGATTCGTAATAACTTCGAGTTTACTTTTATTGAGTTTTTTATAAAATGCTTTTTCACCTTTCTCAATAACGGAGCAGACAGCTCGAGCATTAGTACTAACTTTTTTAATGCGGTGGATTGCTTCTTCAGCAACAGGAAACATACAGTCTGGGAGCCATTTCATATTAAACCCAAATCCTTTTTCTGAGTAGAACCTGAGACAAGGCCTTTCAATGTCTTTTGAATCTTTCAATACAACTAGGCAGTCTTCATTTAGTTCCATGATTTCATTGATTCGTGAGGGGGCGCACAATAACAAAGCAAAAATTGAGCTTGTATAAATATCACGAAGACCTTGTGGTTTAGATTTGAATACCCCCCCCATAAAACTAATGACTCTTGGGTCAGGAAGTTTATCGTTTAAACCATTTTCCTCTTCTGCAATTGTTTTATTCTGACTATTACTTTCAGT
>JAZBLX010000166.1:0-515 GCA_037033465.1 Bacteroidota bacterium | reverse complement strand
CAATCGGTATGGGAAAACTGTCTGATATTCATAAAAGACAATATTCAGGATCAGGCCTATAAGACCTGGTTTGAACCCATCAGGGCAGTTGAGTTAACAGACAACGCTCTGTATATCCAGGTACCCTCTAAGTTCTTTTACGAATGGCTTGAGGAGCACTATGTAAAGTTGTTAAAAGTTGCCCTTACTAAAGAACTTGGAACCGGCGCTAAGTTACTGTATAAAATTAAAATGGAAAACACTTTTGGCAACAAACAGCCCTTTACAGAGCAGCTGCCAAGTGCCCACCGTGCCCCTGTAAAACCACAGGAAGTAGATGTGCCATTGCAAAATAAAAACCCGGAGCTTAAAAATCCTTTTATCATTCCCGGCATTCGCAATTTAAAGATCGAATCGCAGCTTAATGCAAATTACAGCTTTGATAACTTTTTTGAAGGCGATGCTAACCGGCTGGCACGTTCGGCAGGATTAGCTGTGGCCAATAAACCGGGCGGAACATCTTTTAACCCATTGCT
>JAZBLX010000165.1:0-516 GCA_037033465.1 Bacteroidota bacterium | reverse complement strand
AAACTTACAGTAAAATTTAAAAAATCATCCAACAAATGCCTAGGAAACAAATTAAAATTAGTCAATGGAAGACTAAGCGTTGTAAAGTATTTTGTTATCATAAAGGCAACCCAGAAATTTAGCGCATTCATCCAAGTATTAATAAAAAAAACAATCCATTTCCAATTTTTATTTCGCGGGTTATGTTTCTTAAAACTCAAAATCGCATCAACCCATATCAAATAATAAATATTTTTCACATCAACATCTATTAGTTTATTTAAAATACTTTGTATTATCACTCCCAAACCATTTACTAGGTCCATAACTAGCTCCAAGAAAAGCCAACATCCCAAATCAATCGCCCTTTCCCATAAACCATTACAGCTTCTCCAACATATGGTATTTGCGCTCCCGTATAGTAACCAGCTACAGATGTCATAATTCCGGCAGTACCGACACCAGCATCAACATATGTCATTGGCTCCGCTCCACCATTAGCAATTTGATAATAACTTAAACCTGTGCCAATTACAC
>JAZBLX010000164.1:0-517 GCA_037033465.1 Bacteroidota bacterium | reverse complement strand
GAGCTTATAAAAAAAGGTCAGCCTGTAACTATACCGGAGGGCGAATGGGAAAATTATAAAAACAATTTTAGGTTTCAACATAGGATTTCAATAAAAAAGGAGAGCATTTTCTGGGATAATTTAATTCATAATTTTTCTAAAAGCATTTTGTCAGCTAACGTCGGTTTTTTTGGTGAGGTTGAGTTTTCAATGCATGAATTAGGCGCTAGAGAAATTGCCAAAGAAAGCAGAAACTCCAGATATTGTCTTTCAAAAACCTTTCAAGAGAAATTCAAAACCACTCAATCTCACCTGAGAACTTCAAGAATGATTGAGTCGATTGACGAGAAAGGTAAATTTTATTTATTCCTGTTCCACCCTAACAATAATAAGTTTAGCTACAACGAATATAGAACCGAACGTATATCCTATATATCTGCTTATACTAAAGTTGCATTTGTTAAATACCGACAAATTAAAAAATTAATTGCCATTGCAACGGAACCGCAAAACTCAACGGGAAGATCGGAAGACCTAA
>JAZBLX010000163.1:0-517 GCA_037033465.1 Bacteroidota bacterium | reverse complement strand
CCATTAACTGGGCTGCATTCTGGAGCTTCACTGCAATGTTCTCCGTATGGTTAGCCTTTTTAAATTTGATTCCCATCCCGGGATTAGACGGCGGCCATGTTATTTTTACTCTGTATGAAATGATTGTCGGGAAACCGGTTCCTCAAAAAGTACTGGAAAACGCCCAGATGATCGGGGTTATCTTCCTGTTAGGATTGATGTTACTGATTTTCGGAAACGACATTTTCAAGATCGTTACGGATAAGTTTTAAAAAAATAAAAATTATCTGCAAAAAATTTGCGTGGTTTAAATATCCGTCCTATATTTGCACCACTTAAAAACAAAGGACATTCCTCCTTAGCTCAGTTGGTTAGAGCATCTGACTGTTAATCAGAGGGTCGCTGGTTCGAGCCCAGCAGGAGGAGCCAAAAAGACTTACAGAAATGTAGGTCTTTTTTTATGTTCATTGATTAGGATCGTTTTCAGTTACCGGTTCATTTTTAATTGATTGAAAAATAGCCGGATAGCTTTAAGAAG
>JAZBLX010000162.1:0-517 GCA_037033465.1 Bacteroidota bacterium | reverse complement strand
CTTCTACATCAAAGCTCAGGAATTCGGAAAAATCATAAATATAAAATTGCATAAGATTATTTAATACTTCTCGATGCTTTTGATTGACTTGAACGATAGTAAAATCCATTTTGTAATCCTCCGTTTTGTTTATTAATGATGACATTCCTATGTATCTTTTGAAAAAATCAGAATTGTTATCTGAAAGAATCTATCATCTTGAAATACTCACAAAATCTTTATTAATTCTAAATTTGCATATGTGTGTTCTGAATACTCACTGTCTCCATGAATTCCACTCATACTATTAAATCCAGATTTTATCCAGAACTTTACAACTGGCAGATTTTTCACTGACAAATTGATTCGTGTTTCTTTATATCCTAAATCAGTAGTTAATTCGATAAATGTATTTATGAATTCTTGTCCAAATCCTTGTTTTTGAATATTTCTATCAATATACAAAAATTCAAGATATATAGATTCCGCAGCCTCAGCACCCCTTGTAGAACGAAATTCTGTATGATGTCTAAATACT
>JAZBLX010000161.1:0-517 GCA_037033465.1 Bacteroidota bacterium | reverse complement strand
TATTGCGAATTACAATATAATAATGACAACTATACAAACTGGAATCATGCTTATTATATCCAGGTTAAGTCAGAAAAAAATGAATTTGTAGTGACTCTTTTTTGTGACAAAGAAGATATTTTCACCTCTCCTGTTTCACTCGGTCAACACATACCTTATTTGATTATTTCAGCGATGGCAACCGATTTAAGAAAAAAAGCAAAGCAGACTTATATACAAGAGGATACTGTTCAATTAATGAATGATCTTTTATCTAAATCTGAAAATGTGGTAGCTACAGAAAATCCAATAATATTGAAAAATTTGCCTATTGATTGCTTAACATTAAAAGAAATTAATGATTCACTATTGCCAATATGTATACAGTACGATGGTTATGAAAAAATATTAATGAATAAAATAACAAATTATGCAGTTGGTATGATAAAGTTGAGTTTTTTAAGAGATAATCTATTCTTTTTTGAAGAAGGCTTTAATGAAATTAATGAGTTTATTATTCAATGTGATAAAATAAAGA
>JAZBLX010000160.1:0-518 GCA_037033465.1 Bacteroidota bacterium | reverse complement strand
AACTTTCACTTCACCACTACCTAAGGCAGCGCATCCTTTCCGACCCTTCGTCGGAACTTGTGCTGCCGCTATAAAAGTTTTAACGAATTTATTCGACATCAGGTCCAAGCCTTGGGTTTTTGTTACTTTTGGGCCAAGCCAAAAGTAAAAGCCCTTCGGCGGCAGCGCAGCTGTACCGATTTCACATCGGTAGCCGAGGAAAGCCAGCGCAGCGGAAAAGGCATGTAAACAAATTAAACCCTAAATCAAGTTCAAAGATGACCAGTTAACCTACACAGTTTTGTATGCCTTTAATCCTTCCTTCTATCCTTATTTATTCACTCATTCATTCTTTCCTTCTATCATTCATTTGCACTATTAACTCTCCACACTCCCGTCATTATTTCCACATTCTACTATTCTATGATTCAATCATTCACGCATTCAATCTAAAAAACCTAAATTTGCAGCTTCAAAAAAAAAGCATGATTCATTTCTTCCTTAGTCAATCGCAGGCGGTTTTTGTATTACAAACAGAC
>JAZBLX010000159.1:0-519 GCA_037033465.1 Bacteroidota bacterium | reverse complement strand
ATTTAACCGCTGAAAAATCGGGATGAAGGTGATACAGATGACAATCATCGCCAGAGGCAGACCAAAATAATACTGCACGAAACGCATTCCGTCTGTATAAGCCTGACCTGGTGCCGAAATAAAAGTAATTGCGCTTGCCTGAGTCGCCATAATACCGATCAGCAAAATGTACCAGGGCATTTTATTGTCTGCTTTCAGGTAAGATTCGTTGCTTTTCTGGCCACGGCCGATCCATACACCGTAAACGACAACGCCAACCAGCGTAAAAATAAGAACAGTCCAGTCTATCGTACTCATTGCCAGAAATTAGTAAAAAGATAATAAAATACAATCTGCAGTATTAAAACCACTGCCAGTAATATATACCAGAGATTCCAGTTTTTAAGTTGATTGCTCATCAGTTTTTCTGTGCAGATAAAAAGTTTAAAAATAAACGCGCCGCGCCCACATTTCCTGCAGGCAACTGTCTGAAAAATGCCAATGGTGTGTAAATAAAATTTCCTTTTCCGTATTTTGCGT
>JAZBLX010000158.1:0-520 GCA_037033465.1 Bacteroidota bacterium | reverse complement strand
AAAGTTTTTGAAAAAGCCATTCACAGTAGATATCCCAACATCCAAATCATTTCAGGAAGCGGCCCGTCGCCTGACGGAGAATTTTTCGAATACGGATGGAAAGAACTCAAAAAACTCAATGCACAAATCGTAGATGAACATTACTACAATTCACCGGACTGGTTTTTAAAAAACGCCGGCAGATATGATAAATACGATAGGAGAGGCCCAAAAGTCTTTGCCGGAGAATATGCCGCACAATCAGTAGGTGTTGTAAAGCCTGACAACAAAAACAACTGGCAGACTGCACTTTCAGAAGCCGCTTTTATGACAGGTTTGGAAAGAAATGCAGATGTCGTGACGATGACTTCCTACGCACCGCTTCTGGCGCACGCAGACGGTTGGCAGTGGACGCCGGATTTAATTTGGTTCAATAATCTGAAATCGTACGCCACCCCGAATTACTACGTTCAGAAATTATTTTCCAACAATAAAGGAACTGATTTAATTAAAATCTCTGAAAAAGGAAAAGCATTAACTG
>JAZBLX010000157.1:0-525 GCA_037033465.1 Bacteroidota bacterium | reverse complement strand
ATCATAAAAAAGGTTGAATATATTGATTATGTGCGAGTCTGTTATAAAAATTTTATCATAAGTCGTCAACTGTTTTTCAACAAGTTGTTTTAAGGTATCATAACTATAAGGAATTTTATTTTGATGAGGATTTAACACATCTTCCATACTGCAGGTATCGGTGATATAAAAATGGTCATAATTAAAATGAAAATAAATTTGATATACTTCATTAAGGACATAGTTATTTGATAACTTATCTGCCCATGTTGGCGCTAAAGAATGAATAAAATAGCTAGAAGGCTCAGGCGCTAACAGCAGCTCATTACGGAATTGTAATGACTCACAGTTTTGACGAATAAACTTATATTGACCGTAATCAATATTAAGAAGGATATCCTGAAGATCTTTATTTATAAGTTCCTGAATAATCTTCGCAAAAGACTTAGAGTCAGCAATTTTATTTTTACTTAATTCAATATTGTTAATATATTGGTTAACCGCATAATTAATATAACTTATAGTTTGTCGTGCCTTATTTAAAGC
>JAZBLX010000156.1:0-529 GCA_037033465.1 Bacteroidota bacterium | reverse complement strand
TTGGATTATAACCTCTTTCAAGGTTTTTAATCTCATTAGCTATCATTGTTCGCGTTATCTCCTGCCTCTCTTCGAGCGTTTTAGCTCTATTCATCCCTTTAAATCGGACTTTTACACCAGCGGGATGATTACGGTCATAAAACGTGTAGTATATTTCCCACGTTTTTTCTAGGTTTGATTTGATTGATTTTTCCCATGTTTTGGGAGTAACTTTGATTTCAGAATGCGTTTTCATTTTTACACGGTTTTATACACGGTTTAAAAATTTACGCACAAGAGAATTAAATTGAAAAACTCTGTAAACCTAATGTGGATGAAGGTTTACAGAGAATTTGTACCCAGGACCGGGATCGAACCGGTACTCCTAAGAACTGGTGTTTGAGACCAGCGCGTCTACCAATTCCGCCACCTGGGCCGGTATTACCATGCTTTTAATTGGTGTGCAAATATAGAAACTTTTATCAATACTTAAAAATATTTTTGAAGAAAATTTTAAAAATTGATCTCCATACCGTCGTAGGCTAAATGC
>JAZBLX010000155.1:0-530 GCA_037033465.1 Bacteroidota bacterium | reverse complement strand
GGCTGGACTTAAATCCTACCCGCATCATTATATTTTTTACAGCTGTGGTAGGTACCTATTTTATAGTAGACCTGGGCAAGATCATGCTCGCTAAACAGCTTCGCACGAAGCTGACTACCGAGAATATAATGAAAATAAAAAAAGGTATAAGCCTGGTAATAATGATCTTTGGTATCATCTTACTATTTCAGGGTATTTTTCCGGATGAGGTAAATGCAGTGATAGATAATGTGGAAAAAAACAAATAACAAGTTATAACAACTGCTATAAAAACAAAAAAAGCTATCATTTCTGATAGCTTTTTTTTGAGGCATCTAGCGGATTCGAACCGCTGTACGAGGTTTTGCAGACCTCTGCCTAGCCACTCGGCCAAGATGCCCTATAACGGTTGGCAAATTTACATATATTTTGCAGTAACACAAGAAAAAAGTGTACAAAGTGAAAAATTCGTACTAAGTGCGGTATTCTTCAATCTCTATAGCTACCGATGCTACATCTCCACCTATAGGTGGGTTAAGCTTTGCGACAGA
>JAZBLX010000154.1:0-531 GCA_037033465.1 Bacteroidota bacterium | reverse complement strand
CGAACTTCCGCCGCAGTTGCCGTTACAGATAATCCGAAAATCGTCGCGCCAGTCAACGAATCTGAGAATTTTATCAAATGTGAATTCAATAATTCGGAAGAACTGGAAAAGGTTTTTACCGAAAATCAGAACGAAATTTCTGCAGCAATCGTGGAGGGAATTCAGGGTGTTGGCGGAATCAATTTGTTGGATAAAGATTTCATTTTAACGATTGAAAAATTGTGCAAAGAAAATAATGCGGTTTTGATTTTAGATGAGGTACAGTCTGGTTACGGACGTTCCGGAAAATTCTTTGCGCATCAGGAATTCGACATCAAACCAGATTTAATCACGGTTGCGAAAGGAATGGGAAATGGTTTCCCGATTGGCGGTGTTTTGATTAGTCCAAAATTCGAAGCGAGTTACGGTTTATTGGGAACTACATTTGGCGGAAATCATCTCGCTTGCGTGGCTGGATTGGCTGTTTTAGAAGTGATTGAAAATGAAAATTTAATTGAAAATTCTGAAAAAATCGGAGCTTACATCGAAGAA
>JAZBLX010000153.1:0-532 GCA_037033465.1 Bacteroidota bacterium | reverse complement strand
AGCAAAATGTACAAAATATCAATAGTCAACCTAAAAAAATTCCTGAGACTGTTATTGTTCCACAGTCAAATATTCCTGCTCCTAAACCTGAAAATTTTAGTGCAACTTTTGGTAAGCCGGATAATTCAGGAATACCTAATAGTCAATTTAATAGTGACGGAACAATTACTATTAAAGGTGGTAAAAACAATGCTGTTTCTGCGGCTACACAGACCCCTCAAATTGTTAATCAGGGGAAACTGGGAGGAACAAGTGCAAGTATTGGTAAAGCAACCAGTGGACCTTCTAACTCTGGTGTTGATCTTCAGGTCCTTCAAAAACAGGTAGAAAATGGGGAAGTTAATCTTCCTTCAATTACCTATTCTGGAAATAAAAATGAGTCTTCACAACAGGGTAAAGTGTTAAAATTCAGTGGTGCGGAACAAGGATTTCAAGTTAGTGATAATAAAGAACAACCTGACAGACCTGACAGAAGTGCAGCCGTTTCCCCTGGTGTTGATATTGCAAGAACAGTTCAAAGCTCGCCTCTTCC
>JAZBLX010000152.1:0-537 GCA_037033465.1 Bacteroidota bacterium | reverse complement strand
ATAATACAGTCCTTTAATGGCTTTTTCAGGTTCTACGTCTGTACGAATAAATAAAATACCCGAATTAACAGGAGCAGGTTTAAGAGTTAAAGTTGAAAGGACACCAGAATGTAAGCCAATTCCTTTTAAGCTAATACTTGTGTTTATTGTTTTTTGAAACATGGTGTTACCTCTTTTAATTAGATAAACAATACCAATAAAAGAAATCAATGTCAATTGATAACAATTACAATTCAATAATGCATCTTTAAAAAATATTGTAAAAAAAGCATTTTGTAACGTTATTTATAAAATCTATTGCTTACATATAAAATATAAATTTTATATATTGATTTTTTTATGTAACAATTAACCTATCAAAACAAACTCATAGGAGATTATAGAATGACTGATTTAGTATTAAAAGATATAACAGGTGAAATGGTACCAAACGTAGTATTTAAAGTGATTGAAAATGGTGAATGGAAGGATGTAACAACTGATGATATTTTTGCTGGTCGCACTGTTGTAGTCCATAGTTTGCCGGGAGCAGCCACA
>JAZBLX010000151.1:0-537 GCA_037033465.1 Bacteroidota bacterium | reverse complement strand
TTTGTTATTTCTCCTAAACGTGCCTTAGCACGTTTAGGAGAAGATCTTTTATGATATTTTCCTATGTTTTTCAATCATAAATCTGTTGTATGCAGCAGTTTTCCTTACGAGTAACTATAATTAATTGTTTGTTTTAAAGAAGGGTAATTAAGCTTAATCAATTAAGTTCTTATGTAAAGAGACTATTTGAGTTTTCTTTTTTTTAATAAATATGCAACGAAGTATCCTAATGCAATAATTCCGGTAGCTACAAGGGAAACGAAAATGGCTGTAATTGTAATAGTGCGCGCAACAATATAAAATGCTAACAAACCAGTTAAAAAACATAAGACTAAATTCAAAGCCATTTTATTAAATCTCATAATATCCCTCTTCTCAAATAGTATTTTATTTTGCCTAAATACTTGCTTTATAAGTATTTAGGACATTATTCAATTAGCTTTGTGTTCTAAAAATAGGATGTTGTATTTAATTGTACAATGAAACATTCGAAAAATACAATATTTACAAAAGAAATAAAATACAAATTTAATAATA
>JAZBLX010000150.1:0-537 GCA_037033465.1 Bacteroidota bacterium | reverse complement strand
CTTCAGCGTAGAGGTAACGAAAGCGTTAGTCAGGAAACTTATGATTTTATTCAATCGTTACCTGAAAAAGAAATTGGCTGGCTAATACGCCTTCATACTTTAAATATGGTGACTGCGGTAATGATGATTGGCGGAGGCTTAGGTTTTATTATCTGGCGTCATTTTTATAAGTAATATGTGCTTAACTATGATCATGGAAATAGCTGCAGCAATATCCGTGGGCACGTGACACTCTGGAATATCAATATCTGTTCTGATACCTGTCACTTCCTGGGTGGCGCAGAAAATGGTAGTTTTGTTCCTGATGTTGCCTCCTTGTGGATACTGAAATGAAAAAATTCCTGATGTTATTTGCTCTGACTTTATCTCCTGCGGCGCTGGCGATAACGCCACCGGCGCCAGACTCCTTTAAGCAACCGGAGATTTTCAGCAACTGGCTTCTGAACCGTTGTGCAGGAAAAGCTGCGACTGACAAGGCTTTCACCGATGATGCATTTAAAAGCGCGTCAGCCTGGTTAGAGGTAAGTCATCTCCCTG
>JAZBLX010000149.1:0-539 GCA_037033465.1 Bacteroidota bacterium | reverse complement strand
GTTCTTTCGCCAGTAAATACAGAACGGTTTTCTTATTCTCATAGATATCACCGGCATGCTTCTTCCCGAACTGTGCCTGATCCCCGAATACATCAAGGTAATCATCCATAATCTGAAAAGCAATCCCGATATGTTTTCCGAAATTAAAGATGGATTTTGCATCCTTAAAATTAGCCTTTGCAATCATGGCCCCGATTTCAAATGAACAGGCGCTCAAGACTCCGGTTTTATAGGTAATCATCCTGATATAGTCATCAAAAGTCACGTTTTCCTGACTCTCAAAATTAATGTCATACTGCTGGCCTTCGCATAAAAGCAACCCTGTGTGTGTGAAGATCCTGATACAGGCCTTGAAAATTTCAGGCTCCAGGTCTTCAAAAAACTTATAGGCTTTCAGCATTAATCCGTCTCCGGAAAGGATTCCCACATTGATCCCGTGAAGGGTGTGGATGGTAGGTTTATTTCTTCTTAAAGGCGCTTCGTCCATAATATCATCATGGATCAGCGTGAAATTATGGAAAAACTCGATTGCCAGGGCA
>JAZBLX010000148.1:0-541 GCA_037033465.1 Bacteroidota bacterium | reverse complement strand
TTCTGATCCCGGATATGTTTAATTATTTAAATGTCAGAATTTTTAAGCCTGCATATTCTTATCTGCGTTTATCCGTTGTTACTGTTTAATCCGGTTATTATTTAATCCGGAAAATTTTATCTTACATCAAAATGAATCCCTGTTCTCCGGAATAAAGAAAAAGTATTAAATTAGGCC
The DNA here is from genome assembly GCA_037033465.1 of Bacteroidota bacterium. Classification (GTDB taxonomy): domain Bacteria; phylum Bacteroidota; class Bacteroidia; order Sphingobacteriales; family Sphingobacteriaceae; genus Pedobacter. The sequence goes on along the minus strand of JAZBLX010000148.1, from coordinate 364 downwards.
AACAGAAAAATCTAATATTTCATGATAGATAAAAGAGTAAAAAATGCAAAGGAAGCCATCGCTGGAATTACGGATGGAATGACGCTGATGTTAGGCGGGTTCGGACTTTGCGGTATTCCTGAAAATTCAATTAATGCTTTGGTAGAGAGTGATGTAAAAGATCTTACCTGTATTTCAAACAATGCAGGAGTGGATGATTTCGGCTTGGGATTACTGCTTCATAAAAGACAGATTAAAAAAATGATCTCTTCTTATGTAGGCGAAAATGCGGAGTTTGAAAGACAGATGCTTTCCGGTGAACTGGAAGTGGAACTGACCCCGCAGGGAACCCTTGCGGAAAAATGCAGGGCGGCACAGGCAGGAA
>JAZBLX010000147.1:0-544 GCA_037033465.1 Bacteroidota bacterium | reverse complement strand
AATCAGGTCGAAGAAATAATGAAAAAAGAAAGTTTTAGTGCTAATGATTTAAAAATTAATGATTTTATTAAAGTTGGGTTAAATAATTTTTTAAAGTTTTTTGAATCTATTGATAATATTGATTCAGAAAGCAATTTTTCAGAAGATGAATTACGAAAATATATTGAATTCACTGATTTATTAAGAAGACGTATTGAGCCCTATATTTAGCAATTCGTATTTAATATATGAATACTAAAAATAAAGTTTGCGCAATTTTGAAAGGATACTTCCATGATTATTCTTAGTTTTTCAATTCTTGCTGATGGTTTTTCTATTGCTTCATATATTATGAAAGATTGTGAATTATGGGAATAGAATTTTAGTAAAATTTTCTATATTATTTCTTTTAAGTTACATCTGTTATTTCAAATGTAACTTTTCTTTCTCAAAAGCTTACGTTTAATAACTGAAAAGAGAATGAGGTATTAGAACTTTAGTATCTGACTGGATTATTTAAAGAAAGTTATAGAATTGTAATAAACCAAAATGATAAACAATATTA
>JAZBLX010000146.1:0-546 GCA_037033465.1 Bacteroidota bacterium | reverse complement strand
GCCTGACAGCCTGTAAGCATAAAGGTTAACACTATCATTATTTTTTTCATATCATAGCCTTTTTATCTTTTTAACTTTATCTGCAACAATGTTATTATTATTCACTAATTCTGATTTTTCACTGTTCACTTTTAATAAGGCTCGTTTACTGACCAGTTGTTCAAAATTGGCTTTTTCTTTTTCTGGATTTTCAATTGCAAAGTTGAAATAATCATTTGGTGTTTTATTTTCGTCTATACGACTTAATATTCTGGCTTTCCGAATGAGTGTTGTAAAAGTCAACATAGTATTTGCATTCATTAACACAACCAGCAATATGAGAGCTGATTTATACAACTGATCATTCTCAGAGTGATTTGCACTTATATTTTCTGCGATACCTGTATATAATAACACTGACATACTGGGATACAAGATAATCTCACTTATCATTTTAGCAAATTCATTATTGAAAAAATAATTTTTATAAGATGCAAACCATAAATATCCCTGAGTCAGCTTTTCTTTATCTGAATAAGCCGCATTCCGGTAACAGTTCTTTTTTAC
>JAZBLX010000145.1:0-546 GCA_037033465.1 Bacteroidota bacterium | reverse complement strand
ATTCCGTCAACAGTTTTGAAAACGCAGGAAAATCTGAAAAGATATTTTGATAAAAACGGAAGTTCGCTTCTTGAAGACTATGTTAACAAGGAATTAGAAGCTGATGAAAGAATCATTTTAGAAAACGAACATTTCGTTGCAGTGGTTCCATTTTGGGCAGTTTGGCCTTATGAAACGATGATTGTCAGTAAAAGAAAAGCCGAAAATATCTCGCAATTTTCAGATTCTGAAAAAATTTCTTTTGCTGAAATTATTAAAGATATGACCACAAAATATGATAATCTTTTTGAGATTTCATTTCCTTATTCTGCAGGTATCCATCAGTCGCCAACAGACGGAAAACCGCATCCGGAATGGCATTTCCATATGCATTTCTATCCACCTTTGTTACGAAGTGCAGAGGTGAAAAAATTTATGGTAGGCTACGAAATGCTTGCTGAACCGCAACGTGATATTGCGCCAGAGCAGAGCGCAGAAATATTAAAAGGCATGTCTCTGGTTAATTATAAAGTTTAGGGCCATTCAACTATTGCTCAAATTAATTAA
>JAZBLX010000144.1:0-548 GCA_037033465.1 Bacteroidota bacterium | reverse complement strand
TTTCTTTGCCTTTTGTTCGTTGTTGGAGTCATCGTCACTCGAGCAGCTAAAAATAGTAATTACAGATAGGAGGAGGAGTATCTTCTTCATAAGTAAGGTTTATAACATCTAAGATAAATAGTAAAAGTGTTACAGTTATCTTAATATGAAAATTAAATAACCTTCTTAGCATAAAGGCTTTAATCTTTACGTAACATCTGCAACAAAAATTTTATTTAATTTCGGGTATATAATTTTATCCATGAAACATCTTAAAATAGTCACGTCCATTCTTCTGCTTTTTACTTTATCGTTAGCAGCTCAACATAAAAACTGTGTTATTGCCCACCGCGGCGCGTGGAAAACCAATAACCTGCCCGAAAATTCTATTGCTTCTTTAAAGCAGGCAATTGCGTTAGGCTGCTACGGCAGCGAGTTTGATGTACACCTTACCAAAGACAGTATTATAGTAGTAAACCACGACCATACCTTTTATGGCCAGCCTATAGAAACCACTACCTATACAGAACTTCTTACCCAACAACACCCCAATGGCGAAAAGATACCCA
>JAZBLX010000143.1:0-549 GCA_037033465.1 Bacteroidota bacterium | reverse complement strand
CGTTGGCTCCTGTAACAATGGCAGTTTTATCTGATTGATTAGGAATATTTTCTATTGTCCACATTTTTTTTATTTATTTGATTACAAAATTACAGATAAGGCGACTCAAGAAAGTATATTTTTCACTGCAATAACTACAAAATTCAAATGTTGATTTTTCTATATTCAGAAGGAGTTATGCCTTCTCTTTTTTTAAAATAAGTATCAAAATGATTGGAGTAAGAGAAACCCAGTGCGTATGCGATGTCGGATATATTCCAGCCGCTATATTTCAATAGTGCTTTTGCTTCATTTAAAATTCTTTCAGAAATGTGCTGAGTGGTAGTTTTTCCGGTGATTTCTTTTACAGCTTTATTGAGTGAATTCACGTGAATATTTAATAATGATGCATAATCGGAAGCCATACGCAACTTAAGGTATTGATTGGGCGAGTGTAACGGGAATTGCCTTTCAAGCAATTCCAAAAATTGATAAGCGATCCTGTTTACAGAGTTTTTTGATGGTAAGGCTTTATTATTCTGAATTTTAAGACCCTCATAAATCAGAAGA
>JAZBLX010000142.1:0-550 GCA_037033465.1 Bacteroidota bacterium | reverse complement strand
TTTTCAGCCCCCTTCCTACTAGCTGGGAACTTAGAGAATTGTTCATTTCTATCGAACTTGTCCTCCCAGTAAAGTTCTTCAATATGAAATAAGCTCATTTTTTTACCTCATTTCAGGAAAATTATATTTTATTCTACAAGAATGAAGAAATGTCAACTTCAATTAAACCTAATGTTTCTTCTTTGATAACTTCTTTGAGTTCAATATCTAATAACCTATTACGAATATCATTTGATAATTCATATAATATATAAATATAATCATTTGCCATTTTTTCAATACTTGTTTTCCTGAATAACTTGCTAGCAAATTCAAAAGTACAAGTTAGCTGGTTTTGTTCTGGTGTTACATATAAGGTTAGATCAAACTTCGCTTCTACTTTATCTCGCTTATATGGTTGTAATCTTAATCCCGGAATCTCCATCATTGCTTCTTCGGTATTTTGCAAAACCAACATAGTATCGAATAATACATTTCGATTGCTCTCGCGTTTGGCTTGCACCTTTTGAATCAGCTCTTCAAATGGATATTCTTGGTGCTCATAAGCCTG
>JAZBLX010000141.1:0-554 GCA_037033465.1 Bacteroidota bacterium | reverse complement strand
AAGGAACCCAGAAACCTCATTCTTTCTGCCGATGCATAGGGCGTAACATGATCTTTCCCGGCATGAATCATGTTAATCCAGCTCAATGAAAGGCCAAAGCACATTGCACGCTTGCTGATGCCATGATTATTCGTGCAAATATCTTGATCGAATCTTGCCAATGTAATTGACGATAGTTGAGTCGGAAGCTTCTTCCACCGGCCATCACTGAGCTGCGCAGGATCAGGCATTTGGTTCTCGACCGACGCCGAAGACCCAGCTTGAACTGTGGTTAGGCTTGGGTGTTTTCCGATGTGTCCAGACGCGATTGTCATATTTTTCAGCACCCTATTCAAAAAGATGCAATATGAGTGGTTTCATAAGCGGTTCAGTTCCCTGACTTTTCTGAAGTGGGGCAGCCTGTTTTTCTTGGGTTTGGTACGTAAAATCAGGAACGGTTCTATGCCGCGTATCATGCTATAAAAATCAATAGGCCAAGACGGCAAAGCATGATCCTGCTTACCAAGCTCCACTGCCTCTCCGGACCTTTGGTTGATTTTCCATTCCACATAAAT
>JAZBLX010000140.1:0-554 GCA_037033465.1 Bacteroidota bacterium | reverse complement strand
AACTGCCGTTACAACCCCCGGCCTTTCCTATACCGATAATAATTTGGCCAATTTAGCTACAGGTTATTATTATGCAGATCTGGTAGAAGCAGATGGCAGCCGGATTATTACTTCGCCAATTTGGTACAGCAGAGATGATGCAACTGTAAAAAGCGAACAAAACATTACGCTAGCCCCTACCAAAACAGTAACCTATGGCGATGCTGATTTCCCAATTGGCGCCACCAGCGATAATACCAATATCAACATTACCTATACCAGCAGCGATACTAACATTGCAACCATTACCAATAACGATGTGCATATTGTGAAAGCGGGCAGTGTAACCATCACAGCAAACCAGGCTGGCGATACATTTTTTAATCCCGCCGTGGCGAAACAACAAATTATCACCATAGCACCGAAAGCAATTACCGTAACTGCAGATGCTAAAACAAAAGTAGAAGCAACAGCAGATCCTGCCTTTACCTATACCGCTACACCGGCACTAGTAGGTGCAGATATTTTTACAGGTGCTTTAGCCAGAAACCCCGGCGAAACCGCAGGATACTATG
>JAZBLX010000139.1:0-558 GCA_037033465.1 Bacteroidota bacterium | reverse complement strand
TATCCTGCCCTGCTCTCAGCGTCGATTGATTCACGAATGTGTCCGGTAGGTTGGCCGGTTTGAGCGGGTTTTTGTGCGGTTTTGGCAGGGTTCTGACCGAAACTCAGGCAACAGATAAATCCGCAGGTATGGATTTCAGATTATTGAGGACTGAACCGGCTCCAGCTGCCGACCTGCCAGATGCGTGCGGCGCCGCTGCTGCATGACGGCGCCGACGTTGGTCATGCTGACGAGTGCCCGCCGGCGCACCGCACCCGCCGTCAGCAACTTGGGGCCGCCGCCCTGCTCATGCCCCGTATCGGCAACGTGGACGATGCGGTGCACCCTGCCGACGTCCGCGCTCATGCTGGCCCGTCCTCGCGGCAATGGCGTCTTGCCACGCCGCAGCTTCCGGGCTCATCAAATAGTAATAATAATATTACTATTATTCTTCTTATTCTTCTTATTATTACTACAGGCCTCAGACGGCCCCAGCTTTGTTATCGATGGGTTCGGCTCAGCGGACTGAGGCCTATCGGCAGCCGGACTGCGCCGGCGCAGCGCGGGAGGGTCGGCGGA
>JAZBLX010000138.1:0-562 GCA_037033465.1 Bacteroidota bacterium | reverse complement strand
TTTATGGAAAAGACAATAGAAAAATCGGTACCGGCTGCAGCACAGCATGAGGCAGTAACCCTTACAGGCGGTCAGGTATTGCTCGATGCATTTATACAGGAGGGGGTAAGCACTATTTTTGGCTATCCCGGTGGTGCTATTATGCCTATTTATGATGCACTTTATGATTATAACGAAAAGCTGCAACATATACTGGTTCGTCATGAGCAGGGCGCCATACATGCGGCGCAGGGTTTTGCACGAGTGTCGGGCAGGACGGGTATTGTGTTTGCCACAAGTGGTCCCGGCGCTACTAACCTTGTCACCGGGCTTGCCGATGCAATGATAGACAGCACGCCGTTGGTTTGCATAACAGGGCAGGTATTTGCGCACCTGTTAGGCACCGATGCTTTTCAGGAAACCGATGTGATAAACATAACGCTGCCGGTTACCAAATGGAATTATCAGGTCACTGATGCCGAAGAGATACCTGCCATTATAGCTAAGGCTTTTTATATTGCTGCCTCGGGTCGCCCGGGTCCGGTACTTATAGATATTACTAAAAATGCACAGCTGCAAAAAA
>JAZBLX010000137.1:0-562 GCA_037033465.1 Bacteroidota bacterium | reverse complement strand
AATAATGGAAGGATGGTTCGCATCTCTCGTAACCATTTCTCTCACGAGCTTTTTGCCAACTTCCGTGCTGTATTTTTTTTGCCAACCAGCGAGTTCATCCAAAACATATAAACCCAAAGAATCGCAAATCTGAAGGAAAGATTTATTCGGTGGATAATGGGCACATCGAACGGCATTCATATTCATTTCCTTGATGAGCTGAACGTCCATCAAATCGATGTTTTTGTTAACCGCTCTCCCGGTTTCCGGCCACCAAACGTGACGGTTGATGCCTTTCATTTTGATTTTGGTTCCGTTGACATAAATTCCGTCGCCTTTTCGGATTTCAATAGTTCGGAAACCGAATTTTTCTTCGCTATGGAAAATATTTTTTCTGTTTTTATTTAAACTGAATTTGGCTTTGTATAAATTGGGCGTTTCAGCTGTCCAGAGTTTTGGATTTTTAACGGAGAACTGAATCTGTTTTAAGGTATCTCCTTTTTGAATGGTAATCTGAGATTCGCCAACGAGCATATTTTTACCATCAAAAATTTCGACTTTTAAATTGTTAACCGATTGGATT
>JAZBLX010000136.1:0-566 GCA_037033465.1 Bacteroidota bacterium | reverse complement strand
TTATTCGTAGTTGATTCCATGACCGGTCAGGATGCTGTAAATACGGCAAAAGCATTTAACGAAGCTTTAAATTTTGACGGGGTTGTTTTAACTAAACTGGATGGTGATACCCGTGGTGGAGCGGCACTGACGATCCGTTCCGTAGTAGAGAAACCGATCAAATTTATTTCCACAGGGGAAAAAATGGAAGCTCTGGACCTTTTCTACCCGGAAAGGATGGCCGACAGGATCCTGGGAATGGGAGACGTTGTTTCCCTGGTAGAAAGAGCTCAGGAGCAGTTTGATGAAGAAGAGGCGAAAAAACTCCATAAGAAAATTGCCAAAAACGAGTTTGGTTTTGACGATTTCCTGAAGCAGATCAACCAGATCAAGAAAATGGGGAATATGAAAGACCTGATGGGGATGATTCCGGGTGTTGGAAAAGCCATCAAAGATGTAGAAATCAGTGATGATGCCTTTAAACACATTGAGGCAATTATCTACTCAATGACGCCGGACGAAAGAAGAAGACCTTCCATTATCAATACCCAGAGAAAGAACAGGATTGCCAAGGGAGCAGGAAGAAA
>JAZBLX010000135.1:0-567 GCA_037033465.1 Bacteroidota bacterium | reverse complement strand
ACTTACGAAAAGTGTTTTACAGATATTAAAATTTAATTTTTTCAAAGAATATTAAGACGTTTTTCAGTTTGGTGTGAATTTCAGAGCAGAATTTCCAGTATGCAAGATTGATCTGAGCTTTGATTTTACTTTTAAAAATGATAAAATTGAATTTGTAAAAGCAGATTTAATTTGATTATCAAGACCTTCTTGCTGTAGAACTAAGAAGTTTTTTTTAAAGCTTAATTACTGTTTTCCAGATTTTTCTGAACCCATTTCGGCTTTCACTTTTTCACGATGTTGCATTCCCCATTTGGTCATTGCGCCCACTACTTCCTCGAGCGTGTGGCTGTAGGGTAGAAGTTCGTATTCTATACTTACGGGATAACCACTTTCTACTTTTTTGATGATAAAACCGTTCATCTCCAGTTCCTTCAGTTCGCTGGAAAGTACTCTGGCAGAAATTCCTGTCACTTGTCTTTGGATTTCTGTGAATCGCTTATTTCCTCTCGCCATTGCGATGATAATCATTAGTTTCCACTTTCCGCCAATCGCATATAATGCATCCGAAACAGCCATTAAAACTTT
>JAZBLX010000134.1:0-572 GCA_037033465.1 Bacteroidota bacterium | reverse complement strand
CCTGGTTATTTAGGATTAATAAATGATCCCTTTAAAAACATCGGTGATATGACTAATGATGGACTTGAAGTAAGCTTGGGCTACAAGAAAAATTGGGGAGATTTTGGTTTCTCAGCCAACGGTAATTTTAGTTATCTGAAAAATGAAGTTACAAGATTGGAGAATGGAAGAGAATATCTTCCTTTTGGCTCATACCAGACTTTAGGTGATGTTGGCAGATTACAAGTTGGAGAATCTATAGGTTCTTTCTACGGTTTTCAAAATTTAGGCATTTTCCAAAATCAAGCAGAAATTGATGCTTACAGAAATGCAAGTGGTGGTTTAATTCAAGGCTCTGCAAAACCTGGAGATTTCAAAAGATTAGACGCCAATGGAGATGGTAAAATTGACGAAAAGGATTTTGTAAATCTTGGTAATTCTGTGCCAAAATATACTTTTGGGCTAACTTTGAATGCTAATTATAAAAATTTCGACATAATGGTATTTGCACAAGGTCACGCTGGAAACAAGATATTCCAAGGATTGCGAAGACTAGATATTCTTGAAGCTAATTATCAAACAGCAATTTTGGA
>JAZBLX010000133.1:0-575 GCA_037033465.1 Bacteroidota bacterium | reverse complement strand
GAAGACAAAGTGGGGATTATGATACTTGTTAACGATAACCTTAGTCAAAACGACATATCCGTTTTAAGCGACAGGATTAAAGTTGCCCTAATGGAATAATGACGTATTCTAATTATTCTCTCGTTTTATATACGGACTCTCTATTTTCCGGAGGTTTTGAAAAACTGTTTACAGCTGAAAGAAAATTTAGAAACAGAGAAATATTACCTTCGTTTTTTGAGACAGATCGCAGTTTTTTTGTGGTAATTTAAGCAATTCTTTGGTAAAAGAAAATACATTAGGTCGAAATACTATTAGGGTTTAGGAACCAGCAAAATAATGGTATTCATCTACAAATCAAGATATTAAATTGTGGATGAAATAATATTCTAAAAAGCTATTGAATTTTATTTGCTGGTAAATAAATGTTATTTAAGTTTTGATTTAAACCTTAACATTCCTGAGGTTTCTTTAATAATTTTAGCAATATCTTTTTTAATATTGTCAGTAAAGAAATACATAATAGAGGCTTCACCAAAATCACTATTGGCAATGAAAACAATTCTATTATTATTATAGCGGCCTAAAAAACTTAT
>JAZBLX010000132.1:0-579 GCA_037033465.1 Bacteroidota bacterium | reverse complement strand
TTCGTTAATTAACTTGTCTGTAATAGGGTTAAAACCAAGGTCGCCGGCTATAGCAAGTGCCGTTACAAGTTCGGGAGAACCTACAAACGCAAGTGTGTTAGGGTTACCATCAGCACGTTTAGAGAAGTTACGGTTAAAAGAGTGAACAATTGTGTTACGCTCTTCTTTCTCGGCACCTTCCCTATCCCACATACCAATACATGGTCCGCAGGCATTAGCAAATACGGTAGCGCCAATTTTATCAAAAGTATCAATAAAACCGTCACGCTCTATGGTATAACGCACAACTTCAGATCCCGGAGTGATCGTAAATTGCGATTTTGTTTTAAGGTTTTTCTCAGCAACCTGTTTAGCAAGCGATGCAGAACGTGCAATATCTTCGTAAGAAGAATTGGTGCAAGAACCTATCAAACCTACCTGAATGTTAAGAGGCCAGCCGTTCTTCTCAGCTTCTTCCCTCATTTTAGATATTGGTGTAGCTAAATCCGGCGTGAACGGGCCGTTTAAGTGCGGCTCAAGTTCGCTAAGGTTAATTTCTATAACCTGATCAAAATACTGTTCAGGGTTAGCATATACTTC
>JAZBLX010000131.1:0-580 GCA_037033465.1 Bacteroidota bacterium | reverse complement strand
CTAATCGAAGAACGTTCTTACGAAGCATCGTCTTTGCGAGGCAGATTCTTTATCTGCTGAATCAATCTCAATCGAAAAAAGAGCAAGGAGCAAAGAGTCAGAATAAAGACTAAAGCGAGACGACTGGCAACGGACAACGATAAACGGGCAAAGAGTAAAGCTTAAAGCCAAAGGCTAAGAGTGCTTCTAATGGAGAAGTGATGACTTAGTGCCAAAAACGAAAATCGAATAACGGCAAACGAAAACAATACCAAAACGAACCTTACTATTATCTCCGCAGATCTCAGGGATTGCGCAGATCTTATTTATAAGCTGGAGAAATAGAAATTTATCTCTCCAGCTTATCTTCTTATGCGTAATAAGATGTATTTAAATTAATATTCGCTTTTTCGGCGGCTTCAATTGGTGCATAATCAGATAAAATCAATGCCTGGCCCTTCTTCACACAAATATCATGTTCGAAATGAACTGACGGCGTTCCATCTGCAGTTCTAATCGTCCAGCCGTCTTCGTCTAAATAGACATCTTTTTTTCCCATATTAATCATCGGCTCTATCGCCAGAACCAGATTTTCTCGCAA
>JAZBLX010000130.1:0-581 GCA_037033465.1 Bacteroidota bacterium | reverse complement strand
GATGGACAAAATTAAAGAAATGATTATGTATGGCATATTGAAGCCGGAAGAACAGTTGCCTTCGGTGCGTTCACTTTCTACTCAATTAACCGTCAATCCGAATACGATTCAGAAAGCATATCGAGAATTAGAACGAGAAGGCTATATTTATTCTCAGCCGGGCAAAGGAAGTTTTGTCTCACCACAGCAACAACAACCGACTCAGGAACAGCAACAAGATATGCGCGAGCGACTACTGAAATTGTTTGCCGAAGCGATCTATTTAGGATTTACCAGAGAAGATTTAATGAAATTGTATGAACAAGCGATACAAGAACAAGAAAGGGGGCATCATCATGATTGAAGTCAAAGGACTTACCAAATACTTTGATGGTGAAAAAGCAGTCGAAAATTTGTCATTACATGTACATAAAGGTTCTATTTTTGGATTACTAGGTTCTAATGGAGCAGGCAAAACAACGTTGCTCAAAACGATTGCAGGTATTTACCGCGCGGATCAAGGTCATGTTACGTTAGAAGGGCAATCGATATATGAGCAACCTGAAGTGAAAAGTCGCATGATTTTTTTAGCCGATCAGCCT
>JAZBLX010000129.1:0-582 GCA_037033465.1 Bacteroidota bacterium | reverse complement strand
TACAATCAAATTGAAATGAATAAATGTGAATTATTTTATCCAACATTAGAAAAATTATGGCTTACAAATAAAGTAATCTCATATAATATTCTGGATAATTATAAGAAAAGACATTCAAAAATAGAAACAAAAAATTTCCTATTCAATGGTTTAATGTTAAAAGGAAATGCTGAAATTATTCATAAAAACATATACGATGATAGTGATTTCGTTGACAATATGGAAAGTGGTTTGACTTGGAATAGTGAAGCTAAATTGATCCATATTTTAAACGAGTTAAAAAAATTATCTAACGAAGAATATTTAAAAGCTTTAGAAAGTAACATAATAGAAAGCGAGGATTTAGATTTGCCAAATTTTGTTGAAGAATTAAACGACAACAAAAGCTTATTGATAGTTAAAAATTCATTCATTGAGAAACTTAAAATAAATAAAAACGCTTATGGTTTGTTATCAATAATGGAGGCAATTAAATTATTAAAAGATAAAGAAATTTTTTACAAAGGTTTTGAAGTTTTAAAAACCAGAAAAGAAGAATTTAAAAAATTCCCTATTTGGGGAAAAAAGTTGAACGATTTTGTG
>JAZBLX010000128.1:0-585 GCA_037033465.1 Bacteroidota bacterium | reverse complement strand
TAAAAAACCCACAAATTATAGAAAATTATGATGAAGCATTTGTTTCAGCAATAGAACAGAACAAATTGCATTCATTATTAAAGCCTGATAAAAGCATACAGGTAAATACTAAAAAAAGATTATAAAAAATTTGCTATAGAAAAAATATGATGTTTATATTTAAATAACAACAGGAATGTTGTTCTGAAATATCAAGCCTTTAAGTTATTACTCCCAAGTGAGGTAACGAATAGAGGTAATATATGAACAAAAAAATACAGAAATATTTAAAATGTATATTAGATAATTCAGTTAATTTAGAAAATTCTTATGATCCAATATATTATGAATTAAGAAAGGACGGTCATAAATATTTCATTCTTGCAGCTTATTATGGCAAGGCAAAAAATGGAAAAGAAGATAAATTTTTCTTCCAGTTGGAGCTTCCCGATAACATTGTTATTGAATATGATGAAAATGAAATGATTCTTCGTTGCTGGTGGCAGCATGACTACTTTAAACTTGACAGAAGATCTAAAAAGTTAACCAAAGAGTTAATAAAAAAAGTCAAACCTTTCATACGTGATTCATATTTAAGTTGGTTTT
>JAZBLX010000127.1:0-586 GCA_037033465.1 Bacteroidota bacterium | reverse complement strand
ACATTTTCCCAACACCTAATAGGTTATTTTTAATGTTGTACGTGATTTCTTTTGCCCTTTTATTATTTCCATGTTCAAGTGCATGCATAACAGGGGAGTTAAGAAACATATTAATATTATCCATTAACTGAGATCTCTCAGAATGCAATTGTCTGCCTTCTTTAAATAAATTTAAAATGAATTCTCCACTTCTGTTTTCTTTATTTTTTGCGAGGTAATGCACTATATTACATCTATCAGATTGAGCATTTGTTATTTTGATTATATCAGGGTTGCATTCCTCTATTATTTTCTCTGCAAGCAATAACTTGTGTTCTACTGCATGAAATAATAAAGAAGTCTTTGTTGTGCTATTCATTTTTGTCTGAACAAATAAAAATTCAGGATTTTCTTTAATAAAAGAAATAATCATATTCATTTCTTTTTCTTTTATCTCAGGCTTACTGATAAGATTATATATCTTTTTTTCTTGTGTACTAAATGCCATATTATTTTGCCTTTTTTTATTTACTCCATTATAACAAATATTTTAGAAATTCCATCCTGCTTAATCATAAAAAAATGGAAATACTAGCAAATTTAACGT
>JAZBLX010000126.1:0-591 GCA_037033465.1 Bacteroidota bacterium | reverse complement strand
ACAGGGATTAAAACTACGTCGGAAACCATAACTGCAGCAGCTGAAATAGCAGATATCGCAGCTGCACCATCTATGATTATATAATCATATGATTTCAAAGTTTTCCTTACCGAGTAGACTTCTTTTTCTGATCCGGCATCGGCTACATCAAACAGGCATTTATCCTCGTTATACCAGTTTCCGATACTACTTTGAGGATCAGTATCAACCACTATTACTTTGGAACCTCTTTTTGCGATTGCTGTAGCTACATTTATCGAAGTAGTCGTTTTACCTACCCCGCCCTTACCGTTTAAAAATGAAATGACTTTAGCCATACACATACCTTAGAAAGTAAAATAGCGCCCTAACCCTGTAACCCTGTAATCCTGTAATCCTGTAATCCTGTAATCCTGTAATCCTGTAACTATACGTGCGTAAATTGAAAACGCAATTAAAAAGATTATTTGATTACAAAATCATGTAATTCAATAATCATGTGATTACATAATTGTTTGACTATAGTTTCAATTTTTTATTAAGGATGGATTTAAGTTACTGAAAAATATTAATTGTTTTTAAATGGCACGTTCCATGTGAAATACATCAGGT
>JAZBLX010000125.1:0-593 GCA_037033465.1 Bacteroidota bacterium | reverse complement strand
GGGAAGGTGCTAATAAATTAACATTACCAAGTCAGTCTTTTACTTATTTAATTGCGTACGCACAAGAAAAGGGATTGTTGAAAGTTTCATTTGAAACTACTTGCGAAGAATTTCTAGGCAAACATGACATTGTAAAATTTGAAGAAAATCGGTTAACTTTTAATGGAAATGAGATTAGCTATTACCATTATGTATGCAATAAAAACAATGAAATATTCAAACTTCCAGATTGGGAAATAGTTCCCCAAAAGTTCTATGTAACAGAAACCGGTTTTTACCAGTTTTCACCAAATTTCTTAAAAAATTGTATTCACTTATTGAGAAAGTCAATGGGCTGGTTTGAAAATATTTCTACGAGAGTTTTGAAGAGATTTAAGATATGGATTTAGTTTCATTTTGCATCCCTGCTTATAATGCTGAACATTTCATTCGTTTTACAATTGAATCGATATTATGCCAAACTTATTCAAACCTAGAGATTATAGTCGTTAATGATCATTCGACAGATTCAACAGTTAATGTTATCCAACAAATTAGCGACGATCGAATTATCTTTATTAACGCCGTTTCTCGTGGAGCTGCAGCGGCAAGAA
>JAZBLX010000124.1:0-594 GCA_037033465.1 Bacteroidota bacterium | reverse complement strand
AAAAGTCTGGTTTTAGAATCTACTATTCGGTTTTATCTCTCGTATGAGATTGAGAGAATTTTGGCAAAGGTTCTTGAAAATTATGGTGTACAAACAGTATTCGAATATTTATTACGTCGTTTTGAATATAAAAAAGAAATTGTATTATCAACAAAGACATTAATGGGTTATGATTTTGTTCCTTACAGTGAGCACTCTAATTTATTTGAGCAAGACCCCTCAAAAAATGTTGAGATGTTTGAAATGGCTCTAACCTGGTATTTAGAGGTTGATGCCTCTGGCGGTCATCTTTTCTATGCTAAGGATATGCTCGAATATTTGAAGCCAAATGATCTTATTTCCAACGAAATATTCTTGGTTTATGAAAAAATTATCAATACAAATAAAGATAACTTAAATGCTTTGTACAGAATTGCTGAGAGCCTATCACTTTTTCATTCCAAAGATTCTCAATTAATTGCATTAATTATTAAAATATATGATCATTCAATTGCTTTTAAAGAATTAGATTTAAGCCAATTTTCTGAACTAAGTTATTCTATGCAATATGCCATTACTAATGTAGGGGTTAAAACTGGAACACCTGGCCAACCT
>JAZBLX010000123.1:0-595 GCA_037033465.1 Bacteroidota bacterium | reverse complement strand
ATTAATCTAGACTTCATTCTACTACTTACTTAGCTATCGGAGGTTACTATCCTGTGTCTGAACTACTTGATCCTCTTGAACTACCCAAGTTAGAGCAGATGACTACTCCATTAGAAGGAAGTCCACTGATCAATTGGTTATTGTTTCTTAAAGGTACTGATCCATCACACTGGGAGGTGCTATCTATGAATGAACCTGAATTAAAAAAAGCGATGACTACTCTGGAATTTCTAAGTCAGGATCGTGAAGCTCGTATGCGCTATGAAGCCCGCCAGAAATTTTTGCATGATGAAGCTTCACTTGTCGATTCTGCAATGGCAGAAGGCGAACGCCGTGGCGTCGAAGCTGGTTTTCAAAAAGGAATCGAACAGGGTATAGAAAAAGGCTTAGAGCAAGGCATTCAGCAGGGGAAACATCAAGCACTGTTAGACATGGCTCGTAATATGCTTTCTCTTGGATTAGATATTGATGTTATTGCCAAAGCAACCGGTTTATCTCAAGAAGATATTCGTTCTCTATCCTGAGTCTAAATTTCAAATGAACGTAGTTACTACATGTTTTTTAAATTCATAAAATAAGTAAGAGCCTATCAATA
>JAZBLX010000122.1:0-601 GCA_037033465.1 Bacteroidota bacterium | reverse complement strand
AATACAGCGCGAGCCAATAAAAGCACCGTCTTCTATAATTACCGGTGCTGCCTGTAAAGGTTCTAAAACCCCTCCAATTCCTACTCCGCCGCTAAGGTGTACATTTTTGCCTATTTGTGCACAGCTTCCCACTGTTGCCCAGGTATCTACCATAGTGCCTTCATCTACATAAGCTCCAATGTTAACATAGCTTGGCATTAATATAACGCCGGATGATATATAAGCACCGTAACGCGCCACAGCATTAGGAACCACGCGAATGCCTTTTTCGGCATAATTGCGCTTAAGCAGCATTTTATCATGATATTCAAAGATACCTGCTTCAAGAGTTTCCATTTTCTGGATAGGAAAATAAAGCACAACTGCCTTTTTAACCCATTCGTTAACCTGCCATCCGTTGTTAACCGGCTCAGCTACACGTAGTTTTCCGCTGTCAAGCAATTCTATAACTTCGCGAATGGCATTAGTTGTTGTTTCTTCCTGTAACAAAGCACGGTCATTCCAGGCTTTTTCTATAATTGTTTGTAGCGTGTTCATAGCAAAATTTATTGTAGGGCAAAGATAGTAATCTGATTAAAATACGAGACTTTTTAGTCTAAAT
>JAZBLX010000121.1:0-603 GCA_037033465.1 Bacteroidota bacterium | reverse complement strand
GCAAATACTGGCATGATGATTTGCAATGGGAAGATCGCTTACCTCGAATTGTTGAAGAGGAAACTGGTGAAGTATATGATTGGCAACAAGATGATCGTCCTGTTTTCAAAGAAGATCAATTGACTGATCTAGAAACGTTATGTCAAGAAGAAGGCGTTAATCTTAGCTTGCTTAAAAAATTAATTTCAGTTGAAAAAGATTATTCTGGTGTGAAAATTAGACGTGGTCTATTCCAAGCATTTGATAAAACATTAAAACAAGATTTCTTACATTTATAAAAGGTGGATTAAGTACTCAATGCAGATTAATAAATTGGTTCTTCGTAATATAGGCGCTTATTATGGGAATCTAAATAACTTTGATTTTCGAACGAATACTAATAAGAATGTTGTTTTACTTGGTGGTAAAAATGGAGCAGGTAAAACAACAATCTTAGAATCTATACGTATTGCTTTGTTTGGTTCAATGGCATATGGATTTGTGACAGACAATGAACCTTACTTTCGTAAAATAAGATCATTATTGAATCGCAAAGCTGTACAAGCTAGTGAGAATGACTTTCAAATTGCACTTAACTATATATCTACTGAAGAATTTCAGCCC
>JAZBLX010000120.1:0-605 GCA_037033465.1 Bacteroidota bacterium | reverse complement strand
ACCTAAAACATACAGTCATGAAAACGATAGCAAAAACATTCTTCGCAGCAGCATTAACAGCAAGATTATTCACTTCATCAGTGATGACAACCTTCGCAGCATAACCAGTGCCAGTATCCGCAACCACATCTTCATTAAAAAACATCAACCGGATTTGGGTAAGTGGCAATGTTAAAATTGTGCTTACACAGGGAGACAACGAAAGTGTAGTAGGTGCCGGAAATTATGATGCCGAAAAAACATCGGTAAGAAGCAACGGTCAAACCCTTTACATTAACTCCATGGAAACTGGTCTGGTAACATTGAACATCACCATCAAAGATTTACAAAGAATAGAAGCATACGGTCAATCGATAATTGTAACCAATAACAATTTCGATGTTCAAAACCTTCAGTTGTTTTTAAATCAAAGCGCTACAGCCAAAATCAAAACCACAGCAGCAAGTTTATATACCATTGTTAAAGATGATGCCGTATTAAAACTGAACGGTACAGCAGCAGAAAGCACGATGGTAGCCGCTAATGTAAAAAACCTAAAACTAACAGATTTTGTGAGCTCAAGATCAGTTTCTTATACTTCGGAAGCGATTATGAATGCAGATCAA
>JAZBLX010000119.1:0-609 GCA_037033465.1 Bacteroidota bacterium | reverse complement strand
CAACTAATAACTCTATGAAGATAGAAAATGTAATTAATAATTTTTTAATTATACTAGGGAAGTTAAATTTAAAAAAAGAAGATTTTGATATTATTCTTAATCTATTATTAGAATCGGATTCAATTAAAATTGAAAGAACAAAAATAAAAATTTTTATTTATTATCAATATAAATTTTATTCTAAAAATATCGAGTTTAAAGTTATTGATAAATCAATAAATAAATTACTAATATACCAAATTTTAGAAAATGTAGATGGGATATCGTTTGAAGTTATAAATTTAATAAAATTTTTGGTGGAAATAATAATTTCTTTAGACAAAGAGTATATCTTAAATGATCAAAACATTTTGGAGTTCGTTATAAAAAATGAGAAATTTAATAATAATTTAATGGGATCAGAGTGTTTAATTTCTTTATATAAGTTGTGTAATTTTAGCAATAAAAAAATCATCAAATCTATAATAACTAAAAATTTAGAATCTACATTTAATATTGATTTATTTTCTAGTGCCTTATTACAAAATATAATTGATACTAGCAAGTTTAAAAGTAAATATTTGAGAAAAGTAGAGGATATTTTTCAAGATAGTGAAAATACTGGTTTAA
>JAZBLX010000118.1:0-615 GCA_037033465.1 Bacteroidota bacterium | reverse complement strand
GGTTAAGTAAACTGTCGGATAACAAAGATTTTCCGGTAAGTTGAACCCGATTGTCTACTGACTGGTTTATAAAAGCCTCTTTAGCTCGAGTGATAGCCGCTGCAGAGCTTTCACTAAGTTCTTTTTGTAGGTTTTTATAGTCCGTACTAGAGTATTTTTTACATGAATAAATAATAACAGCTACGAACATTATGAATAATAAGTAGGCTTTTGCTCGTAAAGGGATTCTCATATGGGAGGTAATTTTCATGCAACTTAAGAATAATATTTTAAGAGTAATACATATATATGTAATAATTATACTACTAGTGTGTAATCGGTGGTTGAAATACAGGATTTTTCGAAGCCAAGAACACAGCGAAATTGGCAAGTATGATGTGAGCAATTGGCACGAATGAATACATAACTCATCTTTCGGATTAAGGTCCCAAATGTTATAACAACTTTGTTTTCACTACTACAATATTCGATCATGGATTACCATGGCGGAAGTATTTCTATAGAGAGTGTGAAAGGTAAAGGGTCGACTTTTACTGTTCATTTGCCTTACGCCAACTAGCGGGTTTTGGTCTATGTCCGCATGAGGAAATTCAAATCAGTGTAGAGTGGCGCAGA
>JAZBLX010000117.1:0-616 GCA_037033465.1 Bacteroidota bacterium | reverse complement strand
AAAAGAGAAACTGGATCTTGCCACGCTCGGCCGCCTGAGCCTGCCGGACCTTGACATCAAAGCTCGTATAGCTGGTGGGGTCCACCCCCGGCATCCGCCAGGCGCCGGCCAACGCGCCATAGCCGTTACCCAGGTGCATACCAATGATCATCTGGCGCGCCATGTCACACCTCGCTCTGGTCATTCGCCATGCCTGGCATGACGAAGATCAAGCTCGTGCCTGGATTCATGACCGTCTTCACATGAAGAGCGCGCGGGTCAGGCGCACGGCGTAGTCAGAATCCGGATTGGTCGTGTTATCGCCGACCCGCTCCATGATTGCCTGGATCGCCAGCTCACGACGCTTGGGCAAGCGTTCGCGCTCCGCCGAGGCAAGCGCCTGCGGCATTTCTTCAAGGCGCAAGTCGGTGCAGTAGCAGGGAGCCCCTGGCTGCTGGCGCCAGGAATCGGCCAGCGTGCCCGAATAGAAGGCGTCAAGTCCGGTCTCTTCGACGAGGCCCATCGCAATCTCGCGTTCGCGATCGCCATCTGCGGCCACAGGGATGGCGATCCGGCCGGCGGCTCCTGGGGGCGCGCCCTTTTCGGCAAACGACGCTGACGTGATCGCGTTCCACGC
>JAZBLX010000116.1:0-618 GCA_037033465.1 Bacteroidota bacterium | reverse complement strand
CACTAAAGGCACTCGATGAGCATCCGGAAGTAGATGTTGTGCTTCTTGATATGATGATGCCAAATATGGATGGCTATGAAACGGCTACCCGTATTCGTGAAAATAAAGCATTTAAAACGCTCCCGGTAATTGCTGTAACGGCAAAAGCTATGACAGGCGACAGGGAGAAATGCATCAATGCAGGTGCCTCTGATTACATTACCAAACCGGTAGATATAGACCAGTTATTGTCCCTGCTTAGGGTTTGGCTCTACGACCAGCATTAATATATTGAACACGACGAAAGATGAAGAAAAGAGTTTTAATTGTTGATGATGATGCGCGTAATATATTTGCGCTAAGCGCTATATTGCGTTCCAGGCAGTTTGAATGTGTTTCGTGCCTAAGCGCCGAAGAGGCGCTTAAATTGCTTGAAACTGATGAGCAAATCGATATTGTGCTTTTGGATATGATGATGCCCGATATGGATGGCTACGAGGCTATACCACTTATAAAAGAAATTCCTTCAAGAGCTAACACTCCAGTAATCTCTGTTACAGCCCTTGCTATGGTGGGCGATAAGGAGAAATGCCTTGCCGCCGGGGCTGATGGATATATTTCTAAACCTGTTGATGTTGA
>JAZBLX010000115.1:0-618 GCA_037033465.1 Bacteroidota bacterium | reverse complement strand
ATTATGCCGGGCGATTGCCATGTTAATGGCTGCAACTCAACATAATCACTTCCCAGAATATTATTTCCTATTACATTGTTTAATTGCTAATAAATACAATTAGCCATGTTATATACGCCAGTCTTGATAGCCAAAGAAAAATCGAGCCAAAGGATAGGTCTGACTTTGTCAAAAAAACCTTAAGAAAATAAAATGGTTTTTCATCATCAGTTAATCCTTGGTGAAAATACTTTCCATAGAGTGCAAAGAGAAGAAATGAAAAGCCTCCGGACAAATTAGATATTAACAATAAGTTATCGGCCACCCTTCTATATTCAGCTATCGCTGCCGCCATATATCCAAGAACAAGAAAAACCAATGCGCAATTTGATAAAACATCTCGTTTAAAAAACATATAATTGAAATAGAGCAAGGAATCCTTACCTACCTTAGCGCCACCAAGATTCCTATAAACAAAAATAAAAAAACACCCACCCCATAAAAATAAAAAAAACAATAACATAAATGATGATGCATTTAAAATAATATCATTTGAAATCATAGTGATATATTTCCTTAGTAGAGTCACCGTTCAGATCTAATTTTTCGTCATGAGAACCAGTGGCAGAACCTGTAAAA
>JAZBLX010000114.1:0-619 GCA_037033465.1 Bacteroidota bacterium | reverse complement strand
AACACAAAGCTATCTAAAAATAATTTCCAATACTTCACTGTATCATCAGGATAACCTATACCATCTACTGGATTTACAAATTCTTTAGTAGTAATATTTAATATTTTAGGATTTGGCTCTTTAAATTCTTCTATTAATGGATAATTCTCATGTAGCATGGAGAAACAAGATTTTTGTTCATTATTATTATGCTCTGCCTTTAAATGAATATTTTTTGACATATTTTCATTCATTTTAAAATTATTAGTATCTAATTCTAAATCTTTTAATGTAACATTACATATAATATTTTTTAATTCCCCTGCCCATGTATCTTCTTGTTTAAAAGCTTTTGGAATAGAATTAAGTGAATCATACTGATTTTTTTTATCTTTTACTTCTTTCGTATTAGATTTTACTAGTTCTCTTATATTGTATAAATATCTAAAAACATTTGATTTACCAGAATTGTTTGGTCCAATTATTATATTTATTTTTTTTAAATCTTTAAGCAGTACTCCATCTTTATCTGAAAAAGATTTCCAACCGTATAAAGAAATAGAATCGATTTTCATTGGTTACTCCTTATCGTTATTTATTTTATTTCGTTCTCTTTTTATCCATGCATTTGAAACATTAT
>JAZBLX010000113.1:0-630 GCA_037033465.1 Bacteroidota bacterium | reverse complement strand
CGGGACATCCCGTAAAGTCTGAGAAAGTTGGCGGACGGACTGCCTATTTTACAGACGAGCAGTATTTGTATGAGTAACGTTTGTAAATAATCACGAGTCTTTTGGGTTAATATTTCAAGAAGATCAATAGAACTAAATGTAATAAATCCATACAGCTTGGCTAAACTTTTAAGTCTGTATTATCAATCAGGGCTTTTGATTATTTAAGTAAAAATAAATAGTCTTCCGCCTTTCTCCTTACACCGGGCGTTGAATTAGAGGATAAACCTTAATTTTATCCCTATTTAAAATCATTCCGAACACGGAAATCAATGTGAATAGGCTGATCTCTTAATTCCAGATTCGATACTTCTTCGTTTCCTGGTATTTAATAGCCATCTTGAGAAAATAGATTGATTTTATAATTTATGACCTATAGTCATCTTATGCCGGGCTGATCTTATACTCCCAGGCAGAGTGTGGAGAACTTCGCTATTATTTGCTAATATTTTTAGTAATTTTGTCCATGTAAAGCGATGAAATTATGATAAGAGAAGTAGAGATTCCAAGAAATGATGTGATAGATACGCTGGAAAATCCGGGCAGGGTTTCCGGTTTTATTTCACCAGCCGAAGACTACAGACAGCGGCG
>JAZBLX010000112.1:0-640 GCA_037033465.1 Bacteroidota bacterium | reverse complement strand
CATCGCAAAATTCGGGATCTCAATAAGATACCAGTACGTTCCGGACGATAAATTTTGATAAGGATTGATTTCATTCCCAAGATTTTTACCATCATTGACGGTTAATTCTTTTACCAAGGTTCCATGTTTGTCATAAAGTTTTACTTTGATGGCTACGGAATAAAAATTCAATGAGCTTAGATCCCAGAAATCATTTATCCCATCACCATTTGGCGTTATCACATTAGGAATGAAGGGAATATGCAGTGTCTTCGACGCAACACAGTTGGGCTTGCTCTTTTCCCTTACAAAAACCGTGTATGTTTTGCCCTTAGAGTAAGGAAATTGATTTTCATCCTGCCAAGTTTTGCCATCTAAAGAATACTCATATGGGGCATTTCCTGAAGTTACATTCACTGTTAAATTGCTGGAAATTATTTCAATAGTAAATTCCGGCAAATCTCCTTCTTTAACTGTCACACATTGTACAAACGAACAACCCTCCTTTGAGGTAATTTTAACGCAATATTCTCCTGGTGTAGTAACATTTATCTTTTGGGAGGTTTCCTTTGTTGGTGACCATTCGTATTTATCAAATCCTTCGCCTGCGTTCAATTCTAATGTGCCATTGCAGACATAATAAGGACCTTCACCCAAAGTA
>JAZBLX010000111.1:0-648 GCA_037033465.1 Bacteroidota bacterium | reverse complement strand
ATACATTTCATTTTCGATCATATAGGTTGCAATTTTCTCATGCAAATCGATTGCTTTTTGCAATTGAGCTTTTAATGTTTTGCGTACACTTGGCGTTGCTGTTTCTGTAATTGCTACAGCATAATTACGAACTCCAGCTTTGGCAGACATCAGTAGATCAGTAGCAATCGCCAGATCATCTAGCGGCGCTGTTGCATTAACCAACATTTCTTTTGTCATATTACTTGTAGCCATAATTACACCCCTTTATTTTTGTAAAATAGATTTTAGGTCTTCGATAGCTTTTGTAGAATTCTGAATATCTTCATCAATAATCTGTTTGAGTTGGTCATCTTTCACCAATTCACGCATTGCTACAGCTTTGGTAACACAAGAAGTTTTGAAAGTTAAAAGTTCATGAACTTCAAGTTTTTCGTGAGTTGCTAATTGCTTTGTCATTCCTTTAACACTCCTTATGATTTTTAAATTTTTAAATCGCTTTCCCTTTTATATATACCCGATTAATTACAAAAATATCACTTTTAGTAAAATTAAGTAATAAAATATTTGGCACTGTATACAAAAAAGGATCGTCAGCAGTTAGGCAACGATCACTTCTTTTTATTTATATACCCACCCGTTGAACATCGTAAAAGTGGATTTCTATAT
>JAZBLX010000110.1:0-661 GCA_037033465.1 Bacteroidota bacterium | reverse complement strand
ACGGAGATTATCAATGCCCTTACTGCGGCGCTGCATATCCTGTGCTTAAAGAATTGATGAAAGAATTTGGCAGTCAGATCAAATTTGTTTTCAGAAATTTCCCACTGTCAGAAATGCACGAGTATGCGAGAGCTGCAGCACTTGCCGCGGAAGCCGCTAATTTGCAGGGTAAATTCTGGGAGATGTACGACGCCATTTATGAAAATCAGGAAGATTTAAATGAAGCTTTTCTTCTGGAATTGGCAGAAAAACTAAAACTGGATATTCCGAAATTCAAAAAAGATATCGACAGTAAGGAACTGGCGGCTAGAGTTGATGCAGACTTTGAAATCGGCGTTGTGAGCGGCGTAAACGGAACACCATCCTTCTATGTCAACGGGAAAAAATTCGACGGTGGCGCTGAAGATTTAATTGAACTTCTGAAAGAGAATGCAGTTTGAGGCAGCAATTTTTAGAAAAAATTCATTAATTATATAATCAATAAAAAAATAGTAATATATCGGCTAATCAATCAATGGTAAAGAAAGGTGTTAGTTATGGTGTAAAGATCTTGAGTCCATCAGAAACCGTTACTTCTCTTAAGGTGGTCTGCTTTGTTGATTTCGACAAGAATCAGCATTACGAGGGCGGAACTTATGCAGTAAATGAACATTTCCAGGGC
>JAZBLX010000109.1:0-667 GCA_037033465.1 Bacteroidota bacterium | reverse complement strand
AATATATATGAAATATCCAGTAAAATTTTGTTTTTCTTTCATACATTAATCCTGATTGTCACTAGTTATTAGGGCTAATCTCTTAGCCCTAATTTTTTATGGTTAATTTACTTTGTTTAGATTTCTGATTCTATTTTCTACTTCTTCTCTTTTCTGCTGATCTTCTTTTCTACGCAGTTTACCGGCTTCTTCAATTTCTTTTACTTTATTCTGCGTATCTTCAAGTTTAGTCGTTAAATCACTTAATGTCTGCAAAGATGTGTTTGTCGTATTTTGCAAAGTTGCAGCACCAATAGTTACTGAATTGCTTAATTCACCACGCTTTCTTAGTGATTCTTCACGAGCTTCACGCATTTTGTTCGATAAGTCTATACCAGATTGTTGAGCTTGATTTCTCAGATAAGTGCTTAATGTCATTTTCCAGTCGTTAATAAGGTTACTTTCGTTGGATTTTATGGCATCAATAATTTTAACCACACTATTTAATGAGTTTTCTATTTCTTTACTATTAATCTCACTCGCGACTTTGTCATTTTGTAAGTTTTCAAGGAAAAAATTTAAACGGTCTTCATAATTTTTTAATTTAAGGAGAGTAACATCATCAAGAGTGCGGGAATTGCGGTACTGTGCAACTTTTTGCAATTCAGCTTGAAATTTAGTTATATCC
>JAZBLX010000108.1:0-672 GCA_037033465.1 Bacteroidota bacterium | reverse complement strand
AAAAGCAATTTATTTTCAGTGTAAGATTTAACTTGCCAGTTGTTTTTCCAGCAATTCATAATTCTCTTTTGCACGGTTATGATAAAAATTATTTTCCATTTTTAACGTAAAATCCTGAAAAATATCCATAACTTTAACCGTTGAAGCATTTTCTTTGTTCATCTCTACTGCTTTTTTTGCCAGCATATGAGCAATTTTATTGCCTTTATTTTCTTTGGACGACACTTTAATAATGGACACATTTTGTTCATTTAAAAAATCCAGCATATTTTTGAATACATTATAAGTCCTTTCGCTTGCATTCTTCCACAATTTTTTGATCTGAAGTGCTTTAATTACACTTTCATTATCTACATAAAACCGAAACAGTGTCTCTTTGTTCATGAATTCACTGTGGCTTTTCTGAATCTCCTGAATCGCCATTTCTACAGCTTTCAATTCTGCGTAATTACTGTCTTCTTTGATAGCTTCATAACCTGCAATACGCTTAAAGTTATGATAAATTCCTGCTTTTAAATCACGTTTTAAAATATTAATACCAAAACTTACAACGGTATGTCCGACTTCTTCCTTAACTCGTCCGTCAGTATGAATATCCATAACTTCATTATAATTAACCTGAAGATACGTAGGCAGACGCTGCTCAATTGTCAGAACCGGAGATGGCTTAAC
>JAZBLX010000107.1:0-677 GCA_037033465.1 Bacteroidota bacterium | reverse complement strand
ACCTTTATTATAAAGATCGACAAAACTTTTGATTACCTGCTGAGAAAGGGATTCTTCCATGGTGAAACGGGTTCTGTCCCAGTCACATGAACATCCTAATTTCTTTAATTGCTCAAGGATGGTTCCGCCGTATTTGTCCGTCCATTCCCAGGCATGCTTTAAAAATTCTTCGCGGGTTATATCAGATTTATTGATTCCTTCAGACTTCAGTTTGGCAACAACCTTCGCTTCTGTAGCAATGGAAGCGTGATCTGTACCCGGAACCCAGCAGGCATTGAAGCCCTGCATCCTTGCACGGCGGACCAGAACATCCTGAATGGTATTGTTCAGCATGTGCCCCATGTGCAAAATCCCTGTAACATTGGGAGGAGGAATGACAACAGTGTAAGGCGGCTTTTCATTTGGTTCTGAATGGAAGTATTTGTTTTCCAACCAGTAATTGTACCATTTCTGTTCCGTTTCCTGTGGATTGTACTTTTCTGAAATCTGCATAAATTCTAATACTTTACTTTACAATTTGCAAAAATAGTCTAAAGAAAAAAAATTTTGAGTATGAATTAAAATAATTTTTAACTTTGTTTCTCAAAATTTATCTAACAACGTATTTAATATTCGAGAATATGAAAAAATTAATTGCAGGAATTGCATTATTCGGAACATTTGCATTAGCATCTGCA
>JAZBLX010000106.1:0-681 GCA_037033465.1 Bacteroidota bacterium | reverse complement strand
AATTTATAAGTTTTTACAACATTATTAACTTCAATAATAGATTCCAAATTTTTCACTCCTAAAGCACATCTGAAAAATGCGGCTTTAATTTTTTGAAAATTTTAATCCCTAAAACAAGAAGAATACCACACAAAATCCAGAAGTATAGAGTTTGGTAAGGTCTTCCCCAAAAAGCAATATGTTCAATAAAGGTGTCTCTATAACCTTGCACAATGTAATACATTGGGTTTAGTTTAAAAATAAATGCCCAAAAACTGTTTAACATGGCGACTGTCCAACCAATTGGTGTAAACCAAAATCCTACTTGTAAAACGATCCCAATAATCTGATTAAGATCTTTGAAAAATAAGATTATTGCCGAAGTTAAAACAGATAAAGCAAAAACCAATACAAGTGAACATATTAAATAGTATAGTAGTTGCAAATCAAAAAGTTTTGGATAATATCCATAAAAACTATAAATAACAAAAATAAAGACAATAAAAAACAAATGTACAAACATTCCAGAAACTATTTTAACAACAGGTAATAATTCTATTTTAAAGACAACTTTTTTCACCAAATAACTGTATTCAATAAAAACGTTCGTTCCACCAAGTAATGCTTCAGAAAAGAAAAACCATGGAATAATACCCGCAATAAACCAAAGAATAAATGGAACACTAGATATATCTCCACTTC
>JAZBLX010000105.1:0-690 GCA_037033465.1 Bacteroidota bacterium | reverse complement strand
TTTGGAGGGGAACCGAAATTTCGATCCGGGGCTTTGGAGGGTTCGCTTCCGGCTCAGAAGGGGCCGGAGGCAAGTCCTCTTTAAGCGATTGCAACGCTTCAGTCAGATCCACATCAAGTTCGCCGTATTTGAAACTCCGAATTTTCGGGATAAGTCCCAAGATCGAGTTCCTCAGAAGGCAGACGACCACAACAACAGCGGATGGCCAGGCAAGAGCGGAAACAAGAGCCGAAACGAAGTGCATCCAATCCATATGAGATGCTCCGCAGCCTTTATAAATGAGGCTTGTTACGTGTAGCGCAAAAACAAAGGGCCTGCATCGCTGCAAGCCCTTGTTTTGTATGGTGCCGGCACCAGGAGTCGAACCCGGGACCTACTGATTACAAGTCAGTTGCTCTACCAGCTGAGCTATACCGGCTTTTGAGGGGCGCCATTATATCGATTCGTTTGCATGAGTAAAGCTGTGCAAGGCAGCTTTTTGCGGCTATTTCAGCCGCTCTGGCTGGGGCTTATGCACAAATGGCCGGCCCATGGTGCATTTTTAGAGAATTTCTGCGCTGTCTTTCACGGTTTTGGCAAGCGGCTGTTTTATATGGCTTTTTATCGGTGGCTAAAAATTAGCCAGGTCTTGCGGCGCGTTATGGTTGGCGGGCTGGCGTGGGTTGCCCAGCTTCTGTGAACAGAGTTATC
>JAZBLX010000104.1:0-692 GCA_037033465.1 Bacteroidota bacterium | reverse complement strand
AAAGATTGAGATTGAGACATCAGAATTAAACCTTGGCAAAACAAAACTGGATGTAAATTCACAATTGCTTTCTGCTTATCAGAATTATGCCACCTACCTGGATCTGGTAAAGCTTGAACAGCGAAACGTAGATATTGCGAAAGAAAGCTTAGACATTACTTTAGCCAAATACCGTTTAGGAAGCATTGCGCCGCTTGAATTACGGGAAGCACAACGCAATGCCATCGATGCACAAAACCGCTTCATCGAAATGCAATATCAGGCCAAATTAGCAGAAACTACTTTAAAAGAAATCAGTGGAAATATAAGTCTGTAAACTCCGTTTCTGTTAATTTAAGGTAATCACCTGCGAAGTTGGTATCTGTTAGAAACTATCTGAATTTCATAAATGAAGATCAAATTGTAAAGTTTGGTGGCCTTTGTTGGGGAAATACTTCGAAAGTTTTACGGTACTACCATCAAAACTTGCGAAATTCTTCAGCCCACAGGATTTGAAATTCGTAAGTTGAGTTTTTAGACAGCTTTTTGAGATATCAGATTTGCAGGTTTTTTATTAATTGATTAAAACTACAACAGACCTCACTACCGATAATGTACCTAATTTAAAGACTTTGGTAGAGAGATCCCTATGTCTAGTTAATAACATTTACATATCTAAATTCTTCAAATTTCTTATAAATTTAAATTATGGA
>JAZBLX010000103.1:0-695 GCA_037033465.1 Bacteroidota bacterium | reverse complement strand
TCTTCTGGCTTTTCAATGAATTAAAAAAATCCGGTTTACATTTTTTTCTCGCTTTTGGAAAATACAGACAGGATGAACAGTTAGATTTTTTTGATGCCAGAATGAAGAACATTTTAACAGCAGTCTTTCCAGAATATAAAAAAGAAATTTATACTTATCATTTACTAAATACATTAAATAAGCATGCTGTTTCAATAGAAAAATATAGCATAAATTTAGCACAACTTATGGAGTCAGAATGCGATCCTTGTATGAATTTAGAGATATTAAATAATGTTGAATTAATAATTAATCAAAGACATATTCACCTGACAGATAAATTAAAAACAGACGTTTTTAATATCAATAAAAATATAATTATAAGTTTATCAAAAAATATTCTCTCTGAAAGCATTACTACCAATGAATTTAAAAAAGCTCCCCGCATCTGACTTGAATATGCAGAAAGCCTTTGATTTTTTTAAATTCTTTTGATAGGTTGTTTTTTCTGGTTGATAAATGGATTTATACTATTTTCCAGCCTGTTTTTTTCGTTTTCCATTATCATTTCTACATATACTTGATTTTTTAAAAAAGGAATCAAAGAATTCAGGTCAGCATCGTGCAATAAAAGTAAAGGCACCATATTTTCCTTACCTTTCTTAACCATATTTTCACAAGGTGTTTGACCTTCTTCATTTTTTTCATTGAGAAGA
>JAZBLX010000102.1:0-695 GCA_037033465.1 Bacteroidota bacterium | reverse complement strand
CCCTGCTTCGCCTGACAGCGGGAGATGAAGCAGAGGTCGTTTTTAATGCCCTTCCGGGACAGGTATTCTCAGGAAAACTGCTCAGAGTTTTGCCAGTGGTTCCAGGCGGAGCTTATCAGGCACAGGGAACGGTGCAATCGCTGAGCCTTGCTTCAGGTTCTGATGGCGTATTAGCCTTAATTGAATTAAAGCCAAATCAGGACGTTGATGCACTGCCAGACGGCATATTTGCTCAGGTGGCTGTCTATTCGGACCACTTCACGCATGTTTCGGTCATGCGTAAAATTTTGCTGAGAATGACCAGCTGGGTGCATTATCTGTATTTAGATCACTGATAATAAGGAATTATTCTCCTTTTAACTTTTAACTTTTAACTTTTAACTTTTAACAGAATTAATGCTAGTTTATTTTATGGTAATGCGGTTGATTAAGGCATTTATAAAAAAGCTGTGAAATCATCATGTGAATGCGAAAACTCACTGATTAAATCATTCAGTTTCTACTGTAAAGCATGATGGGAGTTAAGATTTAAAATGAAGGGTTATATTGCCTGTGCTATATTTTAAATGTAGTCATGAATGCCAGTCGTCTTTTATAACATTTCGAGGATGCTCATATGAAAAAGTTAATTCTTGGTGTGGTTGTCTGCGCTCTATCGTTTGGCTCACTTGCTGCCGAGATGATGTCGAAGAATG
>JAZBLX010000101.1:0-698 GCA_037033465.1 Bacteroidota bacterium | reverse complement strand
TTTTTTAAAGTTTCTTTATCATCAGTTGTAGGCCAAGTATAATTTCTTGCAGGAGTATTAGTTCCATTATTTGTGAAACTGCTTGGGTACATGACTGAAGGAAGCGATGAAGTGTGTGCTAAACCTGTGATATGTCCAACTTCATGTGTTGCAATTCCTTTTATTATACTTGTAGTGTAGTGGGCTTGAGTTGTGAAGTAAGTGTTAAGCCATCCCCTAATACTTGTAGCTGCACCAGTACTAGTACTATAAGTTGCTTCTGTAATTCCATCCCAAGTAACATCAGATACATTCTTATTGCCTAATCTTATGTTATTAACAGTTCCTGTAGATAAGCTAACGCTTTTTGTTGCATTGAATAAAGATACAGCATTAGTCCAATAATCCTTATATGTAGAATTAGTTCCATCATTATAATATGTGGATTTAGACTCTCCTAAATGATAAGCACCTGTAGGAGTTGCAGCAATACTTTCATGAGGCATTGCTAAAAGTAGAAATGTTGGTAAAATTAGTTTTTGAATTACTTTTTTCATTATCATACCATCCTTTATATTAAAGTTATTTTCTTTAATAAAGTATCATATATTGGAATAAAAGTATAATATTTGTTTAATTATTTATTGAAACTTTTTTTGGAAAATTTCGTTAGAAATAATGAGATACAAAATTATTTTCAAGGAAGGAGAGTAAATATA
>JAZBLX010000100.1:0-700 GCA_037033465.1 Bacteroidota bacterium | reverse complement strand
AACCGCAGTGCACAGAAGTTATTATACATTGCGTCAATGATGCCGTAAAGACATTTTTTCACATTGAGATCGACTAAACATTCCAAAAGTTAATCTCAATTTAATAACCTGTCAGCAATTATGTTGCCTTGTTTTATCGGGTTCATATATGTAGACGCAGGTTTCTTCAAAAAGTTGCGGTTTTTCAAAAAAAGTTTTCTGTTTTTTTTGCGACATATATTATATCGCAAAACAGAGCCTTAATTATCATACTACACTTTAGGAAGATGTGCCACTTTTGTCTACAATACTTTTTTATAACTATATTAGTACTAAACACGTTTTGACCTCTTTAAACCACTCTTTGTATAATTATTTTTGCATAAAAAAAGAGAGAGCTCTTGGAGAGCCCTCTCTAGTAACAAATTACATTTTAGGAAGTTTTTTATCGCTGATCATTACTTTCGCTAAAATAACCGCTGTATCTGAACGTAACATTTTTGCAGTTGGAGAATAATTGAAGCCTTTTTTAGAATCTCCATCGATAGCAGAACCATTGATAAAGCCTTTTTTAGCTACAGCTAATACAGATGCTCTAGCATAACGATCTACAGATGTAGCGTCTTTGAAGATTTTTTGTAGACCTGCATCAATTTTGGTTTGATCTGTATCCATTTTAAGATTGAGTGCTTTGGCAATAATTACTGCTGCATCCTGACGA
>JAZBLX010000099.1:0-709 GCA_037033465.1 Bacteroidota bacterium | reverse complement strand
TATAATAATTCAACATAAAGTTAAAATCATATAGATAATTGATGAAAAAATTAAATATAAAACTAATACCGGACTCCTAGGGTTCAAAGTAAGTCACCGCGATGAAAATAATAGCGGTAGTTCATAAACAGAATTTAATTACGGCATGAAGAGCGTCCCAAAGAATAAGATTTTGATTATTGAAGATGACCTTCAGATGTTAGATGCTTTGGAGATATTATTTTCAGAAGAGGGCTACACGGTGGCGGCAATAAATAAAGCAGCAGATGTTGAGCCAACACTTGAGCGCTTCGAGCCTCACTTGATGCTAATGGATATCCGGCTCGAGGATGGCGACGGCAGAATTATTTGTGACCGAATCAAAGAAAAACAGCTGATTAAAGACCTTCCCATCATACTCATCACTGCACTGTCATACCGAGAAATCAGCGAGATTGATACTTTGGCAGACGCGATCATAGGTAAACCATACAACGTAAATACACTGCTGCTAACAGCTAAGCAGCTCATTTCAGTTAACGGAACTGAAAGTTCGTTATTAACCATTTAAAAAAACAGAGTATCCCCCCTTTAACTTGGTATACTAACACATTTGCTCAATTATTACTCTCAGCAGCCAAGATGAGTTAAAATGATTTCATAAAGCCCATTAGCATGTTATCTTTTCTATCACCATGAGTTGCAATCCAGAAAAGCATCAAACTAAAAA
>JAZBLX010000098.1:0-713 GCA_037033465.1 Bacteroidota bacterium | reverse complement strand
ACCGCATTCAGAAGGTTTTGACGATAATATTTCACGGCTATTTTCATTCAGTAACGGTTTTAATGTATGCCAGTCTTTATAGCCCATAAAGACCGATAAGGCATTTAACATAACAGAGTGTGGAATCCGAACATTTTTTTCTTTCAAATATTCAGTAACTTTATTTTGAGCTTGTTTAAAATTTTGCAGATCAAACTTTTTTTCTAACATATTTTCACCATAATTAATTAATTAGGGAAGTCTTGGTTTGCTCTCATTAACTCAACTCCCTGATTAAAAATGGGAAATGTCAATAATATATCCTTAGTTTACCTTTTTCAGAGAGCGGAAGGCTAAAATAAATTTAAGGCTGCCTTAAAAATATATAAGATCTCCTTAATAAAAAGTCAAATTTAATTTCTTAATCACCGCTATAAGCAACAAACAGAATTAAATTATTTTTTAATGCTACGATAGTAAATGATAACTCGCCTTCTTCAATATTATCACAACCGATATAAGTAAGTTTATACGTTTTTAAAATATCCTGTTCACTAAAAGATTCTTCTTTATGATACATGGTGAATCCTTTATCTTCATAAGGAGGTTCATGGTTATAGATATCCGTTTCGTCATAATCGTCGAAACATTCCTCCAGAATCCATGAATCTGCAATACTTATATTGGATAGGTCAAGTTTGAGAAAATCTGCTGGATAATAAAGAGGCTTGACC
>JAZBLX010000097.1:0-714 GCA_037033465.1 Bacteroidota bacterium | reverse complement strand
TTAATATACTTTTATTAAAAGTAAGATCTATCCCAAGTGACTTTGCTGCCGAACCGGGTCCTGAAGAAATAGCTTTACGATCTGCCGGCATTTTCCTTCTCATTTCCATAATATCCAATCCTTCTAAAGGTTCTATACTTCTGATGAGAACACATTTGGGGTCGTCCTTTACGGATGTCACAACATTGAATAGATGATGGATGCCGTAGCACAGATAGATGTAAGCCGTTCCTCCTTCGCTGTACAGAGTTTCAGTGCGGGCAGTGCGCCGGCCTCCATAGGCATGAGACGCTTTGTCGGCGGTACCGAAGTAAGCTTCTGTTTCTACTATAATGCCTGCAGTGACGCCTACTTCCGTTCTTGTAAATAGTACTTTTCCTAATAGGTCGCTTGCCAGAAATTCGACGTCAGGATTCAAATAGTAAGAGGCTGGTAATTTCACAAAGCTAAATTATAAAAAATACAGAAAATGACCTAAATCTTTAATATGCTTACCTACAGACGAGGAAAGCTATTTATTTTCAAATTTCTGTACCAGCTAAAAGAAGGCTTCAACTGGTTGGCTAAGCTTAAATAGTGTTTGACTTCGATAGATTGAAGATGAATTTCAAAGTATTTTAACCGCAGAAGGTATATTAAATAAGCTTGTATGTACCTCTACTTTAGTATATTGCTAACGTAATTTTACATACTGACGTTTTATTTCAATTTTAT
>JAZBLX010000096.1:0-721 GCA_037033465.1 Bacteroidota bacterium | reverse complement strand
ATTCATCTTGATACTTCTCATATTCACGACTAAACATAGTCTTATAAGCTGTTCTTAATGCTCTTACTTTTTCTTTTTTAAAATCGTCAGAAAAATAATATTCTAACTCTTCTTCACTATAATTTTTTATATCCATGATATTCCCCTTTTTTTATCTTAACTCATATTTAATAAAATCACTAAATTCTCTATCGTTTGATTCTTTATAAGCTGCACTCTTTATGAGAGAATAATACTTACCATTTACTATTATTCTTTCTATAAATCTTGTTTCGTCTTCATAAATACTTCTAAAATTTGACTTACTTCTATATTTTTTTTTCATATCATTGGCCTCTTGTTTAATATAAATGTATCATCTTTAAAATTATCTTCGTCTACAACATTTATTATTTCTTGTTCAGTTATTTCATAAGAAATATCTTTTTTTAATTTATCAAGCTCTTGTTTCTTAAATTCTATAATTTCTTCAAGAGCATTCAAATAATCACTGCAACCACAAAAACAAATTTCTCTTTTAAGATTATTAAGTTCAACTAACTCTTTAAGTTGATTAATAAAAATTTCTGCTGTATATTCTCTTAGTCTTTTCATTTTGATTCCCTCTTTTTTAAGAGGAGGTAGTCTCCTCTTTGTTATATTTAGTATTACACTTTAAAAACTACTTGTCAACTGCTTTTTTAAAAAATATTTATATCCACACCATACGCCACTAATTTTA
>JAZBLX010000095.1:0-758 GCA_037033465.1 Bacteroidota bacterium | reverse complement strand
TTACGATAAAAGTAATTCATTTGTTTTCAGTCCTAGCATTACTTCACCTATCATGGCTTTCAGAGATTTCAAATAAAAAATAGATTCATTTATTGTTGTTATTTTTTCTAATTTGTATCACACACAAATGAATAATCTTATGAAAAAATTAACACTAGGCATTCTCATGTCTGCAGTTTCGGCTATTGGGTATAGTCAAGACGTTCAGTACAAGTACAAGGTAGATTTCTTTGGAGATACCATTCTGGTCGATGCCAACGATAAAACTGTTGGTAAGCAAAAGAAAGATTTTTTTGGCAAAACTATTATTGTGGATCAACATGATAAGACCATTGCGATCCAGAAAAAAGATTTTTTCGATAATATCATTTTACAAGATGAATCAGGGGCGGTAATTGGAAAACAAAGCAAAGACTTTTTTGGAAACACTATTATCCAAACAGAAAGCGGACAAACATTAGATAAAAGGAAAAGAGATAGTGAAAGCTTAGCTGATGAAGAGTTTTCAAATGAGGACGCCTTAACCGGACGAAAGGATGCTTTTGGAAATACAGTAGTAGCAGAGGGAAATGGGAGAACTATTCGAGTCTACAAAAAAGATATTTTTGGGAACAATATCGTTGAAGATGGTAGTGGAAAAACGATTCGGGTATACAAAAAAGATATTTTTGGTGCCCGTATTGTTGAAGATGGCAGTGGCAGAACTTTAGGCGTTTTTAAAAAGGATATTTTTGGTAATAACATCGTAGAAGATGGTA
>JAZBLX010000094.1:0-771 GCA_037033465.1 Bacteroidota bacterium | reverse complement strand
TGAACCACAACTCCGCGGACAAAAATACAATTACCGCGATTTACCAGAACACCTGGAAGAACAGGTAATTACTTATTAGAATTTTCAGAAACCTGCGAGGAATAACCTTTTAGGTTTTTTGTTTAAAAACAATTCTTTCTAGCTAAAGTGTCAAGCATTTTTAAGCTCTTTTCCCAGAGCCATTATT
Organism: Bacteroidota bacterium; assembly: GCA_037033465.1. Taxonomy (GTDB): domain Bacteria; phylum Bacteroidota; class Bacteroidia; order Sphingobacteriales; family Sphingobacteriaceae; genus Pedobacter. The sequence goes on along the minus strand of JAZBLX010000094.1, from coordinate 584 downwards.
TAGGAATTCAACCTATCAGAATAACCCAATTCCAATACTTTTCCGGACTCTTTACTGTGCATAATGAATTTGTTAGGTGCTTATCACTTGGACCAAGCCAAATTGAAAGCTAAAATCAAATAATCGTGCTAGTGGATATTACCCCAGTTCCTTATTTGTATTCCAAAAAACAAATACCAGATTACTGTCAATTACATTCAGCAAAAATGGGTCTTTAATTCCGTCAAATGCTTGGTTAAATGAAAATCTTTTTGTGCACTTCCCAAAATTCAGACCATTTAAAAGTAGAATTCTAGACCGATTTTTTGTTTGTGAGCCCCTCCCTAAAAACTAGCCAGTTGAAACTAGAGAATTGGGCGTTGTGAGCCCCTTTTTTGGGGGGACGTCATTTGTTGCAGATTAAAAGTCTATTTATGGAAACTACAAATATCTAATTCATTTCGATACCTCTTGGAATAAATACCTGTTTATAGGACTGTATGATGGAATTTAAGGTTGTTGGAAATTATAACCTATTGTTGATTTTAAATTTACCTTATTAGGCTCTTTCAATACGGAACCCACAACTAAAGCGTCACCGTTTA
>JAZBLX010000093.1:0-824 GCA_037033465.1 Bacteroidota bacterium | reverse complement strand
ACAGATTCACAATATCTTGCTTGAAAATATGGGTAAGCCAATCCCGCCACTCGTCCACTTCTGCAAAGCCAAGACGTGTTTTGACACTGACAGGCAGACCGCCTGCTTTGGCTGCTTGAATAATCTCCCCTGCCAGTTCAGGACGACAGATCAGCCCGCTTCCTTTACCATTCTGAGCTACATTCGGTACAGGACAACCCATGTTGATGTCGATCCCTTTGAAGCCCTGCTCTGCCATCCCGATACTCATCTGCCGAAAAAACTCCGGCTTATCTCCCCAAATCTGAGCCACGATCGGCTGTTCATCCTCGGTAAACATCAACCGCCCACGCACACTATGATGCCCTTCAGGATGACAATAACTCTCCGAATTCGCAAACTCAGTAAAAAACACATCCGGTCTAGCCGCCTCACTCACCACATGACGAAACACCACATCCGTCACATCCTCCATCGGAGCCAGTATAAAAAACGGCTTCGGTAAATCACGCCAAAAATTGTCTGTCATTTAAAAAAATCCTTTCGTTCTATATGAGAATTAACATTATTTTACTTGTATATTGAATATCATCTCAAGATTGCATTTGTATACTTAAAAATAAACAAGGTTGAACTTTGCTATTCTATAGTCCGCCTAAATATCTTTGATCAAACTTTAATAAATGTCAACCATTTAAAGAGTATAGTGTATATGTACATTTCTGCGGATTAATATAAAAGAGAGTCTGCTTTAAAGCAGACTCTCTTTTATGGATAAGACTAGAATAGTTGTTTTGTTTTTTTTACACTGATTTCAGGTTCTCCAAATAAACTTAAGATAGTTT
>JAZBLX010000092.1:0-832 GCA_037033465.1 Bacteroidota bacterium | reverse complement strand
TTTTTTCATGATTTTCAACTCCTTATCAATTTTTATTAATTTATTCCATGATCCAAAGTTTGAATTGAAGTATTAATTGGACCTGAAGAAACAGAAATAATACTAATTAGACTTAACATTAAAGTAAGAGATATTATGAATTTTTTCATCACTTCCAACTCCTTTTAACATAGATTCGTATTTCTGTAATTGTTCATCATTGACTTTATCTTTAATTTTTTCAATTAATGCAATAGAATCTAAAGTTTTTTTGTGATTACTCATCTTAATGGATAGTGTGAGACTTTTAAGAAGATTATCGATACATAGCTTGTAAGAGTTTTTTCTAGCATAATAAATAGCTAACTGATAATAAAAATTGATATAGCGACTTATCACTGAAGTCTTACTATAATGGATATCAGAAAACTCGTTATAATCTAAAGAAGATTTAAACTTTTCTAACAAACTGTCTATATCAAACATATGCGTATTAGCAGCTTTCAAAATATTTGCCATAGCCGGAAGTATTTCATCAGGATGTTTTTCTAGAAAATCTACATAGTCAGGAAGAACACTAGTATTTCCCATTAATACATCCATTAAATACATGTTAGCAGTAGCAAAATGTGTAAACCTTAATACTTCTTCTTTACCAGCGTCGTCTAATCCTTTAAACCAACTTAAATCCATATATTTATGAATATATGTTTTGGATTCTTCATACCTGCCTTTGTGTTCTAATGCTACTCCTTTAATAAGATAAGATTGTCCATAATAAAATACTAATGGTCTTTCTGTATCCAAAGCAATATAATTATTGCTTTCTTCCATTTTCTTTTCTTCATTTTTG
>JAZBLX010000091.1:0-841 GCA_037033465.1 Bacteroidota bacterium | reverse complement strand
GCAAAATGTTTTGATCTTTGTCTACCAATATCAATCCGTGCATTTGCCATGTGATTCCGATGCCTTTTATATCTTCCGCATCAATCCCCGCATGGGACATCACCGACTGATGTGCCAGTTTCAGATTTGTCCACCAGTCGGCAGGATTTTGCTCTGCCCAGCCAGCCTGCAATGCAATTATTTTCATCTCCTTTTTTGGAGAAAAATCAGAAGCAACAACCTTCCCGCTGGAAGCCTCGATTAGGCAAACTTTAACAGATGAACTGCCGATATCATATCCTAACAAATACATATATAATTCTTGAATTTTATTTAATTAGCTTATTTTGAGTTTTCTTGTATATTTTCGGATCAAATTTATAATACCTGGCCGCGCGGTGTGAAACATTGGTTTCTATCTCGTCCAAAGCGGTGATATAACTGAAAGACGATATTTTTTTGTGAAAATTTTTAATATCAATTTGCTTTTCACTCAGGGCATTGTACAGTTGATAAAGCTGTCTGATTGTAAATTTCTTAGGCAGCAAGACAAATATGATTGAGAAATCTGACTCTATCCATTTCCGGATTTCTATGAATGACTCTGCAATGATTTTATTATGATCAAATGGCAACTGCGGGATTTTATCGATCGGATGCCAATCCACAGTGTCGTATTTAGAAGTATTTATTTTATGATCAATTCTACAAAGGGACAGATATGCAACAGTCACAATTCTGTCGATGTTGTGTTTGTATTCCGTTCCCATCCATTTGATATCATTCTGATTGCTGGCTCTCTTTGGGTCTGCAAAACATTTAAACTGTTTCAAAACCATTTTTTTTATTCCGGTCAGTTCAA
>JAZBLX010000090.1:0-843 GCA_037033465.1 Bacteroidota bacterium | reverse complement strand
AAAACAGAAGTTGATTATCGATCAAAACGGATCACTGCATATCTGAATTTTATAGATCAAAATATCAATAGTCAATTTGAGCAGTTAAAACAGTCTAGCTTTATTCCTGGAAGTGAACTTTGTAAATACTTCGAGCTTCTTCCGGAATCATCTTCATTAAAACATGGCTATGAATTAATGATGGAATATCCTGAAGGAGAAAGCAAACGTATTTTTCAGAATGTGTTGAGGAAAGCGATGAAAATAGGTGCTGCTGATGTTAATATTATGGCAAAGGTGGATAAAATGAATTTTATTAATGCCGCTTATACCGGTGATGAAAATACCGATGCGCTGGCTGCCTTTAGAGGTTTTGCAAACAGCACTTTAAATGCTTCCGTTATTCTCTCGGCAGGCATGAACCCCAGGTTATATAGCTATATTGAACATTTTCATGATTTTTTGCCAGATGACGATGCATACTTTAAAAAGAAGATTATTTTGAAGGTAAGCGATTTTAGATCAGCAGCTATACAAGCTAAATTTCTGGCCAAAAAAGGTGTTTGGGTTTCTGAATTTAGAATAGAATCTGGATTGAATTGTGGTGGCCATGCTTTTGCTACGGAAGGATATTTATTGGGCCCGATTTTAGAGGAGTTTAAAACTAAAAGGGCACAGTTGGTGGATGAATTATTTACCACTTATCAAGGCGTGTTATTGCAGAAGGGAATTAACCTTCATCAAAAACCCGTTCAAAGCGTTAGCGTTCAAGGTGGAATTGGGACAGCAGAAGAGCAGAATTTTCTTTTAAACCATTATCAGTTAAGCACAACCGGCTGGGGAAGCCCTTTTCTGCTTGTGCCG
>JAZBLX010000089.1:0-1013 GCA_037033465.1 Bacteroidota bacterium | reverse complement strand
AGATGGCCGCTGCCATAGTAAAGCTGCTTGAGATTACGACCATCCGGCAGTGTTAAGGCTGTGCAGTTGCCCAGCGCGTCATACTCCCAGGCCAGTTCGCCCTGCTCCCCCTGTTCAGCAACGATGCGGCCCAGCGCATCGTACTTAAAGGTAATCTCCTGCTCGGCCTGCTGGCTCCACTCGGTGTCAGACAGCGGCAGATGCTGCGACACTTTACCCAGCTGACCGCCACCGCTGTAGTGATAGCGCGTCTGGCCTTCCGGCGTGGTCCGCGCCAGCAGTTGTCCCGCACGGCTCCAGTGGTAGCGATGGGTAATGGACTGAGGATGCCCGGCGGCAAAGGTGCGTGATACCGTGCGGCCCGCCGCGTCATAGTCGTATCGCGTGGCAACGCCATCCAGCCCGACCTGAGCCAGCAATAGAGAATCCGCGCCCCACTCGAAGTCATACTTCTCACCGTTCTCGTTTTGCAACGCCGTCAACCGGCCACGGCTGTCCCAGCGTCGCTGAACCGTCTCACCCTGCGCATTGCGGCTGGCGATCAGTCGCCCGACGTTGTCGTAACGGAATTCACTGCGTTTACCATCAGCCGACTCATAGCCCAGCGGCAGTCCGTTCTCACTCCAGTGCAACCGCTCTTCCCATCCTTCTGCGCGTTCCAGCTGAAGAGGACGGCCTGCTGCATCATAGTGATAACGGGTTTCTTCACCATCCGGCGCGATGACACAGCTGAGCCAGCCCAGCGGATGATAACGGTAGCGCGTGGTCAGCCCTGAACAGTCGGTTTCACGAATAACCTGGCCGGCATCATTAAACTCACGGCGGTAGCTGTTACCTGCTGCGTCAGTCTCCTCGACAACCAGTCCGAACTCATCCCGCTGATAGAGCGTGCTTTGCCCGAGCGCATCAACAACGCGCTCAAGGCCGTGATGGGGATCGTAATAGTATTTCGTTGTGGAACCGTCTGCTCCGGCAACAACCGTGGGCAGCGAACGGTGTGACAGCCATTGCAC
>JAZBLX010000088.1:0-1041 GCA_037033465.1 Bacteroidota bacterium | reverse complement strand
CATCATGGCCCTTACGTCCGGGGCTACACACGTGCTACAATGGATGGTACAGCGGGCAGCTACATAGCAATATGATGCGAATCTCACAAAGCCATTCACAGTTCGGATTGGGGTCTGCAACTCGACCCCATGAAGTTGGATTCGCTAGTAATCGCGTATCAGCAATGACGCGGTGAATACGTTCCCGGGCCTTGTACACACCGCCCGTCAAGCCATGGAAGTTGGGGGTACCTAAAGTATGTAACCGCAAGGAGCGTCCTAGGGTAAAACCGATAACTGGGGCTAAGTCGTAACAAGGTAGCCGTACCGGAAGGTGCGGCTGGAATACCTCCTTTCTGGAGTAGCGTCACCTACTCGCTTCGCAACATGATATTTCAATATAAGGTAGAAGGTTGAGGGTAAAAAGGTTTAAGGTTGAAAGACCGGACAACAAACAAACCAACAACTAACTAACCAAAAAACAAAAGAAAACACCCAGAATAAACGGTGGGCATGCTAAAAAGGCAAGCGTAACGGATTAAATTAGGGTAGTAAGGAAGAGCGGTAGCGGAACATACCATACCGCGATGATATACTGCTTAACCTAGCAAAGTCCCGTAGCTCAGCCTGGTTAGAGCACTACACTGATAATGTAGGGGTCTCCAGTTCAAATCTGGACGGGACTACCATTGAAAAGTCATCAGTCGTGAGTCTTAAGTCGTGAGTCAATTAGACTAAAGACTTTGGACTACAGACTAAAGGACTTGATACTCTGGGGGATTAGCTCAGCTGGCTAGAGCGCCTGCCTTGCACGCAGGAGGTCAACGGTTCGACTCCGTTATTCTCCACCATTTAAGGTTGAGGGTTAAAAGGTTGAGGGTGTAGGGTAAAAGCTATAGCTGAAACGAACCACAACAGAAATACAAAGATTACCTGGATTGGTAATATACATTGACATAAAGATTTAAGAGAAGAAGACGCCATAGGGGCACATATATATAAAGATGTATATGAAACGGTTCGAGACCGGGTTTTTTTACTAACGAAGCTGAAACGGAGCTT
>JAZBLX010000087.1:0-1141 GCA_037033465.1 Bacteroidota bacterium | reverse complement strand
AAGCGTAATTTTAATAATACTAGCTTTTACAGTATTTAAAGGGAACATCGTTGATGAAATGTTCTATGCCTGTTTCGGGATATTACTCTTTATTGTGTTCTCATTAACAGATTATAAACGAAGTTTACCTGTTATTCTGTAATTTCTTCCAGCGGATTCCAAAACACTCTTTTGAAGTTTGCCACTTTATCATCTTTTACTTGTACACCTTCTCTCGCCAGTAATTCTTCCATCATTTCTGGTGTTTCAAAATGGAACTTTCCCGTCAGTAATCCACTACTATTTACCACACGATGTGCGGGCACTTTCGGGTGTGCAATACCTGCAAAGCGCATCGCATGACCAACCATTCTGGACGACTTTGCAGCGCCTAAACTTTTAGCGATTGCACCATAAGACGTTACTCTTCCAGTTGGAATAAGCCGTACAATCTCATAAACCTGCTCGTAAAAGTTAGTGTTCATTATGCAAAAGAGAATTGAATGTAGTTGATATTCTTATCGTGAAGCAGATACTTTTTTTCGTAATAGGTTTTAATTGATAATACTTCATCAGCAAACGCAGAAGTGTACAAATGATCGGTATTTTTATGAACAATTAAATTCAGCTCAGCTGTTTTTTCAACGGTATAGGCATATAACTGATCATTATCTGTTTTCAGATTGACACAACCAGCTGGCTTCAAAACTATTTTATAACGGTTTAAAAATGCTGGGAATGTTAAGCGTTTCTTTTCCCGACTATCCTGTGGCTGCGGATCAGGAAAGGTGATCCAGATCTCGTCGATTTCACCTTCTGCAAAATAATCAAGCAGGTTTTCAATTTGAATCCTTAAAAAAGCAACATTATCAATGCCTTCTTCAAGAGCTGTTTTGGCACCACGCCAAATGCGGTTCCCTTTATAATCAATGCCAATGAAGTTTTTATCCGGAAACAAAGTTGCTAGATTTACAGAATATTCACCTTTTCCACAAGCAAGTTCTAGTACTACAGGGTTGGAGTTTTTGAAATGATGAGCGGCCCAATTCCCTTTTAATGTTTTGCCTTCTTCTAATTGATATACATTTGCAAAGGTTTCGATCTCTGCAAAACGTCTAAGTTTATCTTTACCCAAAAGTTTATTTTTTCTGCAAAAATACAA
>JAZBLX010000086.1:0-1272 GCA_037033465.1 Bacteroidota bacterium | reverse complement strand
AAAATATCGACTGCAAAACTGTTAAAGAAAATTGCTAAAACAAATCCTAAAATCACGCCCACCAAAGCCGCAGCACCAGTAGTTCTCTTCCAGAACATTCCCAGAATGAACATCGCAAAAACACCCGGACTGATAAATCCTGTATATTTTTGGATAAAGGTAAATCCACCTTCACCGCCAATTCCCAGAACATCCGTCCACGTAAATGCCAGGGCAACAGCCATTGCGATGATAATCGCCCAACGTCCGGTTCTTACCATTTGGATTTCGGACGCGTCGGCTTTCAAATATTTTTTGTAAATATCTAAAGTGAAAATCGTAGAAATACTGTTCACTTTTCCTGCTAAAGATGCTACAATCGCCGCCGTCAAAGCTGCTACTGCAAGGCCTTTCAGACCTGTTGGAAGAAAACCTAAAATCGCAGAATACGCACCATCTTTCACCCCGTTGAATCCAGGCAACTGTCCTTTTGTGTATAAAACATAGGCTGCAATTCCCGGAAGCATCACGATAATCGGCATAAATAATTTCAAGAAACCTGCGAACAAAATTCCCGTTCTTGCGGTTTTTAAATCAGCTCCAAGAGCACGTTGCGTAATGTATTGATTACATCCCCAGTAGTTCAAGTTTACAATCCACTGACCTGCGAAATACATCGCTAAACCTGGCAAAACTACATATTTCTGCACTTCCAGATTTTCCGGCATTGCCAAAGTTGTTGTGGTCACTGTCGGCTTGTCGAGCATTAATTTAAAGTGTTGCGGCGCTTCGTTCATCAAAGTCTGGAAACCGGCGAAAGCATTTCCTACAGCCGCGCCGTTGATTCTCTGGTCAACAATTTGAAGCGCCATATAAACGGTTGCAAATCCACCGATGATTAAAACCGCTACCTGAATAACATCCGTATATCCGATAACTTTCATTCCGCCAAGGCCTATTAACAGAGCCATAAGAAGCAATCCAATCATAATGATGTGAAGATTGTCGCCACCTAACAATGTATCAATTGCCAAAGCACCTAAATAAAGAATTGAAGTTAGATTGACAATGACATACAGAAAAAGCCAGAAAACAGCCATAATCAATGAAACCGATTTGTTGTAACGGGTTTCCAAGAATTGTGGCATCGTGTAAATCTTATTCTTAAGATAAATCGGGATAAACCAAACTGCGATGATAATCAATGCAATTGCGGCAATCCATTCGTAAGCTGCAACCGCAACTCCCACGAAAAATCCTTCGCCGGACATTCCGATGAACTGTTCTGCGGAA
>JAZBLX010000085.1:0-1353 GCA_037033465.1 Bacteroidota bacterium | reverse complement strand
AAATCTTTTCAAGTTGAATAATGGCTGTGTTCAAAGATCTCTCCATTGCGCTGCGCTCCAGTCGAGAAGACGATGATTATTCAACTGCAGGGGAGATACCTTTGAACCATGAGCGGTTAGTTAAGCTTTAAACGTTTTCTCCTTCCATCATTTCCGAGGCCGGATAGCAGGGTGGCCATAGCGAGGTTTGCCCTCATTGTCATTCAGAGTGCAGCGAAGAATCCCTGCGTTTTTCCCTACTGCCTTCATTTAACACCGAACCCTTTTTACGTCATTCCCTGAACGGTGGGTTAGCGCGTTCGTCTTTTGAACTTAATTCAGGACCTACTTCAATAGGTGCTAAATTAAATTCAGCACAGCGATTCGGTTAGTACATCCGCTCAAAAAGTCCGTCATTGCGAAGCAGATTTTTCAGATGCTGAAGCAATCTATATCGAAGAATCTGCAAAGGAGATTGCTTCGTCGTGCCTCCTCGCGATGACGAGATGTTTAAGCACAGTTATACCTACTGATAGGCTTTACCCGCTGCGCTGGCTTGCTTCGGCTGGCCCGCAGAAGGGCTTTTACTTTTTTGCTTGATCAAAAAAGTAACAAAAAAATCAAGGCTTGGAACTGATGTCGGATAAATTCGTTAAAGCTTAATTTCGGCAGCACAAGCACCCGATGAAGGATCGGGCAAGATGCGCTGCCTTGGGTTGTTGCGGGTTGAAAGATTGTGGTTGAAGCTTTAAACGTTTTCTCCTTCCATCATTTCCGAGGCCGGATAGCAGGGTGGCCATAGCGAGGTTTGCCCCTCATTGTTATTCAGCGCGCAGCGAAGAATCCCTGCGTTTTTGTCTGGTGCCTTCAGTCAACACCGAATCTTTTTTATACGTCATTCCATGAACGGTGGGTTAGCGCGTTCGTCATCTTGAACTTGATTCAGGGCCTCACTTTAATAGGTGCTAAATTAAATTCAGCACAGCGATTCGGTTAGTACATCCGCTCAAAAAGTCCGTCATTGCGAAGCAGATTTTTCATTTGCTGAAGCAATCTATATCGAAGAATCTGCAAAGGAGATTGCTTCGTCGTACCTCCTCGCAATGACGAGATGTGACGAGAAGAGTCACCTTTGAAGAATCGTCCTCCTGAACTTGATTCAGGATCTAAGCAGGATAGTTGGTGAACAACATTCAGCATGAATTGAAGATTTTTATCTATAGGCTGGTGTCATCATCTGCCAAAACTTTTTTCCGCTGCGCAGGCTTGCCTCGGCTGGCCGCCAAAGGGCTTTTAATTTTTGCTGATTCGACATTTGCCAATAGAACTCATTAGCCCCACGCCGTCATTTCGAGCTAAGCCGAGAAATCTTTT
>JAZBLX010000084.1:0-1461 GCA_037033465.1 Bacteroidota bacterium | reverse complement strand
TCCAGAAAGACTGAGGGAATGGGCCCGATGATGTCTTAGCAACCTGTTGCCAAATAAGGTGCTAAATCCTTCCTTTTGATAAGGAGAGATAAGAGAGATTTTCCTTTGGAAATTCTGAATAAGGTGATGTTATTCCCGGAAAATTAAAATTTTATGAACACGAAACTTACCTCTTTTATGCAATCCATCAATACTTTTAAATCGCTGCGCAGTTTCGGCAGATTGTGCTCAATGCATTGTCGAATGCAACATCAATAACTCCAAACCAAACCTTCTTTTTTATTCAGCAGGTGATGTGTAAACATTACAACTGAATAATTATGTCTATTACCTAAACCAGATTTTAAAATGAAAAAAAAATTACTTCAACTTTTTTTACTGTTTTTTTTGCTTTCTACAGCGGTTTTTGCCCAGGATCGGGTGATTAACGGTGTAGTGAGAGATGCGCAATCAGGCGAAACATTGCCCGGTGTAGTAATTAAAAGCAGTCAAAGCGCACGGACGGCTGCAAGCAATTCAGAGGGTCAGTTTACCATCAGCGTTACCCCAGCAGATAAGCTATTGATCTTTAGTTTTGTGGGGTATCAAACCTTTGAGAAACCAGTAAATTCCACTTTTAAAGATACCAGGTTAACCCCTACAAATATCAATTTGCAAGATGTGTTAGTGGTGGGTTACGGTACACAAAGCAGAAAAGAATTTACGGGTTCTGCCTCGCGAATTACTGCAGAGGCAGTAAAGGATATTCCGGTGCAAAGTTTTGAGCAGGGCTTAATCGGAAAAGCATCAGGGGTAAATGTATCAAACCCAAGTGGCGTACTAAATGATCCTCCTGTGATCCGCATTCGAGGTGTAAATTCCATTTCACTGAGTTCATCTCCATTGGTGGTGGTAGATGGAATTCCGGTAAACACAGGGGACGTTTCTTCTAGTAACTCGGTGGCAAATAATCCCCTTTCAGATATCAATCCCGCAGATATCGAATCTGTAGATGTACTTAAAGATGCAGCATCAACTTCCATTTATGGTTCAAGGGCAGCCGGTGGGGTAATTTTAATCACCACTAAAAAAGGTAAAGCTGGTCAGGCCAAAGTTTCATACGATGCCTGGGCAGGCATTACGCAGGTTGTTCGGTTACCAGAACTGCTGAATAGCGATCAATACATTGCCATCAAAAATGAGGCTGTGCTAAACAGTAAGGTATTAAGTGGGAATCAAAATAATAACAGTATTGCATCTGCACTTTTCTTTCCCGCTCAAAATGCAGATGGTTCAAATGTAGATACCCGTTGGTACGATCAGGTTTACCGGAGTGCAGTTTCTCATAATCATAACATCAGCATCGCAGGAGGGAGCGAGCGGACCAAATATTACTTTTCTTCAAACTACTCCAACCAGCAGGGTATCGTAAAAGACAATTCATTCATCAGAAAAGGCATTCGTTTTAACATTGATCATGAG
>JAZBLX010000083.1:0-1772 GCA_037033465.1 Bacteroidota bacterium | reverse complement strand
TTTATCGGGATGAGTGGATCCGGCTTCAAAATGGGTTTAGCCATTGCTACCTACGAGTGGATGGGCGGATTAACTCTTGTAATTGTTGCGGTCTTCTTTATTCCGGTATACCTCAAGAATAAAATCGCAACCATGCCTCAGTTCCTGCATCAGCGGTATAATGGTACTGTAGCAATGATTATGGCCGTCTTCTGGTTATTATTATATGTAGTGGTTAACTTAACCTCTATCTTGTATTTGGGTGCACTGGCTGTAAGTAGTATCTCTGGTTTCGATTTAACATTCTGTATGTATGCAATCGCTGCATTCGCCATTTTGATTACACTTGGTGGGATGAAGGTAATTGGTTATACGGATGTTATTCAGGTGTTTTTCTTGATTTTAGGCGGTTTAGCAACTACTTATCTGGCCTTGAATCTGGTGTCTACACATTATGGAACCTCAGGTGTTTTAGAAGGTTACAGCCTGATGAGTTCAAAGGCATCAGAACATTTTCATATGATTTTGAAGCCTGAAAACGAAAATTATATCGATTTACCAGGATTAAGCGTACTTATTGGTGGTATGTGGATTGTGAACCTAAACTATTGGGGTTGTAACCAATATATCACTCAACGTGCTTTAGGAGCAGATTTGAAAACAGCCCGTGGAGGTTTGCTTTTCGCTGCATTTTTAAAGTTATTAATGCCAATTATTGTGGTGCTTCCAGGTATTGCCGCTTATGTATTATATAAAGATGGTGCTTTTCAATCTGAAATGATGCAGGGTGGTTCTGTAAATCCAGATCGTGCTTATCCGGTTTTGTTAAATCTATTACCAGCAGGATTGAAAGGTTTATCCTTTGCAGCATTAACAGCTGCGGTTGTGGCCTCATTAGCAGGTAAGGCAAATAGTATCGCTACCATTTTTACTTTGGATATTTATAAAAAAGTTTTAAAAACAGATGCGTCTGAAAAAGACCTGGTATTTACAGGTAAGATTGCAGTTGTAGTGGCGATGGTTTTAGGTGTGTTAATTGCACCTCACTTAGGAATTGATAAAAAAGGTGGTTTCCAATATATTCAGGAATATACAGGTTTCGTATCTCCGGGTATCTTTGCAATGTTTATCTTGGGTTTCTTCTGGAAAAGATCTACGTCAAATGCGGCTTTATTCGCTACAATTGGTGGTTTCGGATTGTCGTTATTGTTGAAGTTCCTGCCCGGAATGATGGATCTTTCTTTCTTATCGGGAATAGGATTCTCTGTTAAAACCGCAGCAGGTATTTATGAAATTCCTTTCTTAGATAGAATGGGAATTGTATTTGTATTCTGTATTCTAGGAATGGTGTTGATTAGCTTAACTGAAAATAGAAAAGGTGTTGCGAATCCAAAAGGACTTGAAATCGATTCCAGCATGTTTAAAACAACACCTGGCTTTGCGGTTGGTGCTTTAATCATTGTTGGTTTATTGGTTGCACTTTACGGCATCTACTGGTAGTTCAACCTAGTATTATAACCAAAAAGAGCTCCGATTTTTTCGGAGCTCTTTTTGGTTATAATTTATTGTAAATTAACTTATCTAATCCCAGAAATACTGAAGGCTTATAAGCGAAATGTCGTTGATTATTGAGCGCAAGGCCCATCAGGAATTTCTTTACTAATCTTTAAAACCTTTGTTACAACTAAGGTAGAGTCAAAGTCTGCTGAAACCGCAGAGGTATCAGACTTTGCAAAATAACCTTCCAGCTCCACGTAAACAGGTTCGTATGGTTTCTCGAAATTAAGGTTACT
>JAZBLX010000082.1:0-2315 GCA_037033465.1 Bacteroidota bacterium | reverse complement strand
CCAGAACATCTGCTGAATTAGATTTGCGGAACCAGCAGGCCGTAACCGATTTTTTTGCAGCAGAAAAACCTGATTACGTTTTTCTGGCAGCTGCAAAAGTTGGCGGTATTGTAGCCAATAATACTTATCGCGCAGATTTTCTATATGAAAATTTAGCTATCCAGAATAATGTGATCCATAATGCTTACTTAACCGAGGTAAAAAAACTCATGTTTTTGGGGTCGAGCTGTATCTATCCTAAACTGGCTCCACAGCCTTTAAAGGAAGATTATTTGCTAACCGGAACATTAGAAGAAACTAATGAGCCTTATGCAATCGCAAAAATTGCTGGAATTAAAATGTGCGATGCATACCGCGAACAGTACGGCGCCAACTTTATTTCGGTAATGCCAACTAATCTATATGGATACAATGATAATTACCATCCTGAAAATTCACATGTGCTACCGGCATTGATTCGCAAAATTCATGAAGCGAAAATCAACAATGTTAAGGAAGTGGAGGTTTGGGGCTCGGGTTCGCCAATGCGCGAATTTTTGTTTGCGGATGATTTGGCCGATGCCTGTTATTTTTTAATGGAGAATTATAATGAACCCAATCTCATTAATATTGGTACCGGACACGATTTAACAATTAAAGATTTAGCACTGCTGATTAAAGATGTTTTGGCTTATGATGGTGAATTGGTATTTGATACCACTAAGCCAGATGGAACGCCAAGAAAGTTAATGGATGTAACTAAACTTCATGATTTAGGTTGGAAACACCAGGTTGAACTTCCCGAAGGAATTGCTTTGGCGTATCAGGATTTTGAAAGCAGGTATTAATAATTAGGGACTAATTGAATTTTGAATGAAAGAATTTTGAAGGCTTGAGCATAGCGATATTTCGTACACTAAGCAGTTAAATATTTCTTCTATCAGTGACTCCTTTTATTATTCATTTAAAGTTATAGTTAAAACTTATATCTTTGGATAAATAAATAAATTTTTACTATATGACATTGGTTCAGCTAGAATACATCGTTGCGGTTGATACTTACAGAAGTTTTGTAACTGCGGCAGATAAGTGTTTTGTTACCCAGCCTACTTTGAGTATGCAGGTTCAAAAGCTGGAGGAGCTGTTGAGTGTTAAAATTTTTGATCGCAGTAAACAACCCGTTTCCCCTACAGAAATAGGTGCGCAGGTAATTGCACAAGCTCGAATCATTCTACAAGAAAGTGGAAAAGTTAAAGAATTAATTAGCAGTCAGCAGCAAGATGTTTTAGGCGAGCTTAAAATAGGGGTGATTCCTACAGTTGCGCCTTATTTATTGCCCGAAGTCATATCAGCTATGCTGGAGAAATATCCAGATCTTAAACTTCTGATTTGGGAATATACTACAGAAGACATCATTCATCACCTCAAAACAGGGGTGTTGGATTGTGGTATTTTAGCCACCCCGTTAACAGATCCCAATATTTCGGAGACGCCGCTTTATTATGAAAACTTTGTAAGTTACATCAGCAAAAACAGTAAACTTTACAAAAAGAAAGCTGTAGATGCAGAAGACCTGAATGAAGAAAACATCTGGTTGCTGAATGAAGGACATTGCATGCGCAACCAGGTGCTGAATATTTGTCGTTCTACGAAAAATAATAGGTTACAGGGCTTGGAATACAATACCGGAAGTGTAGAAACATTAATCAGAATGGTTGATTTAAATGGAGGTGCCACATTATTACCAGAGTTGGCTATTGCGGAACTAAGCGCTAAACAAACCGGGAAAATACGTCATTTTAAATCGCCTGAACCAGTAAGGGAGATTAGTCTCGTTACCCATAAAAACTTCATTAAAAAGAGAATGCTGAATGCATTGAAAGATGAGATTTTAGAAATCATCCCAAAAGCAATGAAGCAAAAGAAGAAAAAAGATATAGTTGGAATCTAGCTATTCCTTTTATATGCTTGAACTATTGTTTTTGCGGCTCGACAGGAGGCGCAGAAAGCAGGCCTTTAATATCGGCTTCTACCTCTTCTTCTTCGCCTTTTTTCTTTTTCTTATTTTTTCCTTTAGCCGATTTACCACTCAAACGTTCTTCGATTACCTTATCATATTCGGTTTGTTGCTCGCCTTTTAATACGTTACGAATGCTTTTAGAAGTCTCGTTTTGTAATTTGTAGAATTTATCTACGTCATCTTCCCGCGAATTTCCTGCCTGCTGCCTTTTAACCAAATCGGCCTGTTCCTTCGCCTGGTTGAAGGTAAAACGATAGATTACGCTTTTCTGCGTATCATTTAGTTTTAACCTTTTATCTAAATCATCTACATTCTT
>JAZBLX010000081.1:0-2659 GCA_037033465.1 Bacteroidota bacterium | reverse complement strand
AATACCAGCGAAAGTTTACACTCGCCGCATCTTGCATCCTGTTATTTTTTATTGGTGCGCCGCTGGGTGCCATCATTCGGAAAGGGGGAATGGGTTTACCGGTAGTGATTGCGATTTCCTTCTTTTTAATCTATCATATCATCACTACGGTAGCCGAAAAATCTGCCAGGGAGGGTTCTACCAATCCGATTGTAGCGATGTGGATTGCGGTGATTGTATTGTCGCCGCTGGCTGCATTTCTTACCTATAAAGCCACGGTAGATTCTGCGCTGTTTGATGTAAACTATTACAAACAACTTTTCTTTAAATTGTTCCGCATCAAGCAAAAACAGTAGCCAAATATCCTTTACTTATAAATGATATTTCATCAGTTTTTTTGTCTATTAAGGTTGTACCTTTGTGTTGGCAAAAGCGGTTACATGTTATCTTAGCCTATTGAAAATAACATGATCTGGCTAGATAAATATGCCCTGAACAAATGCAAACAAAACTAAATACCATAGAGGAAGCCATTGCTGACATTAAAGCGGGCAAAGTGATTATCGTAGTAGATGATGAGAACCGGGAAAATGAAGGTGATTTTTTAACTGCTGCGGAGAATGCGACGCCTGAGGTAATTAACTTTATGGCCACCTATGGAAGGGGATTAATTTGCGCACCGCTTACAGAAGAGCGTTGCAAAGAGTTGAACCTCGATTTAATGGTTGGTAAAAATACGGCTGCTTACGAAACGAATTTCACCGTTTCTGTAGATCTTGTTGGCCACGGTTGTACTACCGGCATCTCCGCAAGCGACAGATCCAAAACGATGCTGGCTTTGGTTGATCCTAAAACCACGCCTGAAGAATTAGGCAGACCAGGACATATTTTCCCCCTTATTGCTAAAGATGGTGGCGTAATCCGCCGGGCCGGTCATACAGAAGCTGGCGTAGATTTAGCCCGTTTGGCTGGCATGAAACCTGCTGGTCTTTTAGTAGAAATATTGAAGGAAGATGGCGAAATGGCCCGACTTCCGGATCTTTTTAAAATTGCAGAACAACACCAGTTAAAAATTATTTCTATCGAAGATTTAATCGCCTACCGGTTAAATATTGATAGCTTAATTAAAAAGGAAGTAACGATCGATTTGCCAACCCAATGGGGCGATTTCAAAATGACGGCTTATACCCAGCTGGATAACAGCGCTACGCATTTGGCGATCTCAAAAGGCGAATGGACTGATGATGAGCCGGTGCTTGCCCGGGTACACAGCTCTTGTGTGACGGGTGATATTTTCGGATCATGCCGTTGCGATTGCGGACCTCAACTGCACAAAGCTTTAGAAATGATTCAGAAAGAAGGCAAAGGCATTGTGGTTTATATGAACCAGGAGGGTAGAGGGATCGGACTGATCAATAAACTTCGTTCTTATAACTTACAGGATGCTGGTTTTGATACCGTTGAAGCGAATATTAAATTAGGCTTTAAGGGTGATGAACGTGATTATGGCGTTGGTGCTCAAATTCTGAGATCTGAAGGCATTACTAAAATGCGTTTAATGAGCAATAACCCAACGAAGCGGGCAGGGCTGATTGGCTACGGTTTGGAAGTGATTGAGAATATTCCGATTGAAATTGAAAGCAATGTTCATAACGAGCGTTACTTAAAAACGAAACGCGATAAAATGGGCCATTCGATTATGAAAGGATAGTTCAGTTTTCAGTTGGCAGTTTCCAATATCCAGTTTACCGTTGGATTAGTAATTGGGCGTTTAAAATAATAATTATGAAGGCCAGTGGTTTTAACCACTGGTTTTTTTGTTTAATGCATTTTGTAAATAGAGGATATCTACGTAATAGAGACTGCTTCGTCGTGCCTCCTCGCAATGACGAGATGTTGAAGAAAAGTTATAGCTAGTGATAGGGGCTTTCGCTGCACTTGGCTTGCCTCGGCTGGCCGCCGAAGGGCTTTTACTTTTTTGCTGATTCGACATTTGCCAATAGAATTCATTAGCCCCACGTCGTCATTTCGAGTGAAGCCGAGAAATCTTTTCAAGTTGAAAATGACTGTGTTCAAAGATCTCTCCATTGCGCTGCGCTGCAGTCGAGAAGACGATGATACGATGGTGATTTACAACTGCAGGGGAGATACCTTTGAACCATGAGCGTTAGTTAAGCTTTAAACGTTTTCTCCTTCCATCATTTCCAAGGCCGAGTAGCAGGGTGGCCATAGCGGGATGTCATTCAGAGCGCAGTGAAGAATCCCTGCGTTTTTGTCTACTGCCTTCAGTTAACACCGAACCTTTTTTATTACTTCATTCCATGTACGATGGGTTAAAGCGGTCGCCTTACTGAACTTGATTCAGGACCTAACTTCAATAGGTGCTGAATTAAATTCCGTACAACGATTCGGTTAGTACATCCCCTCAAAAAATCCGTCATTGCGAAGCAGGTTTTTCATCTGCTGAAGCAATCTCCATTGAAGAATCAGCAAAGGAGATTGCTTCGTCGTGCCTCCTCGCAATGACGAGATGTTGAAGCACAGTTATAGCTAGTGATAGGGCGTTCCGCTGCGCTGGCTTGCCTCGGCTGGCCGCCAAAGGGCTTTTACTTTTTTGCTGATTCGACATTTGGCAATAGAATTCATTAGCCTCACGCCGTCATTTCGAGCGAAGCCGAGA
>JAZBLX010000080.1:0-2674 GCA_037033465.1 Bacteroidota bacterium | reverse complement strand
GCTGTAAACGTAGGTCAGCGGAATACCGTCGTGGATTTCCTGCAGCAGGCGGTAACCTTCCCACACAAAGCGCGTCGTGACGGCGTTGCCCGACGGTCTTCCCTGTAACAGCGGCTGGCTGGTTTTACTGATGCGGCGCCCAAGCGGATCGTAGCGGAAACTCACCTTTGTACGCGGCTTGTTACGGTCCCGTGGCTCGCTGATCACATCCGTCAGGCGATGCTCCCCATCATAGCGATATCGCCAGCGGGTATGCCCGTCATCTTTCTCAGTGGTACGGCCATGGATATCGTACTGCCAGCGGATACCGTTCAGTTCAGTGACGCGGTTTGCATGACATGAGCGGCACTATGGCGATCCAGCGGGTTGCCTGCGCCATCCCAGCGCCACTGTTCATTACCCGGCTGTGCACCGTCCTGAGACAACAGCCGGCCGGCGTTATCGTAGTTCCATAATGTCTGGCTGAACGGATTATCGTCGCGCTCTTCACGGATCAGGTTGTTGCCGTAATCGAAGTCGCGCCGGCGGGACCAGACGCGCGGTGCAGGTCGCTGTGAGTCACCCTTAAACACGTCACGGCGGCGCAGTCTGCCTAAGCGATCATACTCACTGCGCATGGTCAGGCCGCCCTGCGTCCGGCTCAGCTCCCGATGCAGCGTGTCGCGAGTAAACTCGGTGACCGGCAGGTTGTCTAACGCAATGCTCAGCAGATGGCCGCTGCCATAGTAAAGCTGCTTGAGATTACGACCATCCGGCAGGGTTAAGGCAGTGCAGTTGCCCAGCGCGTCATACTCCCACGCCAGTTCGCCCTGCTGGCTCCACTCGGTGTCCGACAGCGGCAGATACTGCGATACTTTACTCAGGCACTGTCACCCTCATCAGGGTAGTGACAGCGATGAGTAAATGAGATTTTATTTCTTTAAAAAACTGATCAGTTGCAACATCTTTTGATATTCTTCTTCATCAAATTCACCATGAGCCAGATACCCACAAAAATTCCTGTACAAAAGCTCTAAATCAATATTTGAACAATTTTTATTTTTTAAAAAATCCAATGCTGACTTGTACAATTCCTTTCCTTGTGATTTATTTTTCCTTTCTACTAAGTCGATCAGTTCAATTAAAATTTCAATAGCTTTTTGTATATTCATATTATTAGAAACTCATGTTACCTGTTCTAATTGTCTTAGATTTTGCTAATCCCTTAATACCTATCTGTCCTTGATAGCCTCCGCCTTCCAGAACTTCCAATCTATTAGCACTTATTTGCGGAGCAGCAGTACCCTTAGTGCCCCATGTTCCTTTTTGAGGTTTGAAGGTTGTAACCCGGTCTATCTTAACGCCCCATTTTTTTAGGATGGCCAAATCTTTCCTTAGTTCTGCCTATGAAGTATATTTCTTTTTAGTGACGTAATTGAAATCCCTTCCTAATCTATTGATTTTACCATGATATTTATAAAAGATTTCATCGCCACTAACCTGTCTATTAATAAATGACGGCGACCTAGGTGGTTTGGCCGTTTAACAAACTATTGCCGGATAGAAAAAGATACATCATTATTGCCATGCATTAAGTAAATTTTTCCAAACTTCCTCTTCTTCAGTAGTAGGTACAGTGTAATCCTGAAACTTTTTCCTGTAATTCATAAAGAATTGATCTATGGCCCTGATTGTGACTGTTTTATGTTCCCGGCACAATTGTAACATTAGCAGCATTTCTTTTAAGCTGTCAGGATCTTTAATTTCCTTTTTAAAGAAAATTTCAAGATAATCTAAAACTTCATTATACGAAAAATAATCCATCACTCCTCCGGCAATATGTTTACTTCGTCGAAATTCACCATTCTATTTTCTGCATACATTTGTTCTATTCCACCCTTACCAAATTTTGGGTAGGCGGCGGTGAATGGCTCCAATGGTGCGCCTATTCTATCGCCATACATTCTAGGATGTCTTACTTGTGGCACTCCATTTTCATATAATTGTAAGGTATCAAAATCTCCGCGCAAACGAGCATCACTCCAGGACTTATCTCTGGGATCTAACTTGTTAGTTTTATCAAGACCTTTTATTTGGAAAGCGTCTCTCGCTTCCGAACCTGAATCGAATTTTTTAAAACCAAAGTAAGTCACTGGTGCTACCTTATTATTGATAGTTGGTGTAGCCCAAGCGTTAATACTTCCATCATCATCAAGATACCTCATGTACCTATAACCTGTTGAAGGCATTGTCGCACTTGGCCCTGCAGGCCCAACATAGAAATCCGGTTTATCCTTATTTCCACTACTACACTTACTCAACCCCCACGGATCCACCCAACCCAGCGCATTCGGCGCATACTGGTAAAGGTTGATCCCGCCCGCCAGCCCTATCGGGTCCTGCTGGGTAAACCGTCCGCTGTCCGGATCATAATAACGAAACAGATTGTAGTGCAGTCCGGTTTCCCGGTCCAGGTATTGGCCCTGCATACGCAGGTTCTGCTGAACGACCGGCATCCGCTGGCTGGATTCACGCAGCAGCTTGCCCCATGGGCTGTTGATACCTTCCCAGGCTTTTTGCCCTTCAGCGTCAGTCAGCAGTTCCGGCATTCCGTTGGCCGCATTATGGAACCAGTAAATCTCCGGGCTTTCCACACCATCAATACGCGCCAGCGGCTCATAGCTCTGACTGTCGC
>JAZBLX010000079.1:0-2708 GCA_037033465.1 Bacteroidota bacterium | reverse complement strand
AACCTTAACTTTTTCACTCATGGTTAATGATAATCTTTTTATTTTTTATACTCAATACCATCATTTTGATGGCATAAGGCTGGCTGTTTATTTTATTTTTCTTTGGAAATCTTGTAACCAATTTCTTTCCTTAGCTGTGCTTTCTGGTCAAGTAGCTCATCAAAATATTTAAAGATAATCTCAATATTTTTATCCTGATTATCTACTTTCTTTTTAATCTTTTCTAATTCTAATTTTATCTCACCATTACTTAAAACCAGCGGTCTAAGCTGTACAAAAACATCTATAATCTTTATACTTACCTCAACCGCACGCTTGCTTTTTAAAAACGTTCGATAATTGCAAGATACCATGTTCACTAAATGCGAACGGAAGGTATTTTGAGTGTTGCCCATGTCTTAAGGTCGCAAATTGCGACTCTAAGACATCATTTTCTTTCTTTGTCAATTAAAACATAAAGCGTTCAGGGAACCGCTCTATATTTCTTCTAACTTGCTCTTTTAGTATCAACGACAAAAAGCTCTGCCAAATCCGAATCCAACATCACCTTAGCCCCTCTAAAAAATATATTTTATTAACTATTACTTCATTTGGGAGGATTCCTGGTGATATTTGTGCTTCCATTCACATATACTTTCTTGTTAAATTAAATTTTAAGCTAACTAATATGACGCGGAGATTCATAATTATTATCTTCGCAGCCCTAATTGCAATTCTACTTTTCTTCAGTAACTGGAGCTTTCTCTATTGGTGTAGCATAATTTGCAATACCGTAGTTTTGTTGCTGGCTTTTTACCGGCTCTTTGATGTGCCATTCAAATTCGTCTCTGAAATGGCGGATTGCACTTGCCACAGGCCATGCAGCTGCATCACCTAATGGACAAATGGTATTCCCTTCAATTTTACGTTGGATATCCCAAAGCAAATCAACATCATCCATTGTACCATGCCCGTGCTCAATCTTATGCAAGACTTTTTCCATCCAGCCAGTTCCTTCTCGGCACGGTGAACATTGACCGCAACTTTCATGGTGGTAAAAACGAGAAAAATTCCAGGTATTACGAACAATACATTGATCTTCGTCAAAAGCGATAAAACCACCAGATCCCATCATGGTTCCCGTAGCAAACCCACCTTCAGATAAAGATTCGTAACTCATTAAACGAGGTTCACCATTTGCATACTTTAACGTTAAGTTTGCAGGCAAAATCGGCACAGATGAACCACCTGCAACGGTTGCTTTCAGTCGTTTGCCATTGGCAATACCACCACAATATTCATCCGAATAAATAAATTCTTCAACAGGTAAACCTAATTCAATTTCATAAACACCTGGTTTAACTAAATTTCCAGAAGCTGATATTAATTTAGTACCTGTACTTCTACCGATTCCGATCTTTGCATATTCATCACCACCATCATTGATAATTGGCACCACGGCAGCAATAGACTCTACGTTATTTACAACTGTTGGGCAACCGTATAAACCTGCTATAGCAGGAAACGGCGGTTTTATTCTTGGATTACCTCTTTTACCTTCAAGTGATTCTAACAAAGCAGTCTCTTCACCACAAATGTAAGCACCCCCGCCTGGTTGAACATATAATTCAAGGTCGTAACCAGTGCCTAAAATATTATTTCCTAACCATCCTGCAGCCTTTGCTTCAGCAATTGCTTTTTCAAGAATGCGGATTTGAGGCATCATCTCTCCACGAACGTAGATGTATGAAACTTTTGCACCAAGCGCGAAACTGGCTACTATCATGCCTTCAATCAATGCATGAGGGATGTAGGTCATCAGGTAACGATCCTTAAATGTTCCAGGCTCAGATTCATCAGCATTGCAAACCAGATAACGTGCAACGCCTTCTGGTTTTGCCAAAAAGCTCCATTTCATTCCTGTCGGGAAACCCGCACCACC
The DNA here is from genome assembly GCA_037033465.1 of Bacteroidota bacterium. GTDB lineage: Bacteria > Bacteroidota > Bacteroidia > Sphingobacteriales > Sphingobacteriaceae > Pedobacter. The sequence continues at coordinate 787 of JAZBLX010000079.1, read as the reverse complement.
GCGGCCGCGAAGGCCTGACTTCTTAACTTCTTCAACAATCTCTTCAGGTGTTAAAGTTTTAAGGGCCTTTTCTACGGCACGATACCCACCTTTTTGGCGATAGACCTCAATTGTATTGATGCCTGGTACGTTTATATGCTCAAGTAACAGTTTTCGAGACATTTATAATTAGTCTATAGTCTGTGGTCCATCGTCCATAGTCTTAAGCCGCAACGACTCTTGACTTAAGACTTTCGACTTAGGACTTATTTTTCAAATCTTCAATCAATTTATCTACACTCTGGGTAGTCAGGTTTTCGTAAAAAGTATACTCCGGGCTAATTTGCAACACCGGACCAAAACCACAGGCTGCTAAACATTCAACTCCTCTAAAGCTGAATAAACCGTCTGCAGTAACTTCACCTTCTTTTACGCCTAACTTATCTTCTAAATGTGTTAATATGTTTTCTGCACCAACCAGGCAACAAGGCCCTGTACGGCAAACCTCCAAAGCATATTTACCTTGTGGTTTTAAGAAGTACATGGTATAGAAGGTTGCTACCTCATAAACTTCAATTGGCTGAATGTTTAAATATTCAGCAACCTTATCCATCGCCGAAGTACTTACCCAAAGATATTCTGCCTGTACCAAATGTAATAATGGCAACAAAGCTGACTTTTCTTTACCTTCCGGGTAACGGCTTTTAACATCATCAAACTTGGCAAGCAACTCTGATGAAAACACTACAGGTGTTTGTTCTTCTACTTTAAGCATCTAATTCTCCTGCAATAATGTTCATACTACTCA
>JAZBLX010000078.1:0-3085 GCA_037033465.1 Bacteroidota bacterium | reverse complement strand
ATGTTTTAAATTTAAAAATGTTTGTTGAGCAAATATAACATTCGTAGGTTAAGATTTGTTCATGTTATTATCATCAAATGGTATTTTGGTTCTTAATATGGTGTTAATGATGCGAAGTAGACTTGCTTATTCAAATATAGAGACTAGATAGAAGACATTCAAAAACAGATAGGCTTTGCTCTTTATTGAAACATTAAGGAATTAAGGTTCATTAAGGTGTTCAGCATTTAGTCTTGTTACCTGACATTAGCTACTCAATACTATTAGGCATCAGTCTCTGGTTCTTGCTTTAGCGCCTGGTCTTGATACCTGATACTAACTACTTAATACTATTAGGCATCAGTCTCTGGTTCTTGTTTTAGCGCCTAGTCTTGATACCTGATACTAGCTACTCAATACTAATAGGCATCAGTCTCTGGTTCTTGCTTTAGCGCCTAGTCTTAATACCTGATACTAGCTACTTTATACTCTCTATCTTCTCTTCTCAAAAAAACTTTTCATTAATAAGCCACATTCATCAGCCATTACGCCGCCTTTTAAAATGGTTTTTGGATGTAACAGACTTGCACCTTTGGAAATGAAGCCTCGTTTTTCTTCCCTTGCTCCATAAACAATCCGGCTTATTTGTGTCCAGTAACTTGCGCCGGCACACATTACACAGGGTTCAATAGTTACATATAAGGTGCATTCTTTCAGGTATTTGCCTCCGATGGTTTGCGCTGCGGATGTAAAAGCCTGCATTTCGGCATGTGCGGTAACATCATTGAAGCGCTCTGTTAAATTGTAGCCGCGTCCAATAATCCTGTTTTTGCTCACCACAATCGCGCCGATTGGAATTTCATCTTCTGCCAAAGCCTTTTTAGCCTCTTCCAAAGCCAGCTTCATGTAGTGGATGTCTTCTTCTTCGGGATCTGTTTCTTCAAAATTGTAAAAACTCATGGCGTAAAGATAGGACAAGACTTTTAAAGTTTCCAGACCGGAGGTCAGCAAAACTTTCGAAGTTGCAGGCATTACACGAGTTTACTACCATTAGGCACCTGTTGTTCTACAGCCGACAATACGATATCACCGTTTTCATCCGCAAAGCCTGTAACTAAAAACTCCGACATAAATTTGCCAATCTGTTTCTTAGGGAAATTAATCACGCCTATAATCTGTTTGCCCGCTAATTCGTCAAGGCTATAATGTTTAGTGATCTGGGCACTGCTGGTCTTAATTCCAAATTCACCAAAGTCTACCCTTAACTTATAAGCCGGGCGTCTGGCTTCCGGAAATTCGAATGCTTTTATAATTGTTCCAACCCTCAGTTCTACCTTTTCAAAATCATCCCAGGATATTTGTTGCATAGTTAATTTGTTTTGGCCAAAATAGTAAAAAATGAATAATTATTTGTCTAAGGCCTTCCAGAAGCAGTATTTCCCGTTTCTATAATCTTCTAGACGATGATATTTATAAATTTCTTTTATTAAAATCATTAATAAAAGCTAAAAAATTTGCGATTAGGATTTTTACGATTAACTTTATGCAACCGTTTGCATAACCAGATATTAAAAATTAATCATAGAAGAATGTATTTATTAGGGATAGATATTGGCACCTCTTCCATTAAGGTTGCAGCAGTAGATGCAAGTACCCGGAAATGTGTGGCTACCGTTCAATATCCAGATCAGGAAACAGAAATTAAGGCTGTTAAAAACGGTTGGGCAGAGCAGTCGCCGGTAGAATGGTGGCAAAATGTGCAACAAGCTATTTTAAAGCTCAATGCTACTGCAGGTTTTGATCCGAAGGAAATTAAAGCCATAGGGATTGCCTACCAGATGCATGGTTTAGTGGTGGTAGATGATGCGCAAAACGTTTTAAGAGACAGCATCATCTGGTGCGATAGCCGTGCAGTAGAACTGGGTGAAGGTGCGTTTGAAGCCATTGGTCATGAAAAATCACTCTCCCATTTATTGAATTCTCCGGGAAACTTTACCGCTTCGAAACTGGCCTGGGTAAAAGAAAATGAACCAGAAGTTTATCGTCAGATCGACAAAATCATGTTGCCGGGAGATTATATTGCGATGAAATTGACTGGAAGTATTACCACCAGTATTCCGGCATTGTCAGAAGGTATTTTCTGGGACTTTAAAAACGACGAAATTTCCAGCGACCTGATGCAATATTATGGCTTTGATGAAAAGCTGATTCCAGATGTGAAGCCGCTATTCTCCTCACATGGAACAGTGAATGATGAGATTGCAGATTTGCTTGGATTGACATCAGGAATCCCGGTTTCTTATAAGTCAGGCGACCAGCCTAATAATGCCTTGTCGCTAAATGTATTTAAACCAGGAGAAGTTGCCGCAACAGCAGGCACCTCTGGCGTGATTTATGGCGTTAGTGATGAATTAACGTACGATCAGCAATCGCGGGTAAATACTTTTGCGCACGTAACCTATACCAAAGAAAAGAAACATACCGGCGTTTTGCTGTGCATTAATGGAACAGGAAGCATGTATCGTTGGGCCAAACACAACTTTGCGCCGGATGCCACTTATCCGGCTTTGAATAAGTTAGCTGCAACATCGCCGGTAGGCAGTAAAGGCCTTAAAGTTTTACCTTTCGGAAACGGCGCAGAGAGGATGATGAATAATAAATTTACTGGCGGACAGCTGATTGGCATCGATCTAAATCTTCATCAGCAGGCAGACATTTTCAGGGCAGTACAGGAGGGGATAGCTTTCTCGTTCAGATATGGCTTAGATATTTTAAGGGAAAATGGCATGGAGCCAAAGGTAATCCGTGCAGGCAGGGCAAATTTATTTTTGAGTGATGTATTTGCGCAGACTTTCGTAGATGTAACCGGTATTCCGGTAGAACTTTATGAAAATGATGGAAGCGTTGGCGCAGCTTTGGGTGCCGGAATTGGTGCCGGTATTTTTGAAAATGCGGAAGATGCTTTTACACAACATCAGGCAATCAAAACGCTGAATCCGCAAAATTCAAAGCAATATGAACCGATTTATCAGGAATGGAAAGAAATATTAATCAAATTATTATAAACAGAACCGCAAAATAAGAGTACAATGAAAAACGTAGTAAC
>JAZBLX010000077.1:0-3441 GCA_037033465.1 Bacteroidota bacterium | reverse complement strand
ATTGTTGTTTAAAATGTCTAATGAGTTGCGCTAACTGTAGATCATTTCTGTATTCAAGCGCAAATTTAGGATGAAAAAAGATGATCATGCGAAATAGATATCAACATCATAGCGAATACAAATACCTCAATAGCATAGTTTATTGTTTTTTGATAGGGGCGCAGTTTCCAACACAAGAATTATGCTTTTTATGTAGTATCGGTATTTCTATATCCTCATTTTTCAAATCATACGCTTATAATCATTTCAACTGATTGATATACCACTTCATCGGGCAATTCCTACAATCCATCGGATTTAGTTATTATAGAATAGCTGCCTGATGCATCTTTGATCATCAAAAAAGAATACGATGAAACAAACCCCATTTATTTTGCTGCTACTGTCTTCACCAATCCTAATCACAATAGTTGCACTTGCCCCTTTCAATTCATAAACACTAATTATTAATCTAAAAAACAGAACTTCATGAAAACTATTACACTTTTTACTTTTATCCTTTTAATATCAATCAAGGGATTTTCTCAAGTGGACCCAAATCTCAACATCGTTATTAAACGGGGTCTTACCATGATTGATAGTGCTAAAACTGAACAAGGCTTTCAGATGGCTGCTGATTACTTTGAAAGTATTGCCGCCAAGGAGCAGAAAGAATGGTTTCCCTGCTATTATGCAGCGTTTTGCCAGCTACAGGCTGGCTTGTCAGGAAATCAAGGCAGTGAAATTAAAGATCTTCTATATGACAGAGCGCAGGGATTTATCGAAAAAGCAGATTTGCTAAGTCCTGATAACAGTGAAATATATGCGTTAAAAGGCTATATCTTGTTTAGCAAAATGCTGCTGGCTCCCCAATCAAGGGCCAGGACCCTTACACCCTTATCTACAAAGCTCATCATCAAAGCCATAGCACTCAATAAAAATAATCCAAGGGCCAGGCTTCTGTTGGGGATAAATACATTTTATACCCCGGAAGCTTATAGTGGTGGCAAATCTGAGGCAAAACCGCTCTTCCAGCTTGCGAAAAAAAAGTTCGCTAAGCAGAGAAATGCTGGTATTAACCCTTCCTGGGGAGCGCCGCTTTGCAATACCATGTTGCAAGAGATTAATTAATACCATAACTTGAACCCCTTAGCAAGATTATATAGCCATGCTTAATAAGCTCCTTTTACCCAACTTTAAAACGCTTATCCGAATCAACCTAAAATACGGGGCCATTGGTATTCTGGTAGGGCTGCTGATTAATGCTTTTCTCTATATTTCAGATGACGGGCTTTCACTTAAATCAGTTGTTTACAATTTATCCTTCGCATTTTTTATTACGATCATCGTTAGTAATATCATTGCTGTTTTTCAGTTTAATTATTCCGCTTCTTCAACTTCCTTTTGGAAGTATATTTTAATCTTTTACGGCTGCAATCTGATTGGAATGGTTATCGGAACGGAGTTGTCTTATTGGCTTGTTTCAATGCTGGTTGATCTCGGCCCCGACGAATTGGTCCATCAGCAGGATTATAAACTCAACAGTCTGATCGTACTTATAATTGGAACTTTTTTTCTCCTGTTACACTTGCAGAAGGTGAATGCTCAGTCTTCAATAGCAGCCACGGAGGTTGCACTTTCTAAAGCTAAGCAACTAAACACAGAAATAGAACTTCATGCATTGCAGTCAAGAATCAATCCTCATTTTCTCTATAATGTTTTGAATGCTATTGTTAGCCTCATTTATGATCATCCGGATAAGGCAGAAGAAATGACCATAAAGCTTTCTATATTATTCCGCAACAGCTTAAGTTCAATGCATGATAATGAATATTCTTTAGCTCAGGAATTAGAAATACTCCACACTTATATTGATATTGAAAAGATCAGATTCGGTGAGCGTATGTGCTTTGAAATCACTGTGCCTGAAGAAGTGGAAAATATTAAAGTCCCCCGTTTTTTGCTTCAGCCGCTGGTTGAAAATGCCATAAAACACGGGCTGCAGCAAAAGTCAGCAGGCGCTGTAGTGCGGCTTATTATCCAGAAATTGGAAGGAAAGTTAAGCATATCAGTCGGAGACAACGGTGTTCCCTTTCCTCAGAATATAACGATGGGCGTTGGTTTACAGAGTACTTTTGATAAGTTGAAATTGCTTTATGGTGCCAATCACGAAGTTGAAATAATAGCAGATCCCAAACAAATTAAAATAACAATTCCATTAAATAGATGAGCGCCTGGACAACGATAATTATTGACGATGAACAGCTCGCCCGTACGCGGTTGAGGCGTTTATTGGCAAAATATGATGACCTTAAGATCGTAGCCGAAGCAGAAAACGGACTTGAAGGATTGGCCTTAATTCATCAGCATAGGCCTCAACTTATTTTTTTAGATATAGAAATGCCGGTCTTGAGCGGGTTTGAAATGCTCGCCAAGTTGGAAATTGAAGTAAAGGTAATATTTACCACAGCTTATAACCAATATGCTATAAGGGCTTTCGAAGAAGATTCGATTGACTATCTGCTAAAACCTATTGAGCTGTTACGACTGGATAAAACAATAGCAAAACTCAGGGCCAGTCATTTCCAACCGCAATCACTGGCGCTGCAGGAGTTAATTGAAACGCTCAGGCCAAAGAACCATAGCAAAACAATCTCTGTAAAAATCGGAGATAGGATATTGCTGGTTAAAGTTTCTGAACTAACCCATATTGCCGCGGAAGATAAGTACGTATTCCTGCATGCCAATGATCAGAAAAGATACTTAGTGGATTTAACCTTATCCGCCTTAGAGAAAAAACTCGAGGAGAACTTCATCCGGGTAAATCGTGCTGTTCTAATCAATCCGGAGCATATTCTGGAAATTAGAAAAGGTTTTAATGGAGCGTTTGTCTTTATTTTAGATAATGCTGAGGGAACAAAAATCACCTCTACAAGATCTTATGCAGAAACGATAAAAACAAGATTTGAACTTTGATGTTCAAGAAATTTAAAAAAGAAGATTTAATTGAGATAGGAAGTGTCATTGCTCGAAATGGAGATGCTAACTTCAAATGATCTATCTGAATTTCAAGTGTTTTGTTGGTTTTCTGTTGCGTTTATAAGATCGCAGGGCGTTGATGTAGCCTAAAGCAACACATTGTCCATAAATTATACAAATTTGGAAATGTAATTATATTAATACAAAAAATAATTTCTTTTAAATACAGTTTCTATCCAGTTAAAAGGTGCGTTTTTACACGCGCAAGTCTATTTTGTTTCTTTGGCAGTTCTGCTTAGGGGTTAAAAATGAGTAAGATATAAAACTATTGGCTTGGTTTTTGGTTTTGATAAGGTGTAGCGGATGCTACTATGAACCTATTTATTTAACCTTTAAATTTAAAACTTATGGCTTTCAAAGCTAGATTGAATTTTTCGGGCAAGGAGTACGATGTACTTCATTGCGCCTATGCGTTAAACCGCG
>JAZBLX010000076.1:0-4768 GCA_037033465.1 Bacteroidota bacterium | reverse complement strand
CTGCTCTGGTAGCAGATTTTTTTTTATATTCGAAACCCAAGCCAAATTCATTTGAAACCAGAAGATATCCTCGATTACATTCAAATTGATGAGTATTCATCTACGCCAAAATATAAGCAGTTAACGAACGCTATTTTGAATGGAATTGATATGGGAAAATTAAAGAAAGGGAGTCTGCTTCCGTCCATTAATGAGCTCAGTTTCAGTTTAGAAATGTCTCGGGATACGGCCGAAAAAGGATACAGAAACCTGCGTAAATTGGGTGTGGTAGATTCGGTACCCGGAAAAGGTTATTTTATCATCAATACGGATTTCTCCAGAAAATTAAAGGTATGCCTGCTTTTTAATAAGCTAAGCACCCATAAAAAGATCATTTACGATTCTTTCACCAAAGCCATTGGAGAGCAGGCCGCAATCGACTTCTACATTTATAACAATGATTACGTTTTCTTTAAGAAAATGATCATGAGTAAGAAAGATGATTACACGCATTTTGTAATTATTCCACACTTCCTGGAAGGTGGTGAAAACGCCCATGAGGTGATTAACACCATTCCGAAAGAAAAACTTATTATTTTAGATAAGCTGCTACCGGGTATAACTGGCGATTACGCCGCCGCTTATGAAAACTTTGCGCAAGATATTTATGCAGCATTAGAACAGGCATTGGATCGCTTGTCCAATTATACCACCTTAAAAATTATCTTTCCGAAGAGCAGTTATTTCCCGCAGGAAATTTTGAGTGGATTTTATAGGTTTTGCCAGCAATATGCCTTTGCACATAAAGTGATTCACAATATTAAAGATGAAGAAATTAATGTAGGTGAGGTTTATATCAATTTAATGGAAGATGATTTGGTTACATTGATTGAAAGGTTGATTGTTTTAAAACTCAAGATAGGGAAAGATGTTGGGGTCATTTCTTATAATGAAACACCTTTAAAAAGGATTATACTGGATGGTATTACCACCATTTCAACTGATTTTACAAGCCTGGGTACGCAAGCTGCAGAATTTGTGTTAAATGGAAAAACGGAAAAGGTTGCTGTTCCTTTTTATTTAAATCTCAGAAAGTCGCTCTAGACAATATGCTCCATTGCAGCATGCAGAATATCAATCTTTCATTTCCGGTTGCGATATAAATGCTATTTTTACGCTAATAAATTGAGTTAAATGAGGGAAGAGCAGGCAGATCAGTTAAATACGTTAAATCCATACGATTATGTATTGCATGATTTCAACCTCAAAGATTTAAACGGCATATTTATCCTCAAGCACCTGAGTGGGGAAGTTAATACTAATTCGAGGGGTTTTTTTAACCTCCATCCAGAGCAGATAGAAATTAATTTTGCAGCTTTTAGTCATCCGGATTCTGATACCTGGTTTCCGATTGTTCAGGTGCAGCAAAACCAAGATTCTGTAAAGTTATCTTGTAGATGTTCCATACCTAAAAACAAGCTCTGTATGCACCAGGCCCAGGTATTGTACAATATTTTACACCGGGAAGATTTCACTATCTTTTTTGATGAGCGGTTACGCAGGCAAAAATTACATATACTCGCATTAGACTATGGTCTTGAAAAGGAACCCGATCTTGATGCTGTTTTCTCCATGAGTCACACCGGCGGAGCCTTGCAAATAAAGCCTAAAATCGCAGCGTTGCAGTCATTTAACAAAGAAGCTAAAGAACAATTAGCTGCATTGCTTTTACCGAAAGAAAAAGCGAAGAGTCTGTTGAAACCTCTTCAAAATTTGAGTAAAACCATCCTCGTGCTGGGCCAGCATCGTTATTATAGCAACCTTTCTATCGAATTGTATGAAGGAGAAAAAACAAAGGCAGGGAAGATCAAAAATCCTTTACAAAAGGTAAACTTGTCTACTTTTTTATTTAAAACCGATGATAGCGACGAACTGAAATTCTACAGTGGCATATCTACCTTCCAGGCCAACTATAATAATGATCAAACGGGTGAAGAAATTGAGGCGCTAAAAGCCATTGTAAAGAATCCGCAAAAGATTCCTTTCTATCTTCAGGATCCGAAGCAGGCCAATATTCAGGCCTCCACGATCACTCCCGTAAATGTTCAGTTTCTTAATCTCGATTTAAGGTTGTCGGTTAACCAGCTGAATGATTTTTATGAAATTACAGGTCGGTTAACCATCGAAGGAAAGTCTTACGAACTGGATCATTTGGTTCTGGTTCATCAGTATTTTATCCGCCTGAAAGATCAACTTTACTTAATTACCAGACCTGATTTTCTCCGCGTAATCAGCTTCTTTAAAAAGCAAAGTAACCGGTTAATTTTACATAAAACGAAATATCCGGAATTCCAGAAACTGATCCTGATCCAGTTGGAAGGCAGCATCAAGGTAGATTACACCTACCTCAAAGCGGCTACGCCAGATCAACTGGAAGAAAAAGGATTCGACCTCGAAAATGAGCAATTAATCTACCTTTCAGAATCTGAAGATTTCGTTTTACTTACCCCGGTTATGCGTTACGGGAATCTGGAAATTCCGGTGCTTTCCAAGCGTCAGATTCAGGCACAAGATAAGTTAGGAAATGTGTTTACGTTACACCGTGATGAAGATGCTGAACTGCAGTTTATTTCTAATGTGGTCAGGCAACATCCTCACTTTTACGATCAGGAAACAAATGATTCATTTTATTTGCACCGAAAGCGTTTTTTAGAAGAAGGCTGGTTCCTTGATGCCTTCGAATTTTGGCGGAATAAAGGCATTCATATCTTAGGGTTCAATAAACTCAAAAATAATAAACTTAATGAACACAAGGCACAGATCAATATTGAGGTATTAAGCGGTACTGATTGGTTTGAAACCAAAGTGAAGGTTAAATTTGGTAAACAGCAGGTGGCCTTGAAGCATTTGCATAAGTCGATCAGAAACAAGAGTAAATTCGTAACGCTTGATGATGGATCGCAAGGTATTTTGCCACATGAATGGATCCAGAAATTTACAGACTATTTCAATGCCGGAGAGGTAACTGATGATGCCATTCTTACCCCTAAAATAAAGTTCGCAACCTTGAACGACTTATATGAGGATGCGCTCTTTGATGGTGAAGTGAAAAACGAGCTAAGGCTATACCATGAAAAGTTCGAAGGAACAGATGCTATCCGGGAAGTGGAAGTTTCCAGTGCCCTGAACGCCTCCTTACGGCCTTACCAGAAAGAAGGGCTTAACTGGCTAAATTTTCTGGATGATTTCAATTTCGGTGCTTGTTTGGCAGATGATATGGGCTTGGGGAAAACCATCCAGATTCTTGCTTTCATCTTGTCGCAACGCGATAAGGTAAGCCACAATACCAATCTGGTGGTGGTTCCGGCATCGCTTATTTTTAATTGGAAAGCCGAGGTGGAAAAGTTCGCTCCATCTATTACCATCAAAACAATTTATGGCAACGAGCGAATCAAAACGACTGATGATTTTGATCAGTTTGAGATTGTGATCACATCGTATGGTACGCTACTTTCTGACATTCGATTTTTAAAGGATTATCGGTTCAATTATATTTTCCTGGATGAATCGCAAAATATCAAGAATCCGGAGTCGCAAAGATACAAGGCAGTCAGGCTGCTAAAATCGCGGAATAAAGTTGTAATGACGGGAACGCCGATCGAAAATAATACTTTTGATCTGTATGGTCAGCTATCTTTCGCTTGTCCGGGTTTATTTGGCAGCAAGCAGCAATTTGCTGATTTATATTCTACGCCAATTGATCAGTTTAAGGATAAGAAGCGGGCAGAAGAGTTGCAAAAAAAGATCAGGCCCTTTTTAATGCGGCGTACCAAGGAGCAGGTGGCGAAGGAACTTCCAGATAAAACGGAGATTGTTTTGTATTGTGAAATGGGCGCTGAACAACGCGAAGTTTACGAAGCCAATAAAAAAGAGATTCAGGATTTTGTTTTGGGTAAAACCGAAGATGAATTGCCTAAAAGTGCCATGCATGTTTTGAAAAGCATTACGATATTGAGGCAAATTTGTAACTCTGCGGCACTACTGGCAGATGGAAAATCTTATTTGCAGGCGTCTTCGAAAATCGAGGTTTTGATTGAACAAATTGAAAGCAAAGCCAGAAACCATAAAATACTGGTGTTTTCTCAGTTTGTAACCATGCTGGATCTGATCAAAAAGGAATTGGAAAAAAGGAATATTAAATACGAATACCTCACTGGTCAAACAAAAAAGCGGGAAGAAACTGTTAAATCCTTTCAAGGCAACGCAGATATTCCTGTATTTTTAATCAGTTTGAAAGCTGGGGGAACCGGGCTAAATTTAACGGAAGCGGATTATGTCTATTTGGTAGACCCTTGGTGGAATCCGGCGGTTGAGAACCAGGCCATTGACCGGGCGTATCGGATTGGTCAGCATAAGAATGTAATGGCTGTGAGGTTAATCTGTCCGGATACAATCGAAGAGAAAATTATGAAACTCCAGGCTTCAAAGAAGGATTTGGTTAATAATTTAATTCAAACTGATGGTGGGTTTTTTAAAGGGTTAAGTAAGAAGGAATTGCTGGGGTTATTAGGGTAATTAACATTGATAATAGTTTTTCATTTATCGGCTGGTGTCATCATCACCTGCCGAAAACTTTTTTCCGCTGCGCTGGCTTGCCTTGGCTGGCCGCCGAAGGGCTTTTACTTTTTTTTGCTTGATCAAAAAAGTAACAAAAAAATCAAGGCTTGGAACTGATGTCGGATAAAATCGTTAAAGCTTTGTTTCGGCAGCACAAGCACCCGATGAAGGA
>JAZBLX010000075.1:0-5123 GCA_037033465.1 Bacteroidota bacterium | reverse complement strand
GAGAGCGGTTGAATTTACCGCTCACTTTACAAAAGAGGATATCAGCGAAGCATTGAACGCACTTAAATTTATCGAAAACTTCAATTATTCAATAAAGGGTAAAAATGTCTATATCTTCCGCTAGTACAACCCATTAGCCACGTATATTTGTGGCCATGAGTTTGCTGCAGAAAGTCGTTTTATTTATCGGGATTTTTTTTCCGTTTTATACAGCCGCGCAAACAAAGGTTTCGCTCAACGTTAATAACATAGATTTTGAAGAGGTTATCGCCTCCATCTCTCAACAAACCATTTATCACTTCGCTTACAGTGAAGCGCAGATTCCAAAACACCGTGTCTCGGTTAAAGTTGAGAATGAAGAAGCTGTTAAGGTAGTAGATCAACTGCTGCTTAACAGCGGCTATTCTTATTCGCTATTGCCAAACAATCTTATTGTGATCAAAAAAAATGCAGCCGGGAAATTACCAGTTGATAGCGGACGTGTATTAAAAGAAGTGGTGATCACTGCTTTGGGAATTGAAAAAGATAATGAAAAGGTAGGTTATGCATTAACCACTATCAAAGGATCGTCGATTTCAAAAGCAAGGGAAAGTAATTTAATTATGGCTCTGCAGGGCAGGGTTGCAGGCTTAAATATTACAGGCGTAAGCGGCGGCCCCGGATCAGCGGCGCGGGTATTGATTCGTGGTGTTTCAAGCATGACTGCTGCCTCGCCATTATTTGTAATCAACGGGGTGCCCATCGATAATAGTATTCGGGGAAGTGCAAACGAATACGGAGGCGCCGATTATGGCGATGGCATCAGCAACATCAATCCCGATGATATCGAAACCATTACCATTCTGAAGGGTTCGGCGGCTTCGGCTTTGTATGGCGCCAGGGCAGCAAATGGGGTGATCCTGATTAACCTTAAAAGCGGTGGCGAAAGTGCCGATCCGAAATTGGAATACAATGCAAATCTGGCTTTCGACATTCCGGTGAACTCCACCGATTATCAATATTTGTATGGGCAGGGCGCACAGAATAAACGCCCTGCTGATTTATATAATGCTATCAACACAGGTTTGTTAAGTTGGGGAGAAATCATGGACGGTCAGTTAACCATGCAGGTGGATGGCACGATGCGGCCTTATGATGCGGTGAAAAATAACGTGAAGACTTTTTACCGAACGGCTCCTGCAATAACCAACACCATTTCACTTACCGGCGGAAACACGAGCAATAATTATCGTGTTTCGGTTTCCAATTTAGATTACAATTCCATTTTAACCAATGGCGCACTCAACCGCAAAACCGTCAATTTTTATGGCAACCTGGCGCTAACCAAAAAGTTATCACTCAGTTTAACTGGAAACTACATTGATGAGCAGAATAAAAATAAAAGCTATTTAAGTGACGGGCCTTTAAACGCTAATTATGGAATCTCGGCTTTAGCAACGAGTCTTGATCAATCTATTCTTGCACCCGGTTTTGATTCAGCAACAGGTTTCGAACAACGGTGGAATGCGGATGAATATAAGACCAATCCTTATTTTTTAATGAACAAACAAGCCGATTATGCCAACCGGAACCGCCACATCACCTCTGCAGTGGCCAAGTATCAGCTTACCAGTTGGATGTCTCTTCAGGGGAGAGTTGGCTACGATTTCAGTAAAGATAAAGTGGTCAGTATCTTACCTATCGGAACAGCGTTTTCCATCAACAGGCAAGGCGGTATCAATGCTTACGATCAAAGTAAAACTTCCGAATTTAACAGTGATGTTTTGCTCAGCGCAACTAAAGATCTGAGCAATCAATTGAGTCTGGGGCTTTCACTCGGCGCGAACTACCGGGAAAGAAAAGGTGATAGTGAACGCTTGAAAGGTTCACAGTTCATTGTCCCTTTTGTGTATGTTCCGGAAAATCTAATGACCAGTACCAGAAACTTCGCTGTTTCCAGGATTGTAACAGAGTCGGCATATTACACCGCAGATTTGAGTTACCTGCGCTTCCTCAATTTCTCTTTAACGGGCCGTTACGATATTTACTCCACTTTGCCAGTTAATAACCGTGGAATTTTCGTTCCTGGTGTCTCAGGAAGTTTCATTTTTTCTGACTTGTTGGGGTGGAAAGGACTGGACTTCGGTAAACTAAGATTGGATTTTGCAAAAACCAGCGGCGAACCCATTGTTCCCTATACCACGCAGATTTATTACAATATTGATAACAATGTTAACGGAACACCGATAGGCAGTTTTTCTGGCGATCTGCCCAATTACAACCTCAAGCCTTTTACGTTAAATGAAATAGAAGCAGGTCTGGATCTTAAATTTTTTAATAGCCGCTTCAACATAGATTTTACCTATTTCAACCGCATTACCCATAACGAAATCATCAATGCCAAGCAATCAGTAACCACTGGCTTTACCTCCGCTTATGTTAACCTTGGAGAAACCCGAAACAGCGGGATTGAACTTGCACTCGGTTATACGCCACTGCTTACTGCCAATAGCAAATGGCAGGTTAACCTGAACATGACGAAGGTGAAAAATACGTTGCTCTCGATAGATGGAAATAGTAATTATACGCTCACCGGAACCTACAGGCCGCTAAATGCCAATACAGCTCTGGTGGTTGGCAAACCTATTACGCAGATTATGGCTTACGATTATTTACGGGATGCCGGCGGAAATGTAATTATTGGATCTGACGGTATTCCGAAACGGGGAGATTTTATCCCGATGGGCGGTACGATGCCAACATTATACGGAGGAATCAGCAACAGCATCAGTTACAAACAATTTAATTTTTCTTTTCTGATAGACTACCGTTTTGACAATAAAATCTTATCGGCAACAGCATACTACAGTTATGTACAAGGCCTTAATAAGGCAACGCTTATTGGGCGGGAAACCGGTATCGTTGCAGATGGGGTAACAGAAAGCGGTCAAAGAAATACAGTAAATGTTCCAGCTTACACTTACTATCCTGAACTGGCCACTAATGTTTCTGCCTTATCGGTACTCAACGGCAGCTTTATTAAGCTTCGGCAGGCTACGTTGGGTTATGCATTTAACGACCAATTTCTAAAAAAAACGCCCTTTAGTAGTATTAATATCGATTTGGTTGCAAGAAATCTGTTCACCTTACTTAAATACAGTGATAATGTAGATCCTGAATCACAGTTTTCACCAACGCTTGGCTACGCCGGAATAGAAGGTGCTTCACTACCTGCAACCCGGACTTTTGGAATCAACTTTAACTTTAAATTCAGATAAACAATGAATAGGAAAAGGATAAGTGTAATCGGGATTTTATTTCTCATTTTAATAAATAGCTGTTCTAAGTCGAAACTGGATGAAATTAATACTGATCCAACCAAACTCACTGAAGAAAATTATGATCCTAATAGTTTACTCTCGCAGGCGCAGCTGAAATACGCTAATCTGGGTTATTACCAGCTTTTGTATCAAAGTACCATGATGCAATTGCTCGCCTCCACCTACAACTATTATAACAATGGCGATAAGTATATTAATGTGGGCAGTTTTACCGATTACCAGGGGCGGATTTTTGATGAAGGTTATAAGGATGCCTCGTATATACGCGAGATGCAGCGACTGGCAAAACTGAAAGACCCAGCCGCAAATCAAAATTTAATAGCGATTGGCGATATCATGTTTGTGTTGATTTTGAACAGAATTACCGATACCTATGGCGATGTGCCTTATACACAAGCAACGAAAGCGATGGAGGGCATTAAGTTTCCGATTTATGATCGGCAAGAGGCAATCTATAACCAGATGCTGAATGATCTGGAAACCGCAACAAACCAACTTGATTCGAATAAGCCCGGACCAACTGCCGATCTTTTTTACCAAGGCGATATCAATAAATGGAGGAAGTTTGGCTATTCATTAATGCTTAAAATCGCCATGAGATTAACTAAGGTAGATCCTGAAAAGGCAAAGGTCTGGACCGAAAAGGCAGCAGGCAAAACTTTTTCTGGTACCGGCGATAATGCGATTTTAGTTACCGATGCTTCCTCCTTCGATAGCCAGAACGGAAGCTCACTTGCGCTCAGAACCTATTCAGATTACCTGGAAGTGCGATGGAGCAAAACGCTAATTGATCAGCTTCGAAATACAAACGACCCCAGGTTAGAAGTGATAGGGGAGGTTCCGGATGATGGACTGGCAAAAAATGCAGATCAGAATCTTTCCGGTAATACAGATGCTGGTGTACAACTAGGGCTTCCGAACGGATATGATTTGCAGGGCGGAGCTACCGACATTAGTCGGGCCCCGGAATATCCTGGTGGCACTGGTAGCGGAAGTAATTTTGCCCCGCTTGGAAAGTATTCCAGGCCACGCACCAGTGTATACCTCAAACTGGGCGGACCAATTTTTATTCTGAGTTACGCGGAAACTGAGTTTCTATTGGCAGAAGTGAAAGTAAGGGGATGGAATGTTGAAGGTAGCGCTAAAACTCACTATGCCAACGGTGTGACGGGTGCCATCCAATCACTAGCACAATTAGATCCTTCAGCTGCGGTTGATGCGAATAAAATTAGTGGTTTTGTTCGTCAAAATCCGCTCGATGATAGCAATTCAAAAAGTGCAATAGCTGCAATCAATACACAATATTGGATCAATGCAGGCACAACTTTCAATTTTATAGAAGCCTGGTTAAACTGGAAGAGAAGTGATTACCCAGAATTGGTTCCCGTGAACTATAGAGGAAACGTAACGAATGGGACTATTCCGAGGCGGATGATTTACCTTTCCACTGAAATTTTGAATAATCCACAAAATTATAGAGATGCCGTGAGCAGGATACCAGGTGGCGATGTACTGACTTCACGGGTTTGGTGGGATCGTTAAAAATTGATTTGGTAAGAATGACAGTGAGGTAGAAAATAGCAAGTTATTTTTTGCTTTTATTACCCACCCACCGTAGTAAGATTGCTTCGTGCCTCGCAATGACGACCGTTATAAACTACCTCCAATACCAAATTTTATTCAACCCTCGCTATGGCCACCCTGCTATCCGGCCTAGGAAATGATGGAAGGAGAAGCCGTTGAAATTTTTACACTCACGTTCAAATACCGCCAACCCAAGGTAGCTCGAACGGCTCTTTAAAA
>JAZBLX010000074.1:0-5897 GCA_037033465.1 Bacteroidota bacterium | reverse complement strand
ATTTGAAAAAGAATTTAATGTAGCTATTCCTGACGATCAGGCTGAAACCATCGGTACAGTTGGTCAAGCAATCGCTTATTTGGAAAAAAACGTTAAATAGAATTACGCTTTTTCAGTATAAATGGAATTAAAAAGAGTAGTAGTAACAGGGTTGGGTGCGCTCACTCCTATAGGCAATAATGTTCCCGAGTTTTGGGAAGGATTGACTAACGGGGTGAGTGGCGCTGCTCCTATTAAAGGTTTTGATACTGAAAAGTTCAAAACAAAATTCGCATGCGAGGTAAAAAACTTTAATCCGGAAGATTTTTTGGAGAAAAAGGAAGCCCGCAAGCTTGATCCGTTTGTACAATATGCTTTAGTAGCTACAGATGAGGCAGTGAAAGATGGTGGTTTCGATTTCGAAAAATTAGACACCAACCGAATCGGCGTAATCTGGGGTGCTGGCATAGGTGGATTGAAAACCTTTCTCGATGAAATTTCAAATTTCGCCAAGGGAGATGGTACGCCAAGATACAATCCATTTTTTATCCCTAAAATGATTATTGATATCGCTCCCGGGCATATCTCAATCAAGTATGGCTTACGTGGGCCAAATTTTGCAACTGTTTCGGCATGTGCTTCCTCAACCAATGCCATGATTGACGCATTTAATTATATCCGTTTGGGTATGGCTGATGTGATTATCAGTGGAGGTTCTGAGGCCATTATTAATGAAGCAGGAATGGGTGGCTTTAATGCCATGCACGCATTATCTACACGCAATGATGACCCGGCAACGGCTTCCCGTCCGTTCGATAAAGACCGTGATGGCTTTGTGGCAGGAGAGGGTGCAGGTACAATTATCCTGGAAGAACTTGAACATGCCAAGGCAAGAGGGGCAAAAATTTATGCTGAACTTGTAGGTGGAGGAATGAGTGCAGATGCTAATCACATTACTGCGCCACATCCTGAAGGTTTAGGTGCCAGAATGGTAATGACCAATGCACTCAAAGATGCAGGAATGACTACCGCTGATATAGATTACATCAATGTTCATGGTACTTCTACGCCACTTGGTGATATTAGTGAAACCAAAGCCATTGGTGCATTATTTGGTGAAGATGCTTATCGATTAAACATCAGCTCCACTAAATCAATGACTGGCCACCTTTTAGGGGCTGCTGGTGCTGTAGAAGCGATCTCCGCAATTTTGGCTGTAAAGCACGACATTGTCCCACCAACAATTAATCACTTTACAGATGATCCTGCATTTGATCCGAAATTGAATTTTACTTTTAACAAAGCGCAAAAACGTGAAGTTAGAGCGGCTTTAAGTAATACTTTTGGTTTCGGTGGCCACAATGCTTCCCTGATTTTCAAAAAATACGAAGATTAATTAAAACAGCTTCGCTATATAATTTTGTATGCTAATTAAAAATAGATAACTTAGTTCAATATGCTCATTTGCCGTTAATTGTGTTATTTGTTTAATGCCGATATTTAAATTATATAAACTTTATCTTTCTCCTGAAAAGGAGTTTGTTAAAAAGCTGAGGAATATTTTAGGCTTTGTGCCAGGCAATGTAACGCTTTATAAAATGGCGTTCAGGCATCGCTCTGTTGCGAAAGTTTTAAAAAACGGAAGCAGGAGCAGCAATGAGCGTCTGGAATTTTTAGGTGATGCCGTTTTAGGTTCAGTGATTGCGGAGTTACTGTTTAAACACTATCCTTATAAAGAGGAAGGTTTCTTAACAGAAATGCGCTCCAAAATCGTAAACCGTGCGAATCTGAATCAGTTGGCTAAAAAGATTGGTTTCGATAAGCTTATTCAATTTGATCAAAGGTCTGTAAGCATTCAAACCAAGCATAATTCTATGCTGGGTGATGCTTTCGAAGCCATTATTGGTGCGATTTACATGGATAAGGGCTACAATTTTACAAGAGAATTTTTGCTGCGTAGAATTGTTAAGCCTCATATTGACATCCATACTCTGGAACTTACCGAAACGAACTTCAAAAGTAAACTGATCGAATGGTGCCAGCGCCATGGTAAAGATGTAATGTTTGAACTGGTTCAAAACGGGGAAGGTGAGAGTGCAAAACTTTTCACCATTAGCGCTTTGGTTGAGGGCGAAAAATTCGGTACGGGCAGAGATTATAATAAGAAAAATGCTGAGAAGTTAGCTGCTGAGAAGGCTTGCGAAGCCTTATCTATTTAATTGGATTTAAATCATTTGCTTTAACGGGCGTTTCTTCAAACTTCTTTGCCGACTCCTTAATATATTTAATGTAGTCATAAACGTTCCAATGCTGTGCTTTGTCATAATCAGGGCGATAATTCAACATAAACGTTTCCAGATCTTTTCCCCTTAAATTGGTGTTGTTCTGAATGATTGTTCCATTAAAGTATTGATCAATTTGTGTTTGCTTCAGTTCATTATCTGCGTAGCGGTTAAACCTACGGGCATTTTTTGGGTCTTTTCCAATTAGATTATATAATCCATTTAATGGATGGAAAACAGATGATAAAACTGATGATTTACCGCCATTATACACGCCTTTATTTCTAAAGTCCCGTTTCAGGTCTTCCAGATCCTGTTTTTTGGTATTACCAACAATGGTTACCTCGTCAAGCATGGTACTGTTTCTCACTAAATAAATCAGAATGTCCTGACTTCCTTTCACCACAATCTGCTGATCATTGAGATTTCTTTTGGTAATTAAAAGCGTATCTCCAACATTAGCCCTTATTTGAAAAAAGCCCAGATCATTGCTGCCTACGCCGAGTTGCGTCCGCTGGTTTGTAATTTCAGCAAGTGCTACTCTTAAATTAGTCCCTTTTTCAAAAACCACTCCCTTTATAATTAGCTCTTGCCCTTTCACCATATTACTGGCAAGCAAAAATAACAGGAGTGATAATATTAATTTCAGCGGTCTTATTATGTTTATATTATTATTCACGTTTTAAGGTATCGAGGTAAAAATTAGCTGATCTTTTTATATAGCCAGCTGCATCGTAAGTATTCCAGTTTTTTATTTGTTTATATTTTGGCCTGAAGTCCAGCATAAATTTCTCTAACGTTTTTCCAGTTAGGTTGGTATGCGCTTTAACCAGACTTAAATTAAAGTATTGGTCTACTTCAAGCTCTTTTTCTTCTTTATCCACGTGTCGGTCAAACCGCTTTGCATTTTTTCTATCAGATCCAAAAAGCTCCAATATCGCCGCAATCGGTGAACGGAGATAATAAAGTGGATTTCTTTTCTTGCCGTAAAAGTAAGTTTTCTTACGATGTTCTAGTCTAACAGCTAATAAGTTTTCTTGTTTGTTTTCAGCCTTAATTGTTACGTCTTCTAAAATCATGTCGGCTCTAATCAGGTTAATCAACATATCTTTTTCGCTGGAAACCACCGCAAACTGATCCTGAAAATGCCGTTTAAAAAACCATAAAGTATCACCAACCTTCGCCTTTA
This sequence comes from Bacteroidota bacterium, assembly GCA_037033465.1. Classification (GTDB taxonomy): domain Bacteria; phylum Bacteroidota; class Bacteroidia; order Sphingobacteriales; family Sphingobacteriaceae; genus Pedobacter. The sequence goes on along the minus strand of JAZBLX010000074.1, from coordinate 2,447 downwards.
TCTGGAAAAACCCCATATCATTGCTGCCAACGGTAACATGATTATTAGTATCGGTTACCAAGGCCAGTGCGATACGGATCGATGTTCCTTTTTCTAAAATAACGCCCTTTGCAGCAATTTGCTGCGCGTTGCTTTTCTCTGGTGTAAGTACAAAATATAAGACAAATAAGGGCGTTAATAGTGCTTTCATCTAGGTAAGCTGTTTGCGTAAAAATAACGATTGTTCAGGGTTTTGGTTGTTAAATAACGTTAAGGTGACTTTGCGCCGTTTTAGATGTTTGATATTTATTTTATCGGCGCTAAACCTAAAAGTGCATCTGCAAACTCTAAACTTATTTTTCTATCTTTGCGCATGATAAAATCCATGACAGGATACGGCTTAGCAACAGCCGATTATGCAAATGCAAAGTATAGTGTCGAAATCAAATCGCTCAATAGCAAATTCCTTGAGCTAAATTTAAAATATCCAAAAGCTTTTTCTGATAAAGAATTAATTCTTCGCAATGTATGCAGTAAAGACATAGAGCGCGGAAAAGTGAGTTTAAGCATTAATGTAGAGCGTGCTGGTGGCGAAATTACCGGCGCAACTATTAATACTGCTTTGCTTAGCCATTATTATAACCAACTCATTGCTGTTAATGATCAGCTCAATGCCGGAAGCAGCAACTTATTGCAAACCGCTTTAACTTTCCCTGATGTAATTAGTTATAAAGAGGAAAGTGTGAGCGAGGATGAATGGAATAATTTATATCAACTATTCACTTCGGCTTTAACCAATTTCAATAAGTTCAGAGCTGATGAAGGTGCTGTTTTAAAAGCAGATCTTGAACTTAGAATTACCAATATTTTAGGCTATTTTAAATCAGTTGAAGAATTAGAACCTAGAAGGATTACCGCCATCAGAGATAAGTTTTCACAGTTTCTGGATGATGCTGTCGGCAAGGTAAACATCGATCAAAATCGCTTTGAACAGGAACTGATCTATTATATTGATAAAATAGACATCACAGAAGAAAAAACCAGATTGAAAAGTCACTGTGATTATTTTCTTCAAACCCTGGCCAGCAACGAAGCTAATGGTAAGAAATTAGGTTTTATTTCTCAGGAAATTGGCCGGGAGATTAATACCATGGGTGCTAAGGCGAACGATGCGCAAATGCAACAGTTTGTAGTAGGCATGAAAGAAGAATTAGAAAAAATTAAAGAACAATTACTGAACGTACTATAAAAAGCTCAAGGCAAAAAGCTCAAAGGTTAAAGCTTTGAGCTTTCTGCTTTAGTCTTTAAGCTTAAAGAAATGAAACAAGGTAAATTAATCATATTTTCAGCGCCATCAGGAGCAGGTAAAACAACAATTGTACATCACCTATTGAAGAAATTTCCGCAATTGAGTTTTTCGATTTCGGCTACAACAAGGGAATCAAGGGGCGATGAAACCCACGAAAATGATTATTATTTCATTACAAAAGAAGAATTTTTACATAAGGTAGCTCATCAGGAATTTGTTGAATTTGAAGAAGTTTATAACGGAACTTTTTACGGCACTTTACGTTCAGAAATTGAACGGATCTGGGAAAATGATCAGCATGTAATTTTTGATATTGATGTGGAAGGTGGCATTCGTTTAAAAAGAAAATACGAGGAAGATGCTTTGGCGATCTTCGTTCAGCCGCCATCTCTTGAAGTGTTGAAAGAGCGTTTAAGTGGAAGAGGGACTGACAGTCAGGAGAAACTTCAGGAGCGTTTTATCAAAGCCGAAAAAGAGTTGCTTTACGCAGATAAATTTGATGTAATCTTGAAGAACTTTGATTTAACAGAGGCTTGTGCAGAAGCAGAGCGGTTGGTAAGCGAGTTTCTTAATAAGTAACTTATATAGAATCGTCTAATTTTTATTTTCAATTCTATAGTCAAATTAGAGATAATTCAATAAAATAAATCCGTCATTGCGAACTGCAGCGACGGAACAGCGCACAAGGGTGAAGCAATCTCATCTTGGAAACAGATTGCTTCGGCTCCCTCAACCCAGCCTCGCAATTGTAATGGTTTAGTAATTCGGTAACAGAATTAGCTTTGTATTAGCTAATAATGATTTATGCGAATAAACACGAATGATCTTACCTTAAAGCGTAATTATCTGAATAAATACCGATTCCTGATCACAGAATATGAACAGGTAAAAGCTGGTGTTCACCCCAATTTTAAACTTGCAAAAGATTTCTACTCTGCGCACGACACTGATGCGCGGAGTTTTTTAAAGTATTACAACAGGTTCAAGCAATCGGGCAATGAACTAGACCTGCTCCCAGCGAAGCGTGGTCCTAAGTATCGTACAAGACGTCCCGACTTGCAGGATGAACAAAAAGTGCTTGATCTGCGTAAACTTGGTTGTAATAAATTTGAAATAGCCAGTCAGCTTAAACAAAAATCAGATAAATTTATGCCCTCGG
>JAZBLX010000073.1:0-5907 GCA_037033465.1 Bacteroidota bacterium | reverse complement strand
TTTAGAGACAGGGCATGCCCTGTCTCTAAAATCTCCTGGCCTGGATCCAAATTGGAAATATCATTCAAAATCAAAATCCCATGCACATGATTTGGCATCACAATAAATTCGCCTAATTCTACGTTCTTGCCGTGATTTTTGATTTCATGCCACATCAAATTAGCAATGACACCCGCATTTGATAACACTATTTTTCCATTCTTCACCGCTCCAAAATAATGTCGTCTATCCTTAGTACAAATGGTGATAAAATATGCACCCTCACTGGCATAATCCCAATTTTGTAAACGTGCAGAAGCGATTCTGTACTTGTTTTGATATTTCTCAGTCATGAGCGAAGAATTATTACGCTATATAAATCGTTTGATTATGGTTGATTTATAGGGATGGGTACCTCAATATAAGAAGTTTTTGAGAATTATAAAATTTGGGATGAATAAATAAATCCATTTAAAAGCATAATCTCTCAAAAACCATCTGCCAAACCATTTGTTGTTATATCAAATAATATAGGAGATACAATCATGTCAGTTAACGAAAATAAAGGATCACAAGATAAAATACATAGTACAACAGAGAGCAGTGAAATCAATAGCGAAAACCTGGCTTTTGATGAAGTCAAACAAAGCTATGGATTTGATGTAAAAGCTGATGATGATGAATATGATCATCCAATGGGTTATGAAACAGTTGCTGCTGGTGCACGCGACGATGATTCTACTTATGATGAAGCAAATCCTTATGTTGGTGATGAATATGCCAGTAATGAAGATATTGCAGATGACAATTTGGAAGAATTAGGCATGCATGTTGATAATGGCGAAAGTGTTAAGCTGAGAACAGAAGATGAAATTCTGGCCCGTACCCCGGAAGACGATCGAGATGATTTAGATGAAGAAGGTTATCCTATTAATGATGAGCCTGAAAAATAGTTTGCAAATAATAATTTTCAGTTAGCGGTTGATGCCGTTAGCTGAAAATTGCAATTGATTATGGATTGATATCCAAATTGAATCGTTTTCGCAACTCGTCTAGCTTCGGATTTTTATTTACGAGATAATCATACTTTTCACGATTTCCATAAAGCCTGTTTTCAATTTTCCGCTCAACCAGTTTAAAGGTAATGTCTACGGCGAAATTATTTAACTGGTTTCTCAGATAGTTCATTAATTCAACAGATTCCTGAACCACAAATTGTTCCTGAGTTTTACTCTCTACTGAAATTTCAATCAATACCGGACTAATCAGCTTCGGCGCGAAATTATTCAAAATCGTGAATAAGTTGATCTTATCAGCATTCTTCAGAATCTGAATATATTTATTCCAGATTTCCAGTAACTGATCATAAGTAAAAGGTTCACGCGCTTCGCCTGTAGCTTTCTTTGGCCCGCTTTCTTCTTCGCCACTTGCCAAACGTTCCAGATCATTTAATGAAGGAATTAAGGTGCCTACATTTTTTTTTGGAATGTTGATGCTGATGGAAGTTGCAGAAGATGCCGGAACTGTTTTTGGTTTCTCCTCTACAGGTGGTAAAGACGGGGTTTCGGTTTTTGGAGGCGGGTTTTGGCTTTCAACATTAATCTTTGCGCTTTCAGCTTTCCCGGCTACAACATCAGTTTTTTTTTTATCCTGATCTTGGTCAGTTGCTGTATTACTAGGGGCTAAAGGCTGTTGGGCTAATTGGACGACGGATCGAATATGACACATTTTAATCAATGCCAATTCTACCTGCAAACGCTGATTTTTAGAGTTTTTATAATTTAAATCGCAAGTGTTGGCTAAATTCAAAGCCGTTAACAAGAATGATAATTCTGTTTGTTTGCACTGATCTAAATATTTCTGTTTGATATTTTCACTAACCTCTAGCAATCTTATGGTTGCGGCATCTTTACCTACTAATAAATTACGGAAGTGCGTAGCCAGGCCATTAATAAAATTATTTCCGTCAAAACCATTGTTCAAAATCTCGTCGAACAGGAGCAAGGTCTGACTAACTTCTGCAGCTGTTAAATAGGAAGTAAGTTTGAAGAAATAATCGTAATCTAAAATGTTAAGGTTATCAATTACGGCTTTATAAGTAATGTTCTTATTTGCATAACTCGCAATCTGATCGAACATGGAAAGCGCATCGCGTAAACCCCCATCTGCTTTTTGAGCAATGATGTGCAGACCATCAGATTCGAACGCAATATTTTCACGTTGCGCAATCGTAGCAAGGTGATTGGAAATATCTTCTACCTGAATGCGGTTGAAATCGAAAATCTGACAACGTGATAAAATAGTTGGCAAAATCTTGTGCTTCTCTGTAGTCGCTAAAATAAAAATTGCATAAGACGGTGGTTCTTCCAGTGTTTTCAAAAATGCATTGAATGCACTTTGAGATAACATGTGAACCTCATCAATAATATAAATCTTATATCTGCCGGCTTGTGGCGGGATACGGACCTGCTCAATTAAACTACGGATGTCATCAACAGAGTTATTTGAGGCCGCATCTAATTCATGAACGTTAAACGAATGTCCGTTTTGGAACGATAAACAATTGTCGCAAGTTCCGCAAGCTTCCATTTCTGCTGTAGGGTTAGTACAGTTTATGGTCTTGGCCAGGATTCTGGCACAAGTTGTTTTACCAACACCCCGGGGACCACAAAATAGGAAGGCCTGGGCTAGCTGATTATTTTTGATGGCATTTTTTAGCGTGCCGGTAATATGTTGTTGCCCAACTACGGTTTCAAACGTGGCCGGACGATATTTACGGGCAGAAACAATAAAATTTTCCATCGGCACGAAAATAGGAAAATTTTAGAAGTTGTTTGGTTGAAAAGTTTAAATGTTGAAAAGTAGGAGTACTCGCCTTGTTAGATCAAGTGAGCCCAATAAATGAATCTTTGAATTTTTGTAAGCTATTATGGAATATTAAATTGAGCAGCTGGATTTGGATTTAAAACCAGACTTGGAAAGCTAGTCTCGATTTTTGTACTCCTTATCAAAAACTTTATGCTACTTAATAATTGATTTAAGTTCGTTCCGATATTCTGAAGCACTTTTTCCTGTAAACTCATGAAAGATTTTATTGAAATGGCTAAAATTATTAAAACCACTTTCGTATGAGATGGCCGTTATGCCCATGTGTTTTTCTGATAAAAGCTTGGAGGCATGAACCACACGGTATTCATTTACAAAGCGGGTAAAGGTTTTTTTAGTGATTTTTTTAAAGTATCTGCAAAAAGAGGGAACGGTCATTGCCGACATTTCTGCAATATCTTCCAGGCTTATTTGTTCCTGGAAATGATCCTTCACGTAGTTAAAGATCATATTAATCCGGTCGTTATCCTGAATTTGTGTTTCTATAGAAAAGCCTGAAGCATTTAGAATAGTAAAATCCTTTGTTGTTTCTAATGCTTTTAGCACGCTAAGCAGCGATAATAGCTTGTTGAAGGGCTGTTGAAATTCCATATCTTCAATAAGTTTACCTACTGCAGTTTTGGTTTGCTCACCAAAGGCAATACCACCTTTGGCCTTGTCAAATAATTCATTAATCCATTTTGCTTCTTGTAATGTCATGAAACCACTCCCTAGAAAGTCAGGCTTCATCTGAATAACAGTCTCGTTTTTATTGCCGGTATGATTGTCGGTAAAGCCGCAATGAGGAAGGTTGCTGCCTATTAATATAAGATCACCATCGGTATAGTAAGAAACGTGACTTCCAATTTGTCGCTTTCCGGCGCCGCCGTTTACAAAAACCATTTCTATTTCCGGATGGTAATGCCATAAGTGTGCCTTATTATTCTCGTTTTCCACGTATTTAGAATAATAGAAAGAACTTCCAAAGGATGGTTCTACAACTTCAAAGCTTGGTTTTAAAGTTTTCATGGTTTTGCTTAACAAAAATAACAATAAATATGCTGTATTGATGTTTAGATGACAAAAAAGAATAGCGAAGGTTAATATTGCATAGATATCGGTGAATATGGTCTCTTTTTAGCTGTTAAAAGTGAAGTAATTTTACATTATAAATTAATTGTTCACTCATAAAGCTATTTAATTATGAAAAAGTTCTTACAAATCGGCCTAATCGCAGTATTATTTTTAACTGCAACCACCTCTTTTGCAAAAGATGGTGATTTTACCTTAAAAGTTAAAGGTGAAAATGAAAAGTTTTTACGTTTTTCCTTCGAAGGGAATGAAAATGTTAACCTTTCTTTCATAGGAAGTAATAATGAAGTGTTATTTCAGGAAAATATTCAGGCAAAAGCAGCTTCAAGTAAGCTTTATGATTTAAATGCTTTACCAGAGGGAAAATATACAATCAAAATTGAGTCTGATACTAAACTGGCTAATTATAAAGTAGTGATTAATAATGGAAAAGCAACAGTTTCTGAGCCAGTGTTCTCTGATGTTTTTCATCCGCTAATTAAAAAAGAAGGAGATTTCATTGTTTTAAAAGTGGATAATGAAGAAGGAAATCCAATTGAAGTTCAGGTAATGAACGAATATAACGATAGTGTTTACACTGAAGTTTTCAAAAATAAGTCTGCGTTACAAAGAAAGTTTAACATTAGTAAAACTGATTCTCAATCGTTAACATTTGTAGTGAACGTTAAGGGGAAACAATTTTCTAAAACAATAGAATTATATTAAGGTTAAATATTGCTAATTGATCGGGAGATTGCTTCAAAAAAAGTAATCTCCCTTTTTTTGTGCTTGAATCTGCGCTGTCGAGTGTTTAGGGTTCGTTGGTAGAGATTAACCAATAAGTTAAATAACATTGATTTTAGAGCTATGTTTTTCTGTCGGTGAGACACCGACCGATAGATGGACAGTAATCTCTCTTTTTTATGCTTGAATGCACATTGTTGAGCGTATGGGTTTTTCGTTTGTTTTGACTCCAACCGATACGTTGAATAGCATTGATTTATAGGTGTGTTTTTCTGTCAGCGAGACACTGACCGATAGAAGCTTTCTTTTTTATGCTTGAATGCATATTGTTTAGCATAGGGTTTTTCGTTTGTTATGACACCAACTGATACGTAAAATAACATTGATTTTAGAGCTATTTTTCTGCTGGTGAGACACTGACAGATAAATGGAAGCTTTCGTCTTTATTCCTTGTTCCTTACTCTTTGCTCTTTCTGCTTTAGGCTTTTCGCTTTCGTCTTTGCTCTTTGCTCCTTGTTCCTTACTCTTTGCTCTTTCTGCTTTAAGCTTTGCTCTTTACTCCTCGTTCCTTACTTTTTTCCATTAAAGGTTTGATTTTAAGAAATATATTGTTACTTTTGCATCCCCGTAATATACCTCGGGATTAAAAAATTAAAAACATAATTTATAACAATGAATCAGTACGAAACTGTTATCGTTCTAACCCCATTGTTATCTGAAGAGGCTGCAAAAGAGGCATTAGCTAAATTTAAAGCAGTTCTTACAGACAACGATGCCGAAATTATCCAAGAGGATAATTGGGGTTTGAGAAAATTAGCGTATCCAATTGAGAAAAAATCAAATGGATTCTTCAACTTAACTGAATACAAAGCTTCAGGAGATTTGATCGCAAAATTAGAGCTTCAATTAAAACGCGATGAGCGTGTGTTACGTTTCTTAACTATCCGTTTAGACAAACACGCTATTGCTTACAATGAGAAAAAGCGTAGTGGTGCTTTTAACAAAAAAACTAAGGAGGTTGCAGCGTAATGGCAAGAGAACAAATTCAATACGTAACCGCCCCTAAAGTAGAGGATAACCGTAAAAAATATTGCCGTTTCAAGAAAAACGGAATTAAATACATCGATTACAAGGATGCAAACTTCTTGTTGAAATTCATTAACGATCAAGGTAAATTGTTACCACGCCGTTTAACTGGTACTTCGTTAAAATTCCAACGTAAAGTGGCTCAGGCTGTTAAACGTGCCC
>JAZBLX010000072.1:0-6756 GCA_037033465.1 Bacteroidota bacterium | reverse complement strand
AGATTTTCCTCCGCTAACATTCTTTTTGTCATTTACAATTTTCAGTGATAATTTTCCGAAGTGAGGAAAATTTTCTAATGAATAATTAATCGCACGAATAAATGTTTGAGAATGATGATTCCCATGGTCTCCTAACGCTATTGCAAGTCCAAGCTTCATTTTGTTAACCTGACAATAATTTTTTTACTATAAGAAATTGCTTTCTCTTCAGTTTCCGCATAGCTACTCCCAGCTACCCCTATAAAGCCCAAAATGTCATTTCCATAGGGAGGTCTTTTGATTTTGCTTCCCTTTTTGACAATTAGTTTAAGCATGAAAACTGCCGGGTCATTTCTTACCTCATTTGGCACTTCAATATCTTCTACTACGCCAGCTGCAGAAATAAGACAAAGTGCAAAGGTATCTGTTCCTGAACGTTGGTACTGCTCATACACGGGTTTCCTACCAATAGAGATGTCAAGCATGGCTCGGATAGGGCAGTATCCACTGGAAATCCGTGCCATGAAGTCCAATCCGCCACCTCCAGCTCGGGCAGCAATTTCTACAATGTATGGCTTATCATTATGATATCTGATTTCAGCATGCATAATGCTTCGGTCCAGCCCCTGAGCAACAGCACCCTTGTGTACAGCCTGTGCGAGTTCGGCAAGTTGCTCCGGTGTAAGTGACGTAGGTGCGTGATGTACGTCATCTTCGAAAGAATTGCCTTCAAGAGTTACGCGGTCTACGACAGAGCCAATTACCGTTTGGCCATCCCAAATGTAGGCCTCGACAAGATATTCCTTTCCGTCCAGATAGGATTCGATCATCAAGGCGTTGGGACCTAGATTTTTTATAATGGCCTCATTTGTGAATTGGCTCATGGTATGAATTCCAGATGAAGCCGTGTCAAAGGCGTTAGTAAGCTCTTCATCGCTGGAAATTTTGTAAACAAACTGACTGGCAGATCCAAGTGTTGGCTTAAGTATTACGGGATATCCAATTAGTTGAGCTGCTTCAATTGCGTCTTCCATGCTGTTAACAAGTTTGAATGCTGGGTGCGGAGCATGATTCGCCGCATGCGCTTCTCTCATGTAAATTTTATTGCGACTTTTAATTGACGCATTAGTGCTAATTGTTGGTAATCCAAGATTTTCAGCAATCATAGCTGTAGCTATAACGCTGTTTTCTGCAAAAGTAACTACACCATCAAAATGATGAATTTGATGCTTTTCAATAGCAAGACTTATTAGGTCATCAATATTCAAACTGTTTGCAATGAAAAACTTGTTAGCGTGCCAGTGATCATTTTCAGATAACCCCGATAATAAAAACAAATCCGCCCCATACTCTTCGCATTGCTTATATCTTGAGTTGTAATAATCACCAAATTGGCCAACTTCGATTGCAAGTATTTTCATAGCTTTCCTTAATTTGATAATGTAACTTTTACTGAAGAATGTATTTGCTAATTTCGCATGCAGTAGCAGGTGCGCTCTTAAAATGCTGAGAGTTACATGCCTCCATCAATACACACCCGCTTTCTTTATCAATTTTCCAACGATTTTTATCATAATACTGATCGCCGTTAAATTCGTAATAACTTGATATGGCTTCGCTAACTTTAATTATCGGTATTTTTATCATGCCAAGCAAATAATCACGACATTCTCTTTTAAGTGTTTCATTAGGGAGCGAACAAAAAGAAAACATACTTGCACTAAGTTTTATTTTCTGTCCATTGAAAGAAGGTACGCACCAGGTTTTATTAATATCGCCGAGATCCAGGATTGCATGCCTGAAATCACATTCTGATTTTAAAGTAATATCTATATGATACTGATACTTTTTTATCACCGCATCTGAATCCGATTTGACCGGAGAACTTGTCGAAAATACTATTGTTGAATAATTTTGTTTAAGAATTTCATGTTCATGAATTGATAAAAGGCCATTTGCAAATAATTTGCTATTGGGTATCAATCTAATATTTCGATTTTCTTTCATTTCATCAACTAATTTTTTGTAAATTTTATCAGCGTTCAGCAGTAAACCATCATTACCTATTAAAATCTTATGATTGCTATTTTTCACCATAAAAGACGAATTTAGATATATTGAATCCACATCTGTTATATAACTATCATGATGATGTAAGGCATACGCCTCCTGCAGTTGCAAGAGAGTAGATTCATTACTAACTCTGATAACATTGACTGGACGGATGAGGCATTCACTTGTGTGTAGCTGCATATTTCTCCAAAAACTTTCGGACCTTGAAGCTAAGTCGGACAAATGTGGAGAATTTTCATGTACAGTTCTGAAGAGACGTGCATAAGCCCAGGAATTATTTTCCTTATTCGGTATTGCTTTTAAGTCATAGACATCCACTGCTGCGCCCTTTTGGGCGCAGGCTAATGCTGTCAGAACACCGGTGATGCCAGCGCCTACGACTGCAATTTTAGGGAGCATAATTTTCAGTTCTTCCCAGAGATGAAAGTTCAGCCATTTCTTTCAAAGGAAGCAATGCATGGTTATTTGCTTTCGCTTCCTCACTCATGTCATGCACCAGATCAATCATTACAAGACTCATGCCTTCAAGCAGCACCATTATCTGGCTGTTTATTGAACAAATTTCTTGACCATTTCCAGCGGACATCACTTTTTCCAGCCGCGCTATATGATTCAAGATCCAGTCGGCAAGCCGACTTTGACTGAAGTTTTTGAGTTCACAGCAATCGTATAAGCGATCACGCATAGTCTTTGCTGCCAACCCAACGTTTGTTCCTGTAATGACATCTGCAGGACGCCAAATATGAGCTTTATATGCGTTTACCAGTGCGTTCCATGGTTCAATTAAACGCTCTGTAAGAATCTGCTCCATAGCTTTTCGACTGAAGTTGCTACGACTGTTTTCTGGACTTGTGAGACAGAGATAGAACCGAGCGTAATCTCGAGGTAATTCTTTAACTAGATCATTTGCCCAAACTAAGTGGCCTCTACTCGTCGAAAACTTCGCATTTTCAAGTTCGTAAAATTCATTTGGAACGATGTAGTCAGGCAAAATATACTTGCCTTCATAAGCCATTAGAAGTGACAGATGTGTTACACCCCAAAAATAAGAGTTATCAAAACCAAGGAAGTAGGCAAGTTTATTTCCTGTAGTACTAAGCCACTCATAGTCATAAGACTGTTCCTGTGAAGTTCCACACGCATTGCAATACATTGAGGCTGGCATGCCCTCAACCCAAGCATTAAGTACCTGGCCCTCCGTACCCGGAAACGGCGAAGGAATACCCCACGTAACAGGATAAGTAACTGGAAAATCGATCAGTTTTTTACTGAGCAATTCATCCATGAGTTGAGTGATATGAGGTCGCCATAAGCCTTTTTTCTCGGCATAGTAATTTAGAAGTTGTTCACGATATTCTTCAACCGGGAACACAAGGATTTCTACATCTCTATATGCAAGATTTTCATAGGGAGGCATTGTAGAAATTGGATTCATTAACTGATCAAAGTTGTTGGGATGACCGCAGTTTTCACACAGGCCGCCTCTGCTTTGTGCCAGGCATACTGGGCATTCACCACTTACATAGGATTCGACCATGAACTCACCGCGGAGTTCTGACCACGGAAGCTTCACAGATTTAAGGCGAAGCTTTTGTTTTTCATAAAGGGGCTTCAAAAACTGTATCACCGCCTGCTTGTAACCCACATCGAATGGTGCATACCCCTCAAGCTTAACTCCCCAGTTTTCTAACGTCCGCTTTATCTCCTGCGATGACTTATGACACAGTTCTTGAGGTGACAAACCGGCTTTAAGAGCACTGGTTACTACATATGTTTGGCTATCATCTGTGCCAGTGGCGTAGTTAACAGTGCGACCTTTTAAGCGCTGATATCTGGCATAAATATCACCCGCAAGATAGGGTCCAGCCATGTGACCAACATGTAAATCGCCATTGGGCGTTGGAGGAGGAGCGATAATTAAGCGCTTCCCATAGAAAGTGTCGCCTTCACTTTGTAAATCAGAACGCAGGAAGTTCCCGGACATATTTTTGTCCCACCACACGCTGTACATTTCAAAATCTACTTCAGAATTATTTATTACAGAATGCTTAGTGTGTGGGTTGAATTGAACTATATCCCCCGTTTTAAAAATTGTATCTTCACCTTCACATCGGATAACTGCAGTTCCCTTTACAGCAATGAAAATTTCATGTTCATGATGAAGATGTGGGGAGGATTCTGTTCCGGGTTTAATAACACACCATGAACCTTCGAAAGGTGCATTTAGTTCTGGCCATGGTAAAAGTCGCTGCGCAAAAAGGTTGTTTTCAAATTTAAGTTCGTCTCGATTTAATTTCTTAAATGAATGCATTTTTTACCTCATTGTTTAACTAAAAGGTCATCTACAATTTCGCGGGAACGCAGTGCAAGAACGCTTAGAAGCGAATCTGCAATGCCATGTGTTTCTTCATTAACCCCTTGTAAATGTAAGGAAGCACCTTCAGCATAAGGAAGTTCAGCGCGATATTTCCTTGAGACTTTAATTTTTTCCAGTTTCAGGGTTTTTTGTAAATTTTCAAACAAGATAGGAGTTTTGTTTTTAAAACCTGTACCTAAAAATACCAGGTCAAACTTTTCGCTACAGATTTTATCATTAATATTATCTTTCCATTTTATAACAACGCCATCCTGATGCTCATCAGCTTCAAGAATCTCACATTGCGTATGCATAAATGCTCTTTTTTTACCGTTCATATCTTGTAAATAATGGAATCTGTACAATCCTGACAAAGTAGCAGGAGCAACGCCAGCATAATTAGTTGTTCTCATGGCTTTAAGAACGTTTGCTTTGATTTCATCATTTTTTTCAAAATGAGTATTGATGTACTCATTTTGAAATAAGGTGTTTGTGAATTGGCTGCCTTCATAGTTCACCAAACCAATTGAGCGCATTATCATTGATATTTTTGCTTCTGGGAATTGATCCAGGCATGATTGATAAATCTCAGCGCTACTTTGCGCGCCACCGATAACTGCAATATTCCGAATATTACCTTTGTCAATGCGATTTAAAAAAGATAGATAGTTAACGCTATGGATAACCCGCTCTTCGGATAGACCTGTAAATACTTCAGGTATATTTAAGTCGCGCCCCCCCCCATAGATAATTTTTTTTGCCCTGTATTCTTCACCTTTTTCAGATATAACTCGCCATTCAGATATTTTTCCATTTCTGTCAATCTCGGGAGTAATATCTATAACTTTAAAACCATATACAACTTCAGTTTTTTTCAGATTGTCTGCAACCCATTGCAGATAGTTAGATATTTCCTTTCTGAATGGATTAAATGTCTGAAGATTAATGAATTGATCAAGTCGTTGAGTTTTGTGCAAAAAATTCAAGAAACTAAATCTACTTGTCGGGTCGCGTTGAGTAACTAAATCCTTTAGAAAGGAGACCTGTGATTGAGCCTCTGGGAAAAGCATTCCTCTATGCCAGCAAACCGTATTATCCTTTTCAAGTATTATGGAAGTTTTGATATTACCAACTTTATTTTTTTCTTCTAGAGCCACGCTAACGGCAAGATTAGACGGGCCACAGCCGATCATGATTAAATCAACTGAATGCATTTTTTCCATCCTAGTTATATTAAAATTAGTGGTTAAATATTAATATTTAAAAAAGCGAGTCCTTCCCCGGAAATACACCAAGATTTAAAATATAAAGTAAATTTTATCTATTCTTTTTTAATTGTATAATTTTTCAACTTTCTCTTTAAAGCTTGAGCTGAAATCGATCCAAGATTTTGGACCAATGCTGACGCGTTTTACACCTATTTCACTGTAAGATTCCAGATCTGGCTGATCGCTGAGATCCATTACGTTGATTGGCAACGAAACAGCTTCACAAATTTTTCTAATGAGATTTTTATTTGTTGTTCCGGGAATAAAAAAGCCATTGGCTCCAGCATCCCGATAGCTTAAACCTCTCCGTATTACCTCATCAGTTAAATCGGCATGTTTTGACTCATCGCTCTCCTGTAAAAACACATCAGTTCGTGCATTGATGAATATATTCACACCCAGTTCACTGGCCTTTTTTCTTAGGGCTGTGATTCTTTTGGCCTGATATTCACTGTCAATAATCCCGCCAGCACTTATATTTTGGTCTTCAAAATTAATCCCTGAAATTCCTGCTTTAATCAATGCGCCGAAATTTTCACAAATATCGTCAATTTCATCTGCATAACCACTTTCAAAATCCACTGTAACCGGAATATTTACTGAATTTACAATATTTTTAACGACTATTAGAAGTTCATTAAAAGGCATGGCCTGGCCATCATTGTAGCCTTGAGCTTCGGCGACAGACCAGCTGCTTGTTGCAACAGCATTCGCTCCGCTGTTACAGATAACTTTTGCGGTGCCTGCATCCCAGACATTAAATAAAAAGAGTGGAGATTGGTTATCATGCAATGCATGTAATGCTTCTGTATAATTGCTCATAATTACCTCTTAAAAGTTTGAAATTCTGCGTTCATGCTCAATCAGCCATTTTTTTCGCCACAGCCCACCGCCATATCCAGTTAAGGTGCCATCAGCACCAATTACTCTATGGCAAGGTATTAGAATCGAAATCTGATTAGCGCCGTTTGCCCGAGCTACTGCCCTGCAAGCCGAAGTACTGCCTATTGCCTGCGCAATATCTGAATAACTTCTTAATTCACCAACAGGAATACTCCTTAGTGCATCCCATACTTCTCT
>JAZBLX010000071.1:0-6790 GCA_037033465.1 Bacteroidota bacterium | reverse complement strand
TGGATGATGAGCAGACGGCATACGTTGTCAGGCCAGCCAGAGCTCAAGCGCTTGCCTGACAATCTTTCGCACTCTTCTCAAAAGCTTTTATCAGGCCCGCTTCCGGGCTATGCCATGTTCAGAAGTGGGCAGTCGAAGCTCAGCCTATTTAGCCGGTTCGCAATCATAGGCGCCTCGTATGCGGATCTGACTCTGGCTGGTGCGGACGATTTCAGCTCTTAACAGCCCTTTACCCTCACGGTTCGTCAGTTCCATATCCACCATCCCTGGCGCTTTGCTGTTTTTCACCAGCAGTTTGACCGTCGCGTTGTCGTAATCGCCCTTCTCTTTCGCAAAGGTGACTTTCTGCGTTTTTGCGCGTTCTCCATTCACCGAGAACCAGCCGCTCTTGTCAGGTTTAAGATAGAACGGCCCGCATTGCGTGGCAGCAAAGGCTGGAGCCGATAAGCTGATTAACGATGCGATAAGGATAAGTTTTTTTAGCATTGGGCTGGCGTCCTGCTGATGGGTGATGAGGGGTCGGGTCGCCTGCACCGAAGAGTGAGTTCCCTGCTGCACGGCTCGTAATAAAGAGCAGTATAGTCAATGACACCTGCATTATCGCCAGTACAGGCATATACACTTAGCAAAGAAACTTGTGTAGATACTGGTCTCTGATTATGCAGACTAATGTTATTTAGTGGAGTCAGCTCATCTAAACCAGGAAATCATCACTTAACTTTTAATATCATAGCTTTAAGATGGTGTACGTTGAAGCATGGTTTTGCAGAGACATACTTAAATTCAAAACTGCTGTAATAGTGGTTTTAAAGTGACTTGTGGTAATTTTTGTGCTGCAGATGAGTACTTCAGCTAAATTGTAGACCTAAAGGTTCATATACCGACACCATTTTGATACCATCTATAGTGCTACAGCAGAATATCATTCTCAAGCCTATACCTGACAAAATTTTTTGCCGTATCAAGCCAAGTTTCTGATATAAAAAATTACTTTAATTTAGAGTAACAGAGGTAAATTGTGCAAGTAAACCCCAATATTTTGGCTCAACTCGTCATTTAAAAAAAGAGCGAAACCGACCTAAGCCCATCGCTAAGCGTGTGTAATGGGTTATACGCAAACAATTTTTTCAGATGTAGCCGGCTCTCAATAAACTCCAATGGCAGTGATGGAAATCTCGTAAATTCATCTCACAAGTCCCATAGGCATCAGAAAGAATGCCTAATCCTTATTATTATCATGCGCCTACCTCAAACATTTATCCCTGCGCCATATGTAATCAGTAAGGTGTTGCAATGGCCGGTATTGATTAAAAGGCTCAACTTGAAAATAGCCTGCTAGTCAATACTTACCGCCCAAAACCGTCCACTTTTTCGCCGCTCAAGGGTACATGTAAGAACCATTACTTGATCATACAAAGCTTCAATGAGAAAATTCTATGTCTTTTTATGGAGCATAAGATGGCCCAGTTATTCGCGCGCTATATGACCGTTGGAGTTTTGAACACCCTCATACACTGGGTGACATTCGCTATCTGCATAAAAAATGGTCAACCACAATCTCTATCAAACTTTATTGCTTTTTGTTTAGCTGTTACCTTTTCATTCTTTGTAAACGCAAAGTGGACATTTAGAGCAAAGGTAACAACGATTAGATACATGATGTATGTCTTTTTTATGGGAGCATTAGCGACACTTGTTGGTTACTGTGGCGATTTAATGAAAATCAACCCTCTTATTACTTTAGTCGTATTTTCTGCAATCAGTCTTATAAGTGGTTTCCTTTATTCTAAATATGTAATATTCAGGGAGATAAAATGAAAGTATCCCTCGTCGTACCTGTCTTTAATGAAGAAGATGCTATAAGATATTTTCATAGAGAGGTAAGAGAGTTAAATGCTCTTGATAAATATGAAGTTGAAATTGTCTTTGTTGATGATGGAAGTTCGGATCATACCGCTGTCATTATGAAAGAGATTGAGGAGAGTGACCACTTAATCAAAAATTTATTTTTTACACGAAACTTCGGCAAAGAAGCGGCTCTTTTCGCCGGTATTGAACACGCGACTGGTGATGCTGTAATCCCTATTGATGTAGACCTTCAGGATCCTATTGAAGTGATACCGAAGCTCATCGAGTGCTGGGAGAGAGGGGCAGATATGGTGTTGGCGAAGCGCATTGACAGAAGCACTGACGGACATCTGAAGCGTAAAACTGCCGAATGGTTTTATCGATTACACAATAAAATAAGTTCGCCAAAAATTGAAGAAAACGTTGGTGATTTTCGCCTAATGTCTCGGGAAATTGTCGAACATATCAAAACTCTTCCCGAGAGAAACCTTTTTATGAAAGGGATTCTTTCTTGGGTAGGTGGAAATGTTGAGGTGGTTGAGTATATCCGCGCAGAAAGAGCAGTCGGCGTATCTAAATTCAACGGCTGGAAACTTTGGAATCTTGCTCTTGAAGGAATAACTAGCTTCTCTACCTTTCCTCTTCGCGTATGGACTTACCTCGGCCTGATTGTTGCAGTAATGGCTTTCTTTTTTGGAGGTTGGATGATCATTGACAAGATTTTCTTTGGCAATCCGGTGCGTGGCTATACCTCTATCATGGTATCGGTCCTTTTCTTGGGCGGAGTTCAGCTTATAGGGATTGGTGTGATGGGAGAGTATATTGGCAGGATTTATCTTGAAACCAAAAAAAGACCAAGATATATAAAAAAAAATGGGGCTAAAAAGTGAAAATTAACTACTATCTGATATCATCAGGCCTTATTGGTTTGGTTTTTTTCTGCTTTGCCGGCGGGATAAATACTCTTGACATAACTAATATAGGTTTCCTGATGTCTGGCGATCCCGCTCAACACTGGCTTGGATGGGAATTTTTCAGACACACACCTATCCTTCAATGGCCAATTGGAAAGAACACTTCATATGGTATTGAACTGAATAACTCTATTGTTTACACTGATTCAATCCCATTACTAGCTATTTTCTTCAAATCCATATCATCGCTTTTACCTGCTACTTTTCAATATACGGGCATTTGGATCTTATCTTGTTTTATACTACAAGGCGTTTCATCGTTCCTTTTGGTAAAAAAATTAACAGGAAAAAACCTTTACGCTTTGTTATTCTCAATAATTTTCATATCGGCAGTTCCATTTACAAACCGAACGGGTGGCCACTTTGCTCTTTCTGCACATTGGATTATTATATTTTCATATTTCTTGTATTTTTCCGAAAGGTTTAAAGCAAAGTCATGGGTGGTTCTTCTATGCTTGTCATCTTGGGTGCATGCATATCTTCTAGCAATGTCTTTAGCTATATATTTTGCAGACAATTTAAACCGGATGATTAAAAAGGATTTAGCATGTGAACATATCTGCAAAAACATAGCAATATGTCTTGCTGCAGTCTTTTTTTCAATGTATGCAATAGGTTACTTTACAATCTCAAATAGTTTTTCAGCTGATGGCTATGGGTTTTACAAACTAAATCTCAACTCTTTTATTAATCCTTATTTTGAACCCTATTCATCAATAATAAAACCTATGCCTTATGGACGGGGAGATTATGAAGGGTTAAATTATATCGGGTTTGGCGTCATAATTGCTTTATTTACTATAGGTTTCCACGCTTTCAAACTTAAAGCTGCAGACTTTAAAGATGCTATAAATAACAATAAGGTTATTATTATTATTGTGACTTTAATATTTATTTATGCACTATCTAATAATATAACAATAGGAAAAACCACCTTAATCTCTTTCTATGATCCCTCATTTCTTAAAGGAATAACAGGTACATTCAGAGCTACTGGTAGGTTTGGCTGGGTTGTATTTTATGGGATACTTGCATTTACGGCTGTATATATAAGCAAGGCATTTAACGGAAAGACTGTGATTGTCATTGCATCAATTATTGCTTTTCTTAATGTGTACGATGTGCATAAAATATACAAGGAAAGGCGTAAATCATTTACTAAAGAAGATGTATCATATGTAATTGAAAATAATAATGTAAGATACATATCCAAGAGTTATAAAAAACTTTTAACTCCTGTTCCATGGAGTTTTTCAAGTGAATATGTTAAGTGGGCATATTTAGCCTCAACAAACAATATGTCTATGAACTTCGGTTACTTTGCAAGATTCAATGGTGATACATGGAACAAGCAGACTGAAGAAATCGTTAATGCAGTTAATAGTGGAAATCTTGATAAAGATGCAGTTTATCTATTGAAGGATGAATCGCAATACAAGAAGCTTGTAAACACTCTTGGTGATCGCTCTTTTAACTTCACATATGGTGACGTTTATATAGTCGGCATCAAAAAGTGAAAAACCTACAGCCGCTTGTGCGGCTGTAATCTTCAACTGTTTACTCTTAAAAGTCAGGGACATCATCGATTATTTCATTTAAAGCAAGTATGCCTCCTGAATCAAATTTAAACGAAAACCTCTTGATTTTATATTGAAAAGACTGGTGGAAATATTTTTCGATAATCATTACGCTATTATTGACAAAATCTTGCCGCATAAGACCTACTGAAATAAGCTAATGATACAGGCACAGATGCATATACAGAGCATTACTGAGCCTAGAGTTTTTGCAGCGAAAACATCTCATTAATTCTCTTTCTTGCTTAAAAGACCATTCCAGACTGTTTGTCGCTGTTAAAAAATTTATCTCTAGCTGAGGAAAGGAGCTATTCTGAAAAGAAGAGGTTGAAGTTACATTGGTCAGATAGATATTGTTAATTTAAATCCCTAAATAGATCACTATATCTTTATAAAATTAACCTTTTGGCCAAAACTAGATTGGTCGGATCCATCATTAATTATTATAACCTACAGCATCATGCCAAAACTATTATCTCTGATCATTTTCCTTACATTACAGGTTTCCCTCAATAATAATTTCTATGCCGCATCGGATGATGTAATAAAATCTGCGCTGACTGATATTACTGGAATCATATTGACGCCAGATGTAACACCGCCTGATACCGAAGTATCCGTATAATAACATTTGATATTATAGCTATTAAAATCAACAATTTTAACTTCTGTATTTTTTACTTAAATATATATTAGCATTAGCTGCAAGCCATGAAATATCATTTCTTTATTATAGAGTGCGATGTTATTAGCATTGCGCTATAAGTTTATGCCGGGAAATTTATTCCGAGTTAATATTTAGGCGCACCAAATCACATTGGTTTTCTAAAAACCTATTATTCCAAACATCAAATGACTCCATTGCTACAAAAGCAAATGTATCAAAAAATGTCAATTCTACTTGGTTATTATGGAGCCACTTTCTCTTATCTTACCTTGCTTAAAATCTTCAGAGGCTACTTAAAGTGCATTAGAAATAAAAAATTTTTTTCTAAACATGCGACGACGTTCGTTGTTTATACCATTTTTACATGGGTGAATGGGGTTTTTGCTAAGAATAAGTAATACACGCTTAATAATCTTCATCATCTGCGCTTATATTATTTTCTTTATAATATTATTCTCGTTCCACTGCAGCATTCTCAACACATCAGACGGAGAACATTTAGTCTCTCGCCATCCTGACAAGATTGCAACACGGAGAGATACGCGCTCTGCCCAAGAGGATATCGTTCTTGAGGCGAAGAAGTTAATCGTTAGACGCAACCTCACTCTGCCGAAGGCGGAAGCTGGAAACCGAGTGGTATACCTGACTGATGCAGCTGCTGATATTTTGCGAGAGCAAAAAAAGCTTAACTGAATGTATCCCAAAACTTCGTTCACGTTTATATCGGGAAGTATAGCGAATGAATGAATGAAAGAAGAGAAGACATTCGTGATCAACCCAAGCGTAAATGCAATCAACAGATGATCGGGAGCATATTACTCAACAGAGTCACTCGGACAGATATGGACCGGCGCATTGAGGCGTGCAGGCCTGCGTCACCGGAAAGCCTATCAGTCCCGTCATACGTTCGCCTGCTGGGCTCTTTCAGCAGGCGCAAACCCGAACTACGTTGCATCGCAAATGGGTCACTCCGATGCGCAGATGATGTACCGGGTTTATGGCGCCTGGATGTCAGAGAACAATACCGACCAGCTATCACTCATCAACACGAAAATGAGCGATCTTGTGCTACATACGTGCTCCACTAAAGTGGCAGTATGATAAACCTTAACAGCTTCAGACAGTTACCCGCCTAAACCTGCATATTCATAATTTCACTATACGCCGACACCAGCTTGTTCCTGACCTGAATACCCATCTGCATTGAGATTGATGATTTCTGCAGATCGACCATCACATCATTAAGCGCGATACCGGGTTTCCCCATCTCAAAATCCTGCGCCTGGGTGCGGGCGGTGGTCTGCGTCTCGCTGATCTTATCCAGCGCCGCTTTCATAGTTGCACCGAAATCGATCTGATTAGGGGCTTCACTGCTGCGGTTGCTGGCCTGCAGTGAGGTCGCCTGAAGCTGCTGCAGTACGCCGTCAATTGCCTGAATGGACATGAACGATACCTTATAAAGGAGGATGATATTTTTTCTGTGGGGAAAAGTTAGCACGTTGTCAATGAGACAAAGCCGCTAAATGACAGCAAAAAACCTACCTTATCCAGCCATCGAATTTTCCTTATCACTTAATAATGCCTGGCATTGAAGTGGAAATTTTATCTACGCAGGTCAGGGAGTCTGTTTTGCCATCTCAACTTACCCGGTCAATTACGTCAGGCAGGAAACGGTCATGAATGCGAGTACAGCCGCCACAACAGAACAAGAAAAGACAGGCTTC
>JAZBLX010000070.1:0-7103 GCA_037033465.1 Bacteroidota bacterium | reverse complement strand
TTAACACCGTTTAATTTGATGCTTTCATAAACCCATCTACCTAATAATTGGGATTCCTGATAAACAACCGTGTTTTTATCTTCAGATTGATCTTTTTTACAGGAAATAGCAACGATGATAATGAGGAGCGCTAAAATTTTTTTCATACTCAAAAGTAATAAAATTATGGTGTTACACTTAAGATTTTTGTAAATATGGATTGATCAAAAAATGATTAATATTGCAACAATTCGTTACTGACTCTTTACCACCTCCGGCGCTTTAGAAACATAATTTTTATCATATAACCGATCGGCACGCACGCATGCAAAAACCCGACATATTAGTTTGAATTTTATAGCGTTCATTGTGGACATTTTGTTTTTTTTATCAATCTCCACTCGTCTTTTATAATATGCCTTTATCTCGGAATCATTCTTTAAACAAGATCTTACCCCGTTATGGAGAAGAGATTTGATCCGCTTGTTGGCAATTGGGGATACTCTGGCTTTTTTCTTTAAGCTAGTGCCGGAATCATACTCAAAGGGCGCAACGCCACAGTAAGATGCAAAAGCTCGTGCGGTAGTAATTGATTTAAATTCATTGGTGTGAATAAGCATTTGTAAAGCGGTAATATCCCCTATGCCTATAACGGAAAGCATTATCTGCATCAGTCTGTTACAGTGGATATCGTTTTTCCACAATTCTTTGATGCGCTCCTCAATATTTAAGATAAGTTGATTTACTTCTGATATTGATGGATTACATAGTGCAATATTTGATTGCGAAATAGATAAATCGATGAATCCATGATCTTCTTTTAATGGGGTTGTAATTATTTTTCTGACCTCTACAATACGAGTTCTTAATGTAGATAAGCTGCTGAGCTCATCAATTACCTTTCTTCGAGGCACCCATAATTTTAACTCTTGAAGGTTCTTGATTAGATACCTGGTAATTCTGGCTGCATCAAGTTTATCATTCTTCCCTCGAATGATACCTAAAGAGTTCTTGATGCGCATAGCTGGTTCAACAACTACTTTTGCCTTAAGTTTGGTAAGTGTAGTCATCAATGTCAATCCATAAACGCCAGTCACTTCCATTCCAAAAACAGCATACCTTAGTTTGAACTCGGGTATTACTTTTAATCCAGATACAAATTCTTTTATTGATTCAATATTATTAGCCACTTTCCCATTAACAACAGTGCCGCCACCATATCTTAAACAGTAGTTGAATGTGGCTTTGGAAACATCAATGCCAATAAAGAATTTAGTTCCTGATAGCTTGTTTGACTCCATATATTTGCGATAAAAAAGCAAATCACTCCAAAGTCCTTAGTTTCAAAATAGATCTGACCTGACAAGGCAGATAGGTCGCTTCTTCCGTGATATAGTAATCATCTTTGAGCTTATGCTCAAGCATAGCTTTCTGCTAGTTTTGGGATTAAGTTTCTCTCAAAGAAAAGCTACATCAACGGTTGAGTGATTTGCATAACTAAATTAAAAAAAAATACGAATCACTGAGTATTGTTAGATGTGAAAAAGTTGCATTTCAAAGATGCAGTGTCTTTCTTACTTCTATTTAGCTGTACATTTAAAGCAATAAACATGACCAGCCACGAGCAAATAATTTAGAAAGCTAAATACAAACTGAGAGTTAGACCAGGTTGAAATTAATGCCGAATATCCAATAGATATTCGAGTCAACTTTAATGAAGGAGCCCATTTAAGTTTTATATCGTTAGATTCTCCAGCTGCAGGAAAAATACCGAAGGGATGGATACCTCATTTTTAAGACAGGTCGCTGTTTGTCTATGATAATTTAAGTACTTCTTTGGTAAATCCAAATATAGTAGGTCGAAATACTATAGGGTCTGGAGCCAGCAAAATATTCGCTTTATCAGACATTTTTTCTCTTTGCCGTAATGGTGCATTTAAACTACAGGTGAAAGAAAAATATACAGTAGGGGATGGATAACTTCGTTTTGTGAGACATTCCATTAGAACGTCCAACTGAATAAAGATAGATTTGTGAATTTAATTCCATATTAGTTGCTGTTTCCATCTATTGAAGGATCCTAATTTATCAATGAAACCTATTCTTTAGAAAGAAGCAAAAAAAATGGAAAGCTTGATCATTAGTCCTTAACTTTGAATAATTCAAAAATTAAAAATTGGTTCATAATCTGTGCACTTGTAAAGGCGGCGTATTGATGATAAAAATCATTCTTTAAATTATTTGCGGAATCCATGGTTGACTTCAAAACTACTGTTGTTGGTTTTGGGTTACTAGAATTATAAGAACTGAATTAACACCAAATGCTTGAGTATTCCGAACGTAAGTTACAAGAAAAAAACACGTGTGGAGCTAGTTTTGGCTTCATGGAAACTCCTGACGTGCCATATACTCTGCCTCGCGTCGTAAAGGGAAGGACCATCAACAATGTTCCTGCAGGCAGTAGCATGGAAAAAGAAATTGCGAAGCAAAGCTGGTATGTTGAGTTCTTTTTTCGCAATACATCCGATGAACGCATGCAACGAATCCGTGTAACGCGAAACCTTAACCGGATAAAAGATCCAAGGCAAAAGCTTAGGGCTTTTACCGATCTCTGCGAAGCTTACCGGATAGCTCTTGAAGGCGGATGGAATCCATTGGATGAGCATGCCAATGCACGTCTGAAAAAGGAACTCATCGGTATTGATCTTCATGAAGCGATGGAGCTGTTCACATCCTACCACAAAGCGAAAGGGACCAGGCCAAAATCAATCAGCACTTACCGTTCAACAGTGAACTCTTTTATTAAATATCATGGAGGAAATAAAAAGGTAAATACGATTAGTGATTTCGAAATTACCGATTTTCTCAACATTAAGGAAAGAGAAGAAAAATGGGCAGGGGTAACTTATAACAACTGCAGGATAGGGCTCAATAACTTTTTTAGGTTCTTGAAGGTAAACAAATATATTTCTGAGAACCCGGTAACAGACTGCGAGACGCGAAAGAAAATGCCTACGCAGTCTCATCAGGTCTTTACGGAACGGGATTTCAAAGTCATTATGGACTGGCTCGATAAGAATGATAAATATTGCCAGCTATTCGTGCGAATGATTTATTATACCTGTATCCGGCCAAAGGAGCTTAGGTTCCTGCAATTAAAGTATATTGATCTGGAAGAAAATACAATCACCATTCCTGGGATCATTTCAAAAAATAAAAAAAAATCCCTGTAAATATTGATATGAGTTTGAGAACTGAACTAGATAAGTTACAGATAGAAAAATTCGATAAAGAGTATTTTTTGCTTGGTTCTGCGACAACTTTCATTTCACAGAAAATGTGTGCTGAAAATTTTGCCTATAATAGGTTTAAAAAATGTTTGGAGGCAACTGGTCTGCTGGATAAAAACTATACGCTCTATTCTTTCAAACACCTTTCAAATGTTCGGAAGTTTAGAGCTGGCTGGACGCTTGCGGAGATTTGTTCCGCAAACAGGCACGGCAGCCTCTCTGAAACGGAGACCTATTTGAAGGAACTGTTGAAGTTTGTGAGGTCGGATAAAGCTATTCCTGCCATTTAACGGTTTTTGGAGTTTCTTGCAGGGCCAGTTAGGATTTCTGCAAGGAACTTTTTTTTCTGATTTTCTCGCTTGTTTAAATGTTGTTCTGAGAAATGAAGGCTGTGGATGTCATTAATCTTTCTAGATAGATCTGAAATCATCTCAAACAACTGTTGGTTGCTAATCTCTGGAGTTTCTGCTTTTGGTTTCATGTTCTCTCATTTATAAATTCGATTTATTCAAAAATAAAAAAGTTTCTAGTACTTACCTTCCAAATATCTAAAGTTTAGGTCAACTAGAAATTGTTGAAGGTTTTAAATTCGAAATTTATGGTAGGTTGGGATCAAAAACGTCGAATAAAGGACTGGACACATTCTCAGCTTTTTCTTGGTTGATCTTAAACATTAACTAAAGTTCGTTTTTGAGACAATAACTTAAAAGGAAATTTTTAATCCTATCAAAAATCCACCGTTTTTTGAGAATATCCAACGTTGTTCCCGGAGATTTATTCAGTTTTTTCTTTTTTGCAGGCGACCAACATCGACCATATCGTTATTGTAACTAATACTCATGTTTTATATGGTATAAAGTTCATCAAAATAAACGTTAAAGGGGAAGTGTCAAAAATAGGAATAGATAACCTTTGGTACCATTTGGTTGCTCAAAATCAATAAATGCTATTCTTGATTGATACGGAAATTTGGGAAGCAAACAAGCTTAAACTTACCCCACTACAAAAAATCTTCAAAAAAACAAAAAATCCGTTTGATGATTTATAAAAGTAATATCTTAGAGAAGATATATATAACAAGCCCCACAAGCAATCCAGTTTAAGAATGCTTGTGGGGCTTTATTGCACATATAAGTAAGTTAGCAGCTATTTTACGAAAACTTAAAATAAACATGAAGATATATTCTGACCAAGATTTAATAAAAATTGCCATTGAGGAACATTTAAAATGTACAGATTTTCCTAGGGTTGGTGCTGTGATAGCTAAAACTGGAATTATTCTTTCAACGGGATTTCGAGGAGAAGAGAAAGGAACTCATGCTGAAAGAGTCGCTATTAAAAAATTAACTGCCGAAGAACTTGAGGGATCAACTTTGTACACAACTTTAGAGCCTTGTATTCAAGTTCTCGAAAATCAGCAAATAGAATCCTGTGCTGATTTGATTGTAAAATCAGGAATCACAAAAGTTTTGATTGGAGTTTTAGATCCAAACGGCACAATTTATTCGGAAGGTTACAGGAAATTATTGCAGAGCAAAATCAGCGTTGGATTTTTTCCGAGAAAACTGAGAGCTGCTGTAGAAGAAGAAACTTTTGAATATGGAGACATTCACAAAATATATCGGCACGGTAAGCGCAGAATTCCTGTTGTTCACAGCGGAACTAGTTTAGAAGTTCAATTTTCAGAAAATGATTCACGAAAAATAAATATTCGTTGGAGTTCATTACAATTTCATCATGGATGTGTAGACTTAATTAGCGATAATGGGGCCGTAAGGGTTGCTTCTGGAGCGACAAAATTCTCTGATGTAACAGACCCAATGGTGTTTAGGTTTCCTAGTCACTTCGCCAGAATGTCTCGGGATATGATTGCAATAGTTAAGCCGACCAACTCAACATTTTGTGTACTCATTAAATTACTCGAAATATATGATAATGATATTTTATTTCAGTGGGAAGTACGAAATATTGAAAGTTAATTAATAAAAACAGCTGCTAACAAGCATTTGGCAAAAGTGGCGGTTTAGTACTCCGCAGACAGTTTTGTGGTTAATAAAAGTTTGGTTCTCTGCATCAACATTTGGGGTAAAAATCGCCACCTTCGCCAAGCGCCAAAACGTTAGCCAGTTTTTAAGCGTACACTCCGCCAAAAGAAACAACTCTTCTGTCTCATAGCACTATCATTATTCCCTGTTTATTTAATAATTTTTAACGGTATACTCAATAATATTATAGTTAGCAGAGTCGCTTACCAGGGTCCTGTTGAGCGTCCCTTTTTTTGCTACATTATCATAAACTCATTTCATTAATCAAACCCAATATTTAGTTTTTGATAATGAGTAAATGATAAAAAATAATGGGGAATTAAAAGTTCGTTTTTTGAGACGGGTTAATACAGGTAGCATCATCAAGCATTTAGAACTTATAACTGGATTAGAACATTGATCGTCACAAATAAAGTTATTCGTCTTCGGCTAAATCATGACATAGCTGATCTTTTAAGCAATACCACGTTTAATCACTTTTTTCATCCTTCATCCCTTTCAATAAAGCATAGATAGCCATAGCGTGTCCATGGCCGAGGTCAAAATCCTCTTTGAGCCAATTTGTTATTGCACCAGCTTTCACTTGTAGTATTCCATCTTTTGTAAAGCCTTTCTCTGCAGCAATAGTTCTAAAATCGATTGGATCTTTTCCTGTTTTCTCTTTTATTGTTTTTAAGTAACCTTGAAACGACATGGCAGTTTATTATTTAATTAAATATAAATATAAATGTAAATTAGAAAAACTTGTCAAAACTTTTTAAACAAATTGCAATACATTTGTTCATGCCTTGGCTCTGTAAGACATTTTTCTCTTTGCCGTAATTGGTGAATTGTTACCTTAGTTTTTTGAGACGGCTTAGAACAGTGTTCGCTTGTAAATATTTAATAACAAATTAGGATTAATTTGAAGCCACAAAAAATGATTCTATTGATTCTTTTGAATAATCAGAGCATCAGCAGGATCAATGAGGGAATCAGTTACGGATTCTTCCATCCTTTTCATTGAATCAGTATTATCATTAAAAAGAACTTCTAATTGATCATTATCTACTTCGTAAATAACGAAATTCTTAATTTTGCACTTCCAAAAATAGCTGCCATAGCTAATTCTCATTATTTCGCGGTTGGCTGACTTAATTTAAATTCCCGAACCCAAGCGGTACCGTGTCTTACCTAAAATTCTGACCTGAGGGAAAAACTGAGTTTTCATCCTGTTTGTCTTTCCGTAATTGTGTGCATTTGTTCTCGGCTGGAAAAGGGCTTCGCTCAAGGTAAGCAGGGGCAGGTCCTCGTTTTCTTTTTCAGTGAGTTCCATAGCATTTTGGTTAAATTAAAACAGCGTTTAACAATCACATGTATCACTTCGCCTTCTTTCTGTACTTTTCCCTTCACTATCAATAGCATTAAATATTACTGTTCAGTTCAGGATTATTCGCAATCCTGGCCATTTCAATCTGTTGTAAAAAGGCACTCTTAATATGATCAGAAACGGCAGCTATAGCGTTAACAGCTCATATCTGATTTCCGAGGTTTTGAGTTTGGACTTAAGCATCCAACTCCTTTGGGGAGTGTTGATAAATGGAATTTCAATTACTAATATATTTAGTAATTTTGTCATGTAAAGCGATGAAATTATGATAAGAGAAGTAGAGATCCCAAGAAATGATGTAATAGATACGCTGGAAAATCCGGGCAGGGTTTCCGGTTTTATTTCACCAGCCGAAGACTACAGACAGCGGCGTTTGCATATTGCGCAAAGGATTGTAAACGATCCTACCAATACTTTCTA
>JAZBLX010000069.1:0-7926 GCA_037033465.1 Bacteroidota bacterium | reverse complement strand
AGGCTTGGAACTGATGTCGGATAAATTCGTTAAAGCTTAATTTCGGCAGCACAAGCACCCGATGAAGGATCGGGCAAAATGCGCTGCCTTGGGTTGTGGTGGGTTGAAAGATTGTGGTCGAAGCTTTAAACGTTTTCTCCATCCATCATTTCCGAGGCCGGATAGCAGGGTGGCCATAGCGGGATGTCATTCAGAGCGCAGCGAAGAATCCCTGCGTTTTTGTATACTGCCTTCATTTACACCGAACCTTTTTTATATGTCATTCCATGAGCGGTAGCTTAAAGCGGTCGTCTTCGTGAACTTGATTCAGGATCTAACTTCAATAGGTGCTAAACTAAATTCAGCAAGATGATTCTGTTAGTGCATCTCCTCAAAAAATCCGTCTTTGCTTCAGCAGATTTTTCATCTGCTGAAGCAATCTCCATCGAAGAATCAGCAAAGGATATTGCTTCGTCGTGCCTCATCAACAATGACGAGATGTTTAAGAATAGTTATAGCTACTGTATAGGCTTTTTCCGCTACGCTGGCTTGCCTCGGCTGGCCGCCGAAGGGCTATCTTCTTTTTGTTAACAAAAAGAAGCAAAAATCAAGGCTTGGAACTGATGTCGGATAAATTCGTTAAAGCTTTATTTCGGCAGCACAAGCACCCGATGAAGGATCGGGCAAAACGCGCTGCTTTGGGTTGTGGGGTATGAAAGATTGTGGTCGAAGCTTTAACGTTTTCTCCTTCCATCATTTCCGAGGCCGGGAAGCAGGGTGGCAATAGCAGGATCGCACCAATGAACTGTCATGCTGAGCGGCGAATTTTTTCAAAAAGAAGGGAATTAAGATGGTAATTAGCCAAAGTCACCGGATGAATATGCTATCTTACTAGATATTCATCCGATGACTCATAGATGTTCTATTATTGCAAAGGCTAAGCTATTTCTACCTGAAACCCGTAGTTTAAATATTCTGGAACACTCAAACTTTCAATCACCTTCCATGCCTTTTTCTCTTCAATGAATTCAGGAATGGCTAATCCAGCTTTCTCTGCAGCGGCAGTATAAAAATCTTTTCTGGTTGGATGCATAGGCGAGCAGGCATTGTAAATTCTTCCAAAAGCCTTCTTCTCAATAATACTGATCGCAATATTCACCGCATCAGTTTGATGGATCAAATTTACCGGTGCTAAGCCATTCGGGACATCCGTTTTTCCTGCGAAGAATCTGCCAGGATTACGGTCTGGTCCAATTAATCCCCCAAAGCGAATAATGGTGAACTCTTCAGGATGTTGTGCTTTTAATATGTTTTCAGCTTCAACGATTACTTTGCCAGATTCTGTATCAGGATTTGTCTCCATTGATTCATTTACGGCTCTATTTTCGTCGCCATAAACGCTGGTAGAACTGATTAGCACAATATTTGACACGCGATCTTTTGCAGCATTTAAAATCGAAGCGATCTTTTGTGCGTAATCATATACTTCAACGGAGTTGCGTTTAGGTGGAATGCATATAAATAAAATATCTGCATCAAAGAATTCAAGATCCACTATCACATGGTCTGAAGTAAAATTGACTAGAAATGGTTGAATTTTTTCCTCGGCGATTAGCTCCAGTTTTTCGGGAGTAGTAGTTGAACCATTCACTTCATAGCCGAGTGAAACCAACTTCTTCGCGAAAGCAAAGCCAAACCAACCACAGCCTAAAATGGCTATTTTTTGTATTTTTTCCATTGTAGACATCGTTTATTTGAATAATTATTTGAGGTAGATATTTATCCTTTATCTAAATTGTAGCAGGCCCTGCAGCGTGGCTCATAACTTTCTTTTTCGCCCAGTAAAACGGTAGATTCATTGGCTACCGTTCTGTAGCTAAAAAGTGCCGGATTACCACAGCATACGCAAACTGCATTTACTTTGGTAACATGTTCTGCAATCGCCATTAAAGCCGGCATCGGACCAAATGGTTTTCCCGAGAAATCCATATCGAGGCCGGCAACGATTACTCTTATTCCTCTTAATGCCAGTTTGTTACACACATCAGGAAGTTCACTATCGAAAAACTGTGCTTCATCTATACCAACCACTTGTGTATTGGTGCCGAGCAGTAAAATTGCCGAAGCATTATCAACGGGTGTGGAATTGATGGAGTTCAAATCATGAGAAACTACAGCTGTTTCGTGATAACGGGTATCTGTTCGGGGCTTAAAAATCTCCACATTCAATTTAGCAATCTGAGCCCTTTTCAAACGTCGGATTAATTCCTCTGTTTTACCAGAAAACATTGAGCCACAAACCACTTCAATACTTCCTGAAAATTCACCCCTTCTTCTAAAATTCTGTTCGCTAAATAACATGCCCGATTTATTATGCCCCTATGTGCGCTCTATTAATTTAAAACCGAACAAATATGAGAATTATGTGTTATTTTTGGGTACATAGTTACCAACATAAATCAGCACAAAATCCGTTTAAAGTTTATGATGAATCAGCAAAGTATCTTCAGGAAAGTCGGCAGTATTTTAACAGAATTAAATAAGCAATATGAGTTCCTCGCTCAAAACCCACAACAGTTAAATCATTTAGAGCTTGAATTGTTTTTAGCCAATGCAGATTTTCTTGCTGATCATGTTCGGATTGTACAGAAATTAAACGCCATTAACGAACAACCGGCACCAATAGTTAATCAGCCGTTGCTGGAAGAACAGAATACCATTATTTTACCTGAAGCTCCTCAAAGTTACATCGAAAATGATGAGGCTTTTGAACCACAAGAGCTTGAGGAAGTGGTTACTGCGGAGGAAGAAGAGGAGCGGATAGATGTAAAACCCGAACAGGAAATTCTGGATGATGAGCAAATTAAAGAAGATACTGCTGAAGAGGTTTTAGCGCATGATTTCTTTAAGCCAGACCAGGGTAACCACAGCTTCGAATTTGTTTTAGGGAACCATAGCAATAATGATCAGTTTGACTATGAAGCTAAGTCCGTTGAAGAAATATTTGACAGGCCTTTGAGTAAGGTTGAGGAAGAAATTCTGGCACAGAAAAAGAAAATTCACGAAAAGGAAGAGACGCCATTAACAACCCAGGAAAAAAGTGCACTTAGTGAGGAAGATGAAATAGGACCAGAACCATTTTTGATTGCGCATGAGGAAGAAGAAGAACTGGCAGCGCCGGAACCAATTGCACAAGAGCCTATAGCGGAAGAAACCAGCACTGCTGAACCTGTTGTTGAAGAACCAATAGTATCCAAATCAGAACCCATTGCTGCCTTGAAAGATGTGGAAATGGATGAACCCGTAATTTCTCCTCCGGTGGCAGACAGACCAATCTTTACTCCTGAAGCCGTACCGGTAAGGCCTGTTGAACAGCCTATTGCTGCTGCCAGGCCAGCACAAAGTTTGAACGATTTGTTGGCTAAAACAAATGCACAGGGTGATGAACCCGTAAAAGCACCAATTGCTGATTTGAAACAAGCCATTAACCTAAATGAGAAATTACTATTTATTAAAGACTTATTTAAAGGGTATAATCTGGCTTATTCTGAAGCGATTGATATTGTTAACAAAATGAATAGTTTCGAAGCCGCCAATAACTTCCTGCAAAGCAATTATTCACTAAAGTATGACTGGGCAAGCAAACAGGCTACTGTAGATCAGTTTTATGAGTTATTGAACCGGAGGTTTAGTAAGTAGATTGTGAGTTAAAAGTTGTGGGTTATAGGTCTGGGTTTAGAAGAGTGAGTTGAAAGTTATAGGTTGTAAGTTTTAAGTCTTTTGTGAGTTACAGATCTGGGTTTAGAAGAATAAGTTGAAAGTTATAGGTTATAAGTTTTAAGTCTGAGCGTGTAAGTTTTGAAATATTGCCGCTTGATCTTTATTCCTTGTTCTTTGCTCTTTGTTCCTTGCTCCTTAATCTTTGCTCTTTGTTCCTTAAAAAAATCCCATTCTATTAGAATCTAATTTAAGGAAGATAAATAACAGGATGGTAAAGCTCCAGAGTGATGAGCCACCATAACTGATCAGTGGAAGTGGAATCCCGATTACCGGGATAATTCCAATCGTCATCCCGATATTGATAAACACGTGGAAAAATAAGATGCAGGCCACACTGTAACCGTACACTCTTGAAAAAGTGGAACGTTGCCTTTCTGCAAGATTTACCAATCTTAAAAGCAAGAAAATATACAGTGCAATCACTACAGAACAACCCAAGAAACCCCATTCTTCACCAATAGTAGAAAAAATAAAGTCGGTACTTTGTTCGGGAACATAGCCATATTTGGTTTGTGTGCCCTGTAAAAAACCGCGTCCCATTGCCTGACCGGAGCCAATGGCAATTTGCGATTGAATGACATTATAACCGGCGCCTTTATTATCGGTCTTTAAGCCCAACATTAATTCAATCCTGCTTCTCTGGTGTGGTGCCAACACCTTTTCATAGGCTACCTTAATTAAAAATAAGTAGCCAATTGCCAGTACAGTTACGAGCACAGTAGAGAAGATAATTTTTTGCTTCCTCCGGTTGTTGTAGATGAAGAGACCAGCCACCGTGGTAATAATCAGTATGAGGATGTAAGTAGGAACTAAGAAGTCGGCAATGAATAATACAATCATTCCGAGAAATATCAGAAGGAAATAACCGGAGAGACCTTCACGATAGAGCGGGAACATAAAAGCAAGAAAGACCAGTGCAGAGCCTGTATCCGGTTGCAACATGATCAATACCAATGGCGCACCTACAATCAGCGCTGCTATTCCAATGGATTTAAAATCCCTGAATTTTGGATTAAAACTGCCTACATATCTGGCCAGAAGCAAAGCCGTACCAAATTTGGCGAATTCTGCGGGTTGTAATTTAAAGGAGCCAATGGCAATCCAAGCCTGGTTCCCGGCAACTTTATTTCCGATTACCAAAACGGCCAGAAGCAAAACCAATGTTCCGCCGTAAATGAAAGGAGAGAAGACATTGAATACTCTCCCGTCGAAAAGGAGTATGGCAAGGCCCAATACCAATCCGGTGAGTACATAAATTAACTGTTTTCCGTAAAGGGTGTTGAAACCAAACACATCCGATTTTTCAGGCGGAACCGAGGCGAAAATATTAATGAAACCAACCGCACATAAGGCAATATAGATTAACACAGTAATCCAATCTACATTAAAAAAGAAACGATTGCTCTGTTGTTGCTGCATGCTAATTGTTTATTACCGGTTTATCAGTTGGAGTGAGTGGCTTCAGGGTTCTTGGCTTTGTGGCAATTGTTTGTGTTACCGTGGCGGCTTTTATCCTAATGCTATCCTTTGCCTTTTTCAGGGAGTCTGTTTTTTTAACTGATAAGCTATCTGTTTTTGTTAATTTTACTGTTTTGGTTTTTTCTTTTAAAACGGGCAAGAGATTCTGATTTTTCATCCACTCCGCCTGTGCAGCTCTTGAGCCTGTAACCTCACCTTTCAGGTATTTTTCAATCATATAACTGGCGATTGGTGCAGCATAGGTACTTCCGAAGCCGGCATTTTCTACAATCACAGCAATTGCTATTTTTGGATTATCTCTTGGGGCAAAACCAATAAAAACCGAGTGATTTTTGCCATGTGGATTTTGAACCGTTCCTGTTTTTCCACAGAGTAATACATCGGGAATCCTTGATAAAATTGCGGTACCCCAGCTGCTGTTAACGGCATCCTGCATGCCATCAATTACAGGTTCAAAATGTTTAGCATCAACGCCAACGTATTTCTTTTCTACGTATTCTTTTTTAACCAGGTTCTTATCACCCATGCCTTTAATTAAATGTGGCTTAATGTAATAGCCACGATTGGCAATGATGGCCATCGCATTTGCCATTTGTAGGGGAGTAGCCGTTATTTCTCCCTGACCAATGGCTTGAGAAATCACATTGGTGTAACCCCACCTTTTCCCATAAGCTTTATCATAGTGCTCTGCCGGGTAGAAGAAACCTTTTCTTTCATAGGGCATATCAATGTCTAACTTTTCACCAAAGCCAAACTTGGCGACTTTATCCCGCCATTCCTGGTAGGTTTTACGCTGGTTTTTCATTCCGTTTTTAGTGATCAGCTTCTGAAAAACATAACAGAAATAGGTATTGCACGAACGGGCAATTCCCCTGCGCAAACTGATCGAACCATCAAAATGTTCGCATCCAATTTTCCTGTTTCCAGCTTGATAATAATGAGGACAGAAGAAGGTAGTATTTGGATCTATCACACCTTCCTGCAACCCGATAAGTGCATCAACTGGTTTGAAAGATGATCCTGGTGGGTAATAACCCATTATTGGGCGTACTAAAGATGGGCGATAGGGATTGCCAACGATAAATTCCATGTAATTATTTCCCTGATTTCTTCCTACCAAAAGATTTGGGTCATAGCCGGGGCTACTGATAAATGATAATATTTCGCCAGATGCCGGTTCGATAGCAACGATAGCACCCACTTTGTTTTTCATCAGCTCTTCTCCAAGCTTCTGAATCCTCATGTCAATGCCAGATATTAATCGTTCACCTGATACGGCGTTAACATCATATTTTCCATCAGCATAACTTCCCTGAGGGGTATTGTGGGCATCATAAACGGTATTGATAATTCCTTTTTCTCCTCTAAGTACATCTTCATAAGATTTTTCCAGGCCACTTTTACCTTTATAATCACCGGGTTTATAGTAACCTTCAGAGTTTGCAATGTCAGCACTGTCTACTTCTTTTACATATCCAAATAATTGTCCACCAACACTATCAGGATAATGCCTGATGGTTCTGTCTTGCGTTCTAAACCCAGGAAAGCGATAAAGTGATTCCTGTAATCTAGCGTAACTTTGAACAGAAATTTGTTTTAGAAACGGAGTAGACTGATAGGTAGATTTGCCTCTGGCTTTCTTCAAATTCTTTCGTACATCTGCGACTGAAATTTCTAAAGCTTGTGCCAGAGCAAGCGTATCAAATGACTTTACTTCGCTTGGGGTAACCATTAAATCGTATACAGGCTCATTCTGAACAATTACCTTCATGTTCCGATCGAGAATGGCGCCTCGTGCAGGATATTTATAAATTTTTCGCAGTACGTTACTTTCTGCAGAAAGAAAGTATTTGTCGCTCACAATCTGGATATAAAATAATTTTCCCAGTAAAATGAGTGCGATTACAATGAATAATCCTTGAATGATATATTTTCGGTTGAATAATTGATCCATTAGCGGGAAGTTCTTTTATAGAAGATAAACTCTACTAAAAAAATAATAAGCAGTGTAAAGATACAACTTAAGCCGCATCTCATTAAGGTATAACCGATTTCAGTTAGCCTAAATGTTTCTAAAAAGAACAGCACTAAATGATGGGAGATGGTACAAAGAAAAGCATAGAGCGAAAACCACTGGAAACCCATATAACTTAAGGAGGGTTCTGGGTCATCAATGGCGTCACGGTTTAAACTGATGGAAATAAATGAGATCCTAACAAAGGCCAGCACGACGCAGGCAGTAGCATGCACGCCCATGGTATCGTAAAATGCATCGAGTGTTAAGCCCGTCCCGAATGCCAGTAAATAAAGCAGAATATTCGGGATACCGAAAGGAAGAAGCAGTAAAAACAGGATGTAAATAAATGGAGTAGAAAGGTCATAAAAACCCATGTTTTTGAGCAGGAAGATCTGAACAAAGAGCAGGATACACCACCTGATTATATTTACGATTATGATTCTGCTATTCATTCGGTTTAACTAAACTTTCTAGGGCTTTTTGTTCTTCAGCTTTTTTATCCTTAATTACGTACACATATTGCAAGGTACTAAAATCGGTAGCCAGATTTAATTCGCCAGAGAGGAAATTATCATTAGTAGCAACATTTGGCTTTATTACTCTACCGACAAAAATGCCGGCAGGAAAAGAGCCATATCCAGATGTAACTACCGAATCTCCAACATACATTT
>JAZBLX010000068.1:0-8116 GCA_037033465.1 Bacteroidota bacterium | reverse complement strand
TTCAATTACTTACCGGAAGGTTAAGCCGGCTAAGGTTCACCAAATCAATCCGACAGGAAAAGTAGCGATGATTTTGAAGGAAAAATTTAATTTAAACCCTCTATAAATTAAGAGGAAGCTCAAAGACAGGATCTCACCAGAGCTAGCAGTAAATTGTCGAATTTGATTATTGAAAATCGTCTCCATAGATGTTGAAGGATGCCATTTAATTATGGGCACCAGCTGGTTAAGCAGACATGGCAGAAAAAGGATAGTGAATGGATTAGTCAGGCCCCATGAATTTAATTTCTATGTTGCCAGGCAAGCGAGGTTCTAAATTCCAACGGAGACTGCTCGGTCTTAGACTTAAACAATCTGCTGAAGGATTGCGGATGCTCGAAGCCGAGCTGATAGGCTGTTTCGGCAACCGATAAATCCGTTGTTGACAATATATTTTTTGCCTTCTCCACCAGTTTAGAATGAATAAGCTGCTGTGCGTTCTGGCCCGTTAATGCACGCAGCATATCGCTCATATATCCTGGTGATAAATTCACCTGGTCTGCCAAATATTGAACTGTAGGAATGCCTGAAGATACCGTCTTACCCTCGCTAAAATACTGGTCCAAGATAGCCTCCATCTTTTGCAGCTGATCGCTGTTGACAGCTTTGCGGGTAATAAATTGGCGTTTGTAAAATCTATTGCAGTAGTTTAACAGTAATTCTATCTGAGAAACGATGACGTCCTGGCTAAAGTCATCGATACGGCTGGCTAGCTCTCCCTCGATAATTTTCAATACAGTCATAACGGTGGCTCGTTCATGATCAGACAAATGCAATGCTTCGTTGGCTGCATAAGAGAAAAACCCATATTGCTTTATCCGTTTAGAAAGTGGATAGGAAAGAAAAAGATCCGGATGAATCAATAACATTTTGCCTGAAGTTGCTTTGCCATCCGGACTCTCAAATACCTGCCCCGGAGCGGTAAATACCAGACCACCTTCACCAAAATCATAATAGCTTTGCCCGTATTTTGCTTTACCACAAAGACTGGTTTTAAAAGCGATTTTATAAAAATCCATGATCAGCGCAGCAGGCAAGTCTGCAGGCATATAGTTCATTTCTTTTATATCAGTGTAACTGATGAGCGGATGTTTGGGCATGGGCAAACCAAACATCCGATGAAAATCAGTCAGGGATTCAAATTTGTAAACTATACTTTCTCTCTTTTTCATCCGTCAAATTTTGTTAAAGATAATCAACTACCACGGCGTTACTCCGGTTTCCGGGTTGTATTCTTCAGCGATGAATTTACCAGTCGGGCCCTCTTCCCCTATCATGGCGTATTTGGCGATACGGGATCCGCCATCCTGCGCCGTCCCTGTTCCCCGGTGGCCATTGAAGTCTGTAGCTACAAAACCCGGGCAAACTGCGTTTACTTTAAATGCCGTATCCTTTAACTGATAGGCCAGCTCTATCGTGTACATATTCAGCGCCGCTTTTGATGATGGGTAGAGTGCAGCTTTATGTGCGTAATATTTCCAGCTAGGGTCACTGTGCAATGTAAGCGAGCTCCCGCTGGAAGATACATTTACAATTCGGGGCTCAGTTGATTTTTTCAGCAAATCTATAAAGGCCTGGGTTACCCGAACCACACCGTAGAGATTGGTCTCGAACACGGTTTTAAATTGCTCGACACTTGCCGTTAATGAAGATTGGGGAAAGCCACCATTGATGCCTGCGTTGTTGATCAGCACATCCAGTGATTTAGTTTTCTTGCCAACTTCTTCCCTGGCTGCCTTAACAGACTGCTCATCAGTAACGTCCAATATGATCGACTCTACCTGAGTAAGTCCTTCTGCATTTAGCTTTGCTACCGCAGCCTGGCCATTTCCAGCGGTGCGACTGCCCAGATATACATGATATCCCTTGAGCAACAACTGCCGGGCAGTTTCAAAGCCAATACCTTTGTTGGCTCCGGTGATTAATGCCTTTTTCATAGTTTATTTAGCTTCTTGATGGTATACTTGGGCAAACCCCTGAGCAAAATCCCTAAACTTGGTCTTGCCAAATACGGGTCTGTGTCGGTAAAAATCTTCATACAACAAACCACTTTCCTGCGCTGCCTGCATGGCTATAAACCCATTTGCAATCCATTCATTCATACCCGCGGCTAACATCCCGCTGAGCATTTGTTCCCTGGGAATAACCTTCCAGGTTAAATCCGGCTCGCCGATAGCTTCGCCCAGGATTTGTGCAACTTCGTTTGGCGATACTTCATCGCTGGCCAGATAGTGCACGGATCTGCCTTTAAAGGGTTTGTCCATTTCTTCCGAGATCGTTTTAGCAATGTCTTCAGCTGCAACCCAGGGTTCTTTTTGTTTACCCCCATAACTCGAAACAATTGCACGTTGGGTTTTGATAGCGGCTAAGTTTCTATATAAATTGCTATAGAAACCTACTGGCCGAATAAATTTGATAGCAACCTCATCTGGCAACCGGCCTAATATACCTTCTACTTTATTATGGAGGTAAAGGCTTCCGGTTCCCTGGTCGGTATGCGCGCCGATGCTGCTGAGGTGTACCAGCTGCTTAACACCGGATTGCTCCACCGCTATTTTGTAGTTGTTGCCTATCCGGTCAAAAGCAGCGACGAAGTCGAGATCTTTGTCAAAAATACTGCCTATGCCTTCCCAGGCTTCCATCAGGTAAACAGCATCAGCGCCCCGGAAGGTTTCGGTTAAAAATTCAATATCAAAAAAAGACCCTATTGCCGCTTTGGCACCTAAAGATTCAATTGCAGACTGCCGTTCGGCTTTGGTGGTAATAACAGTGAGGTGGTGTCCTTTACTGACTAATTCAATTGTCAGGGGCTTTCCTATATTTCCCAATGACCCTGTGATAACTATATTCATATAACTTTTTTTTATTCAACAAAGGTGCTGAACAACCGGATGGAGAAAATAACCGAACCAGGGTTTTTCATAACCAAAATGCATTGCGTTAAAAAAAGACTTTATCAATCGCAATGACTGAAGCTGTCCGCGCTAATTATAGATTGCAGGGTTTCCTGAACGATACCTTGCTGTTTTATTCAAATTCTTAGAAAACCAGAAATTTTTAATATTTCGTCAGTTATCATAGGAGAAGGACCTCTTCAAACCAGGATCAAATTTTCAAGAATCAAATTAACCGTATTTCAACTTACAAGAATACGGATTCTATATATTTGAGAGTGACCAACTTTTTATTTACCCTGAAGTTTTTATCATTACTGATTATCAAAACTGAATATTTCATTTGATTAATGGAACGGGACTTATCATCAGCCATGGAAAGACCGAAGCTCTGGCAGAAAAAATCGAAGTGGATGACTTTGCAAATCATATATTCCCAGCCACTACATCCCTGAAGTTTAAATAATGAGGGAATCGTGATTATTTTTTTAAAATATCAATCATGCGAAAAGCAGACACATAGACTGTATTCTTTCCATAACAACTGATCATCACCATCTGGCAGGGATGCGAATACATCTTAAGTTTTATGCAACCAGAACTATTTAACTATAGCGCAGTATACAGCGATAACTCATAATGATTTATCCCTAATTCACCTCTTTAGGTTTGAATCAGACAATCTTTAGTGTGCATTGAACAATTTTTGGATTGACTGCCAAGATAGCTTTGTACCAAAATAATTAAGCAATATCATATGGTCGCAGCATTCATGAAGTTTCAACTGGTGGACGAGCATTCTGCATCTGAATTGGATGATATTTTCTGGAATCTTTTATAGGGAAACTAAGGAGCCTGGCCATATCGCTTACGAAGTGCTAAGTGCAAACAATATTCCTTTTACCAACTATCTGAGTGAAAACGGGCATCCGAAAGGGATTTACAAAACATGCTGAACTGGTCGCAGGGAAAGGCTACGCGGAAGCGGCAAAATGCCTTCTAACAAGCGAATTGAATAGTATTATTCTTAAAATTTTAAATCAAGTAAAATGAAAACAGTATTAATTACCGGTACATCTTCAGGAATAGGAAGAGCTGCAGTGCTAAAATTCAACAACGAAGGTTGGAATATAATCGCTACGATGCGTGCACCAGAAAAAGAAAAAGAGTTGAACCAATTAAATAATGTTCTGGTCACCGCTTTGGATGTTCAAAAACCAGATACTATTGCCAAAGCTATCATTCTTGGCATCAATAAATTTGGAAAAATTGATGCAGTGGTGAACAATGCCGGAGCTGCAATCTTTGGCGTATTCGAGCTGGCGACAGAAGAGCAGGTAAATCAGGTATTTGACACCAACGTTTTTGGCCCCATGCGTGTTTTAAGGGCTATTCTTCCCTACTTCAGAACCCAACGTTCGGGAACAATCATAAACATTACTTCGCAAGGCGGAAGGATTACCTTTCCAACCTGCAGCGTCTATCATGCAACAAAATTTTCCCTCGAAGGACTGACCGAAGCGATTGCCTATGAACTCATTCCCTTCGGCATAAAAACAAAAATTGTGGAGCCAGGATCAACAGCGACCAAATTTGTTGGTGCAGCGGAAGTAACAGCAGGCCAAATTCCCGAATACGAGCAATTTGTAAATATTGGATTAGGAAATTGGGCTAAGTACGATACAATGGTTTCCCAACCCGAAGAAATAGCAGAAACGATTTTTATTGCGGCAACGGATAATAGTGATCAGTTGAGATATCAGGCAGGTAAAGATACGGAACTGTATATAGGTAAAATGCAGACAGGTGACGATCAAGCTTACGTGGATTATATGCGGCAAAGGTTCATTCCCGAATATTTGAGCACAGAAAATAGTAATGAATTATAAAGAAGTTTCCATACTTATCACTGGAGCAGGCAACGGAATGGGCTCAGCGCTGGCAAAAAGGTTTTCAGAACATCAGTGGACAGTGATGGTTACTCCAAATGAGCGTGATGCTGTAAAGAACATCTACAATCGAGCTTTACGAGTTGATTGGTACTGATCTATTTTCCTTTTTGATAGTAGTTCAGTCTGATCTAGAGGTATCAGCTCGCTCCATTATTGAGCATTTGATCATCGGGATAGAGACTTAAGATTATCAGATTCGCCCCAGGAATTTCTAATAAGATCCTACCAGCTTTATCGACGCGCGCTCTGTAGCGGCTCTATCAAGGGCCAACCGGTCAAATGGAGCATATTTTTTTTTTGTAAATTTATAAATCTTTAAGCTGCTTGGAATTTAAGCCGCTTAAAAATTCCATAACATCTGGTTATTATGAAGCAGGATAAAACAAATAAATTGATCTATAAAAGCGAAAAACTGGAAGACTTTGAAACTTTAAAACTTTTGACCAACCTGGATCCAAAGCCGCACAAGTCTTTCCGACTGTTTAGTTCTGCCGATTGCTTATCTGGAAACCCAATTACGTACAGAAGACGAGATTACTTTAAGGTTAGTTTATTGCGAGGTGAGTATATTGTTCATTATGGTGATGAAAGTATAAAAGTCGCTGGTTGCGTACTCTCCTTTTTTAGTCCTTGGGTTCCCTATACCATAGAGCAATTAAAAGAAGAAGAAGTTGCTGGCTTTATGATCTTCACTGAACTCTATTATGACACCTATTTTAATCAGGGAATCAGACAAGCCCCCAT
Source organism: Bacteroidota bacterium (assembly GCA_037033465.1). GTDB lineage: Bacteria > Bacteroidota > Bacteroidia > Sphingobacteriales > Sphingobacteriaceae > Pedobacter. The sequence goes on along the minus strand of JAZBLX010000068.1, from coordinate 2,487 downwards.
ATTTAATAACGAATCCAAGCCTCTTTTTCTGCTTGATGGCAATCAGGAGAATGCGGTAAAGTTGATCTTCTCGAAAATTCAACAACAGGAACAATCTGATTATTTATTAAAAGATGATCTGATTAGGAATTACCTCAGTGAACTAATGCATTATGCAAACACTTTGCAGGTGGCTACCGAAAAGCAACATTCGCGCTCTTCAAAAGAGCGGTTACATAATGTATTTATTGAATTGTTAGATCGACAATTTCCAGTTGAGACCGCCCCCGACAAACACCTTCGTACGGCGAGCGATTTCGCTGAAGCCCTTAATGTTCATGTTAATTACCTAAACAGAATCTTGAAAGAGCAAACGGGTAAATCTACAAGCGCAATCCTATTTGAGCGGATTTTGAAAGAATCGATCATTTTACTGAAGCACACGGACTTGAGTGTGTCTGAAATTGCTTACAACCTGGGATTTAAAGACGTCTCTCATTTTAACCACTTTTTCCGCAAACAAGCTCACACTACACCCACATCTTTCAGAAATTGATGTATAACGCTTCGAAAGAAATAGGTTCCTATTAATAAGCGTGCGCTATAATCGAACTTAAATTTAGTTGTAGCTTGTGAATGCTTGAACAATTCAATTTTCTCATGAAACGCTCGATTTTCAAAAACATCGACTTGCGAATTATCAAATCTCCAGACACTATGGGATATTTTACTTGAAACTCATCGCTAAGCTTACATCACGCATAGAGATGGCTATAAGATTTGCCCAATAATCTTTGTGTAAAGCAAACAAAACGCTTCATTCCCATAGTTATAATCCCTAATAGCTCTCCAATTATTAATGTAATCTATTAATGCCTTATGGGTTATGGTTTGTCCCGGTCATGATTAATTACGTTTAAGATTTCTTTGACAAGAGCCTTGTAAATTTCGTCAACCGTCATTATCATTTGATTCTTTGGTCAGAGGTTATAATAGCTTTATTTAACTATAAAAGTTATTTTCGTGGGATTCGCTCGAGACTTTATATTGGGCTAAGAATGAAAAATCACCATCATGCTAAGTTGTGAATTTCCATCTATTCATAGCCTCTTTGAAAATGGTATTTCTCGAATACTTCGAGGCTGAGAAAGTTTAATTTTTAGATAGAATATCATTTAACCAATCAGGTGTAGATTCCTTATCTCTTTGGAAATTCTTGATTATCTAAGACATACTCAGTATCATCTACTTCCATTTCAAAATTGGTTTATTATCATAATCATATTCAATCTTAAATTCTCCATCTCACTCACAACCAATTCCACATTATACCATGCTCCTTTACCTGGAGATAACTTATACATTTCTTCCCTTAAGTTTACAAATAAGGCATCAAGGGTTTTTTCTTCTGGAGCATCTGGATAATCCGGATCAAATGATTTGCCCTTAATCTCATCTATGTAATAGGTAAAAGTTGATTCTACATAAGTTGTTAGGATTGAAGTTTGAACAACAACTTTATTCCAGTTTTCAACTGGAACATTATCGAAAATTGTCTGTGTAATTTCTTCTATCAGGCTATTTAAAACTTTCATAATTGAACTATTTCGCTGTTGGAATCATTTATTATTTTTATCTACCAGCTATCTATTTTATTCTTTGCTCAAACGTTCAATATCATCGTTTAATTCCTGATCCCAAATAAAGTCCATATCGAATTTGCCTGCTGAAAATAATGTGAATATCGCTCGATTCCATTTGTTATTTCCTCCTTGGATTGTTATCGCGTGAAGATTAAAATAGATTTTGGCAATAAAAATCCCCCGCGGGCATCGAATCTTTCATTTTCATTTAAATATCCTTTAAAATCTAGACTGTTACCAACTACTTATAAAGCAAGTTGAGCATTATTCCAATCATCAACCTTAATAGAGTCAACCAGTGCATGTCCTATTTTTTCGTACATTTCATCTAACGTCATTATGATTAATTTCTTTTCCTCATGTGAAGCACATTGATGCAGAATTATTTAGCCATATCTTTCCAAGGAAATGACAGTTCATGAAATACCTATTAAGCTAAGAAGTTTTAATTTTTTGATAGAATATCATTTAACCATTCGGGTACCAAATCCTTATCTCTTGGGAAAACTTTCAAATCATCAATAAACTTATCGGGGCTAGGATCATATTTAAACTCGGGCTTTTCATCATAATCAAAATGTATGTTAAATTTTCCGTCGCTAGTTACAGTTATTATACATGTATACCAGGCTCCCTTATTAGGAGATAACTTGTATAATTCTTCGCGCAATTTTTTAATTTTTAGCGTTACATCCTCGCCATTTTCTTCTGGATCAAAAGAAATTATTTCCCCATTTTTCTCATAAAATGATTTAACGGAAATCATTTTATTTATCGCATAAATGTTCAAGGTAAAATTATCCCAATCGTCTGATGGGATATTAGAATTTGAAATTTGAATTATTTCGTTTATAGGATTATTTGT
>JAZBLX010000067.1:0-8196 GCA_037033465.1 Bacteroidota bacterium | reverse complement strand
GCAATGCCTTTCCAGATGGATATATCGCCGGTTTCTTTCCAGTATACATAAGCCAGGGAGGATTTCGTACCAGCACCATCAGCATGCATGATATTACAGTATTCTTCATCGCCGCTTAAGATATCAGGAATAATTTTGCAAAATGCTTTAGGGAAAATTCCTTTGTCGATATTTTTGATGGCATTATGCACATCTTCTTTTGAGGCCGAAACGCCACGTTGATTATACCTGTTATCACTCATGTTGCCGCAAAGATAAGCGAAAAAGTCGGGAGTGAGAAGGCTGATGTTAGAAGTTTTGAGGGGAATGGGAAATAGGAAGTAGAGAAGTAGGAAATAGCTAATATGAAAATGGAAAATAGGAAATGGAATCGAATAGTTGGGCGCTTAAACTGGCGGACCATAAAATCATATACTTAATAACATTTTTAATAATAATTCTTTTACGCCATTTTAATACAATTTATCAATAGTCATCTTGATCTTAAAATCCTTAAATCCCAAAAATCATGATGCAAAAAAAAGGGTGTAAAGTTAAACCTTACGCCCTATACCTTAAACCTTACGGCTTAAAATCTATTTCATGAATAATAATTCTCTGAATTTTGGTAGAGGCCAAACGCTATCGTCAACGATTTGCTCTAATTTATCTGCATGATAACGGATGATGTCGAAGTAAGATTTAACTTTCTCATCATATGCAATTGCTTTTTCGCGGGTATCTTCGATTTTGTTAGTCACTTTACGTTCTTCCAACATTGCATCGATATTAGATTTAACGATATCTAAGTGCTCCGATAATTTCTTCACAATCTCAAGAGAAGATTTGCTTTCGATACCAAGTTCTTTCAAGCCTTTTACATTCTCAATTAAAGAATTCTGATAAGCGATTGCAGCAGGAATGATAGCCGTATTTGCAACTTCGCCCATTACACGTGCCTCGATTTGTAATTTCTTGTAGAAATTCTCTAACATGATTTCATGACGGGCATGAATTTCACGTTTGCTATAGATGTTCGTTGTAGCGAATAAATCTGCAGATTTCTCCGTTAAATAAGCATCTAAAGCTTTAGGTGTAGTTTTGATGTTTGATAAACCACGTGCTGCAGCTTCATCTTCCCACTCCTGGCTATAACCGTTACCTTCGAAACGAATTGATTTAGATTCTTTAATGTATTTTTTGATAACCGTTAATAATGCGATATCTTTTTTATCACCTTTCTTAATTAACTTATCAACTTCAACTTTAAATTTAACCAATTGCTCAGCCATAATCGCGTTTAAGATCGTCATTGGCGCCGAAGAGTTAGCTGAAGAACCAACTGCTCTTAACTCAAATTTGTTACCTGTAAAAGCGAAAGGAGAGGTACGGTTACGGTCTGTATTATCCAATAAAATTTGTGGAATTTTAGGGATACCCAACCAAAGTGCGTTATCTTCTTTGATTTTTTTGCTGATGCGAGAGTGCTCAATTTCATCTAAAACATCGTTCAGCTGAGAACCAAGGAAGATCGAAATAATTGCAGGTGGCGCTTCGTTAGCACCTAAACGGTGATCGTTGCTTACCGATGCAATACTTGCACGTAATAAATCTGCATGTTCGCTAACCGCTTTGATGGTGTTCACAAAGAAAGCAAGGAACATTAAGTTATTTTTAGGCGTTTTGCCTGGCGCTAATAAATTTTTACCGGTATCTGTAATTAACGACCAGTTATTGTGTTTACCTGAACCATTGATGCCAGCATATGGTTTCTCATGCAATAAAACACGGAAGTGGTGACGACGGGCAACTTTTTCCATCAGATCCATCAATAACTGATTGTGATCGATGGCTAGGTTGATTTCTTCATAAATAGGTGCACACTCAAACTGAGATGGGGCAACCTCGTTATGACGGGTTTTTAATGGAATACCTAATTTTAAAGCTTCATTTTCGAAATCAACCATGTAAGTGAAAACACGCTCAGGAATTGATCCGAAATAATGATCTTCTAACTGCTGGCCTTTAGCAGACATGTGTCCGAATAAAGCACGGCCTGTTAATAATAAATCCGGACGAGCGTTAAATAACGACTCATCCACTAAAAAATATTCCTGTTCGATACCTAAAGATGCATTTACTTTTGTAATGCTCTTATCGAAGTATTGGCAAACATCAACAGCAGCTTTATCAAGTGCAGCTAATGCTTTTAATAATGGTGCTTTATAATCTAAGGCTTCACCTGTGTAGGATACAAAAACGGTTGGGATGCAAAGTGTTTTTCCAGCTTTGCTTTCCATAATGAATGCAGGAGAAGAAGGATCCCAAGCGGTATAACCACGTGCTTCGAAAGTATTACGAATACCTCCGTTAGGGAAACTAGATGCATCTGGCTCTTGTTGAACCAATGCGCTTCCAGCAAATTTCTCGATTGCACCATCGCCACTTGGCTCAAAAAATGAATCGTGTTTTTCTGCTGTTGTACCTGTTAAAGGCTGGAACCAGTGCGTGTAATGCGTTGCACCAGCGCTCATTGCCCATGCTTTCATTGCTGTAGCAATCTGGTTAGCGTCGTCAGAATTAATTAGCTCGCCTTGGTTGATAGAGGAGATTAATTTTTCATACACGTCTTTAGATAAGAAATCTCTCATTTTTTTCTTATCAAATACATTAGCGCCAAAAAAGTCAGAAATTTTTGTTGATGGTGATTTAACTTCTGGTGAAATTCTGTTTTGAGCCTCTTTTAATGCGATGGTTCTTAAGCTTTTCATTAATTTGTTATGTTTTTTGTCAAAAATAGGATATTTTATTAATTTTTATAAAACAATCGTAAGAAATATATCAATTTTATTGAAAATGAAATAAAAAAATGTTTTTGAGATGGAAAATTTCACTTTTGGTAAAGAAAGCAGATTTTTTGAATGTTTTATGGAATCCTGAATTTTGAGACATCATCCTTAAAACTCAAAAACTATGTTCAATTCATCAATCAATGTGTACAAAACCGAGTGGCTCGATCTTGTATTTGCAGACCGCAACAAATCTTATGGCGCTTACGAACTGAGGTCAAAATCTTCTAAAATTATGACTAAAGCGCTCATCGTATCTGCAAGCGTATTTTTATTGGCTGGCTTCGCGCCACTTGCTTACAAGAAAATTTTTCCGGGTATAGTTGAAATTACTGCGCCTCCTAAAGTGGTTGTCTTGGATAACGTGATTCATGATATGAAGAAGCCTGAACCAGAAAAGAAGATTGAACCAGTAAAGGCCGATCCTGTAAAGGTGAAAACGATCGCGGTATCTTCAAAGATTGTTGTTGTGGATAAACAAGAACTTCCTGAACCACCAAATGTTAAAGATATGCAGGATGCGGTAATTAGCGATAAAACTCAGGATGGCGAAATTAAACCGAACCTGGTCATTAATAGTACTGTAGCAACTGGTACGGGAGATGGTCTATCCAAAGGTGAGGAGGGTGGAGATCCAAATGCAATCGTAGAAATGGGTGTTGATGAATATCCTGAATTTATAGGCGGGATGAAAGCTTTCACCAAATATATGGAACGTAATTTACGTTATCCGTCACAAGCTCAGGAAGAGGGCGTAAAAGGAAAAGTGTTTGTGAGTTTTGTAGTGGAAATAGATGGTTCCATTACCGATGTTAAGGTGCTGAGGGGTATCGGTTTTGGTTGCGATGAGGAAGCCATGAAAGTGATCAAAAAATCTCCACTCTGGAAACCGGGACGAAATAAAGGCAAGGCCGTGCGGGTAAGATATAATATGCCGATTAACTTTAATTTGATGTAGTTTGAGGGGGGAAAGCGGAAAGCTAAAAGACTAAAGCGGAAAGACCAAAGCTTAAAGCTGAAAGGCCAAAGTGAAAATGCCAATTGAGTCGATGCAAGATGTACCCCTTCTCCAATCGTCTTCCTGAACTTGTTTCAGGATCTTATCAGAAGAAAATTGAATCAATCCCGTATTTATTTAATGCTCAGAATAGATTGAGAATAGTGAGGTTGGATGTAAACGAAAGGCTTGAGTTTTGCTCAAGCCTTCGTTGTATAAACTTTTACCCTTAGTCATCAGATGAATACGCAAAGTTGACGCTATTCATCCAATAACAGATTAACTAACCTGCTAACCTTTTTCCTCTACCCATTTTCTTGCGTTTACAAATGCTTCGATCCATGGCGACACTTCATCTTTTCTTCCAGCAGGATAATTTGCCCAATGCCATTGAAACAATGAACGTTCGATGTGTGGCATCATTACCAAATGTCGACCAGTTTCATCACACATCATTGCGGTGTTATAATCCGATCCGTTCGGACTTGCCGGATAAGTTTCGTAAGCATATTTGGCTACAATTTGATATTGATCTTCTGCATAAGGTAAAGAGAACCTGCCTTCGCCATGTGATACCCAAACCCCTAAGGTACTGCCAGCAAGCGTAGATAACATCACAGAATTGTTCTCCTGTAAAGTTAGCGAAGTAAAGATACTTTCATGTTTGCCACTTTTGTTATGCAACATTTTTGGTTTTTCCTCGTGGTTCTTGTTAATTAAACCAAGCTCTACAAATAACTGGCAACCGTTACAGATACCTACCGATAACGTATCCGGACGGGCAAAGAACTTTTCTAAAGCTACTTTTGCCTTTTCATTGTATAAAAATGCTCCGGCCCAACCTTTTGCCGAACCTAAAACATCAGAGTTAGAGAATCCACCAACGGCACCGATAAATTGGATGTCTTCTAATGTTTCCCTACCGGTGATTAAATCCGTCATGTGTACATCTTTCACATCAAAACCGGCTAAATACATCGCATTTGCAAGTTCTCGTTCAGAATTACTACCTTTTTCGCGAATAATCGCTGCTTTTGGCCGCGGTTTAGATGCATCAATTACAGGTTTCTTTCCATCAAATTGTAATGGGAAACTATATTTTAAAACGTGATTTTTATAATGATCATAACGTTCTTTCGCTAAACCATTTCCGGTTTGTTTGCTGTCTAATAAATAAGAAGTTTTAAACCAAACATCACGTAGATGATCAATATCGAAACTAAAATCAGCACCTGCATTTTTAATTTCCAGCGTAGCGGATGAACTTACTTCACCTATTTTATGGAACGTTACGCCGTTTGAGGTTAACGTATCTTCAACGGAAGCATCTGCCTGGAAAACCAAAGCGATGTTTTCAGCGAATAATAATTTGATAATATCTTGTTCGCCTAATGCTGACAGATCGATTGTAGCTCCTAAATCCCGGTCAGCAAAACACATTTCTAACAACGTAGTAATTAAACCACCGCTACCAATATCATGTCCGGCCTGAATTTTATCTTCTTTAACTAATTGCTGGATGCTGTTAAAAGCTTTAGAAAATTGTTCGGCATTTTTAATATCAGGCGTTTCCGTGCCAATTTTGTTTAAAATTTGTGCGAAAGATGAACCTCCTAATTTATAATCGTCATTAGATAGGTTGATGTAGTAAATGGCACCACCATCTTTTTGAAGGACTGGTTCTATCACCTTGGTAATATCATTGCAATTACCTCCGGCGGAGATAATCACGGTTCCCGGAGCAATTACATCACCATCTTTATATTTCTGCTTCATTGATAATGAATCTTTTCCCGTTGGGATGTTGATTCCTAATTCAATGGCAAACTCAGAACAAGCTTTAACGGCGGCGTATAAACGAGCATCTTCGCCTTCATTTTTACAAGCCCACATCCAGTTGGCAGAAAGTGAAACACTTTTTAAACCGTCTTTTAGAGGAGCCCACACAATGTTCGATAACGATTCTCCGATGGCATTTCTACTACCAGCAGCAGGATCGATCAAAGCAGAAAGCGGTGCATGTCCCACTGATGTGGCAACACCTTCTTTTCCCTGAAAATCGAGCGCCATTACGCCGCAGTTATTTAAAGGCAATTGCAATGGTCCGGCGGTTTGTTGTTTCGCTACGCGGCCACCTACACAACGGTCTACCTTATTGGTTAACCAATCTTTGGAGGCAACGGCCTCCAATTGTAAAACCTGCTCTAAATAGGTATTTAATTGAGATTGATCATAAGTGATGGCATCGTATTTCCGATCGATGGTTTGATCATCCATTACAATTTTTGGCGAACTGCCAAACATGTCTTTCAACTCCAGATCCATAGGTTTAATACCCGATGTTTCAGATTTGAAAGTAAAACGATGGTCGCCGGTTACTTTTCCAACGGTGTACATCGGCGAGCGCTCACGATCAGCGATTTTTTGTAATGTTTCAATATGTTCATTGCCAATCACCAATCCCATTCTCTCCTGAGATTCGTTACCAATAATCTCTTTCGCAGATAGGGTAGGATCGCCAACTGGCAATTTATCCAGGTTAATTAAACCACCTGTTTCTTCTACCAGTTCTGATAAGCAATTTAAGTGTCCGCCTGCACCATGATCGTGGATTGAAATAATGGAATTGTGTTCGCTTTCTACCATTCCACGAACGGCATTTGCTGCACGTTTTTGCATTTCCGGGTTGGATCTTTGAATGGCATTTAATTCAATACCAGATCCATGTTGACCAGTATCTGCAGAAGAAACTGCAGCACCGCCCATTCCAATTCTATAGTTTTCGCCACCCAGGATCACGATGTTATCGCCTTCCTGTGGTTTAAGTTTTTGTGCCTGACTCGCCTTACCATAACCGATCCCACCGGCAAGCATAATTACTTTATCGAAACCTAACTTCCTGGAGTTCTCTTCATGTTCAAAAGTTAAAACTGATCCGGTAATTAAGGGCTGACCGAACTTATTTCCAAAATCTGTTGCACCGTTTGATGCTTTGATCAGGATATCCATTGGCGTTTGGTACAGCCATGCCCTTTCTTCTACACCTTTTTCCCAGGGACGATTTTCTTCTAAACGGGAAAGCGCCGTCATGTAAACTGCCGTTCCAGCTAAAGGTAAAGAGCCTTGGCCGCCAGCCAACCGATCTCTGATCTCACCACCAGACCCTGTTGCTGCACCATTAAATGGTTCAACAGTTGTTGGAAAGTTGTGTGTTTCTGCTTTTAAGGAAATTACAGAATCGAAATCGCTTGTTGTATAATAATCAGGAATATCTGCACGTTTTGGGGCAAATTGCTGAACAGTTGGGCCTTTAATAAAAGCCACGTTATCTTTATAGGCAGAAACAATATCATTAGGATGTGCTTCTGACGTTTTGCGAATCAGCTTGAAAAGTGAAGTGGGCTGCTCCACACCATCAATCACAAAAGTTCCGTTGAAAATTTTGTGGCGACAGTGCTCTGAATTCACCTGAGAGAAACCAAAAACTTCAGAATCTGTTAAGGGTCTTTCTAAATTTTTAGCTAAAGTATTTAAATAATTAACCTCTTCATCACTTAAGGATAAACCTTCTTGTTTATTGTAAGCGGCAATATCAGTGATTTCTAAAATGGGTTCGGGTTTGATGTTGATGGTGTACACATCCTGATCAAGATTCTCATATTTTTGAGAAAGCATGGGATCATAATCAGAAAAATCTTCTACAACCTTTGCCAATTCTTCAATTCTGATGATTCCCTGCATGTCCATATTCTGGGTAATCTCTACCGCATTGGTACTCCATGGCGTAATCATTGCTGCTCTTGGCCCTACAAAAAAGCCACTTAAAGCCGTTTCTGTAGTGATTTTGGCACCGCCAAATAACCATTCAAGTTTAGTAATATCATTGGTAGTGAGCGTTTTGTCTGTTTGTAATGCAAAAACCGCCTGCGATTGACTAAGGAAGAAATGAATCATGCTTTTTTTTTGAAAGTGCAAATTTAGCTTTTTTAAATTTAAGGATAGAATGAATGGGAAATAGAATTAATGATTGTTGGATGATTGAATGTCAAATTAGTATATTTTATTAAACAACTGCCTGACTTTTTCGAAAGATCGCTGCGAGAAATGCTTTCTTCATTGCGCTTTCCGGTCCGGGGAGAGGTGCCGACAGGCGAATAGGAGGCTTCCTGTTGCACTGGCTTGCCTCGGCTGGCCGCCGAAGGGCTTTTACTTTTTTGCTGATTCGATATAAGTTGCCAATAGAATTCATTAGTACCACGCCGTCATTTCGAGCGAAGCCGAGAAATCTTTTCAGGTTGAAGAATGGCTGTGTTCAAAGATCTCTCCATTGCGCTGCGCTCCAGTCGAGAAGACGATGATACGATGGTCATT
>JAZBLX010000066.1:0-8314 GCA_037033465.1 Bacteroidota bacterium | reverse complement strand
GCTCATTTAATCAAATTTAAAAGTTTCTTTCTAATCTGACGACTAAATCCCTCTAGTCAAATGTAGCAACTCCATACCTTGGTGTTTAGTAGCATGGGCGCGAAAAAGTAAGCTAGCTACTTATGCTGCCAGCATCTGCCACCACCTACTACCATACGTTTACAATAGCCACCTGTTTTATTCTTTGCGCCACAAGCGGAAGATACCGGAGCTGAGGTGCCTCCATTTCCATTACCACTGCCTGATCCACTGGAGGTAGAATTACCAAAACTGGCCGTACCTATATTCTGCAGTGTATTGTAAGATAGCGTTGCAAAATTATAACCTATATTACCATGCACTACATCATTGTTTTTTAAAATGTATGCCTGAATGGTTTGTTCGGTAGGAAGCAATGTTTTGATCGATAATTTCAAATCAAAGGTAACTTTGGTATCAATAAGATGTGTCCATCTGCCCATATTGCTTTTAACTGTTATGCTTTGATTATTGTTATCGGTATAGGTAATATCACAGTAATTGCAGTTTACTTCATAGCTAAATACAGGTAGTATAGCAATGGGCTCTTCCGGCACATCTTTCTTACAAGACATTGCCAACATTACCAATAATACCAGGCAAGTAACAAACCTGCCATAAATCTTTTTAATTATAATTTGCTTTAACATGTTTTTAAGAGATGTTTTATACATCTAACTGCATCTCTATGCAAAGCTAAAGTGATTATAGATGGCCGCCTTACGGTTTCCCGTAACGCAAATGAATTTTACTAAAAACATTTAACAAGTGTAGAAAAAGGTGTCAGCCAATTAAAATTTTAAAAACAGCTATGGCAAAAAGCAGATAAAATCCGAAAGCCACACTAACCTTTAGTATGACCGTAGGAACTATTCAAGCGAATGAACACCTATCAGCAATAATTTATTAATTGCCTCTAACGCACACGGTATGCTTGCCCCAGCATGAGATTGAATAACTTAACCTGGCTCATTCCTGAGTAATCCTAGGCCTATATTATACCTAAATTAGCATCAATTTAGTCATAATCAGTATTTGATAAAATCCAAAATGCACCTTCGTTTTCATCAAAGAGAATAAATGCATTATCATAACCTATATCAGCATGGTAAGCTGACCAACCCTCTTCAATTTGATAAATGACGAAAGATGTTAGCTGACCTTGTATTATTGAATCACTGAATCCCCGGGCAAGTTTTACTATGCTTCTTAAACTTTTGTTTGATTTAACGAAAAGGCCTCCTTTCCTAATTTGTTCAGCTAATTTTGTTTCAAATGCAACTGGACTGATTCTATCGATGCTGATTTTCCCGAAACGTTCCCAATTTGCCTTGTCTGAAAATTCTCTAATAGGTGAAGGTTCAGCATTTAAAAATTTGTTCGTCAGAAGACCTTTTATAATTCTGTTCGTTTAATACTTTTCTGAATTTTTTTTCGACAATAATGTGCTTGTATTCAATCTCAAACCACCGCTTGAATTTTCCATAAATACTGGAAGCTGTCATTGCAAATGGATACTAATAGCATGTCATCTGACGACTCAGTAGCGTTAATTATGCCGCTACTGAGAGGGGCACTGCTGAAAGATGTATTAGATTGAATGTACGTGCTAGATATTCTTCTATTTTACAACTGGAAAATTTCCCCCGTCGATGATGTAGTTCGCCCCTGTGATGTAAGATGCTTTCGAGGAAACAAGAAAATGAACCAATTCTGCCGTTTCTTCTGGCTGTGCCATCCTTCCCAATGGTACGCCGGCAACTCTTTCGAACAGCTTTTGAGTCATCTCTTCATCTGTAATATCGGAAGCGGCAGCCAGTTCTTTTAAGAATGTTGCCATAGCCTCCGTTTTAGTTAAACCTGGAGAAACAGTTACAACTCTTACGCCTTGAGGACCTGTCTGGTCAGCAAGCATTTTACTGTAAGCATTCAAAGCAGCTTTAGCAGTGCTGTAGGCCATGGTAGATTCCCAAATCGGAAACTGACCGCTGGTAGAAGAAATATGAATGATAACACCACTTTTCTTTTCCAGCATTTTAGGTAATAAAGCACGGTCCAAGCGTACCGATGAAAGAAGATTAACCTGTAACGCCTCATCCCAATGCTCATCTGCCAGCGAGTTATAACCGCCACCCGGATAGGTGTTCGCGCCCATGTTATTAATTAATATGTCCACGCCGCCAAATAATTCGTTGATTTCATCTGCGACTTTAATCACTTCTGAAGCTAAAGATAGATCTGCAGCGATAAAATGGTAGTTAATGTCAGTCTCTTTCGGATGGTTTCTCGCTGTTATGATCAATTTGGCACCCCCTTGGGCTAATCTGTCTGCAATAGCTTTTCCAATGCCCTTCGTGCCGCCTGTTACCAAGGCTATTTTTCCTTCAAGGTCTTTACTTTGATTGTCTTGATTTTTCATCTTGTTAAAATTTAATTGTTATTGTTTCACAAAGTAACTAAAGCTATTGCGAGCCTTTTCTTTTTTCCTTAACATTGGTGGTAACATATGAGTAACTAAAAGCGAAAACTGGTAACATATAAGTAACTAATGAGAAAAATGCAGCAAAATCCTGAAAACTGTGCAGTAGTACGTACGGTAGGCTATATCGGAGGGAAGTGGAAACCGATCATACTGATCAGATTGCTCAGTGGTGGAATGGTACGTTTTGGAAAACTAGCCGTACAGATGCCCGATATTTCTAGGAAAATCCTTAGCCAGCAACTAAAAGAACTGGAAGAAGACGGCCTGATCATTCGTCATCGATATTTGGAAAAGCCGCCACGGGTTGAATATGAATTAAGTGAACGTGGAAAAACTCTTATCCCGATCTTAAAGGCCATGCATGATTGGGGGATTCAAATTGAAGATAACAAAAGTGGAACTTGGGAGCTTTAGTCATTATTAACCTTATTTTGTTCTATCACTATTTTCTGCATTGTTGAGACATGATTGAATATCTTGATGAGTTAACCTAGTAGGAAAGACAGTAGGCTTCGTTTTTAAATTTCGCTACATTGCAGTAGCCGAAACCATCTTCTTTAATGCATGAATGAAAATGCTGCAACGTAGCTTTAGGATAACTTTATTTCAATGGGCGAATGCCAACATTTTTAGCTTATTTTACTTGGCCAGGAATAAAACTCTTTATGTATTCAAGTTCCGGGCCACTATGAATTCCCATGTTTTTGTTTCCACATAAATTTAAATGGATGAATCAGCATAATACCATATTATTCTCCCTTGGCGGTTTAACTAATGTTGTTTTCTGTTTGCTTGTCTAGGTATATAGGTGCTTATCCTTTAAGTAATCCTCTACTTTTAACTTCTGCAACAATAGCTTTACTTTTCTTTTGGCCATTAATGATCAGGAACACAAAAAATAAAGGGAAAAAAGTAAAAAATCCAAACCCATTTTTTACTGAACTATATATCGCAACACCCACCAAAGCACCAATAAGTAAACATGTAATAATTAAACTTCATTTTGCTGTCTGATATTTTTTAAGCAGCTCTTGATCAGATAGTTGCTTCATTTCCTGTGTAATATTCATAAGGTTAAATTGGATATTGTAAATTACCGCGTTTAAAACTTCCTGTTTGCTTGAACCAAGCGGTTAAAACTTAAAGGCAATTGAACTATTAGTTAATCAGTTTGATCAGCGCTATTGAAAAACCTACCAGTACCGAAATAATTAAATAGGAGACAGGGATCATTATTGCTCTTAACAGTTTCGATCTCCTTGAATAGCCGTATCCGGTAAAAAACTGGTTGTAAAACCAAATACTGTAAAGGAAGCCACCTACAGCTACAAATACATAATAGAAGATTAATAGAGTTGGTATATGCGTGTAAAAGATCGTAACTACAGTAAATATTAAAGCAAGAATAAGCTCAACTGCTGTCTTGTAAGAATTCAGGACCAGGTGTTCACTATAATTAAGTTGAGCTTTTTTAAACCAGAAATAGCTAAATAAAGAGTAAAGGGGGATTAATATCAAAACAATCACCTTTGGATATTTGGTAGCAAAACCCTCGTAGGCACTCATCGTTTGCTTACTGTTCAAGGGCATGATGTCTGATAAATGGATTTTCACATATTGCGATAGTAAACTTGAGATGGCCAGCAAAAGAATAATCAGGGTCACAAAACTGAAAAACCTCACCCTTTTTCCCTGAATAAATTCTCTAACGCTATCACCTGGTCTTAAAATCAGCTCTTTTACTGTAAATAAGACTCCTTTATCAACATGCCACACGCCGTGAATCAGATCGTGTTCCATGAAATGAATTAAAGAGTAGCGATGAGTGCTTGCTTTTTGCCCACAATTTGCGCAGTAAGTCCCGGAGGTTTCGGACTTACAATTTAAGCAGGAATGTAGATCTAGATGTTTTGAGCCTTCCACTGTCAATTATTTCTGTTTTTTATAGCAGTATTTAGTTGACTAACTCTCATCAAAATAGGTATCATCACGATCATGCAAACTGGAATGATAGCAAGTAAATATGCCTTTTGTTTGGTAAAGATTAAATACAATGCTAAGCTTATTGCTACAGCCATTACCAGTGCATATCCTATGGCAACGCCTTTCATCAGGTTTCGCTGTTTTTTTAATGATTCGATACTTTGATCTGAAACTTCAGTTTTCATTCGTTTATATTTATTTTTAAGACTTAAATTTCTAAACATTTTATCCTGCTCATCCTGTGGCGCCAATGGAGGAGCACCATAATTTTCCGGTTAAAGCAACATTGTTAGTGTTTCCATTTCTTACGGCATACCATCCGTTATTGGGCGATGGAAAGTTCTTATTTAACAGTATCCTATTTTTCAAACCCTAATCGTATCAACGTAAAATGTATCAACTTTCCGAGAAAAATTTTATTCAGTTCCAAAGCTAAAATTATCCAAAATCGTAAAAATGGACGTCAATAGTAGATGATGCCTTTACGAATCATGAAAAAATTGTGGTTGTTTCCAATTACAATCTTCAATTTGCCTACTGCCAAATTTATCAAAATATTATTATATCCCAATACTGAGAGTTAAATTTATTTTAGGGTCCCGAATTGGCACATCTCTAGCCTGTCTTTATGCATAAAATGAAACCTTCTTAACTAAGCGCAATTGGATATTCTATCTCTATAACAACGCATTAGTATGCCGATTTTTTAAAAATAAGTCAGGTCTTAATATGGTAAACAAAAACTGGTTAGGCATCCTCAATCGTTACACAAATCCAATAAATATTTTTGTGGTTTTTATTTTTCAATAACCACTCAGCTATCAAATTTTAATTAGATAGAAATGAAATAGCCTTTTGTTTTATAGGTGGAAGCTTTGACGGTGCGACGAAAAAATCGCAAATTGCGGCAAAGTTGATTCAAATGGGGAGAAAAGTTACAGATGGTCCTGTCAGGAACAAGGAACGTACCAAAGGAAACCTGGTCACTGCTCTGGGGGAAATTCTGAAGAAGGATGGTTTTTCCGGGCTTAGCATTAGTAGGGTGGCAGATGAGGCCAAAGTGGACAGGCGGTTGATCTATGACTATTTTGGTGGATTGGAAGGATTGGTAAAAGAATATCTCAACAGTAACGATTACTGGAACATCCATCCCGACGAAATTAGTGACATTGTTGAATCCAGTAAAGCAGATGCCGGGAAACTATTGGCATATAGTGTGTTGGAAAACCAGTTCGACAGCCTGATCGGTAGTGAGGAGATGCGCCGGATCATTACCTGGGGACTTAGCGAAAAACTGCCTGTTTTAAAAGAACTGGATTTGAAACGTGAGAACATTGGCGATCAGCTGTTGAGTGAGATTTTCGATGGTGCCTTTACCCATACCGATAAGAACTTTAGGGCGATGTATGCGATATTGATGGGTGGGGTGTATTATCTTACCTTACATAGTAAGATGCAGGAGAATCCTTTTTGCGGAATAGATCTCGAGCAGCTTTCCGGTAGGGAAGAAATCAAGAAAGCGCTCAAACAATTGATAGACCTGGCATACTTGTAATTTTTCCAACTATGCAATTTATCTTGAAAAATTCTTTGGCGTATTAAAAACTGCCCTTTTTATGATAAAGAGCGAATGGAATATTTTTGGCAAAAGCGCTATAATAAGTCAATGGTCTCTGTCGAGCGCAGTTCAGATGATGATCTAAAGTACAGGAGATAATCTTTATTTAACAAAAAACTGGCTTGCTATGACATTAACATACTAGTACCACCAGAGGAATATAGTAACTTATAAAAATCTACCTGGCATTTGTAACTTTTTATGGCTTTGGGATTCTGATAAGCAACTAATTAGAAGATGAAAAAAATTCTACTCTTATTTGGCCTGATGCTATTTATTAAAATTGGCTTTGGTCAAACTAAGTACCCTCTCACCATAGGTCAAATTGACACAATCAAATCTAAAATCTTAAATGAGAATAGGGAACTCCTGATATATACTCCAGCCACTGCAAGCAAAAACCCTAAGAATAATACCACCCTGTATCCAGTGATGTATTTATTAGATGGAGAAGCTTTCTTTCGCTCATTCACTGGAATGGTTCAGTATTTAAGTAGCATCGGGAAAATGCCGGAGATGATTATTGTGGGAATAACAAACACTGATCGGCAAAGAGATCTTACCCCAACACATTGGATATATTGGTCCGATGGTGAAAAAGATGAAAAGGCATTGCATAATACTGGTGGTGGTGAAAAATTCTTGTCATTTATACAAGACGAGTTGATTCCGCATATAGAATCTGCTTATCCGACAGCACCTTACCGTATGTTTGTGGGACATTCCTTAGGTGGCCTTACAGTGCTCAATGCGCTGGCCAAACACTTTTCTTTATTCAAATCCTATGTGGCGATTGATCCAACAGTTTGGTGGGATAACAGGCTGATTATGCAGCAAATAAAACAGGCTTTGACAAAAAGCAACTATTCAGATAAAAGTCTTTTCTATGCTTCAGCCAATACGATGAACGAGAACATGGACACAATAAGAGTGATGAATGACACCGCTCATGCTAATATACATGTTAAGGATAACTTGCTGTTTCGTAGCTTGCTTCAACAGGATAAAAAGAGTCGCCTGAACTGGCAATGGAAGTATTATCCGGAGGATAATCATCTATCAGTTCCATTTATTTCAGCCTATGATGCCTTGAGAGCTATGTTTAAAGGCTATGAGCTGGGAAAAGAAATGGACGATTCATCTTTAACAGCTAAGTACATCCAGTTACATTACCGAGAGGTGTCGAAGCTATTAGGGTATGAGCTAAAACCTGAAGAAAGAGTTTTAAATATAATTGGATATCTCCATTTGTCAGAAAAGCGTTACCAGCAAGCATATGATTTTTTTAAAATGAGCATTGACAATTATCCTCAAAGTTTTAATGTGTATGACAGCATGAGCGATTACTACCTTGCAGTTGGAGACAAGAAAAATGCTGTTTTGGTATTATCAAAAGCGCTCCAACTAAATGATAATCCAGATATCCGTAAGAAGCTGCAGGGATTGCAATCGGTTAAGTAGTTGACTAATTAGGCCTAACAGCAGCCAGTGTATCGAATATCTTCGCTTTGTGATACATTTTTCCCTTTGCCATAATTGGTGCATATAGACTTACAGCTGAAAGATAAATAGATAGTAGGGGATACCTTCGTTTTTTGAGACAAACGTAAAGTTTAGAACTCTTGCCCTATCAAAAATTAGTCAATTCCCAAGTCTTTTGTAAATGAATTGCTTAAGAAAACCTCAAAAGGGCTGACCCCAATTTTTTCGATCGTAATTCCCATAACACAAACAATGACTTCATATTTGCTTTGAAAATTATCTCTATTAATAATTTTTTGATAATTAACTGCAGCGATAAGATCTATAAATCTGTCAATAGTTGTTGGATATAAAAATTCCTTCTGAAGAAATATTCGGTCAATGAATTTTCCAAATGCTCCCGTTGTTAAAACGTCTGGCATTTCCAATTTTGTTACAAAAGAAATCCTTTTCCAAATGTCGTAATCTTTGGTGGTGTTTCCTGAAATATCATTTTGTTAGCATCCATTGAAAGTTAATGTTAAGTTCATCGGAAGCTTAATAATTATTTCCATGAAATAAGCAAGGGACGGGCTTAATCAGTATTCTGTTGATAAATTTAGAGTTAGTTCGGACATGATAACAGGCCGTTCGATACCATGGAATGTATCAGGTTGTAATCAGTAAGTTAATCTGCACAGGAATCGGCAAATAAGAATACACCAAAAACGGCAACAAGAGTGCACAAAAAA
>JAZBLX010000065.1:0-9081 GCA_037033465.1 Bacteroidota bacterium | reverse complement strand
AATAGACAATAATAACGGTTGCCGTGAAATGGTAGCCCAGCCACCAATCCATGCTGAAAATACGATCACAGTCAATTACAACGGATCTGTAGCGGAAGCTTTTTACCAGGAAATACCTTTTTACGCCTCTGATGATGTAAACGTGTTATATCCGAGGTTTGAGTTGAATAAGTACATAGCGTTATTTATTATTTCGATTATAAAAAAAGAAAAATTTAGATTTAACTACGGCAGAAAGTGGCATCTTGAAAGGATGGAATTGTCGATGATCAAGTTGCCCTGCGATATCAGCAACCAACCTGATTTTCATTTTATGGAAGAGTATATAAAAACTCTTGATTATTCAGGTAGTATTTAGAGAATAGCATAGGCAAAACTCAAAAAACATAGCTAATTTTCTCGGTGTTGTAGCTGTTCCTGCAAAATCTTGATCACGTAGTGTGATTTTTTAGTTCATCCAAGTTTTGATTGTTTATAGCAACATAAGGTTTATGATAGTCTGCGTAACGTTGCTGTGGGAGCTTTTTAGAAGCCGTAAGATAGAGAGATTTACTCAAAAAAGTCCCTCTCAATTGATTTTAGCTTAGCGCTTTATACTTATATCTGTTAATTATAGTCTATATGTTTCTCCCCATATAATAATCATCGTTGGTCGGGAGGTATCTAAAATACTTTTTGGGAATCGCAAGCGGGAAGGAATAAAATGAAGAAAGTAAGGAAATAATGTATGTATTTCATGATAACCAATTGTTAAATAATATTGAAAGCAATTTGAATACAGGTAAGTGATTAGAAAGTACCTGCGGTACATATTGCACGGTTTATTGCACGGGAGTAATTTGGTTATGACCCGGTGTAGTTTACTGTGTCCAAATGGTACAGTTAATATTGCCATTCGTATTAGTTCCTCATGTTTCCGCAACCATAATTGCAGGAACATTTAATTGACCAAGCGTATATCCGTAACTTTGCCATTTGTTGTAGTGGTTGGCAAAAGTAATGACGCGATTTGTCCTATAGCGGTTTTTGTAACCCTGGAACTATAAATCTTCCTGAAAACATCACCGCCATCGATATTTTTACCTGCCATCCATCGTGTACATATAACCTGCAGCATCGGTTTCAAATGTTCCCAGGAAAGTACCACTATGAGGTGAAACTGCACCACAGGTTTCATTCATAGAAAGTCGTTTTCATCAATTTCTTTCCTGATATCTAGTCTACTAAAGCCATTGATTTGCATAGTTCGTTTTCTAAATGCTTCAAAGTTACTTTTATTAAAATTAATCAAGAAACTCGCTAGGATAGTTCAAGGATATGGCTTACTTCAATTTAGGCAATTACTTGGATTCAATAACCACTTCTTGTAATAGAGTTAAATAACAGGCTGTCATTCAATTTAATAGGTAATATGAAACAAGTATTATATTATTGACAGGGTCAAAATTGGGAGCTTTTCTTAACTTGTAAATACATAATTTCAAGGTAGATGTGTTTTTCCTTAACTTAATATTTCTGATTTAAAACTCCCATTATAGTTATTATACTGCTAGGATGGAACTCCTTTTTAAATCCTCTATTGTTTTTTAGTAAATGGCTTCGTGATTTACAAACTCCGAACGTTTTTACTTAAATGATATAGCTCTTATATCGGGTTGTCTGCAATCCAACCTACAGCACAAGCTAAATATTCTTTGAAGGTTAAGGTGTTTCTGTCCCAGTGTAATACATTACATATCGCGGGTAACGCAATCAAACAATCTTGAAAACGGCCATGAATGTATGATCCACCTGGAATTGTAGTTCTACCGGCATGGCCAAATAAAAAATCCCTAACTTTTATTATCAGATCGGAAACGGACATATTATGGGAACTAATATCCTGCCCAGCGAGATCAGAAATAAATTGTTGATACCGAAATTGCTCCGAATCTAGAATAAGAATGCGTTTCTCCTTGTTGTAGTGTCTAGGGCTTGCATAATTTTTTGCTCCCATGAAAACACCCAATTCTAATGGCATATTAAACCTAGCGAGGCCAGAAACTATGTCCGCCTCAGCCTTTGATATATCGTGAATTCCATATTTGCACTGGTCGATAATCTTCATGATTTTCAACATCCTTACATTTCCACTATCATTTTCTTCTCTGGCACAACGTGCAATAAATCCGCAATCGTGAATGGCGAAAATCATTGCCTCAAACATTTGGTGATAGGTTGCGTCAAATGGGCAGTTCACAAAAACGTTATCTGTGTAATTGATAGGAATTGCCATTATTTGCTTTTTGTTTTTTTTATGGCAGCTACGACCTTCTTCATCAGAGATGCTGAAGTTTTAGGATTGTTCTTTACTTTTCTTTTCGAGGCTGATCGCTGATCTGCTGTGATAATTGATCCGGTGCTAACTTCCTTTCTTGGCTTTGTGGCAATTTTAGGTTTAATTTTTGAATCAATTTTTGTCTTGGCATATTGCTTTCGTAGGGTTCCCAATTTTTTATCGCTACGCGCGTCTGACCCGTCTGGATTGGTAATAGTACCCGGAGCGACCCCTAGTTTTTTTTCTAGATTTCCAACTTTGATATCAGATCTGACTTTTCTTGCCATGTTGTTTGTTTGACTAAGTTAATAAAATTCTATTAAATACTGAGAAGGCTATACAATTAGCTATGGAAGTGATTTATGTTTAGCTGTGACTCAGCTAGCTGCTGAATGACGGAGAAACTCGCTTTCTTTACAAATGCATTTATTCTACTATACCAGGAAATTAATCGACGCTGGTTTGTACAAATCAATTAGTGTAAATATTATTGTGCTTCCGAAATTGATGCCTAATCTATTAATAGATAACTAAAGAGTTATCTATTTTTCTTTTTACTATTATTCGATGCCAGTTTGAAATTTGTTGCTGCAAGAATGACTAGAACGATGCTTACAACGAGGATTAGAAAAGTTTCCATATGTTATTATCTATTAAGTTTTTATATCTATTTAATGTTGCAAGATCTTACTTGCTTTTTCTACTACAAATATACCCATACTATTTGATGTTATTTGACAGGGGTTCGATTTCAAAACTGTTTAATAAACCCTACTAAATATCGCAGAGGTGCTATCCGAATTTGACTATTGTCACTATTAGGTATTTCTCTTTTCATTTTTTATCAAACTTAAGCTTTCAGCCTAGCCATTGAACTTTATGGTCTTTCATACTTATATATGCATCTTCAACTTGATATCCGTGTAGAGCATGCTTTACACCGAAAACATTTAGTAGATATTGAATTAAGGTAGTAAATCATAAATCGAAATATCAACAGGATAGCTATGGATTTTGAAGGTAGCGGCAGAATGGGGTAATCACAATGTTTATCTCCAACGGGAAAACCGTAAATTGTATTGCTGATTACTTCAGAATTTAGTATCTTAAACTCGAATCAAATAATTTTTAACGCTCATTCATTAATATAATAATGCAACTACAGGAACCGCTCGTGTATAGGAACTTAGAATCAAAGTTTCAGTATGTTCTCGAGGACACACATAACAACCAAATCCTTTTTTCAGGTCCATTTGGTAGTGGTAAAACTACTTTCTTGAAGCATTACTTCGATGCTAGAAAGGAATATAATGTCTTTAGGTTATTTCCGGTAAATTACGTTTTACACGATAATTCCGATGTATTTGAAATTCTTAAATACGACATTATACTTGAGCTTATACATATGAATGCGTTCGAGGTACCTGATATCGATAAACTTACTAAATATGTCTTTTCAATTTCCCAAAACATTGATCAGGCTGTAGGAAAAATGATTAATCTGTTTAGTGATACTGGTAAATCGGTTGTAGAGGCCGTTGAAGTATTGGAAAAAAGTATTGAAAATAGTAGGCAAGATTATAACGCCCTTGGTGACCCTTTACTTTCGGTGAGAAATTTTCTGACCGCGGTTAGGAAATATAAAAGCTATTCAAACAACGATTATACAACCTCTGTGATAAAGGAGAAGCTCGCACTATTAAAAAAAAACGGTGAACAAAAAAATGTGTTGATTGTAGATGATATGGATAGGATAGATCCCGATCATTTATTTCGCATCATATCGATATTTAGTTCCCATATTGATATCGATAACCAGGCTAATAAATTTGGCTTTGACAAAATTATCTTTGTCGGTGATAATGAAAATTTCAAATCGATGTATTTCCATAGATATGGAATCGTAAACAGTTACAACGCGTATATATCGAAATTATGTTCGAAATCACCCTTTAATTTCGATCCTGAAATGGAACTATATACACAAATCATTAACATCATTTCCGGTATTAAATTTAAGTACCTTCATTCTGAGGAGGTATTTGATATTTATGTGAACAAATCTCCATCTGTCGCTAGATATTATAACTATATTCTATGCGCTATGATTAAATCCGGTGCGCTATCACTTCGGGAACTGATTAAGTACCAGGGAACGCATCCACTTTCGGTAAAAAGTGACTATCGTCCTAGTTCCTTCAATGAATTCATTGATCAGTTTTCCATCTTTAACCTGGCAATACTTTTGCAGCAAATTATTCCAAGTGGTTTAATCCAAGCGCTACAAAGTTTACTAGAGAATACTTTAAATTCGGAAAAAATCATTAAAAATGGTGGCATTGACAAAGGAGCATTAAATTCGGATTTTTCCATGATTCCTCTTGAATTTTATCTTGTTGAAGAATCTATAGATGAGACCAATAATGGAGCCACCAAATCTGTTAACATTTCTGGTGAGAGAATTTCTGTCATTTTTAATAAGGAAGAACGGCGGGATCGTCTGGTAATGAGGGTGCCGAAAGATAGTGCGAATGAAAGACAGGTTATTGTTTTGACAATTGAAGGAATAAAAAAGATGCAGCCTTATTTGTCGTAGGTCATTTCTTTCTACTCCCAAATATGTGCTTTGAAGTTCAAGGCTTTGTTCGCGAGATTTGTAAAGGTAAGCCTGATGCTAGCAAATCCCATATAATTTACAATTAATCCTGCTTAAATGAGTCATAGGTTAAAAATGCGGTTCCGTTTATGTTTGAATATGAGATAAATATAAAATAAGTTAAATGGCTGTTTATTTTGATGTTTTGAAATAGTATTTATCGGTCTGATTTAGTTTAAATCTGCCGCCTTATTTATGCTTTTACAGAACATGCTCAAACCATTCTTGGGCAACAACCATGAACAACCTTTTTTCCGATGTAAAAGGAAGGAATCCAATTCTGAACAATGTTTTTGGAAGACACTCGTCAACTTTGTGAAAAAGGGTGGTTCTGTCGACGCGTAAGGTTAAGTAAAGGCTGGTTGAATCGGATGAAATAACGATCCCCCCGATGTAATCCATGAGCGAATTAGGATGTTCCCAGGACGCCGCGGACAAATTATTGCTGTAGGCCAGCCACTGTTTTTCAATGATGTTTAAGTTCTTGTCTCCAAGAAGAAAAAACTCCTTGTTGATGGGAAAGGTATCAGCCTCATAAAATTTGAAATATTGCGTGTAATCTTTAAGTTTGTCTAACATGGCGTGAAATTTAGTTGGTTTTTTGAAGAACTATGTGATGGTAACGGTTATTTTGGATTTGGTCTCGATGTATGAAGAGGAGCTTAGTTATAGGCACTAGTTGATCGTCCGGTTTCCGACTTCCTCCCAGTCGGTCGATTGGATGGAAGTGACCTGTGATTTGCTGAGTAGTTTAATGGACCCATCCATGTATTGAACCTTGATGGCATCGAGCGAGAGGTATTGGGCTGAACTGGATAAAAAGGTGTTCTCGAAATTGTAGCTTCCGGAATCATTTGGTTTAATAGGGCCAATAGCTCTCACGGTTTTTGTTCCAATTTTGTCGTCCACCGGGTTGGTTGCGGTAACGGTCATATAAAGGTACTTAATGGTCTTTTTGCTCATGTTCAAAAAAGAAATATCAAAGCCAATCGAGTAGCTTTCACCCGTGATGGAGTAGTCAATGATAGCCAGTTGATGAAGATCGTAAGCCCGATAGTTGATCACATCGGCTTTTTTCGGCAAATCATTTTCAAACTCTACCCGCAAATTGTGATGCTTAAAGATCCAGTAGGGTATACCATCTTCGCTCGTAGCTTCGATACTCGGCTGGCCGAACGCGTCTAGTAGGTAGGATTTTGTTAACGTATTATCTTCTATCATTGATTTCAGGTCGTAATAGTAATCATAGGAATATAGGTATTTGTTATAGTTATAATGTTTGAGCATTATGGGAATCTTGCTTAGATCGTCTTTTTTGGAAAAGAAAAGGAATACTGGCTTATTCGTGAGTTTTTTATAATAGACTTCGCCATAAGGGGTAAAGGTTCCTTCAAGGATTCCAAGCTTTAACGAATCTCGGAGAGAATTTATGCTGAAATGTTTATAAGGTAGTTTTTTGCCAGACGGTAGATAAGCGCTGTGCTGGCAAAAGGCAGTAGTTGGAATGAGCGCCAGAAAGGCAATGATGAACTGTTTCATGAGCGTTTAATAGTTGTGGTAAAAAGTTTTGTAAGACTGGAGGATAATTCGGATTTATGTCCAGCCTTTGCCGTCCAGCTCAGTGGCGAGCCATTTAGAATCGAAAGATTTTGGGAATTTTTCGATGTGCTGTTTAAGGATAAAATGTCTTGGTCCCATGATACCGTAGCTTGATTTCTTTTCAAAGTAAGTGGGATGGAGCTCGTCGAAAAGATGAAACTTGACCTCACTCTTGTTTCCCCAGCCCTGTTCAAGGAAAAATCGTTCCAGTCTTTCCTGGAGTTCAGGGGTGAGGGATCCCTTTAGAACGTTATAGTCCACCGATCCATGGCTGTTGGTCTGGGCTATGACAATGCACTTTGTCTCTCCGATGTACCTTATGGCTTTGTTCTTGTATAGGCCAATAAACCTGTGCGGGGTTTCATTGGTGTAGGTCCGGTTATAGTAAAGGTTGTATTTTAGGTTATCGGATTCCGAATTGGTGATTGCCGGGACGTGCATCCTGAAATCCGTATCGTCTAATAGGCCTGCATCGCTGATAAATCCCTGATAATCATTGATCAGGTCTTCGATCTCCAGCTTGTGGCGGGTATTGGTATCAATGATTACTTCACTTGCCTTTTCTATTAAGCCATGGAAAGAAAGGTCGGCATGGAGTGTGCGTCCAGGCGCTTTTACTTCTGCATCGTACTGTGCAAGTTTTATTGCGAATTCCTGTTTTCGCGGGGCTTTGATCCCGTTTCTTGAAAGGGTTAGCAATATCCTGATCTGTTCATTCTGAAAGTGGCTAACGTAATCTTCCTTACCCCAAAAGTTGCCGTCCCATAATTTTGTTTCGATGACGATCTTGAAACTTTGCTGCTGGATCATTCCATCAGGAATGCCCTTACCGCCGCTTGCGCGCTGTTGTGAAAAGGATGGACCGACAAAAAAATCGGTTGATCCAGTTAGGTGGTTAAGCAGGGTTTCGAAAAAGCGCCTGTCGATTAAATTGATTCGGCTGAGGAGCAACAAGGTGTTGTTGGTGGCAAAGTTCTCCTGAGAAGAATATCTGGAGAAAAAGTGTATGTTTTCCATTTTTGAGAGGGTTAAAGCGATAAAGTTAGAAAATTTTAGCAGTTCGAAGTTGTCTTTGAAAGAAAAATCTTGAATTGGTTGATGTTCACCTTGATTAAGGCCGGATGGTTTGAAAATAGCTCTAACGTAAAGTTCTTGTATTTCAGGTGCCTTTTTCGATTGAGCTCTATTATCAAATGCTTTCTATTCCAAGGTTTTATTTTTCAGCAATGTAAAATAGCTATAGGAAGCTTAAATGTCTAAAATGCGGATAGGATATTTAATATGTGCCTTTTTGGTTATTGTTACTGGGGTTATAGTTTCTTAGTCTCCTAAAAAAATGGCGCTTCTTTTATTTACAATGTATTTTTGATAGTAAAGGGTGCGTGATAGATTAAAACTTATAGGCGCTAAGTCGTTTACTTTGTGATAGGACCAAGAAACTTTGGATGGTTCCAACTTGTGGATGAATGGCGATTCGATCTCTTAAGAAATCATTGTAGGCAATCATGTCTGTGGTTGCGATTTTGAGCATGAAGTCAAAGTTTCCGGTGATGTGGTAGCATTCCATGACTTCATCGTGCAGATCCATTTCTCGCTTAAAGTCTTCCACGTCATTTCTGCCATGTGATTTTAACTGGACCAGGGGAAAGGCTATGAAAATGCTTTTGATTTTTTGGGTGTTGACCAGGGCGACGTACCTGTCGATGATGCCTTCTGCCTTTAATGTTTTAATTCGCTCGACAACATTTGTCTTGCTCCGGTTTACTTTGGCGGCAAGTTCTTTATAGGTCAGTGCTCCATCCAGCTGTAGGAGGTTGAGTAGTTCAAGATCGATTTTATCTAATTGATAGGTGTTCATTCGGATCGGACTGTTGGTTTGATTAGACAAATCAAAACTACGAAAACGTAAGATAAGTCTTGGTATTTTGGCTCGGTGCTTCTCTTGAATTTGCTTTTGTTTATGTGTTGATAGCAGAATTTTTTAGAATTATGTTTGGTTGGGGTTGATTTTATGATGTGTTGAACCAATTAAATTTGGTGTTAGGGGTTGTGAAAGTATTTTTGACCATAGTTACTTTCGGATTTTTCGGTTGGTGATTTACTGCGGACATTTGTGGTGTCAAATGAAAAATCTGTGATGAACAATCCAAAACAACATGGTCCCGAATTGGAGCGCTATAAAATTGAAAAGTTCCAGCGTCTGGTTTCCGGTGCATGCGGTGATAAGCGTGCGGCTAACAAACTGTTAAGCATTCAAAGACGGATTGCCTCGGTTTTAAATGTGCCTTCTGATTTTCATGTGCTGGTTTTTATTCTTAGTGATGTTTCGGGTTTTAATGTTTTTGAGTGTTTAGAACCGAAAGGGGTGGAAGGTGGCTTGCGCTGCGGTTTTCTTGATTCCGGCCCGCGGTCTTTTGCTGCGATGCGGTTGGCAAGCAGTTATTTTGAGGTAGAAATCATCGGATCATCCGGCGCCTCAAATGATAGCTTTATTCCTAAAGCGGACTGG
>JAZBLX010000064.1:0-10205 GCA_037033465.1 Bacteroidota bacterium | reverse complement strand
AAAAATCAACAAAAAATCAAATAAAAATGAGCATAATCGTTAATGTCCATGCCAGACAAATCCTCGATTCGAGAGGCAATCCAACAGTAGAAGTTGAAGTAGTTACAGAAGCAGGCGCTTTTGGCCGTGCAGCTGTACCAAGCGGTGCATCTACTGGTCAATATGAGGCTGTTGAATTACGTGACGGTGATAAATCTACATACTTAGGTAAAGGTGTTTTGAAAGCAGTAGAAAATGTGAATACTAAAATTGCTGATGCATTAAGAGGTATTGACGTTTTCGAACAAAATGCAATTGATAAATTAATGTTAGCACTTGATGGTACTGAGAACAAAGGAAACTTAGGTGCTAACGCAATTTTAGGCGTTTCTTTGGCTGTTGCTAAAGCTGCTGCTGATGAAATTGGTCAGCCTTTATACCGTTATATTGGTGGTGTTAATGCGAATACTTTGCCAATTCCAATGATGAATATCATCAACGGCGGTTCTCACTCTGATGCGCCAATCGCGTTTCAGGAATTTATGATCATGCCAGTTGGTGCACCTTCTTTCTCCGAAGCTTTACGTTGGGGAACTGAAGTTTTCCACAGCTTAAAGAAAATTCTTCACGATAGAGGTTTATCTACTGCTGTAGGTGATGAAGGTGGTTTTGCACCAACTTTTGATGGTACTGAAGATGCAATTGAAACTGTATTAAAAGCGATTGAAACAGCTGGTTACCACCCTGGTTCTCAAATTTGTTTAGCTTTAGATTGTGCTTCTTCTGAGTTCTACAAAGATGGAAAATACGATTACACTAAATTTGAAGGTGCTACTGGTGTGATTCGCTCTAGCGAAGAACAAGCGCAATATTTAGCTGACCTTTCTGCAAAATATCCAATCATTTCTATCGAAGATGGTATGGATGAAAACGACTGGACTGGCTGGAAAAGCTTAACCGATAAAATTGGCGACCATGTTCAATTGGTTGGTGATGATTTATTTGTTACTAACGTAACGCGTTTACAACGTGGTATTGACGAAGATACTGCTAACTCTATTTTAGTAAAAGTGAATCAGATTGGTTCGTTAACAGAAACGATCAATGCGGTTACTTTGGCTCAAAACAGTGGTTATACTTCGGTAATGAGTCACCGTTCAGGAGAAACTGAGGATGTAACGATTGCAGATTTAGCTGTGGCTTTAAACTGTGGTCAGATCAAAACTGGTTCTGCATCTCGTTCAGATAGAATTGCAAAATACAATCAATTGTTACGTATTGAAGAAGAATTAGGTGAAAACGCACGTTTCATTGGTTCGAAATTCAAATACGCTAAGAAATAATGTATAGCGATGGGTTTAAACCCATCGCTATTGTTAACAAGTTGAAAAACATATTTGTAAAACATCCGGAGATTTTAAATCTTCGGATGTTTTTATTTTAATACTATATTTGTTTGTTGGATTTGGGTTTTCTCTAGTCTCACATTTAAAATCTCATATCATATATGAAACGTTTAATAGACCTTTTCCGCAATAAATATTTCCTGGCCACGGTTGCATTTGCCATGTGGATGCTGTTTTTCGATAAAAACGATATGATGTCGCAATATGAATACCGCAGTCAGGCAAATAAATTGCAGGAAGAAAAGGAATATTTCGAGAAAGAAACAGCACAGGTGAAGAAAGATCTAAACGAACTAAATACCAATCTGAATACCGCCGAAAAGTTTGCCCGTGAAAAATACTTCATGAAGAAAGATAACGAAGATGTCTTCGTGATTATTCATGAGGAAAAGAAAGATTAGCCTCAGAATTTAACAGGATTGCCCAGATTTAGATCAGGATTTCAAGATAAACGCTACGCAGGCAATTAATCATTAATATCAGTATTCGAACTTCGGGAGCGATAGCTTAAACTTAACTGCAATAATACGGAGCACAAAAATGAAAGCGACCACGGAAAGCTTGGCTACCACACTTTCCACATTAATCTGTATCAACAAAAAGTAAAGCAACCCACCTGCGATACAAGCTGTCGCATAAATTTCCCTGCGGAATACCAGGGGTATGGTGTTCAACAAGGTATCTCTGATAATCCCCCCGAAGCAGCCTGTAATTGTACCAAGGGCGATACAAATTCCCGGATTTAAACCAAATGCAATGCCTTTCAGGATGCCCACCATGGTAAATAATCCAAGGCCTAAACTATCAAACAAAAACAATGTAATTTTCATTTTCTGAACATGTGTTTTAAAAAACATGGTCGCCACTGCCGTAAATAGAATAATAAGACAAGTTTGCATATCCCGCATCCAGGCAACAGGCGTATCACCAATGAGCAAATCTCGAACTGTACCTCCCCCAATGGCAGTAACAAATGCAATAATCAGCACGCCGAATGGATCGAGCTTACGCTGCATGGCATTAAAGGTTCCTGATATCGCGAAGGCAATAGTTCCTATAACCTCTATAATTTCTGAAGTTGAAATATTATAATTCTCCATTGCGCTTTCGTAAAAACCACTCAACGCTTAATAGCACGAGAATAAACCCGAATAACCATTTCAAATTAATCAGTTCATCATATTTACGATCTTCATAACTAATGGTTTTGATATTTTCATTTTTCAGGATTTCGTCAGCGATCTTGAGTAAATCTAAAGGCATAAAACTTTTGCCATTGCTCTGTTTTGCAATTGTATTAAGCAGTTGGTGATTGGCGGTAGTTTGCTGATATTCTGCAATCAAGCTGTTCACGAAGAACGTTCCTGATGCAGTGAAGTTCTTGCCACCTATCGAGGTCTTGGCCATATAAGTATAATTGCCGGCAACCATGTTTCCAGCATCAAGCTGATATGCATTATCCGTTTTGGAAAACGTATAGTTAAATATCTTTCCAGCTTCATTTTTGACCTGCAAATTCACTTCAGGTTCATTTATAGCCTGATAACTATCATTGTAAAGTGTTGCATTAAATTGAATAGCTTCATTCTCATCATATGCTGCCTTTGAGGTAAACACCTTAAATCTTCGTTTATCATCTTTAACAGAAAGATATTGTACCGTTTTTGAGATCAAATCATTCAATCCGGATTTGCTGACTTCATTCTTGGCTTCGGATAATTTCCAACGCCAAAGCCCTTCACCCATTAGATATCCTGCCTTTAAACCATTGTCATTTGTAAAAAAAAGTAATGGTTGTTGGGTACTTACCTGCCCGATTCGTTGATTAAAAACAGGAGTTACACTTGCATTTATAGTTAATCGTCCAAATGGAGAAAGTAAAGGATCAAACGATAAAAAGGTCTTTTTATCTTCATCCGTTAGGTTAAAGCTGGTAAAGTTATCGGCGAAGTCAGGATAAATTTCCTGAACAGAACCATCAGATGAACTGAGATTAACTTGATTTTGAATTTTATTAAAGGCAGTTATTCCACTTTGCGCACCTAAAACATACCAAACTGGCTTCTTTAAAGCACTCACCTTTTGTAAGAATGCAGCTGATAGATTTTGAGCATCCGGTAGCTGGTACAAAATGATAAGATCGTATTTTGAAGGGTCTGTCGCAACTAAATCATCAGCTAAAGCAAGCGCAACTTCATAGTGTTTGTTGATGGCTATCGCTTCTTTTAAAACGCTTAAATCAGGGTGTGGCGAAGCTGCTGCCAGTAATACTTTTTGCCGGCCATCAATCACCTCAACATAGAAGGTTTGCGAATTATTTCTGGTAGTGATTTCATTCGACAGCGAAGAAACCTTAACGGTGTATTTCTGAACGCCGATCTTGCCAGCATGTAATTTAACCAGAACAGTTTTCACAAATGAACTTCCGTTAATAGGAATGGTTTGCTGCGCTACTTTGTTTCCGTTCTGACTAATGGTTAGCGTGGTATTTTCGTTGTCACTTTGAAATGCCTGCACCTGAGCTTCAATCGTAAAATCGTCATCCAGATAAACGATATTATTATAGTTTACATTTGCGATCAATACATCCCGTTTTGGAATACTATCCCCCAGCGCAATGGTATAAACCGGTGCATTAATTTGATTGATGCTATATAGCGGATTGCCTCCCTGATTAAAAATTCCATCAGTTGCCAGAACCACCGCACCGATATTTCTATTGGTGTACTCATCCTTAATTTTTTGAAAGAAACCTGATGCATCCGTTAATTTTCCCTGATTCGTGAAATCAAAGCCCTCTGCTGTCGAATCACCGAAATGATAAACCTTTACCTCGAACTTTTCTGACAGCTTTTCCTGTAAGGTGTTTAGTTGTTCTTCATACAACTTTTGATTAAACCCAGGCGCTTTAATTTGCCCAACGGATAGTGAGTTGTCTTGTCCGATGATGATCACTGGTTTATCAAGCGTATAATTCAGTGTTTTTATTAGCGGGGCAAATAATAGCCAGGCAATGGCTGTAACCGCGATAATCCTAATTACCATTAGGCTATATTGTAGCTTTTTTTCGAGAATTTTATTACCCCTGTAAAGCAGCCAGGCATATAAAACACCCAGTGCAAGGCAAGCTAGAAAATACAAAATAGAAGTACCAGCAAAAAAGCTATTCATATTTCATAAAGATGCTAATTTTGTGATTAACCGCAAAGGAAGCGAAGAATTTACGCAAAGAAATAAATTTTGACCTTACTGGCCACTAGGATAGCAATCAAACTTTATCTTTGCTGAACTCCCGGCGAAGATAAATACACTTTATGTATGAGGTTTAATTATTAGCTTTAACAAAATCAATCCAATGAAATTAAGCTACTTAACGTTTCTCTTATTTTTAAGTATGATTACCAATACGCAAATTCCCTTCAAGGCCAATCAGCTTACATTTGAAAGAGTAAAAAAGGCGTATAACGAAAAATGGAATAGCCTGGATAAATCTTTGAAAAACGAAGGCTATAATAGTAATTTTTCGATGCTGATTAACGCTTACAAATCGGAAGGGAAACTGGAAATCTGGTTAAAAGGGAAATCTGAGAAAACTTACTCACTATTTAGAACTTACGATTTTTGTGCACATTCGGGAGTATTAGGTCCGAAGGCCACGGAGGGAGACAAACAAACTCCTGAAGGCTTTTATTATATTAATGTTTTCAATCCGATGAGTAATTTCCATCTATCGTTAGGGCTAAACTATCCCAATGCAGTTGATCTGGCGAGAACAGGAAGTGATAGAAAACCAGGTAGTGATATTTATATTCATGGAAATTGCGTAACCGTTGGCTGCATTCCACTAACGGACGATAAAATTAAGGAGGTTTATATCCTGGCTGTAGAAGCAATGAATTTTGGACAGGGAAGGATTGCCGTCAATATGTATCCTTTCAAAATGACGGAAGGGAATATGAAAAAGTATGCTTCCCAATTTCCGGAACAAATTAGCTTCTGGAAAACACTACAAACAGGTTATTTGGCTTTTGATAAGAATAAAAAACAATTTAATGTTAAGGAAGTAAAGGGAAAATACCTATTAAAGTAAAGCTAAAAGGCGTAAGGTTAGGGCAAAACACCCACCTTACGCCTTTTAATATTTAGACGGGACGTAGACCCCGCCACCTTTAATTCTCGATTTTCTTAAAGCATTCCGCCGCAAACCGACAATGTTTGACCAGTAACATAAGCACTCATATCTGAGGCCAGGAACACGCAAACATTAGCGATATCTTCGGTTTCGCCAGCACGTTTTAATGGAATATCTTTTTCCCAGCCAGCTACCACCGCAGGATCTAAAACTTCAGTCATTTCGGTACGGATAAAACCTGGTGCAACCACATTGGCCCTAATATTTCTTGAACCCAATTCTTTAGCAACAGATTTTGTAAAGCCGATAATACCCGCTTTAGATGCCGCGTAATTTGCTTGTCCGGCGTTACCTGTGACACCGACAACAGAACTCATATTGATAAAAACACCTTTACGGGCTTTCATCATTACTTTGGACGCTGCTTTAGTTATATTGAAGATAGATTTAAGGTTAATGTTGATTACATCGTCCCAGTTTTCCTCACTCATGCGCATCAACAAACCGTCTTTAGTAATACCAGCGTTATTAACAACGATATCAATGTTTCCAAATTCAGCAACAACATCAGCTATCAATTGTTCAGCCTGATCAAACTTTGACGCATCAGATCTATAACCTTTAATTTTTGTGCCGAAGCTTTGTAACTCTTGCTCTAAAGCTTCACCTTTTTCTACTGATGATAAGT
Source organism: Bacteroidota bacterium (assembly GCA_037033465.1). Classification (GTDB taxonomy): domain Bacteria; phylum Bacteroidota; class Bacteroidia; order Sphingobacteriales; family Sphingobacteriaceae; genus Pedobacter. The sequence continues at coordinate 4,000 of JAZBLX010000064.1, read as the reverse complement.
AGGTAAAAGCAACGTTTGCTCCTTGTTCGGCAAACTTTTCAGCTATTTTACGACCAATACCTTTCGATGCGCCTGTAATTAATGCTGTTTTTCCTTCTAGTAATTTCATTATGAAATGTTGTAAAGTTGAAATATTTTTATGTTGTAAAGTTAATAACTCTGGTGAAGATATTGTTAATTGCTGTTTTGTTTGTTAGGACCAATACTAGAAAGCTCTGAACTCTTAACGGTCAGCTAAACTGCAGGTTCCTGCTGACTTAAACAATGGAAACTTCCCAGCCCCCAGATAATATCAACTGAATTAATACCGACAACCTTTCGATCAGGAAAACAACCCTGAATAATATCTAAAGCTTTTTGGTCATTTACATCATTAAATAACGGAACAATTACAGCTGAATTAGCGATATAAAAATTGGCGTAAGATGCCGGCAGACGAGTATCTTCAAAGATTACTGGTGATGGCATTGGCAATTCCACAATATTCAATGAGCGACCGTCTTTCAATTTCATCACTTTCAGGGCTTCTAAATTCTCCTGCAACAAAATGTAGTTTTCATCCAATGGATTACTTTCTACAACCGTCAAAACGGTATCCTCATTCACAAACCGGGTGATATCATCGATGTGGCCATCTGTATCATCTCCGACAATTCCATCACCAAGCCATAAAACCTGCTCTTGTCCGTAATATTCCAGCAAGTATTTTTCTATCTGTTCTTTAGTTAGATGTGGATTGCGATTTTCATTTAACAAACAAGCTGTTGTGGTTAAAACCGTTCCGGCGCCATTAAATTCGACCGAACCACCTTCCATTACAATATCCGGATTGAATAAAGGTAAGTTGAAGTGCTTGGCAATTTTTGTGGGCACCACATCGTCCAAATCGAACGGAGGGTATTTGCCACCCCAGGCATTGTAACCCCAATCTACAACCGCTTTTTCATTTCCTTTCAGCAAAAATGCAGGTCCGTGGTCACGACACCAGGCATCATTGGTTTCATTAAAATAAAATTCAATCTGATTTAAAGCCGCACCGACCTTTTCGAGCGCTGCAGTAGCGAAAGCTTTCATCTCTTCATCTTTCACATTAATACGAACCTTTTCGCCTTCAGCAACCACTTTTATAAATTGACAGTAAGGCTCATAAATTGATGCTATTTTCCCTGGCCAACTTGCCTCTTTGTGCGGCCAGCTTAACCAGGTAGCTTCATGTTTCGCCCATTCAGTCGGAAAAGAATATCCTTGCTGCTTTGGGGAATAATCGAATTGATTAATATTTAAATCTTCTCTAGGAGGGAAATTTGACATCAATTTTTAATTTATAAAATAAATGGTTCGCATAAGAAGAACCATAACTATTACTACGGATTTTTTAACCTTTAAGACTAAAGACTTTGGACTTCAGACTTCGGACTAAAAACTAATCCCCGTCGATATATCTTTTCGTAATTGGCTGATAGGAATCAATTCTTCTATCTCTTAAAAAAGGCCAGTGTTTACGCATAAAGTCGCTTTGATCAAGATCCAATTCTACAACCTGTGTCTCCTCCTGATCATGCGAAGCTAAATAAAGTAATTTACCCTGGGCATTGGTAGCAAAACTCCCGCCCCAGAATTTCATCGCACCGTTTTGCTCAAATCCAACTCTGTTTACACTCACCACAGGTACGCCATTCGCTACAGAATGCGAACGCTGAATGGTTTGCCACGCATTATATTGATCCTGGTTAGTCTCTTCATCCTGTGTAGTATCCCAGCCAATTGCAGTTGGATAGAACATGATATCAGCACCCATCAACGCTGTAATACGGGATGCTTCCGGATACCATTGATCCCAGCAGATTAAAATTCCGATTTTAGCAAACTTCGTTTCGAAAACCTTATAGCCTAAATCACCTGGCGTAAAATAAAATTTCTCATAGTAAGCCGGATCATCTGGAATATGCATTTTGCGATATTTCCCTAAATAGGAACCATCAGCATCTAAAACAGCCGTTGTATTGTGGTATAACCCTTCTGCACGTTTCTCGAACAGGGAAGCAATAATTACCACTCCAAGTTCCTTCGCCACAACCTGCAGCGCGTCAGTCGATGGACCAGGGATCGCTTCTGCTAAATCGAAGTTATCGTAATCTTCTACATCGCAAAAATAAAGAGAAGTGAAAAGCTCCTGCAAACACACAATCTGTGCGCCTTTTGCTGCTGCCTCCCTAACCTTTGCGATCGCTTTGTCTAAATTTTCTTGCTTATCCTGGGTACAACTCATCTGTACCAGGCCAACGTTTACTTTCTTCATGTTATATAAATGATAGAATGACAGAATGATTAAATGATAGAATGTCTGGCTATGCAACCCTTCACTCATCCAAAATTCATCTATTCAAAATTTTGTCAAAGTTACTATTTTGTTTAAAAATAGAACGGCATAATGATGTAATTGTTTTTCAAGAAGGTGTTCCAAACTTCATTCCTCCCCTCTCCTCCCCCAGACTAAAGTCTGGGGCAATGAATGAATTGCTAATTCCAAATTAACATGTTTTTCAATCATATATAATTATTCAGACTGAAGTCCGGGGCAATGAATGAATTGCTAATCCAAGAATTGTATGTGGCTTATATTATATATTATATCCTCCCAAATTAAAGTCCGGGGCAATTAACGAATTGTTAATCCAACAATTGCATGTGGCTTATATCATATATTATACCCTTCCAGACTAAAGTCTGGGGCAATGAAACTAAAGGATGATAACAATATTAAATGTTCTAAACGCCTATTTCTTCCCGATACTCTTGCTGTAGTTCAAACAAACACTTGGCGCATAAACAGCCATCATACAATTCTGAAATATATTGAACTTCATTAATGCTGAGCTGAACCACGCTACATTGGCACTTGGTATAAGAATTTGCCTTGCATTCAATAGCCGTTCCGCATCTTTCACAGGGAATGATTTCGTGTTTGCTATGTTTAAAAGTGCTGTTCATTGGTTCAGTGGTCATTAATCCGTTGGTGTTTGGCATATTAAAATAATGAGCCATTGACAAATGAACTATTGAACTGAAAGCAAAAGTAACGACAAAAAATAAGGTTTTGAGCGTTTGCCCAAAACCTTATAATTTTATTGCTTTATGATGAGAAGAAAAACTAAGGCTTTAAGATTGCTTCGTACCCTGCATGACGACGAGGTATTGGCTTATAGCTTTAGTCTTTCAGCTTTATTCTTAGCTTAACCAGAACAACTAATGCAGCCTTCTTCCATCGAACAAACTGGTCCGTCAACGATTTCTTCTGCTACCTGATCCTGACTCATCTCTGCCGGAATTACCGCTTCAATTGCCTTACCACCCTGATTCTCTACCGTAAATTTAACTGCTTGTGATGCTGCCTGCGTACGTAAGTAGTACATGCCGGTTTTCAATCCTTTCTCCCATGCGTAGAAGTGCATTGAAGTTAATTTTGAAGTGTTAGGCGCGTTTACAAATAAGTTTAAAGATTGCGACTGACAGATATAAGCACCACGATCGGCAGCCATATCGATGATATTACGCATCTTAATTTCCCAAACTGTTTTGTACAATTCTTTGATATAATCAGGAATCGATGGAATAGCCTGGATAGAACCATTAGCTAAAATGATTTGATTTTTCATATCATTATTCCACAAACCTAATGCTACTAAATCTTTTAATAAGTGTTTATTTACCACCACAAACTCTCCACTCAATACACGACGGGTATAGATATTTGAAGTATATGGCTCAAAACACTCATTGTTACCCAAGATTTGTGAGGTAGATGCAGTTGGCATTGGTGCAACCAATAAAGAGTTATAAACACCATCTTTCACCACCTTTTCACGCAACTCATCCCAGTTCCACCTTCCGCTATCTGGCGTTACATTCCATAAATCGAACTGGAACTGACCTTTAGATAATGGAGAACCTTTGAAAGTTTGGTAAGGACCATTTTTCACTGCTAAATCATGAGACGCAG
>JAZBLX010000063.1:0-12300 GCA_037033465.1 Bacteroidota bacterium | reverse complement strand
GAAAATAGGAAAACAATATTTGCAAGTTAGAACCAGAAGTTTAGCTTTGTAAAACTGTGCACTCTTGTTGCCGTTTTATGTGCACTCTTATTTCCCGATTTCTGTGCAGTGTTATTTCCCGATTACACTTATGGTTAACAAACCCAAATCAAATAGCACATGTATGTCCGAGCGCAATAAAATGCCATTTTGAATGTGGTTGGTGTGATCTCCATTATAAGGCATAATGTGACATGCTTCCAGGGTGGCTACGACATCGCAGCCCGTTACTGCACATTTATATTCATATGCTTTAAGTAACTTATCTCTAAAAGACTTTTGCCCTCTTTTAGCAGTAATTTGTCTCGCTATTTTTGTTCTGGCATCAGATATATTTATAGGTCTAAATGGCTGATCATTTACTCCTGTTGCTACCTTTTCAGTTATAGATAAATTGTCTTCCCGTGCCAAGCCTAAATTGTATAGTGCCAAACTAATAGATGAAGAGATATGATCTAAAAGCTGCTTTTCATCTATCAAACCGAAGAAAAATTCTTTGGGGTTCTCGAAGACATTATTATACTTTGTAGTTGGTCGTAAACCATCTACATCTATATTTAATTTAACACCCCGTTGTTTTCTTACAATTGTATTTAGTCCCTTTGGGTTAGTGATCGATTCAGCACATCCAACCAAAAGGCCCCTACCTATAATGTCAAAACACATTACTACATAAATACCATCACTAACTTTTTGATTATGTGGTAGGATACAAACGTGTAAAATGCTTGGGAAGTTAGCTTGGCCTTTTGAAACCTCAATCCTAAATTGCTGGCTTTGATCACCTATTTTGATTTGTAAATATCTTTTTATGTTTTCTAAATCGTGGACCACTGGTACAAGTTTGGGATCATTTAAACTTATACCACTGCCACGTAAGCCAGGGTTCTTCTGACGAAAGGATAATAACTGGTTAATTGATTGTATCATATATCGTTACTTACTATATTAGCCGGGGAAGAAAGTAATCCATGATAACTTCTTCCTGTATCATCATTCTATTACGAAACAACATTTTAACTATTACAGCGTAATTCGTATTGAGAGGCGATTCAGTTTTATCTCCGGTTTAGTCTATTTTTTATAAATTGTACCTCAATTACATAATAAGATTATGCTAAACTATAGCTAATCATGTAAATGCGTTTACATAGGCAGATCAGGCATAAAATCTTTTAAACTACAATTTAAATATTTGGCTATTTCATTTAGTTGATCATATGAATACATACTGGAGGAACTTTCCATTTCAATTTGTCCAATAAATCCAGCCGAAACTTTTAAAAGTTCTGCCAGATCTCTCTGAGTTTTCTTCTCCCTATTACGAATTGTAAGTGTGTATTTCGGTGAAAGTGACCCCTCTGTTTCGGGCCAAACTGGCCACCAAATTGATTACCGGATGATGCACATCTAAGTTCCTTTCCCTCTGAACAAATATACACTTCGGATCCAAATCCATTTTCCTCAGGACTTTTCGGTTTAATCCATCTTACTGCCGGATTTATCCTCAATTCAGACCTTTCTAGCGATCAAAATCCATTCGCAGGTACTGGAACGCGTAAAAAAACGCCATACCCCCTTCAAAACAGCGAAGTGACCGTAGTCCATCCCGAATAGTAGATATGCTCCCAGGAGCCTTTATTTTATGCAGAAATTGAAAAATTATTCCCGAAAGCCAGTTGCGAAAAAAGCTGATCGAAAGATCAGAACGGCCAGTTTGCCCCGAAACAGGTGGTCACTTTAAAGCGAAATGGGGTGACAGTTTAAATGCGGAACGGCTGGCCATTTTTGCCGAAATGCCCATCTTGACTACGCTATCTTATGCCAAATCCGTTTATTTTGAGAAAACAGGAAATTTGCTAGCTTCACCATAATGTTCTATTCTTTGCATATTTTGAAGCTCCTGCATGTCAGTATCGGTTATTTCGAAATTTACATCAGCATTTATTTTTCATATGGGTCGGATTAGCTGTCTTTGGTAATAGCAACAGGCCCAATTGTAATGCGTACCTGATGGCTAGCTGCGGAACAGAAACATCATATTTATTTGCGATCGCATTGATTTTTTCGTTCTTAAGTAACTCGCCGTGCCCCACAGGAGACTAGGCTTCCACCAAGATGTGCTGATGACAGCGAACTACTTTCCATGCCAAATAGTTTCGAAGTCGAACGGTCAATGTCCATAAGAAAGCATACCTGATTGGATATCATTTGTTCAATGGCAACAGCGCATTCAACTACGATTGCCCTTTGGTGGCTCAGATTGTTTAATTGTTCTTTTTGAGATTTAATTTTGATCATGGATGGTTTCTGGGATGGAACAAGAGCAATATAAATATATCACATGGCCAAATCAAATTATTGGTGAGCCTATTCACCCTGGCTATCTAACCCAATCATTGATATGATATAATTAGATTGGAAAAGATTAGTATAATGATAGAACTTTGATATATTCGCAAAAACGCTCAACCATGAAAAAATATTACCTCGACACAAATGTTGTCTACAATTTAACAAAGCTCTCTCCTGCAGTTTTAAAGACCAGTTTTACCTCAGTCTTTACAATGCTCGAAATCATAACCGGTATCAATGAAACTTCATTTGGCCTTCGCAAATCGGTGCTTAAGAAGTTGTTGGACTCCAAAATTGAGATTGACTTCCTTATGCCTGAAGAGCTCGGCTTCAAGAGTTTTGATTGCTATAATGAAAATTATGACCTTATTGAAGAACGCACTAAAAGCTTAATGTCATTGGCCAAGGCTTTGATTTCCTCAAACAGCTACGATGAATATATAAAAACTGAGGCTTATGGCGCGCCAATGGGACATGCTTTTTTCAAGGATATCGACGAAAAAATCAGCAGGGACTTTATAGCCGCAACGGCTTCGGGTACAGAAGAGATAAAACTTTTAATTGATGAGGGAGCGACTGAAGCCCAACTCGAGTACCGCGGAGAGATTTATGATCTCAATGACTTTAAACAAGTCGGAAAGCTTTTTGGCAATCCAGAGGTTAACCACGGAGTGACCATTCTTGGCTTAGCGGAAAGTGTCGCCGCTGCCATCGGTAACCCTGACCTCGATGTTGAAAAGGTCTTTAATAGTTATAATGGACTGATCAGTACTTACGTTGAGGTTTTTTCAAGATATTGCCTGGATAAGATGCTCCATCGTGCCTTACCTGCGAAAAATGATGCAGCTGATCTTACGCATGTGCGTTACTTAAGAAACAGGTATATCAAAATGGTGAGTGATGATGCGATCTATAAAAGGTACCTTCGCAATGATAGCCTTTCACTTGCAGAGGCGAGTATAGATGCGGATATGGAACTAAAAGTGCTGGGGCTCGAGGATGTGGATGCCTACAGCAAACTGATCGCCGAAAAAGATATCATCGAGGAGTTCGCTATCGATCCAAGCCCTGATAGGATCAAGGCATCCATAACTGGGTTGAATTCCTCTCCAGATATTGCAATGACATGGGGCATTTTTGTCGAGGGACGATTAACAGGCTTTGCCCAACTATGCCGAAAGATAGATTCTAACAAAACGCATGAATTTGAAGAGACTGATGATATTGATATGCTCTTGGACGATGAATACCAACAGCGGATCCGATTAAAACAATTGACTGTTTCCCCATTTACGATAAATATAGCTATAGGAGAGGATTATAGGGGAAAGGGATATGGTAAAGCCGCAACGCGCAAAGTGCTGGAAATGGCATCTAAAAGGAGTGTTAAGGAGGTATTTCTCCATATTGCTCATTATAATGAGTACTCAAGAAGAATGGCCGTGTCACTGGGGGCAGAGCTTATTGAAGAGAGCATGTTCTTAAATGTCTATAGAATTTTACTTTAGGCTCTTTCCACTAAGGATATTGAATCAAATTAACATAATTGTTCTCAAAACTATCACTTTTAACATATGAATCCATTTGCTTTCCTAATCCATCACAGTTGGGGACATGATGATAAGCTGCAAATTGAATCATTCTTTGCTGGTACCAAATCAAGGATCAATATGCATATTAAGCATATCGAAACCACTAAATCTCTTTATCAAAAACAGCTAAAGGAGGCATTACTAACGCTCGAGAAGTCATTTGAAATACCACGAATAGAAGCCAATGAGAGATACAAAAAGTTAATCGCTGAGAATGGTGATGATGAGTTGGAGCGATACAGTGCGCATGATGAATCTGGTCTTCTAGATATTGATAACGAATTGTCAATGAGGAACTACGAGCTACATGAAAAATACGAGGAATTATCAACAATCTTTTTTGATGCATCCCTTATTCAGGCATGCTCACTTTTAGAAAAAGAACTCAAAGACTTATGCAACCTGCTACAAACTGAAACCCATCAACAGATTGCCTTGGAAGATTTTGCTTCCAGAGACTATATCGGAGGCTGTTTTAAATATTTGCGCCTGGTTATAAAGCTTGACATGAAAAAGCTTGACCCGTATGTCAATAAAATCAGGGATTTACAATTTCTTAGGAATAAACTCGTACACGACCGGGGTGAATTCCTCAAGACAGATGAAAAAAATAAGGAAAACCTCAAGATTGTTAAGAGTATTATCAATTCTTCCGGTGGTAGGCTGGAACTTATAGATGAAGAAAAATATCAGCAAATAAAAATCACTCAAGCCAGTTATATCCTCGACTATTATTACATATTCCTTGACTTCTTCCAAATTACGCTATATTTAGTGGAAGAGAAACTTGATTATGCATTACTTAAGGAAAAGCTCCAACGACTCATCAGTTCTACAAAACGCCAGGCTGTTTTCGAAGTTGAAAGTTTCATGCCCAAAGGCAAGAATATAGAAATCTTGACCAAGATTTCCTTTAGTGGTAGGTCAATGCCTAAAGGGATCAAGCTGCAGCTAAAACTGACCAATAGGAAGAAGAAAAGCGTCTTTTGTTCATACCGCGGTCCAAAAAACAAAATTCTTGAAGAGCTCGCCAAAAATCTGGAACGTCATGAATATATACCCCAAAATGAATTCTACGACTATCTGCTTGTTAGATCGGAGTTCAGTATGGATTTAAAATTCATTTGATCCTAAGTTTGGATATTTACTTCCATACAACACAGCCTCTAGTGCGAAAACTTTTCTAACCAGAATCTTTGATCAAACTTTAAAGGATTTTATCAGCCTCCAAAAGGATATTCTCTGAATTAAGCCCAGGTGGCTATTGCGAAGTTTTTTTAAGAAAAGTCTACTTTAAATGTTCTCAACTGCTGAACTCCTTTCTTTATGGATTTTTTCCAGATCATTGATAACAGTCAGAACCAATTTAATTATTCCTATAACTGCGGGAGGGACAACTGTATATGCTTTGGGGTGTGCAAAGTGGTTTCTTATATGGCGGATCATGTCCAGTACTGACCTGTTCTCGCGATTAATAATTGATAGCTTTTCGTATTGTTCGATTAATTTATGCAAAGTTCCCTGAAACTCCGTTCCGGTAAGGTTTTTAAAGTAAATCTTTAAGCCCACCTCAAACATTAAAAATGAGTTATGTATCGCAACAGTGATAAACTCATACTCGAAGTAACCATATAGTAGCAGTTTCTTGATCAATACCTCCTGCTCTAATAATGTCTTATCAACATCCGGTCCCAAACACTCAGGAAATAAGAACTTCTCTATATACTGATCCAGTGAACCGGCACCCTCGAAAATACTCCACCGTGGATCAGGTTGGAAAATCCCCTTAACATCGTAGTAAGTTTTACCCTTGCTAGTATATTTTATATTCTCCATAATTTATCTTGAATCTTTTGAACTTAAAGAGTTACAGCGTGTTCTTTGGAACCGCGCTTTTCCTGCAATTCCTCGTACCTGCGGGATTTCCGTTTCAATCGCTCACGCATATGCCACCGCGCTGAAAGCCAATGTATTTGACTTTTAGTATCCTGGGAGATTACCCCCACAACTATCAGGAACGGGTTCTTTTTAGTATCTGGTATTGTTATTTTCGTTTGGCATTCACCTTTATATAATCTTCTTTTACATCGTAACTGGAGATATAGTCCTTGACCTTATCGAGTGCATCGATAAATAATTCTGCCCCATAGAATTTTGGCACTTTGCTGGTGCGCTGTTTATCTGCAATTCCTTTGAAAGCCCCGCCAAGTACAGTCAGAATTTTAGTGAGTTTTTGATTATCAAAAGCTGCAATATTTTTATTAATAATGTCTAATTTTTTCTCAATTCTAATGGAATATCTGAGGACTTCAATTAAAATTTCAAATTCCGGGAGCACATGCGATTGATAGTAATCTAATAAGTTGTTAGCCAAGTCGGTGGATTGTTCTACAATTGCTGCCGTTAATTTCCTAAGTAAATCTGATTTTAGTTCTTCGCTGAATACTTTTGAGATTACGATTAGGTTAAAATCATTCGCATCAAACTCAAGCTCATCCTTTTCTTTTACAAATTGTTTATCAAATTCCTCGGAAAGCTGAATATTTAAGCCATCATGTGCTTCTTTGATGTTATTGAAATTGTCTATTGAAAACGCTATCGCACGTTTGCCGATTAACATTGATAACCGTTCCCTTTCCATGTCTTCGAAATCAAGGTCAGCAAGGTAAAAATCGAAAATATCAACAACACCACTTATGGCCTCAGTTTCAATAAAAGTTGAGTTTACCAGGTCTGTACAGAAATTTTCGAAGGCCCCTTGGGTCAGTTCCTCGGTAGGGATGAATTTAACCTCACCAAGGGTAGTATAGTTTTCCTCGACGTTAAAGTAGCCAGCCAAGGCTTCGTTCACAATGTTTTCTGTAAAATAAAAATAATTGAATAAGTTAGACCATATTGGACAAGTTCTGTCCTCTTCGAACAGTAATGTCCAAAATGATTCGGGAACCTCAGTGATCTCCAAGAAACGCAATTCCTGTTTCTTTATAAATTCTTCCTTGTATTCATCCTTAATTTCCTCAGAGAGTACCTGTAAGGCCACGTCCTCATCTTCTTTAGTATTCAAGGGCATCTGTAGATTTACGACAGAAATGTATTCCTCAATATTTTCCTTGAGATAACCCTTCAATTTTTCGGCGGAAGAAGAAAGAATTGTGCTGTAATTCTTGATTTCCAGTTCGGCAATAGATTGTAAATTCCCCTTCTTATCAACCATCAGCTTGATCATTTCCTGATTGATTGTGTAAAGGTTATTTACGTATATAAAATTGAAAAGCGTAGCCGCATCTTCATTGAAAGTGAGGCGAATGAATTTGGTCTCCAACTTTTTCAACTTTTCCTGAAGCTTATATGAGGATTCTAACCCCAATGCATAGGTCAGAAAATCATGTTTCGAGGTAATATAGGTATTGAGGTTTCCAGAGCCATTGTTGTCGACAAATCCTTGAGTGTCCGCATAATTAAACAACAATTTTAGGTACAAATCCTTTCTTTCCTCATCAAAGCCAGACTGAATGTCAACATAGTCCCAAAAGCCCTTCCATACCCTTGCAATTCCCTTGATAAACTTTGGGATCTCCGTACCATATTCCACATAATTCTCGATAAAATCAATACTCGTCTTTGATTGGTCAGAGAGCTGGGCGAAAATCAACTCGAGCGGGCCAGAATAAGTTTTTTCATCGCTGAGAAAATAGTTGATCAACGAGTTATTAAGTATCGGTGGCTGGCTGAATTCACGTGTGACCAGTTTTTTATATAGTTCTGTTATTCTGGTCAGCTTGAAGTTGAATGCCAGGCATTCTCCGTTTTTGTTGCTCAAGACAAAGTCCATATCTTCCTTGGTGATATTGACTGCGTAGAAATAAGAGATATAGGTATGGTACTGCTCATCGATTTTTCCATACCTAATCAGGTAGGAAAGTAGCTTGTGCTTGGAAAGATCGCTGTCCAACTCCTCAATGTTATGGTTTTCAAGGATTTCAGAAATGGTAAGCGAAGACAATCTGCTCATTTCATTCTTTGTCTTTTTCAGATCCTCTTTACATTGATTGATGCCATTGTTCAATCTCGCCTTTATGTGCGCCTCTCTTTCATCAAAAGTCAATATGGGATGTACCTGCTTTTCAACTGTTGAAAATGAAACCCCACTACTTCTATTGTGATACGTATTACTGGAAAACACAAAATTCGAGGTTCTTTTGAATGTGTTGAATAATTCATCTGATTGCCGGATCGCTGATTGTGTATGTCGGATATCTAAGAACACAAAACTGCCATTGAAAGGATCTATTATGTTTTCACCTACCCGTTGAATGTATACCGACCGAAGATCATGGATATTATTGATATAAGAATTCTCAAGCTTCTCCAGTTCAATTCCCTGTCTGTTAAAATCACTCTCGAGGGTTTGGGTAATGTTTTTGATATAATCCTTCTTCTGGCTGAAGAAATTATAGACAAGCCCTTTATTGCGGTGCAATTTTGCAAAGTCTCTAGGGTAGAGATTTTTGTAAAGAATGATAGAAAAGAGTTTCTCATAGTCATATTTGAAATTACCCAATTTGGTTTTATAAAGCAGGAACTCATTCAGGATATTGATCAGTAATCTCATATCTTCGATATACAAAGCAATATCGGAAATATAGAGATCGGAAATAAGCCCCTTAAGACCGGCATCACTAACCAGATTGATCAGTAACTCTCCCGAGTTAGAGGAATTGATTACTGGGATAACAGGAATGATAAAGTCAAAAAACTTTGTCCTTTGCTCATTCTGGAAAATATCGTCCTTAAGTGCATAAATGAATGAAATCTTGCGTTTCACCGGCTGTGCATTGTTGATCAGGGTATTGATCTCGCGGAGCTTGGTAAAAATCTCTGGAGCCTTGAACCGGTCAAGGTCTTCGAATATCAATACATCAAAGTCAGTTACCTCAAAGAAATATAGTATCTCATCAAGGTGCTTATTAAGGATGGAGGATTCTGCCTCCGGCGCAAATTCCAGCTGACCACTGGTGATATTCACCTTGTTGAACTTTGATGTTTTATAAAGTGTGAAAATCTGGTAAATGAAATAGAAACTGCCTGCCAAAAAAGCCAGCAAAATTCCATAATAAACTGCTGTCTTGTAGGATTCATAGAATCCGGTCCATTCCGGGGATTTGGTATAATATTCTGCCTTGGTAAGAAATATCAATGTCAGCAGCCAGATCAATAGCAGAAAAGACCTTCCCAGTAAATTCCTTTTTCGTTGTCTTTTGATACGCTTAAACCTTGAATCAGGGATTTTATTATGCCCAACGTGATAGAAAATCTGCTTCAGGATACTCAGCTCGATCACCTGGTCAATTTTATCATCCTCTTGGAAATCCTTAAATGCTGCAAGTGAGAGGTTGAGGAACTTTATATTCGGGTTGATTTTCTGGAAGGTCTTCAAGATACTGCTTTTACCAGAGCCATAGGGCCCAGTCAATGCGATATTGTGTATGTTAGGATTTTCAACTGCCCACTTCAAACTTGTGGAATAAGTTTTATCAGGGTCAGCCTGGTTAATAGGGGCCAGGTCATGGTAAGCAATTGTTGACTTAGTGGATTTTTCGGCTAAAAACCTTAACCCTTTACGGAATCTGCCAATCGACCACCGCAGGAATTGACGTCCCCATCGTCTGCACAGTTTTCCCAGCCATTGCCATACCGCCAATACCGCCGGCATGATCTTCTTGCGGTAGATAATAATTATCAGGATAAGGGAAAATAGCGAAAGGGCAAAGACTAAGATTGCCATGATTTGAGATTTGTGCATTCGACAGAGAAATTTAGATGTAATAAAGAGTCCAATATTACCAGGGGTGAATATAGTAAAACGCTCTGTATAGCTACAGCTTTACACTTTGATTTTTTATAATTTCAACCAGAAGCAATTAATCCATTTAACCTTCCTTATTTCTGGAGCCCTAGGAATTGCCACAAAATTAATATCTTTAGGATTTTTTGAAAAAGGGGCAAATCTATCCAGAGAAATCGGTCCAGAGCCGTGAGGGTTACTGGCATTAACAGTTTCAACATAATCCTTAAATATGGTAAGTGAGTGCATGTGTTATTCATATTCTTCTATGGTAATTTAAGTGCTTTTTTCAACTCCTCGAGCATGTCCTTGTGTTTGCTGGGATTCTTCTCCATTAGCTCCTGAAGATGCTTCATCTTCCATTTGATTGACGGAAAATGTGAGTATGCGTATTTTTCCCAGTTAGGGGTCATATTCTTAAACGCAAGGAGAAACTCCCTATCTATTTTATCAAGTCCATTGGTAACTGTCTCAACAAGTTGTACTTTTATCTGCTCGTATTCTTCATAGCTGAGGGCTTCTGATGTCATGCCGTTAAACTGTTTTTCCAATGCAGATTTCTGGTCAATAAAATTTGGATTGAGCATTTCAAAAAGTGGGCGTTTTGCACCCAACAGACAGAAAAGAAATCCTTTTTTAATTTCATCATTAAACCCTTCGTTTGCAAGCAAGTATTTTACATCGAAAATGTCCCTTGGGTGCTGGCGGTCTAGGGCTGCACAAATCTTTCCTCCATAGAGTTGCCCTAGCGGCACTACTGCAATCTCACAAAACGTATTATATTCTTCCTGCGCTCTTTCGCACAGCACTCTAACTTCTGGCTCCTTATATGCCCCCCTTCCCATCCTGCTCACCTCGAGTTTGATAGATGCCTGCTTTGTACTAATTAACAACTTGGAGACTTCTGCTTTTAAGACCGCGGTAGCGTTCATTGACTTTTCGATATCCGACTTAATTCTAGATAATGCATTGTTGATTTCGCCTATCGAAGTATCCCAGTCTTCAATCTGCAAATAGGTGAGATCAATATCTACCGAAAGCCTTGGCATGTTACGAACAAAAAGATTAATCGCCGTTCCACCGTGCAACGCAAAACACTTCTCCTTAGCTACCAGCGGCAGCACGTCAAGCAAAAGCTTGACCTGGCTCTTATATACTTTCTCCATTTTTCATTAGTTCTTTAGGTACTGTGATCTGGTATTTCTTCACATAAGCACCGTTAGGCACAATACTTCTTTTTCCTGAACCCAGATCCAAACAGTCCTGTTTTAAATATTTCACCCAAGCGTGACCGGCTTTTTCAGCCATGAAGAGGAACAGCCGTTTCACTTTCACAGAATTACAGCCCTCAAGAAGTTTCTGAACCAGTTGTGGTCGCAGATTTGACATCCCCTCTAATATCTCATAGCACTCCATGATATTCTGGTCCCGCGAAGAAAGGTAAAGACATTCCAGTAATGCCCGTATTTCACCGGAAATCCTCACTTTGAAATTCTGGATATTGGATTCCACCATTCCAATTTCATCTTCAAGAAAATTTGAGCTATTATAATCTATCATTACCTCCCAATCATATTCAGCGAACCATTTAGGCAACTTTTCATCGGCTCTGCTAAAAAGTACCAACCGACTTTTACCCATCTGCAGATAATGGGACCTACCCATAATTGCTAGGGCTGACTTTCCTCCAATGTGTACTGAAAGTTTCATCTGCTCTTGAAGAGTATATAAGGCGCCTTCTACCGAGACCTCATCCCCAAACCTCTTGCTTGCTCCATTGCCGATAGGCACTAGCCAACCGCTTTCTTTATACCTTTGCTGGAGGGCGTGGCTATATCCGTTACGTAACATCCAACCACTGGTAAATATTGTACCATAAGGCTGGGAGTGAAGCAACTTGTTTATTTTAGACTGATTTTTCATACTATTAGTATCAAAAATACTTATAAAATAAACCTATTCCAAAATTTAGTTTAAAAAAAAAATAAAAAATAATACTATTAGTATCATAATAATTTGTTTTTTAAACCATCGTGTGAAAATTCTCTGCCTAGTGTTGATACAAATAATGGCAATTAGATTAAGATTGACGAGACAAATAAACGATTTCAGTTTACATTGCCACCAATTTATCTAAATAGCTTCATAACTTTCATATCACCAGTATCCTCTTCATCCTTATTCCGTTCCAGAAGTTTCTCCTGTAATGCAGACATCTCAGTACTAACTTTAGTATCGATCACCTTCGCATAATGCTGCGTTGTTTTCAAGCTATTGTGGCCAAGCATTTGGGATACTGTCTCAATCGGAACACCATTGGAAAGCGTAATAGTGGTTGCAAAAGTATGCCTGGCAAGATGATACGTAAGCACCTTAGTGATGGTACAAAGATCTGGAATTGCAATAGTATACTAGAGATTTTTTTTCGTCAGATATTTTTTTTGAGATGCATTAATTTAGATTCCTTTT
>JAZBLX010000062.1:0-13515 GCA_037033465.1 Bacteroidota bacterium | reverse complement strand
AACGACTAACGACTAACGACTAACGACTAACGACTAACGACTAACGACTAACGACTAACGACTAACGACTAACGACTGATCTCCAAGTACTTTTAGCATTGCACTCGCCTTAAGCAAGCATTCTTCGTATTCATTTTCGGCATTGCATTGATAGGTAATGGCGCCCCCAACCTGGAATGATAAGTATTTTTCTTCGGCATTGTAAAGGATACTTCTAATCACGACGTTAAAATCGAAATTCCCTTCAGGACTAATGCAACCGAAAGAACCAGAATACATGCCTCTTTTTGTTTCTTCGTATGCTTCAATTAATTCCATGGCTTTGAGTTTAGGGGCACCCGTCATGGAGCCCATTGGGAATGCATTTCTAATCGCATCAATAAAATGAACATCAGGGTTTAGCGCACAACTAATGGTAGAAATCATCTGGTGCACCTGTGGGAAGGTATAAATTCCAAATAGTTCGTCTACTTTAACAGTACCTTTCACCGCCGACTTTGTGAGGTCGTGGCGTACCAAATCAACGATCATGACGTTTTCAGACTGCTCTTTGAGGTCGTTTCGGAGCTGCAATTTGATGTCCTCATCTTCTTTGAAGTCACTACTTCTTCTGGCCGTACCCTTTATAGGCTGTGAAATAAGTTTGTTATTTCGCTTGCACAAGAACCGCTCTGGCGTAGCCGATAAAATATATTGATTTTTAATTTTGAAATAACCTGCAAATGGGGTGGGAGATAAGCAGTTTAAGGCTTCAAAAGTTCGGACAGGATCTATCATTGCATTTTCTGCAAAAAACTCCTGACAAAAATTTATTTCATAGATATCGCCCCGTAGAATGTGGCTTTTTAAAGCTTCTACTTTATCCAGGTATTGATCTCGTGATAAGCGTTTTTGGATTTTTAATGCCGCCGGATTCTTATCGTTGCTAATGGTGAATTTATTAATTTCATCTATAATAGCATTATTTCCAATCAGAACTTCAATCAGGCCATTTTTGACGCCGATCAAATACTTAGGAACAAAAAAGTACAAGTCAGGGAAATTGAGGTAATCAGGATGGTTTGACTCCAAATCTTCAATCTCATTTTTAAGCTCATAATTAAACAGTCCAAAAAGCCATGTCTTATGTAACGCTTGAAAATCCTTCAACTGATCAAATGCGGTTCCACTTTTGCATTCCAGCTCGGCTACAACATCGGCAGCAATTAAGAAATCGTATGATGAATATCGATCTTCGTATTGATTTGAATCCAGCAGGCAGCAAACCTTGAACTGGTTGGCCCAATGCAATGCTTTTTGTTTGAAATGAGATATGTTTTGTATGGTTTTCAAGCTGCGGCAAAGGTAACTAAACCTTAGATAAGTGGAAGATAATCAAGATAGAATGTTCGATTAGTTTAAACAAGAGGAGCATCCTTATTGCAAACGGTGAAAATTGCAGAATACATTAATGTTTTTTAGGATTCATTTTGGTGTGTCTAACCCTTAGGATCCTTATAGTTTGATTTTCGTTTCGATAAGAAACTCTAAAATGATGTTTTTCAAATGCACGGTATGTTCCATCATTGTCTTTTTTATATTGATCAATTTTATGCTTTTCGGGATGGTTAGCAATATCGCCCACTCCTTTAGTGAGGTCGTTGATAACTTTTAAAGCATTTTGAATAGACTCAGTGCTGATGTATTCGTATATTTTCTTTAATTGATCCTGGGCTGATTTAGTCCAGATAATTTTGAGGCTAGTTTTTACCAACTTTTAATCTCGTTTAATAGTTGATCATGGGTTACATAATTGCCTTTTTTGAATTCTGTTTCTGCAGCTAAAAGTTCGTTATTGTATTGTTCAATGGTAACGTTTGGGTTTTCACTTTTATGCTTTATAAATGCTTTAAGCATTTTAACAACAGAACTTTTTTCGGCATTGTCTAGTTGAGTAAAATAATTAAGCATTTCGCTTTCTAAGATAGTTGCCATAATAAAATATTTACACTCAAAAATAACTAAATGGATACTGATAAGCAAGTCGTTAAGTGATTTGTATTAATGCAAAAAAAGCAATCCAGTTTGGATTGCTTTTTTTAATAGTCATCACCCTGCATTTATTTCAGGTCTATCAGTTTATGAACAATATAGATGCTGAACTAAATTCAGCATGACGAATCTTATATTAACGCAACGCTAAAGTTTGTGCTCTGTCTGGTCCTACTGAAAGGAATTTAATTGGCACTTCTAATTCTTTTTCAAGGAAGGCAATATAATCGTTCAGCTTAGCTGGAATTTCATCTACAGAAGTAATTTTAGTAACGTCTGTAGCCCATCCATCAATCGCTTTCAATACAGGTTTTGGTTCTATGGAAATGATATCGTATGGCATATAATCGATAGTTTCACCATTATATTCGTAGTGTGTACAAGCATAAATGGTTTCGAAAGTATCTAATACATCGGCTTTCATCATGATTAATTCAGTGACCCCGTTTAACATGATGGCGTATTTCAAGGCAGGAAGATCAATCCAGCCACAACGACGCGCACGACCTGTAGTTGCACCAAACTCATGACCCAAAGCACGTAGGTTTTCGCCAACTTCGTTATCTAATTCAGTTGGAAACGGACCTCCACCCACACGGGTACAGTAAGCTTTAAAAATACCATAAACAGCACCAACTTTGTTAGGTGCGATGCCTAAACCGGTACAAGCACCCGCAGTTGTGGTATTACTAGAGGTTACGAAAGGATAGGATCCAAAATCAACATCTAATAAAGTACCTTGCGCACCTTCAGCTAGAACTGCTTTACCTTCTTTTAAATAACCATTAACAAAATGCTCACTATCTACGTGAGGAATGCTTTTTAAGAATTCGATGGCTTCAAAGAAAGATGCTTCTTTTTCTGCGAGTTCATATTCAAACCCCTCGTAATGAGAAAGGATTTCAGTATGTTTTTCGACTAATTTAGCATAACGCTCTTTAAAATCAGGAAGGGTAGTATCACCAACGCGCAAACCGTTACGGCCTGTTTTATCCATATAAGTTGGGCCAATGCCTTTAAGCGTAGATCCAATTTTATTTTTACCCATGCGTGCTTCATTAGCAGCATCCAGTAACTGGTGTGTAGGTAAAATTAAGTGCGCTTTACGGGCGATTACCAGTTTGCCATCGGCAACTGGATCATGACCAGCTTTTTTCAAGTTATCTAACTCTCTTTTTAAAATGATAGGATCGATTACTACACCATTACCGATAAGGTTCATGGTTTTTTCGTTGAAAATTCCTGATGGGATAGTATTTAAAACGAATTTTTTGCCATCGAACTCTAAAGTATGTCCGGCATTCGGGCCACCCTGAAAACGGGCAATAAGATCATACTTTGGACTGAGTACATCAACGATTTTTCCCTTTCCTTCATCGCCCCATTGCAGGCCGAGAAGTACATCTACTTGCGTCATTATTAAAAATTTAAGCTGGTTTTATTTTTGTAATTGATTTAATTTGCTTCAGGTTTAGCGGCTTTGGCAGTCTCATTTACTTTTCTGGCCATGCTGCAATCTGAGCAAAAGCCATAAAGGTTTAATGAATGGTGTTTCACATCGAATTTCAAAAGATCGCCAACCATGGTTTGGATCTGGTGAATTCGCGGATCGCAAAACTCAACTACTTTACCGCATTCTATACAGATCACGTGATCGTGTTGGCGGTAGCCATAAGACTTTTCGAATTGCGCCATGTTTTTGCCAAACTGGTGTTTGGTAACCAAATCGCACGAAACCAATAACTCTAAAGTATTGTAAACCGTAGCACGACTTACGCGATACTTCTGGTTCTTCATGTGGATGTAGAGGGTTTCAACATCGAAGTGATCGTTTCTAGAATATATTTCTTCCAATATGGCGAAACGCTCTGGTGTTTTGCGTAGATTTTTGTTTTCTAAATAAGCTTCAAAAATCTTGCGAACGAGCTCATTTGTTTTTTGTTCAGACATAGTATTTAAACTCCGTTCAAAGGTAGGTAAATTGTTTTTAAAAATGATTACACCGGCCAAATGATTACACAGATTTAGTAATGTTTGATTGTTATGTTGTTCTACTGTTTAAATGTTGTCAAAGTCTGAAAGCCTGAGGTTAGGTGCAAAACTTCAAAACGCAAACAGCATGTAGCTTAAATTCTAAATCTAGACCTCGGACTCCCGACTTTCAGACTTCCCTATGCATCAAACCTCGTTACACCCGTAACGCCTCTAACTTTTAGTAAATTCTTAATTAAGTTTTCCAGGTGTTCTGTATCGTTAACAAAGATCATAATAGATCCATCAAATATTCCTTCATTGGTATCAACGGTAATGGAACGCATGTTTACTTTAAAGTCTGTTGAAATTACGCGGGTAATGTTATTAATCAAGCCCACATCATCAATCCCTACAATTCGTAGACCCGTTAAAAAAGTTAATTCCTGCTGTTTATTCCATTTGGCTTTCACTACGCGATAACCATAATTGGCCATCAGCTGTGCGGCATTAGGGCAATTTGTCCGGTGAATTTTTATGCCATCGCTTACGGTAATAAAACCGAAAACATCATCGCCGGGAATGGGGTTGCAACAGGCAGCAAGCGTATAATCAATGCGCTGCATGTCTTCGCCGATCAGTAAAATATCCGATTCTCCACCTTTAATTTTGCTCTTAATCCCATCTACCGATAAATTTTCCGGCCGTTCCGGACCTCTGGTTTCTACTTCTTTCTCGCTGTTGAGGTATTCTTTAATATCCCTCAGTTCAATTTTTCCAAGGGCTACGTTTACAAAAAGCTCCTGGGTAGATGGCAGTTTGAAGAAGTAACTCAACTTCTGCAGGTTATCGGTATTATAAGTGATTTTAAGCGACTTCAGTTTTCGCTCTAAAATTTCCTTCCCGTTATCTGCAATTTTGCGTTTTTCTTCCTTCAGCGATGATTTAATTTTGGATTTGGCTTTCGCCGTAACCACGATATTTAACCAATCTTCTTTGGGGGTTTGTTTATTTGATGTGATAATTTCTACCTGATCACCATTTTGCAGTTTATACGATATGGGTACCAGTTTATGGTTAACCTTGGCGCCAATACAGGTTGCACCCACGCCAGTGTGAATTTCGAAAGCAAAATCTAATGCTGTTGCACCCAATGGAAGCTGGAGCAAGGCCCCTTTCGGTGTGAAGATAAAAATCTCATCAGAGAACAGGTTCATTTTGAAATCATCGAGAAAGTCTAAAGCATTTGCTTCAGGATTACTCAACATTTCCCGCACCTTCTGGATCCACTGGTCGAGTCCGTTATCATTGCTTGATTCTTTATATTTCCAATGGGCTGCGAAACCTTTTTCTGCAATCTCGTTCATCCTTTGTGTACGGATCTGCACTTCTACCCATTGTCCGCGCGGACCCATTACCGTAGTATGCAAACTCTCGTAGCCATTTCCCTTTGGCGAAGAAACCCAGTCGCGCAAACGATCCGGATTCGGACGGTATAAATCAGTTACGATAGAATAAGCCTTCCAGCAATCTGCCTTTTCGTTTTCGTAAGCACTATCCAAGATAATTCTAATGGCAAAAAGATCATACACCTCTTCAAAAGGAATATTTTTCTTTTTCATCTTGTTCCAGATCGAGTGAATCGATTTCGGCCTGCCATAAACATCGGCTACAAGGCCTTGTTCATGTACAATTTCATCAATTGGCTCTACAAATTTTTTAATGAATAGTGCACGTTCTGCTTTTTTCTCGTTAAGTTTTTTAGCGATAAATTTATAAGTATCAGGATCGAGATATTTCATGGAAAGATCTTCTAATTCTGATTTTATGGCATATAAACCTAAACGGTGGGCAAGTGGCGCGTATAAGTATATGGTTTCGGATGCAATTTTAAGCTGCTTGTGGCGGGGCATAAAATCCATTGTCCGCATGTTGTGTAAGCGATCGGCAAGCTTGATTAAAATCACCCTGACATCATCGGCCAGGGTAAGGAGCATTTTACGGAAATTCTCTGCCTGTAGAGAACTATTGGTGTCGAAAACGCCTGAGATTTTGGTTAATCCATCAATGATTTTGGCCGTTTTCTTGCCAAATTCACGCTCAATATCCTCCAGTGTGATATCTGTATCTTCTACCACATCGTGCAACAACGCGCAAACAATAGAAGTGGTACCTAAGCCAATTTCTTCAGCAGCAATTTGTGCAACAGCGATGGGGTGATAGATATAAGGTTCGCCAGATTTACGACGCATGTCTTTATGGCTTTCCAGCGCCATATCAAAAGCTTTCCTGATTTCTTTTTTATCCCCCTTCTGTAGCGTAGATTTACTGGCGCGTAATAATGCCCTGTATCGTTTTAAAATCTCCTTCTTTTCCGCCTCTAAATCAATCACTAACTCTGTTTTCATTTGTTTTTTTTGCGTAAAAATTTGCGTCTTATATATGAATAAAACTTATATTAGTTCTGTTGAACGACTAATATATGAAATAACCCCTAACTTTGTTAAAGTATAAATTTATGAATTTTAAAGGGCTAATCATTCTGTTTATTGTCATGATTTTTGGTGTAAAGCTAAAAGCGCAGGAGCCTGTAGCACCAATTTTCCCAAAAATGGGTAAAACGGATACGATTAGGGTAGCTTCTACGAATGATAACGGTGTGATGATTCCCTGGATGCAGTTGCAGGATGTAAGCATTTTTGCAAACAGAAGATGGAAGTCTCCGGCAGAGCAAATGGCTTATAACAGGCTGCGCTACAATGTATTGAAGGTGATGCCTTATGCCTTGTATGCTAAACGTCGTTATCAGCAATTGGAAGAAGATATTGCCCGTACGCCTGATAAAAAAGACCAGAAAAAACTGGTTAAACAATGTGATAAGGAAATTAAAGACATGTTTAACCGCGAAATAAAAGAATTAACGATTACTCAGGGACAAATTTTAACCAAACTGATTGACAGGGAGGTTGGAAGAACCACTTATGATATTGTAAAACAAACTAAAGGTGGTTTTGCGGCTTTTTCTTATCAGATCGTTGCCCGCGTAGTTGGCCATAATTTAAAAAGTACTTACAATCCTAATGAAGATCGCGACATAGAATCTATTATTCGCACTTCAGGATTTTATCAATAAATATAATGCAGGAAAGCATTCCGAACATCTATTCGTTTAAGGTTAAAAAAATCAATGGTGAAGACCAGTTGCTCTCTGCATATCGAAATAAAGTGGTTTTAATTGTTAACACAGCCTCTGAATGTGGTTTTACACCACAATTAAAGGAATTGCAGCAATTGAAAGATGAAATCAATCATCCTGATTTTGAAATTTTAGGTTTTCCAACCAACGACTTCGGTAAACAGGAACCCTTAGTGGGCAATGAAATTGCTTCGTTTTGCGAAATTAACCATGGCGTTAAATTTCCGATCTTCGATAAAATATTGGTTCGCGGTGAGCACGCACATCCCCTTTATCAATTCTTGAGTAATAAGAAACAAAACTTAAAACTGAGTTCTAAACCACGATGGAACTTCCATAAATACATTTTAAACAAAAAAGGAGAACTGGTAGATTTTTATCTGCCTTTTACCAAGCCTTTGAGTTCGAAGATCAAAAAGAAAGTTCAGCAACTGCTGAGCGAAAACTTCCAAAAATAATCATGAAATTAGATATTTTAGTTATAGCTGTACATCCTGATGATGCAGAACTTTGCTGTTCAGGAACAATTTTGAAGCACATTGCTTTAGGTAAAAAAGTAGGCATTGTAGATTTAACCCGTGGCGAATTGGGTACGCGTGGCACTGCGGAAACCAGAGATGAAGAAGCTGCTGACTCGGCCAGGATTCTGGGATTACATGCCCGTGAAAATCTTCGTTTCAGAGATGGCTTTTTCCAAAATGATGAATTCCACCGTTTGGAAGTGATTAAAGCCATCAGAAAATATCAACCTGAAATTATTTTAAGTAATGCTTTGGAAGATCGTCATCCGGATCATGGAAGGGCTGGCGATTTAGTTTATGATTCCGTTTTTCTTTCTGGTTTACCTAAAATAAAAACAGAGGTAGGGGGCGTGAAGCAGGCAGCGCACAGACCGAGATTGTTATTGCAATATATTCAGGATCGTTATTTAAAGCCAGATATTATTGTTGATATTTCTGAGCATATGGATCAAAAAATTGAATCGATTAAGGCATTTAAAACACAGTTCTATAATCCCGATGTGGAAGGTTTACAGACCTATATCTCATCACCAGAGTTTTTCGAAACGGTAATTGGCCGGTCGAGGGAATTTGGCAAAAGCATTGGTGCTACTTTTGGTGAAGGTTTTACTTCAAGAAAGTTATTGGGGGTTGATAATTTGTTTAATCTGAAATGATTTTGTTTGGTTTAACCGCTAAGTAAACAAAGTAAATCGCAAAGGGCGCAAAGTTAGGTGGTTAACATAAGCCGAGTTTCTCATTTTCTTTGTGTAACACTTAGTGCCTTTTGCGGTTAAATCTTTGCATGCAGATATTTTTCTTCTTCTTTTCTTTGCGCAACACTTAGCGGTTAAACCAGCGTATTTCTTCTTCTTCTCTTTGCAGTTAAGCTTGCCTCTCCAACAAAATCACCGCTGGTTTGTTACGCTACACAAACAAATAATAATGGCGAATATATTCTCTTCAATCAAAAATGCGTACAAACTTTTCAAACATGTAGATTTCGATAAACTGGACGCCTTATCGCGAAAAGTGGATCTGCCGAAAATGGTTGAAACAATTTCCAGTCTGGATGAAAAGCAAATTCAGGGCATGATGAAAATGATGGGCGGATCTAACAAAAAGAAAGAATTACCGCCGATTGAAGGCGATTTCTATCACCTTGGGGATGAGGCTTTAAAAAATGAAGATCGTCAGCTCCAGTTGAAAGTTCGTGCGTTTTTAGAGAAAGAAGTTAAGCCAATTGTAAACCATTATTGGAATAAAGCAGAATTTCCGTTCGAGATTATTCCAAAGTTAGCCGAACTGAATATCTGCGGCTTAACCTATCAAGGTTATGGCTGTCCGGGTAAATCCAATCTAATGGAAGGCATTTTAGCGATGGAAATGGCGAGGATTGATACTTCAATATCTACCTTTTTTGGTGTGCAAAGTGGCCTGGCGATGGGTTCTATTTACCTCTGTGGGTCGGAAGCACAGAAGCAGCAATGGCTTCCCTTGATGCAGCAATTCAAAATTATCGGCGCTTTTGGATTAACAGAGCCCGAAGTGGGATCGGCAGCTGCCGGTGGATTAACTACAACCTGCAAAAAAGTAGGGGATAAGTGGGTTTTAAACGGACAAAAAAAGTGGATCGGCAATGCAACTTTTGCAGATATATTAATCATTTGGGCACGTGATGAAGGAGACGGTGAAGTAAAAGGCTTCATCGTCAAGAAAGATAATCCTGGCTTTGCAGTAGAAAAAATGCAGGATAAAATGGCTCTGCGCATTGTTCAAAACGGAATCATCACCTTAACCAATTGCAATGTGGAAGAGGCCGACCGTTTGCAAAATGCAAATTCATTTAAAGATACAGCGAAGGTGTTGCAGGTGACGAGAGCAGGAGTGGCCTGGCAAGCGGTTGGCTGTGCACGCGGCGCATATGAAAATGCTTTGGAATATACCAGAACCAGGAAACAGTTTGGCAAACCCATCGCTTCCTTTCAGTTAATTCAGAACCACCTGGTGGAAATGCTTTCAAACCTCACAGCAATGCAGACTTTGTGTTTCAGACTGTCGCAGTTACAAGATCAAGGGTTATTAAAAGATGAACATGCTTCTTTAGCAAAAGTTTTCTGCTCTTTGCGTACCCGTGATGTAGTAAGTAAAGCCCGTGAGGTAATGGGGGGAAACGGAATTTTACTTGAATATAATGTGGCTCGTTTTGTTGCGGATGCCGAAGCCATTTATTCTTACGAAGGTACCAAAGAGATCAACACTTTAATTGTTGGTCGGGCGATTACCGGGTTTTCTGCTTTTGTCTAGCGCGGGCAAAACTTATGAAGTTTAAAAGGGTAAAGTTGTTGGGGGAACTTCGGAAGTTTCAAAGTGCAAGCACAGTAGTCAACATCCAAAGTTTTAAAGTGCAGGAGCCGTAGATCAACTTCGGAAGTTTCAAAAAGGGAGGAAGGTATTCAGCCTTACTTTAAAGGATGTTTGTTAAAAGCCACCTGGCTCATTGCACTTTTTTCGTACAAGCCAATGCAAGCCTTATTGAAAGCGGGGTCGAAATTGACTTCTCCCGGATGTAATGACTTTGGCACATTTGAATTTTGCATAAAGAAATAAACCTTTGTGTTTCCGTATTTGGTATGGGGCATCAAATTGCCATAATCTTCCAGTTCTTTCCAAATAGAATCTTTAACGGTAACTACATAAATACGTTGAATAGGCCCGGTATTATTGGCATTTCTAAACTTCGCCACTTCTGTGAAGTCAGCTTTCATATTTTCGATGCCAGGCTGATTAAGGGTATCTTTAACAATAAAGAAAACCAAAATTAAAACGATAACAGCAATAGCATATAGGAGTGATTTTCTGCTCATGCCTACAATAAAGGCAATATTTTCTCCATAACCGTCAAGCCTTCGTCAATATGTTTTTGTTCGATGCAAAGTGCTGGCCTGAAACGAATTGTTCTTTCGCCGCAACCCAAAAACATCACGTTCTTTTCTAAACCTTTAGTAATAAAAGCGTTTCGCATTTCCTTCGTAGGGAAGTCGAAAGAACAAAGCAGGCCACGTCCGCGAACATTGCTCATCTGATCAAATTGCTGTGCAAGATTTGCCAGATTGTCTTTCAGGTAAGCGCCAACCGTTGCAGCATTTAGACAAAGCTGGTCATCTTCGATAATTTGCAGAATTTGAGAGGAACGTACCATGTCGACCAGGTTGCCACCCCAGGTAGAATTAATTCTGCTTGGCACTTTGAATACATTTTTTTCAACTTCATCTACCTTATTGCCTACCAGGATGCCGCAGACTTGCATTTTCTTGCCGAAAGCGATAATATCTGGTCTTGCTTTCTCGCTAAAGTTTTGGTGACACCAGAATTTGCCGGTTAAGCCTACACCCGTCTGCACCTCATCATATATTAAAAAGGCGTCATTTTCATCAGCGAGTGCTTTCAGTTGAATCAGAAATTCTTCTCGCAGGTGATTGTCGCCACCTTCCGATTGAATAGGTTCTATAATAATGGCGCAAATATCATCTTTATGTTCTGCAAAAGCTTTTTTGATTTGAGCAATTGAGGTCTCTTCCGTTTGCATGGCATGATTGAGGTTTTCGCCGGATAGCGGAAAAACCACCTCTGGTACAGAAACCCTAGGCCAATCGAATTTGGCAAACCATTTTGTTTTATCAGGCAGGGTATTGGTGAGGCTTAAGGTGTAGCCCGTTCTCCCGTGGAACGCTTTTTCGAAATGCAGTACTTTAAAACCTTTTTCTTCGGCGTATCCCTTCGCAAAATTCTTTTGTACCTTCCAGTCCATGGCCACTTTAATCGCATTTTCTACCGCTAATCCGCCACCGGCGATAAAAAAGGCATGGGGCAAATAATCAGGAATACCAATTTTAGAGAAGGTTTCTACGAACTGCGCATATTGCTGAGTGTAAACATCCGAATTGGATGGATTCGCCATAGCAGCGAGCAATAAATTTTTCTTGAAATTTTCATCATTTACCATTTTAGGGTGATTGTATCCTAAAGGTACCGAAGCAAAACAAGTGAAGAAATCGAGGAGTGTTCGGTTGTATTTAGCATCATAAATGTAAGCACCATGACTCTTTTCCATATCATAAGTCAGGTCGAAACCATCGGCCAAAACATGCTTACTTAAAGATTCGTTAACTCGGTCGGCAGGTACTGTTAATTGATACATAAATTTGGATTTGGTATATTTCAAATTTAGTAAAATGTGCCTGGAATCAAAATTTAAGCACTTTTTTGCTTTTAAGATAGAAAATAGGTTTAAAGAGTTTAAAGTATGTTTATAGACAAATAAAGGTTTTGGACTGAAGAGATGTGGAAAACTTTTTTTAATACAAGTTATTAAAATCACGAGTTTGAAGATCATTTTGCTGCGTACGTGTGCCGCCTGTGTAATACTTCCAAAGGGAATAAGAGCGCACAGCCAGAAAATTAAAAATGAATGGCTGCTGTGATTGTTTAAGGGGGCAGGCTCAAAATACAGCAATGTGAAGAGATATCAATTTTGGCAGCATAACAGTAGACCAATAGAATTGTGGAGTACGGCGCAAAAGGCAGATTACTCGCATGACAATCCGGTAGTGGCAGGTTTTGTTAACAAGGCCTGGCACTGGAAATATAACAGCGCGACTGTATAAAGCTTAATGCCTTAATGTTTTTGATTTTAACATCTAGTTAATCACCTTTCTATGAAACTTTTAATTTACTCACTCTACAAACTCAAACACTAGTAGAGTGAGTAAATTAAGCTATGAGATAGAACTTACCTTTTAAGCTTCTTTTAGAGACCTATACCAAGCATCGCAATCTGCCAGCCAATCATAAATCATTTTATATGCACTAATAAGTTCGGTAGAAAAATCCAAAGTTGCACCTTCAAAACCTTCATCCTGATAGATATAAGCATCTAATCCAGAAAATAATAAATCATTAAGATGATCTACATCAAAACCACCAACAGCTGAGATTTGATAAACCAGTTTTTCTGCATAGTGTTGAAGCGATGTTTCATTGGTTAAATCTTTTGTTTTACCAATCAGATTGATGGTGTTGCGTATATGGTAGAGTGTGTTGGAAATATCGATAGGCGCATGTTGCCCCGCGGCAGAATCTGGTCCAATGGCGGCACTGATCATTTCAATCAGTATCCGGTTAATTTCCGCTAAACTATTGACCTGAAAATAATCTGCAATAAGTTTCTGGAATTCTTTTACAGCTACTACCTGATCAGGGAGCTGTGTGTTTGGGTTTTTACTTTTGTTAGTCTGCATAACATTAAAATAAAAGTCCCTGGACGCTGCAGACTAACAAATAACTCTTTTCAGAGATATAAGAAAATACGTTTCTAAAACGCTCGTCCAGGAATATTTTTGAAATTTAATTGTGAAGTTGATATCTCGTTGTTAGGTGAAAAAATACGTTATTTATTAATCTGCACTGCTAAGATAAATACAATAAAATAATTCACGAAATCTTTTTAAAGAATCGTAGGATTTATTCTTTTTAAAAACTGCCTCCACATGTGTAAATGTACAACTAGAAACAATTTATCGAGAAACAAAAAAAAGTTTCTCCAAAAAATGTTTCGGGTTGGAGAAACAATTTGCCAAGAAACAAAAAAATGTTTCGCGTTATTTTGTTTCGAAATTATTCGGTTTAACAATTCTTGAAATTTTTAGCTAATCATACCCTATTAGAAGAGCAATACAACAGTGGAATTGCAATAGTATACTAGAGATTTTTTTTCGTCAGATATTTTTTTTGAGATGCATTAATTTAGATTCCTTT
>JAZBLX010000061.1:0-13523 GCA_037033465.1 Bacteroidota bacterium | reverse complement strand
ATTTTTTTATTATCTTCCACACTGATTATATTTCACCAGTTAAACAGATGAGACTTAACTGGTCGATGACTTTCTACCCACATATTTCACGAATAAATTGGCCCATGTTCCATACACCTTTTCTCTGGCCTTTACGATCAGCATTAGATTTTGCACCCCGTATTGCAAAGCTGCTATTTGATATATCCTTTCTAATATTTCTTCCAGCTTAGCCGGATTATCCGAGTTCAGCCTATTGTCGCGGTTACTGTCAATTTTGGTGGTAAGCTTTTTCATAAATTCTTCCGCCGAGTACAGTATTAACTGATTGGTATACTGTGAAATGCTATCATAATCTGCATTTTCATCTATATAGGCTAGCAGCCCTTTAAAATCCCCTTCCAAATTTCGTAGCGCTAGCGAAAAATCTGCAGCATATTTATGAAAACCCGCGAGCTGTCTTGCATTTGCCAAAACCCGATTTCTCCATTTTTTAAATTCGGTATCAGGTTGACTATTGGAATGAACAAGGGTGTAATTGTCAAAGTTAGGTTTGTACAACAGTTCCTTTGAAAGAACGCCGATAAATTTCTGGTCATCCTTGGTTTGGGTGTAAATCTGTTTCAATCTTGCAACATAATCCATATCGTAAATAGAATCAGTATTTTCACCCATTTGTTCAATGCAGTAAGTTTCTGCAGTATTCAATTCCCCAAGCTCGATTAGCGCATCTATAAGTCTAATGTTATACACTAAAGCATGCCTGATCGGCCGGAACATATCCTTGTATTCAGGAAAGTTTTTATTGATGACAACCATGTGCAGCAACAACTGCAGTAATTCTTTTGAATCCGCAACTCTGTCCACTTTCCTGGTCTGATAGATTTCCGCTATAATGCCTACTAGCTCACCGCGCATCAGCGCTGAGCTGGAATTAAATATATTTATGAAGATATTGGTGTATTCCCGGCGAATCCCACCATAACCATCGAGAAAGAATTCTTTCGAAAAATAGGATAGGCATTTAGTAAAAGTCTCAACATCGCGAATATTTACGATCACCTCTTCTATTTGAGTCAAGACTTGTCTGAAATAGGTATCAAACCTTTTACTACTGGTTAGTATTCGAAATTTGTATTCATTAACCGTGTCCAGTAGAGCATGAACCTGCTTAAAAGAATCTTCATTGGCTGGCTCAGCAAAATACTGATCTAAAATTGGTTTATGAAGTTCCATCCACAGATCGATGATCTTTTTCACCTCAAAAACTTCGGCTTTTCGTCTTTTACCAATCACTGCCCTTACCGCATCCTGGGTTAGCGCATTAATTTCCTCTGGTGTATACTTCTTGGATTTATCAGAGAATTCATTCAGGAAAGCAATACTCAGATCCTTATTCTTCTTTAACGTCTTTAGAATCCAGTCTCTCATTTTCTCTGGATCAGCTTGCTCCAATGCCTGTTTCAAAGGATCGATTCTTTTGGTGGCAGCAGCCTTAGCTGCGGGTTTTGTACCTTTTGCAATAAAAGCTAAAAGTGCAATCTTATGCTGGCAGAATGAGAGATTACTTCCACATTCACAAGCAGAGTTGATCACGGCACCCTTTTCTAACTGTAGCTTTACGTCATAACTTTTATCAAGTTCATCGACATAGGATTCGAAATCATTAGGATTAACCTCATCACACTCTCTGACGGTACAGCGTTGCGATTTTTTGATCAACTCACTATCCAATTTAGTTTTAAAATTCTTGCTGGTAATTTCGTCTTTCATTGTTCAAGTACAGATGTATTCAAAAATAGGTTTTTCCCCTGTTATCCCAGAAACAATTAGTTCATATACTAAGCAAAAGGTTTTATAGCCCACCAGGAAGTAAATCTTTAACGTCTAGTCCAGAATTCCGAGAAGTTTAGCTGAACTAAAACTAGTATGCTCCCCCGATCTTACGTAACCAAGCTGGTTAGTCAGCATTGTTGTTTCACCAATTTTAAAAGCTGAAATGTTTTGGTGATGGTGACCATATATCCAATAAAGAGGATTATATGTTTCTATCATCTCAGTTAATTCTACAGCAAAGGCTTCATTCAGTATACTTCCCAAAAACCTGGAAGGATAGTTCATCAAAGTTGGTACATGATGAGTAACTACAATTTTTTGCTGTCCATTGTCATTTGATATTTCTTTATGAATAAAGTTTAAACTTTCCTGATGAAGTTTATTGTAATCAGTTGGCCTGAAAACTTGCCCATTATTCCGGATCACGTCGAAATCCGACATCCCATCAGCTATCCGTCTCTCATTTAGAGAACTAATATGAGACCACATTGTTGAAAAGATTAAATCGTAATCTGTAGCTTTAATTGTAATGTTGTTGACCAATTCAACATTATTTTTGATCTGCTCTTGATGGGGGCCAGAACATCGGGTGATATCACTGTAATAGTATTCGTGATTACCTGGGACCAAGTATACCTGTTCAAAATTATCTGAAAGATACTTAAAGAAATCCATGCGTTTTTCAAGCTGGCTAAAAGTTACAATATCGCCAGCTAAAATCAATACATCAGCTTTGGGTTGAATTGGGAATTTCTTCAGATAATCATAATTTTCAGGGAATTCTAAATGTAAATCAGAAGCGTATTGAAAAGTCATATTTATTCAGTGTTCTAAAATTAAATAAGTCTTTGATAATCTTTCCAGAAACTATAGAAATAATTTATATCCAAAATTATTAAGCTTAGCAAGGAAGAGTTTGCAATTACAATAAACCAAGAATTTGATATTTTTATTAAGATATATTCGGTATTTAATTCAAATCAACGACCAAATACTTTACCGACGAAACCAGAACAAGTTTTATTTAAATAACCTTGTGACTATCAAATACTTGAAAAACACAATTCCAACTCACCAACTGTCAAAATGACTGTTTTTAGACTCAAATGTGATCAATCAAATCTATGAAATGAATTGAAATAATGCAAAAAGATTTATAATTCATTTATCTTAAACGAGTAATTTATAGCTTAACGATCCACCTTCAGAGCAATAAAGAGCCAAGCATATTCAGAAGCGTTCGAGTCCCAGAAGCCATCCTTTATCGGTCAAAGACCTTTCAAGGGCTTTTTTTTATTCTTATCCTTGGTTTTCAGGAAAACAAGTGATATGTCCATGTCAATCCCGAGTATTCCACATCCCGTGAGAATAAAGTCCCCCTGCGTGCCGCTGATAAAAAAGACTGGAGCGACCTGTCATAAGATAATACGTTAATTTGAATAGTTAGGTACCCCCAGGCAAGAGGAATCAAACAAGTTAGTAATCTCTGAAAAATGTTATCTTGGCTCATCAAATTATCTCAATAGCGCCAAAATGCATCATTTTAAACTTCTGGCCATAAGGCCGCTGCCGGACTGTAATCCCCAGATACTGAAAATTCTACAGCCTGATCAATTTTATTTTTTTGACAATACCTATACCCCAAACCGTGACCACCTATGGATACACAGGAGGGACACTGGGCATGACTATATCCCTGAAGATTTTTTCTTCCGGAAAACCAATGCCCAGGGCACTCTTAAAAGCATTAACGTCCAGGCATTGGTGGGCAAGAATGGTGAAGGTAAAAGCAGCCTGACTGATCTCGCCCTTCGCATTTTCAATAATTTTTTTAAAGCCAAAACTGTTCACCCTGTGACCGAACAGCTACTTTTTGTTCAGCGGCTCTTTGCGGAAGTCTATTTTTTGAGCGATGAAAAAATTTACCGCATCCGCACCTGGGTCCACGGGGATGGAACGGTTGATGCTGTATTGGAATTTTCAGATGTCCAGGGCATCGTGCAGCAGGAAGAGCGCACCGAAATGCTCAGGAAACTGTTTTTCGTAATCAATGTAAATTATTCCCACTACTCCCTGAACAGCCTGGACTTTATTAAGGAAACAGCCCAGACAAAAAAGAAAGATGACCATACGTGGCTCGACAGTGTATTTCACCGCAATGATGGTTATCAAACACCCCTAACGGTTCATCCCTTCCGAAAACAAGGCATCATAGATGTCAACACCGAACGAGATCTGACCAATCAGCGTCTGCTGACGCTTATCCTGACCGAGCCGTCCTACGAAATAATCAATGCCGATTTAACGGTAGAGGAGATAATATTTGAAAAATTCGATAAGAATCCCATCCAAAATCTGCTTCATGAGTTCTCAAAGAAATATGTAGAAGATGAACAGACAGATCCTACAAAAGAACGCATTAACGGATATAATAAAGACCTGATCAGTGATGAAACGGAAAACCACTTCCTGATCAGTGAGATGGATGTGTTTCTGATTTCCTGGAAAACACCTATCGAAGAAAGGCCAGACGCAATGGAACAGATTCCAGACCATGAAGATGAATTTAAATTTCTTCCTGGTGATAAGCCAGTAGAACGCACTGAGCAGTTTCTGGCCTGGCTGAACGATGATGGCGTAGAGGAAATCATGAAGTTGTCGATCATGTGCCAGACCATGACCGAGCTGCTGCCCAGGGTTAATATGGCAGACATGCTGCAAAACACCCTCTTTAAATACCTGTGCGTAAAAGCCTACAAAATGCTCCGATATCCTCAGTATAAACATATTGAAGACCTCATTAAAAAACGCAATTATCGACATGCAGTAGACGCATATATTACACAGATAAAAGAGGAGGGCAGCCATGTAGCGATAAAATTCAATCAAGCTTTCTATCTTTTCGATCTAATCCAGCAATCTCCTGAAAGCAAGCTGATCAAATGCTACAGAGCTATCCTTAACAGTAAAAAAAGGTTGTATTCGGTAGCGCTGGCCAAACTCAAAACTTATATCGCTGAAGTATTGGAAAGGCCAGGGAACAAAATCCCAAAAATCTATCTTAACCCGCCTGGGATATTCAAAAAATCCATTATGCTCAAAGCCGCAGGCAGCCAGGGACAGATCGAGCTCAGTGGCATCAGCTCGGGTGAGTATCAGAAGATCGGAATGTTAAGCTCTATCATCTACCACCTGACCAATATCGACTCCATCCAGTCCGGCCGTGACGGCGCAGCCAATCAGTACAGGCACCTGCTCTTGATCCTGGATGAAATCGAGCTCTATTTTCATCCCGATTTTCAGCGCACTTTGCTCAATGAACTGCTGAAAAGGATTTCACAAGTAAATTTCCGAAAGATCGAGGCCATCAACATCTTATTTGTAACACATTCCCCATTTGTACTGTCCGATGTACCCAGCGCAAATGTCATGTTCATCGAAAACGGACTTCAGACCTATCCAATGTCTGAAAATACCTTTGGAGGCAATATCCATACCCTGCTCCAGCATGGCTTCTTTTTAAAGGGTATGCCCGTTGGCGAATTTGCAAAAGACAAAATCAACCAGCTGTTCGATATCCTCAATCAACAGCTTGACTTGAATGAAACACCAGACCTGGAAAAACGCATACTAATGGTGAGCGAACCCTTTTTAAGGTCACAGCTCCTGAAACTGTTCCACGACCGCAGGTATCCCAAAGACTTGGAAGCATTGCTTAAGCGGATTTCTGACCTTGAAAACAAAATCAAAAATGATTAACCTCAATAAAGACGCACCGCTAATCAGGGAACTGCTGGATAAATTCTATCTGCAGCTCGAAAGTTTCTTTAACATCCACGAAAGGAATGCAAAGCCCAGAAACAACAGAGACAAAAGCAAATTGCAGCTGCGTTGTGAAAACAATGTGGGAACGATTTACGGTCAAATGTTCCAGTACTTTTTGGATAACTTTAAGGATATCATCACTGCAGAACCCGAAGCGCTCAAAAGCATACACGAAAATATGGTGCACGACCTTGGCTATGATGAAACTGATCCATTGCAGCATGGGCAATTTGCCAGATTCAAAACCACCATGTTCAATTATTACACCGCTTTTTTTAAGTCACCCTTTGAAGAGAATGAGAAAAAGATAACCGGGATCTCAAGGGGCAGGTGGCTGACCAAATCCCTTGACCTCAGAGTCTGCCCGTATTGCAACCATAATTATACTATCACTGTCGACAATATCAAAGGTAAGCCACGTATTAGGCCGGATTTTGATCACTTTTTTGCCAAGTCTATTTATCCCTTGCTTGCCTTAAGCTTTTTCAACCTGATTCCCATTTGTGGAACCTGCAACAAGCTCAAGGGAGAAAAGCCGGTTTTCCAGAGCCCTTACGACGGTACACATCCTTTGCCCAAGTTTAAACTATATGGTAAAAATCAGGGGAAGGATCAAAAAATGGTCCTATTCGGGCTTGGTGATGCCTTTGATGAAATACACATCTTTCCCGAAGCTGCTTATACAAAAGAAGCAACGAATGAATGCAATGTGACAAGGTTGGCCTTAAAAGATATCTATGATCAGCAGATCGACCACGTGAGCGAGCTGATCATGAAAGCCCAACAGTACCACATTGGTAGTTACAGCGGGATGATTGAAAGCTTCAGGGGGCTAGGAAAAACAGAAGGGGATATCGACCGGATTATCTGGGACCGGTACAGGGAAGACCATAGCAGACGGCCTTTATCCAAACTGACCAGCGATATTCTGGATCAGCTCAACCTTAAAAAATACTGATCAAAAAACAGTGCCCTGTTCCTTTGCGGAACAGGGCACAATTTCCCATAAAAGTGTTAATGGGTAGTTATTTTTCGTTTTTCAGTCTGACCCTCATTGCACCTACCACATTCCTGATTTTCATATCTTTACAAAAGCGCATTACCATAGCACTATTTACCTCACATAAAAATTCTCTTCAGGAAGCTATATACTTTCAATTTTTTTTTCAACAGTGATAAAAGCTAATAAAATTTATAGGTTCCACAATATTATGAGATCTCGTCGCCAATATTTTACTAGTAAAAATTCTTAAATGGAATCCATTCGTGTGGAGATAGCCAAAAGATGCAGAATATCAAATTATTTCAAGAATTATCTATAGACACCTAAATTAGAACCATTTAAGCCAATCATTGTTATTTAATAATGACTACGAAGAATTATCAAACCGATAAAAATATAATCAAAGTTCCCCGCTTTGAACAAGCAGGTGGGTTTTATACCACTGCCGATCGTAGTAAAAGAATGGCTAATATCAAGGGGAAAAACACCAAAGCTGAGGTGCTTCTTAGGAAAGCGTTATGGGCTGATGGCATCCGCTTTCGAATACACGTTAAAAACATGCCCGGAAAACCTGATATAGTAATCAATAAATATCGTTTAGCGATATTTGTAGATGGTAGTTTCTGGCATGGTTTTCAGTGGCAGAAAAAGAAACTTACAATAAAAAGTAATGCCAAATTCTGGATTCCAAAAATTGAAAGAAATATGCAACGCGATCGGATAAACCAAAAATTGCTAGAGGAAGCTGGATATACAGTGATGCGTTTTTGGGATCATGACGTAATAAATAGTCTTTTCAACTGCCTGAACCAGATATGCTTGTATATAGAAGCTGCTAAGGATCACCCTATTCCAATTTTGAAATAATTCAACTACAAAATTTCGGCAATAGGGTTTCTTATCGATTATACTATGCTATGAAATACTTAAATATCAGTATTGCGGGCTATGGGTAAGTAAGCCTACCTTCAAGTAAAAATTCACCATGGAAAAACTAGATAAAAATGATCTACAAATAATTAAATCAGCATTAGATGTTTTTAAATTAAAGGCAGAGGAAAGCTCAAACCACCCTTCCTACGAATTCAAACAAGAAAGACTAAAGGAAATAGAAGCTGTTAAGATAAAATTAGGAAAGATTAAAGTATAAAAATTCTCTTTCAGAAGCTAATAATCTCCTAGTTTGGCTACGCGGTACATTAGCTAAACCAACTCCAAATATTGCTTTTAAGGTAGGTTCAATGAAGGTGATACTTAGCAGATTAAAGCTCACTGGGCCATAATAGAACATCTCAATATATTTGCAAAGACATTAAAATGCTTAAAACTACCAATTTAATAATACTATCATGAGTGATACGTTTATATTTGTGTTTTTTACCTAAAATCACTACCTTAACAAGATATTGCGCTCATACATGCCGAATTCAAAAAAAAATACATATATCGACCTTTTTGCGGGTTGTGGAGGCCTCTCTTTAGGCTTGCATAATTCTGGATGGCAAGGACTTTTTGCGGTAGAGAAAAGCCCTGATGCTTTTGAAACTTTAAAATACAACCTAATAAATCACAAACAACATTTTAATTGGCCGAAATGGTTTCCACAAGAAAACCATGATATCAATAATGTTCTAAATAGTTACAAGGAAAATTTAGAAAGCCTTAAAGGCACAGTTGATTTGGTGGCTGGCGGTCCTCCATGTCAGGGTTTCTCCATGGCCGGCCGTAGGGATGAAGGCGATAGTCGTAACCAATTGGTTAAGTCTTATATTAAGTTTATCAAACTCGTTATGCCTAAAT
This sequence comes from Bacteroidota bacterium, assembly GCA_037033465.1. Lineage (GTDB taxonomy): Bacteria > Bacteroidota > Bacteroidia > Sphingobacteriales > Sphingobacteriaceae > Pedobacter. The sequence goes on along the minus strand of JAZBLX010000061.1, from coordinate 5,080 downwards.
TAATTTTCTTTGAAAATGTAAAGGGGTTTACGCAGGAATTTAATACAAATAAGGATAAAGGCAAAAAATATGTTTCATATGTAGAAACAGCCTTAAGGAATTTGGGCTATAATATCAAAGGCCAGTTGGTAAATTTTGGGGACTATGGTATCCCCCAGAAACGGACAAGATTTATACTTGTTGGCGTAAGAAATGATATTGCAAAAACCAAAAGAGGTGCCGCTGCAGAATTTTTTAATTTAATTGAAAATAACAAGTTTTCTTTTTTAGCCAAAAAGGGAATTTCGATTGATACAAATTTAAGTGATGCCATTTCTGATATCATGATGGCAAATGGCGTGATTCAATCACCTGATACTAATAATTTTAAGGCTGGGGTTTACAATAGAAGTAGTACGCCATTTCAAGAATTGATGCGTGCAAATTCTTATTCAATCATACCCGATAGCCATCGTTTTGTTAATCACCGTCAAGATATTATTGAAAAATTTAAGCTTTACCTTGAAATTGGCACAAGGAATAAAGATCTACCAAAAGCAATAAGAGCTGAATATGGAATTAAAAAGCATACGATAATACCACTAGATGGAAGTCAAAAGGCACCAACAATAACGACCTTACCAGATGATTACATCCATTATCACGAGCCTCGTATACTTACAGTTAGGGAATATGCAAGAATTCAATCATTTCCAGACTGGTATGCTTTTCAAGGGAAGTATACCACAGGTGGTAAATTAAGGACCCAAGAAGTGCCCCGTTATTCACAAATTGGCAATGCTATACCACCTTTATTTGGTGAACAAAGCGGGGTAATTTTAAAACAAATCATTAGTTAATGGGAGAACAAAGCGATTTACATTTCAAAACGAATGTTCAACTTAAAAGCATCATTGGAAAAGATTTAATTAACGATGATAATATAGCCATTTTAGAATTGGTTAAAAACTCATTTGACGCTGATTCAAAACAAGTAAAAGTTAAATATTTTAATCTTAAAATAAATGATGATAAAGAACTAAAAGATTTTACTTCTAAAACATCTCGATTAATAATTCAAGATGACGGCGTTGGAATGGATATTAATGATATTCGCGATAAATGGTTGAATATTGCTTACTCTGAAAAAAAATCAAATAAAACTCAGCATAAACGAAGAATGGCTGGCGCTAAGGGGGTCGGTAGATTCTCTTGCGATCGTCTTGGTGAATATCTAAATCTTTATTCAAAAACAAGTAAAGATCCATACTATTACAAGCTTTCCATAGACTGGAAAAAATTTGAAATAGAGGATGAAGACAAAGAAATTCAATCTATACCCTTAAAATATGAAACATTAACTCCAAATGAATTTGAAGCTTTAGGTTTTACAAATTTCAGTAAAGGGGTATTACTTGAAATTATTAAATTACGGAGTAATTGGGCCTACCCCATAACCGACAAGAATGGAAAACTTATAAATTGGGATATTTCAAAATTTGTAGAGTTAAAAAAATATCTTGAAAAACTTATCAATCCAAATCAAGCATTCGAAAGTAACGATTTTGGAGTGTTTTTGGATGCACCTGAATTTGTTCCCGAAAATAATTTACTTGATGATTATTCAAAATTTATTGGTCCAATCCAGAATAGAATATTTGAAGAACTGGATTTTAAAACGACCTCTATTGAAGTAAAAACTACGAATAATGGGATTGAAACATTAACAACCCTGAAAGACAAAGGAGAAATTGTATTTTGGATCCGAGAAAAAAACAGCTTTTACCCATATGTTAAAAATGCTAAATCAACAGTTTATTATCTAAGTACATATGCAAAGTCTTTTTTTACTAAGCAAACAGGAGTAAGATCAGTAGATTATGGTTCAATATTTCTTTTTATAAACGGATTCAGAATACCCCCATATGGAGATGTCGAAAATGATTGGCTTGGTATTGATCATAGAAAGGCTCAAGGGCACAGTCGTAATATAGGTTTAAGAGAAATAGTTGGCCAAATTGAACTATTAGATGAGACAACTGATTTTCAAATAATTTCAAGTAGAGAAGGAATTGTTCGTAATGAAAATTTCAAACATTTAGTTCAATCAACTAATAACTATAGTTTCTTTTTCAAAGCATTCCGCAGACTTGAAAGATATGTCGTAGAAGGTTTGAACTGGGACAGTTCTATTTATGATAATAAGGATGCCGAAGAAAGTAAGATTTTAAAAGAAATAGAAACTAAAATACTTTCTGGAGTTATATCGGAGGAAGAATTATTATTTAGAGAAGATGATAAAACTAAACAAAAACGAGTTTACTCTACAATTCATAATATTATTTCTGCAAAGCCAAATGAAGTAATCGAATTGTATATTAACGAAAATTTAATAACACAGAAGATTGAAGAAGAAAGGGAGGCATCTGAACGAGAATTCAAACAACTTATTGAAGATTTTAGCAATAAAAAAATAGATGCTGATACATTAAATAAAATATTACATAAAAAAGCTCAAGAGAATGAAGAATTAGACAAGCAGCTTAAGGAGTTTTCCAAGTATACTACTAATGAAGCAACATCTAAAGCAATTTTGGAATTACAGGAATATAAAAATACAATTGAAAAACAAACACATCTAATACAGGAATTACAAAATCAATTAGAAGATTTAAAACTACAAAGAGAAACAGCTGAAAAAACTGCAACAACCTTAAAGGAACAGGTTGATAAAGCAGAATCGGATTTAACAATTGAAAAAGAAAAAAACTTATACCTATTAGCCACAAGAAGGACATTAAGCCCTGACGCAGATGGCTTAATTCATACTATAAAAATTAATAATGTTGAAGTAAGGGATGGCATAGAGAATATAATCGACAACCTTACTGAAAACGATTATGATGTTCAGGATTTAATTAAGAGGTTAGGCTTTCTTAAAATTTGTGCCGAAAGGTCCTTAAAAATGGCTGAATTCGTTACACGAGCAGACCTAAAAGAGGATATTGAGAGAAAAGATATTGATGTAGTCACCTATATTAAGGAGTATTTGTCGCTTTATGGCGATACCTTTTCAGATAAGTTATCTTTTTCATTTTCGTTTGAAAATGAAAAAGATAAAATCACAAAAAATCTAAGCGTATTGAATATGTCCATTGTACTTGATAACTTAATAAGCAATTCTGTGAAATGGGATGCCAATAAAATTCATATTGATTTTGAAAAAGTCAATGAGAAGCAGCTTTTAATATACTTTTCTGATAATGGCAAAGGGCTTTCCGATAAGTTCATAAAGGATCCTAAAAAAATATTTGAATTATCTGCAAGAGATAATCCTCCTTCTGGATATAGCGGATCAGGAATTGGATTGTTTTATACAAAAGACTTACTTAATGAGATGAACTCTGATATTGAATTTATTGGTAACGGTATCTCATTATCTGGTGCAACATTTAAAATTACAATAAATACAATATGAGTATAAAAAGATTACTTTATATTGATGACAATAAGATTGATGCTCAAATTGATAATTTAAGGTCTAAGCTAAAACGTCTAGGGCACGATCTACAAGAAACGTTTCTACATCTTAATGATGATTTTAGAATGAAGGATAATCATACTGGAGAAACGTTGCTTGATAAAGGGAAAATTCAAGCCTTCATAACCGAAAAATATTTGGATAATAATTTTGATATTGTAGCATCAGATTATGACTTCAAGGATAAAAATCTAGACGGTTTTGAATTACTTAAATGGATTAAAAATGAAAGTGTTTCAAAGAAACTAAAAATTAGAAGAGCCAAGTTCTGTCTTTACTCAGCGGAACAAGATAAGGTGGCCAAAATTTTTAGTACTCCAGAGCAAGTAAAAAAATTAATAAAACTTAGAATTGATGACTTTATTGATAGGACTAGAATACCAGATGAGATTACTCAAATTCTTGTAGCACCACAAAAAAGCTACTATTTCAAAGAGCACTTAATTAATTACCTTGAAAAATTCAGCAATGAGAAATTTAAGAGTACTTTTCTCAAATTTAAAGAAATGACTCTTTCCGAGATTGCTCATGAAATAGACAAAGAGTTGCCAAATGGAATCGAATTCCAAAGATATTTGACTGAATTAACTGTAGCCCATTTAATTGAACTTAATAATCTTCCAAAAGAGTGATTCAGATAATTATTTCAATAGATCCTTCAACTCAGTTTTTATTTGGGATAGTAAATAGGCTCAAATCTAATGGAATTGATTTTGAATTAACAGAGATTCATCCTAATGAATATTCTTACGTAAAAGCATTTAAAAGGATTTCAGAATTTAAAAATAACTCCGTAATCTTTTTTTTTGGGCATGGTCAGTCAAATCAGTTGTATGGAGGCGAATCCTTGGATTCTTTTCCGAAAAGAGCAATTATTAAGCTAAATGAAATGAATATTTTTCAGGAGAAATATTTATTCCTCCTTGCTTGTGATTCCGCTAGCCTTATTAAAAGTACATTTAGACAATCTAAAATCATAAAATCTATTGGGTTTGGGGGATTACCTACATCAATTGAAGAAGTGGAGAATGACAAGAGATTATCTGCAGAAGGAATTTCGGAACACACAATTGAAGAATTCAAAATTGAAATTGTTGCAACAGTTTCAAGCGCCCTAATCTCTCACCATAACGACTTTAATAGACTAAAAGACTATTTAACACTTTTGATCGACCAGAGAATTAATAATGCTGTATTAGTAAAGAAAGATAGAAATCTTGCTGATTTACTCTTTAAGATGAGAAGCGAAATGGTAATCTACTAATACAACTTAGCTTAAAAAGAACTAAAATCTTAATATTGCTTATTCATATATGTAGGTGATTTTTAGTTAAACACCTGTTCATTGTGAAACTTTAGGGCTTCTAAATTTGGTTGCTCATCTGTTTCTTTTGGTAGAAATATTTTTTTTGATTTAAACTGATCATAAGCTTGGCCAATTATGTCATTGTAAAGAATTACTGTATAATCTTTATGGCTTATGTGTAATCAGTAAGTTAATCTGCACAGAAATCGGCAAATAAGAATACACCAAAAACGGCAACAAGAGTGCACAAAAAA
>JAZBLX010000060.1:0-14912 GCA_037033465.1 Bacteroidota bacterium | reverse complement strand
TCTGCTCATTTAATCAAATTTAAAAGTTTCTTTCTAATCTGACGACTAAATCCCTCTAGTCAAATGTAGCAACTCCAATGGGAAGATCAGGTATCATTAACGGATGGTAGGGAGTCAATAAAGGCTGTTCAATGATCCACTCATCAACAGGCGGCCTTTTGGTGGATCCATGCTCAAGCTTGTTTGCCGTTCTGGCCAGCCAGCTTACCGCGTCAGTATTGAGTGTGGCCAGATCATGAAAGGTGCGGTTATATAGAAAGTTTTGCTTCACATATTTGACTACATTCTCAATCTTTCCCTTACTCTGTGGATCAGACTTTCGACAGAAATGGTACCGAAATACCCGCTCACTTACATAGTTCTTAAACTGGGTAGTCAGAATAATATCACCACTGTTTTCATTGCTGATGAAGACCTTATCCTGATCGTAAACAACTTCTGTAGGAATGCCCTTGATAAAGCTGAAGGCAAGTTCATGAGCCTCAATGGCAGACCTGGTAGTATAAGGCCTGGCGCTGAAGTTTACGTACTTGTATCTCGATCTGGAAAGGACCAGGGTGAAAAAGTAAACTTTGAGCCGTTTGCCGTTGCTTGACCGGATGTTGTATTCCCCGAAGTCTACCTGAGCCTGAAGGCCAAAAGGAGTTTCATCGACAGCGGAATAATCCCTGATGGCAGGTTCGAATGGGAGGTTGTATTTACACCGTATCCACTTGACGAAATTGTAGATCGTTTTCTGGTTTACCTTTGGGAATTCATCATGCTTCTCTTTTAGAAGATCATGTATCTGGGCAGAGGAGGTGTCACGGAAAGACACCAGGCGATCATATACAAAGGTTTCATAGGCTAAAAGTATTTTCTGACGGAAACTCTGAGTCCTGACAAACGCATCAAACTCACCATCATCCATCTCAAGGTACTTTTTTACCGTTCTGCGGTTACAGTTCAGCGCCTTGCTGATCTTTGAAACTGAACGTCCGGCAAGGGACATTCGCTTAATTTCATAATACATCATAAATTTGTTCAAGAATGCGTGCATATTCATCAGTTGTCGTAAGCCGATGAAGGTCGTATTAAACGGTGGGCTTTAATTATCCTGCCGTTTTTTTTGTGCACTCTTGTTGCCGTTTTTGGTGTATTCTTATTTGCCGATTTCTGTGCAGATTAACTTACTGATTACATCCAGTTTGTAGTAACTGTTATTGAACTGATAAACAAATGTAATCGTCATCAAAAATAAGAAATATCTAAAGCATAAAAAATACTGATGGATTTATAAATACTGGTTTGAAATAGGTAGATATGCCATCCAGAATAGTAATTAAGATAAGAAATATAAGATATGAAACACCGAAGCTACTTCAATATTTATTGTCGCAATATTTATTATTGCGACAATCTCTCTGTATCGCGACACAGCCAGCCACGGCTCTCGCAATCGCGAAATTATCCAATGGAATCTATAGCAAGTAAAGTGCTTAGCTAACGAAAGGATAAACTAAGGTTTCTTACTCAATAAATGCTTTCAATACATAAATTAAGCACTTGACCACGGAAGACAAAACCAGACCTGTAAGGATCTATCTTAAAACAGAAAAAAGAAGTAAAATATGAATTACGCACTCCTAAACTTTTTGTGAATTTTGAAGCCATCGTGGCGGAAAGAACAATTGAGGAAACAAGCCTTGCAGAACTGGAAAGCGAAATCAGACTGAAATCCCTGCGAATTCTCCACGTCCTACAAAATACAGTTTGCCGGATCGATCCTAATAAGGCAACACCTTTCATTCATCAGCATCAGTAAGACTTAATTACATGGCAAAAAAAAAGACAAATGGAGAACCAAGTTGATGCGCATGCGGAAAACATGAGCACCATGCAATTAGATCAGCAAATCACCCCATTCCTAAAAAACTTAATCACAGCAGCAGAACCGCACAACCAGACACCCGCCTACCAGCAGCCTGCCATCTTCATCCAGCTTCAGGCCAGCGCAAAATCATCAGCCCCGGAAGCCTCAAACTGCCGCACGAAATACATCTCCAAACACTACAGCACTATCGAAACCAGCCATATATCCCCTAAAAACTTTAAAAACGCTTACTATAACGCATCAACAGCCGACCTTGAAATAAGTCATCGACAAGCTCGTCTCCAGGCTTGCCATCGCCCAGGAAAAGCGCTAGTTACCTCCAAACTTCCATAGTATACCCAGTTAAATTAAATCGCGACACCTCATATAACAATGGTTACTGACACCATCTTTGGAAAGATCAATCACGCATATCATGATCAACAGCCGCTTAGGAAGGTCAAGTAAAAAGCCATGGTAGTTTGTGCAATGGCTTTTTTAGCATAAAAGATCTTACCTTACTTCTTATTTATCCTCCCTGCTTTCAATAAACGCTCAAACTGGGTATTTCCAGCTCTTGTCAATTCGATCAGTTAAAATCTGCCCTTGCAATCAGCAGACCAAATAGCTGATAATCTAAAACTGACTAGTCTTGCACGACACCTAAACTGATATTTAACAGCACTATTTACTTTTTGGAAATCTAAAATGATCTGTCAGGATCATACCGTGGACTGCTGACCAAGATCATTTTACTCAAAATCTCGGGTACTTGATCAAGGAAATAAAATGTGAAAATTATTCGCACACTTTTAAATTGGTTGATCTGGTATGAAGTCCCTAACGGAACATTCTAATACGAAGGCTAACTTGTTCAGATGGTTTAAGTTATATTTATGTTTTGACTTTCCACTTTCTACATTCCCAACAAATTTATCACTTGCGTCAATTAAATTTGATAAAACAACTTGTGAAATCCCCGCTAAAATCCGCTTCTCTCTTACCCTGCTTATAACATACTGCTCTATCTTTGTCAACTCTGCCATGAGGAGCTAAATAAGTAACAATTAAAATAACTATACCCACTTATTTGTGGGTATAGTTATTTTTCTCTATATTTGATTAGTAGAATTTATTAATAGTCTTGCGGTAACACAATCTGAGGCCGTTCACGCAAGACAGCAGAGTAATGCCGCATCTATGTTTAGAAGTGCTATATTTGTGCATCTTCATAGATGTGGGATCTGCTGTAAGTCCATGTGAACGTAAGGCCTCAGAAACTTTAGTGTACCATGGTTGGCAGATCCCACATTTATGCTCCTGCCATCCGAAGACTCATTTAAAACAATAAATGAGATTGATATGGAAACTTCAAGTTTATCGCATTCCAGAAGAAAAACCACCTCCATACGGAAGCTGGTCTTCCTGCTTTCCAGGAAGTTCTCGCCGTTACGCATCTACGAGTTTTCCGGCAGGTCCTGGAATGGCAAACAGGAATCCTGCAAGGATCTCAGTCATTGCCTTTTACTGATCACAGAGCAGGTCAGCAGAATTGATTACCAGGTACAGGACTTTGTAAACCGGCGCTATAAGAATGGAACAGTTACCGTCATCTGCCATGACCGACAGGCTATCGGCATTGCCATTGCCGCAAACAGCAGATTTTTCATCACTGTACTCACCCAAGGGAAACTGCTATACTCTAACGAGCAAATGCTCGGCTATGAGCCTATCAAACCTTACGATCCTTCGAAAGCCAGGCAAAGAGCTCAAGAACTCTTTAATTATCGGATGCCGATTGCCCGCAGTTTTTTCGCCGCCGCCACGGAATGCAACAGACTCGGCCATTATACCATTGGAACCTTCCTTCTCCACCAGTGTACTGAACAGGCGCTCATCTGCATGATAAGGGTTCACCTTGGCTACCGCTCCGAGTTCCATAACATTCATCGGCTGTTAAGACTATGTCTTTCTTTTTCTCCACGTCCCTACCATACCCTTTTGGACATAGAAGATGATGGACGGCTGTTCAACCAGCTGGCCAAAAGCTATTCCAGCGCACGCTACCACAGCGTATTTAGTATATCTGAGGCCGACTCGTTGGCCATCTCCGATCGGGTATATAAACTATTATCACTTACCGAAGAAATGTACTTCGATCAGGTCAGCTTACTAGAACGCATTGTTCAAGGCTATATCGCTAGTCAAGTCATGGATATCAATTATCACACCGCAATATGAAAAAGGGACGAAAATTTGAATCTTATACTTTATGAAAGGAATCGGTATAGGACCTGAACGTCCTATGCCGATAGGTCTAATCCTTGGGCTTGTGGATGTGCGGCTTTAGATCCGGATGTTTCGGTTTGGTTTCCGGCAGCACCCTTCTTCTCCTATCGTCATTTCCATTATCGGTTTTGGGCTTGGGCCCAGGTTTGATTGCTTCCATCATCATTATTGGTTATTGAACCTACATAGGCCCGATACAAAACTAACTTAAGCCCATTCCAATATTTTACGGTTTTCGATAAAACGGAAAATAGTCTTTAAATTGAAATCATTTAGCGGATAGGTAGGGCTTGTTGAAATCCCGCATCGCGGTCAATAAAGTGAGTGGTAAAATAATTATAAGCGCGCTCCACTTCCTCCAGGCACTCAGTTTTCGCGGAATAATTGTAACCTGATGAAAAAGACCAGCGCACTCGAGCCGAAATCCACGCGCTGATTCACGCCTTATTCTTACGGTATAATTCTCAGATGGATGCTTCTATTTGGATTTATTCTTAATAAACTTAACTTTGCGAAAAAATGCCACACGGATCCGACCCCGTGTGACGCTACGGGCGTTAAGCCCTGACACCTTTAACATCTAATTAAAAGTAAATGCAAGTTAATAAAATTTTACGCTTAGGTGTGTGCTGCACAGCAATATTTGCAGCTCATGCTAGTTCTGCTAATGATCTGACAGGAAGTGATACAAATCCTACAGATAGTCTTTATCAAAGTCGGAATGATGAACAAACCGGGGTAGTCAGGGGTAGAATCACCACCGCTGACGGTAGCGTAGCTACGAATGTTACGGTAGTGCTGAAAGGTACCCGTTTTGGATCGGTTACTGACGAGGATGGCTTATACCAGATCCGGCGTGTTCCTGTTGGCGATTATACACTTGTCGTTTCGGCGGTTGGCCTTTATCCAAGGGAGAAACAGATACATGTTTCATTCCGTGGTACCGTAATTGCTGATTTCTCTTTAAAAGAAGATCGTTCGGAATTAGATGAGGTACAGGTAAGCACGAATAAGAAAAAATATAAAGTAGATAAAGTGTCCTCTTCATTGCGATTGCAATCTCCCCTGATCGAAGTACCACAAAACATCCAGGTAGTAACCAGCAAGGTACTGGCTGATCAACAGGTGTTTGATATTGTTGATGGCGTAACCAGAAATGTGAGCGGTACGTTGCGCGTAGGCCATTGGGACGCACAATATGCGAATATTTTTATGCGTGGCACGAGTATTCCTGCCTTCCGGAACGGTATGAACCAAAAAATGCCCTGGGGGCCATTAGCCGACGATGCGGCCACTATTGATCGCATTGAATTCGTAAAAGGTCCTTCTGGTTTTATGATGGCCAATGGTGAACCTGGCGGTATTTATAATGTGGTGACTAAGAAGCCTACTGGTCAAAACCACAGTTCAGTAAGTGTAGCGGGTGGAGGTTATAACCTTGGGCGCGCCGCAGTTGACCTGGATGGTAAATTAAGTCGTGACGGTAGATTATTGTTTCGCCTGAATATAGCAGCACAAACTAAAGACAGTTACAACAAATATAATTACACCGATAAGTACATCATTGCGCCCGTAATTAGTTACCAGGTGGACAGCAATACTTTAATTACAGCTGAATACACCACCCAACATGTAGAGGCACAGGCTCTGGGTTCTTATGGTTTTTCACCAAAAGGCTTCGGTGATACAGATCCTAGTTTCTTTCTGGGCGACCCGGCACTGGACCCGGCAAAACTTTATGACCACAATGCCACGCTTTATGTGAGCCATCGTTTAAATAAAAACTGGAAGATTAATGCCCAGGCAGCTTATCTCCGTTATGGTTTAGACGGGGGTACCCCCTGGCCTTCTACCATAGCGGCCAATGGCGATATGAAACGTTACCTAAATATCAGCGAGGAACTGGCTATTAACAAAAACTTACAGGTAAGCCTAATGGGCGAGCTGACTACCGGAACTGTTGTGCACCGCATTTTAGGTGGACTTGATATGGGTAACTTAAAAACCTGGGGCGATTTCTCCAGTACGACGCATGCTGACCTGCAGTTGGCAAACAATGCTCCATTTAATATTTACAATCCGGTTTATGGTATTCCTTTTGCCAATATTCCGCTCTTCGATCGCTCAAGAAGCATTCAGAACCGTTCCGGATCAAATGTATATGCCACTAACCTGACCTATACCGGCGCTTATTTGCAAGATGAACTTCGCATGCTGGATGGACGTGTGCGTTTAACCTTAGCCGGCCGTTTCACACATGCGGTAACGGTAGGTAAAACAAACCTTACACAGCTATCTGATAATGTGTTTAGCCCAAGGGCTGGTTTGAGTGTCACCCTGGCGAAAGATTTTAGTGCCTATACACTCTATGACCAAAGCTTCCTGCCTGTTGCCGGCCAAGACTTTGCAGGAAACCCTTTCAAGCCTATCCGTGGCAATAACATCGAATTGGGATTGAAAAAGGATTTATTTGACGGTAGATGGAACGTGACGGTTGCCGCTTTCCGCATCAAGAAGAAAAATGTATTAACCGCAGACTTGGATCCGGCACACCTGGCTGCGAACCCAAATGCCCAGATCCAACTGGGGGGCGTGATCTCAAAAGGTATTGAATTGGATGTAAACGGCGAAATTACCCGTGGATTGAACCTTGTATTAAATTATGCGCTTACAGATGCCACGATAAGTGAAGATGCTAAACCAGAACTGGTAGGCAGGCATACACCCAACTCCGCTAAGCATATTACCAATGGCTGGTTATCTTACCACTACCAGGAGCAAGGCGCCTTGTTGAACGGTTTTGGATTGAGTGCGGGTTATCAAATCCAACTGGACCGTTATGCGGGATCAACTTCTGTTCCATTGATGTTACCTGCTTATTACCGTTTTGACGCAGGTGTTTCTTATGAAAAAGGTAAAATAACCATAGCAGCGGTAGTTAATAACCTTCTGGACCGCAGGCTGCTGACGCAGGGATCATATACCAAGCTGCCAAATGAAAGTGCAACATCCGTTTCTTACTATACCTATATCTATGAGGTTCCACGCAATGCACGATTGAGCATTACCTACCGATTTAAATAAGCAAATCTGATCAATAAAAAACAGGTACAATGACGAAGGTATCAAAACCGAGGAAAAAAGCAGCAAAAGGGACACGCTTTTAAAGCGCATAACAACTGGCTGCATTTGTAATTAAATTTGATATCAGGTGTCATTGTCCTGATCCTATGCCTTAAGCATGGAATCTGTATCTAAAGCATTATTGGTTAAGAAAGAACAGCGTCCGTCGCAGGTATATCGTTCGCATTTACCCCAAATTGAATTCTTGTAACTTGCCATCGATCTTACAGGTAAGGTATGCTGCTTGATCATCCGTGGCTGCTCCACCGTTCTTCTTGCAGGCAAATAAGACCCGTTATGCTTAGGGACAGTATAGTAATGAGTATAAGTTGCACTCTTGAGCTGATATTTCTCGCCATGGTGCTTTCGAATTAATGGCACTGCCTGATACAGGTTGTATCTGTCCCCTGATCAGGCAGCACCATTATCGATTAATTAACTGTCAGTTATAGGGTGCCGAAAAGTTCCCTTCCGTAACAGTAACCATTTCATCCCCGCCAACTAGCCTAAGCTTTCCCGAAAATGTTCCCTTGACACCCCATTTAGTTAAACTGGCAATGGTTAAAGTAAAGTTGCTTCCCTCCAGGTCCCCGCCATTAAAAATAGTGGTGCCTGCAAATTTGCCGTCTTTCATTTCCTGAATGTAGTATTTCCCGGCAAGTAACAGGTCACCTGCACCATCTGAAGCATAGGTCGCTTCCTTTGCACCTTGGGCAATTTGCATGTTTATTCCAAATCCGGTAACCATATCCTGTTTTTCCCATCCACCTATTACTACAAAATGTACAGTGTCTGTTGCCGGCTTGTCGTTAGCGTTCACATGGTAATTAAATTCGTGATACTTGCCATCGATCTTACAGGTTAGGTATGCCTCTTGGTCATCGGTGGCTGCTCCACCGTTCTTCTTGCAGGCAGATAAACCAATAATAATTATCACCAATGCGGAAAGGAGTACATATTGCACCCTTGATGTTATATTTTTCATGAATTATAGACTTCTATTTTACTTACGCTGATGTGCAATTCTTCAAAGCAGAAAGTTGTATTGCTTCAGCTTGAACAGTATTTATTTCAACTTAACAGAGATCTCGCCATCATCCATCCCGTCAATATTCTTTTCCGCGAATACTGAAGGAGATGCTTTCTGTAGGCTTTTGAGGATATTGGATGTAGAACCGGTATGGTACACCGTGATCGAAGATCCAGAACTGCTGTACTTCATCTTGGTACTTTGAATGCCTTTTGCCGTCTGTAGTTTTTCGTCCAGATTTTTCAGTACAGCAAAGTCAATCCCGCTAAGTTTAACTGTCGTCTTCGTTTCTGAAGCAGAAGCAGTACCATCCTTCTTTTTACCGAAGAACCCGAGGATCTTGTCTCCGGTATTTTTTGTCCTGTCCGCGGTACGGCCCGCCCTGTCTGCCCTATCGGCGGCCCGGTCGATTTTGTCCAAAATAGCTTGTGCCCTGCTTGTCGTAAAACTGAATATGATCAGCCCCATACAGATAATAGTGATCTTTTTCATGGTAAGTATTTTAATGTTAGGTGTTCGTGCATTTAAATGACTGTAGTCTAAATGCCTTTGTCTTAATAAGTGTAGTCTTTGGTGAAATCTGCATTTTTGGTAACCGTGAAGCCTTTCTCATCGGCTTTCACTTCCCCATTTATCTCTGCCTTGTAGCTTATTTGGTAAGGCAGATCTTCAACGTTTATACACTGCACACCCACGCTAATATTTTGCAATGGCTTAACGGACTCTATCACGTAGGTTTTAGTATTGCCGCTAAATTCGTTTTTGCCCAGGCTCACTGCATTCTGGTTGTTTTGCACTACACCGTTAACTTTCCAAACGGTAGCTTCATTTGGATCACGTGATAACCCTACTACTACGAAGGACAGATAAGCGGATGGCGGTGCATTTGTAACTGTAACCGTAAACTTGGCGTTACGGCCACCAGACGGTGAGGGAGCATCGCCCTCGCCCTTGCTGCATGATGAAAATGCCGTCAATAAAACGACGCAAATACCAGTAGTTAACTTCTTAAAAATTGATTTTTTCATAATTATTGATTAAAGTAATAGATATACGGCAAAGCTATTCGATGACCACGACATAGAAAATCCCCTGATATATGGTTTTTTTTTCTACTGGTTTTTAGGTATTTTCAGGTCATAAATACTAATTCTATAGCGCTTTTAACTTTTTAGTGGATATTTGAAATAGCAGCCGGCGATTGCTGCCGGTGCCCCAATGCCCAATTTGAATGAAAAAGATATACCTGACCTCCATTTGCCTGTTCATGGCCTTGTGCGCTTTTGCGCAGCAAGCAATACCGCTGAATGAAAAACGGTATCTGGACAGCCTGGAAAAGATTTTACGAACCAACAGCCCGGACAGTACAAAGGCCAAGGCTAATTTTTCCATGGTAGAATACTGGAAATATAAGGATACGGTAAAAAGCAAAGGGTATTTGTTGCAGGGTAAAAGGTTTGCTGCCAAGCATCCGTACCTCAAAGCTTTATCTTTATTTTATGAGGGGCAGTATTACTTTAACTGGAATACGGTTAAGGCAGCTGCCGCCTTTGAAAAAGCAGAGCAGGCCCTATCTGCATTTCACTTCCCCAAAGCGTATGACAGGCGTGCTGCGGCCTGGTTCAATTATGCGCTGATGAACAAAGATGCCAAAGGATATGAATTTGTAGCCCGTACCATACTTGAAAAAGCGCTTCCCATGGCCGAAAAAGGAGGCAATAAGGTTACCCTCGCCCATTTTTATACCCAGCTCTCTACCCTGCTGATGAACAACTACCAGTTCGCCAAGGCAGCATTATACAATCAAAAGGCTATCGAGCTGTTACAGGACCAGGACCCAAACTCACCCAATCTTTTGTTTGCATACCTAAGTGGGGTAAGCATATATTGTTACGATAGCAAGCATGAAAAGGCAAAGCCATTATTATTAAAGGCAAAGGCTTTGCTGTTACCTTATCCCGGGTCGGTAAACTATCCCTTGTATTATTACAATGAAGCCTTATATTATGCTTCGGCCAAAGATTTTGACCGGGCGTTGGCAAGTGCCGAAAAAGGAAAGGTTTTAGCCAAAAAATATAACCAAAAGCAACTGTATCAACAGTTTTTTTTCAGGCAGTATGATGTTTACGTTCGGCAAAAAGCGTATGCCAGGGCGCGAAAGATCCTGCTCGATATTGTGAAAGAGGGCACGCTAATGGCAACCATCAACGACAGGGCAGAGATCTATGCAGAGCTGGCTAAAACCAGCAAAAACCTGGATGATTACCGGGCGGCCTACTACTGGACAACCAAATATCAGGCATTGACAGATAGTATGCACAAAGACCAGACCCAGGTAAAGATCAACGAGCTGGAAACCAAATACCGCAGCGCAGAGAACCAGCAGAAGATTACCGCCTTAGAAGCGCAGAACAGACAGGCTGCATTAAAAGCGAAGAACGAACATCTGTATAACTGGCTACTGGGCATGGGCTGTATATCGCTGCTGGTTACACTCACGCTAGTGCTCTTGAATGCTAAAAATAACCGAAGACTCGCTGCTCAGAAGGAGATCAACTACCAGCAGCAGCTCCGCGACCTGGAGCAGAAACAGCAGATTAAGGTGACCAAGGCCATGCTGGATGGCGAAGAACATGAACGCGAGCGTGTTGCCCGCGACCTGCACGACGGCCTGGGTGGAATGCTGGCTGGCGTAAAGATTGGATTATCTGGTTGGTCGAACAGCAATGCGGACATTACGGAGGATAAAGACCTGCACCGGATCATTGGCCAGCTGGATTCCTCGGTCACTGAGCTAAGGCGTATCGCCCGTAACCTGCTGCCGGAAACATTGCTGAAGTTTGGCCTGGAAACAGCGCTGAAAGACCTCTGCGAATTTTATATGCGTGATGGTCTACATATTGACTACCAATCTCTGGGTATCGGAAAAAGCATTCCCCTGAGCATACAGCTGAACATTTACCGGATCGTGCAGGAACTTATGTCAAACGCCGTTAAACATGCCCGACCGTCAAATATCATGCTGCAATGCAGTCAGAACGATGCGATCTTCTTTATTACTTTTGAAGATGATGGCATCGGATTTGATATTGCTGTTTTAACCGGCAAAAAAGGCATGGGGCTGGATAACATTAAAAACCGGATTGAATTCTTGAAAGGCAAATTCGAACTGCAGTCTGTGATTAACGAAGGAACCACCATAAACATTGAATTAAATACTGATGTCGACCTCTAAATTACTTACCGCTATTGTTGATGATCATCCTATCGTCATTGAAGGATTGAAGACCTTGCTCCAAAACGAGCCTAACATACAACTGGTGGGTGGGTTTTGCAGCGGCGGGGATATCCTGTCTTATATTAAGTTGAATAAGATTGACCTTATCCTACTGGATGTCACCCTGCCGGATATAAATGGGATGGAACTCTGCCAGCTGATCAAAAAGGAATCGATGGACACCATTATCCTTATCCTGAGCAATCATACCGAGCGGAGCATCATCATACAAACGATCCAAAACGGGGCCAGCGGCTATCTGCTTAAAAACAGCACCATTGATGAACTGCGGCATTGTATAGCAGAAGCAATAAAAGGAGACATCTGTTACAGTAAGGAAGTGATGGAGATCATTAGCCGGCCGACCAAGAATGAGCTCCATGGTCCCCCGAGACTTACCCGAAGGGAGAAAGAAGTACTCACGATGATTGCCTCGGGCAAAACCAGTCAGATGATTGGCCAGGAACTGTTTTTAAGCCCGCTTACCATAGATACCCATCGAAAGAACCTGATCCAGAAATTTGGCGTAAAGAACGTTGCCGAACTCATCATGGTCGCCACTCAGCAACAGGTACTATAGGAGCTTCACCATAAGCATTGCACACCTGTCATCAGTCTACCTTTCCTATTTCAAATTTAAAAAAGTTTACCTGATCAGGACTAGTGATTGGCCAAGGGTGCCTCTATAAACCCCACAGCGGATTAGGGAAGCGCAATGACTTTTTCATCACATAATCGATAACCGCCCACATTATCAATAGGTACAAACGAGTTATTGGCCTATTTGTCTTCGCTACTTTAAGCAACTGTAAGCCTAGGATCAAAAGTTCTTGCATTTTCAAGCCTGAAAACATCCCGGGGAATGGAAACTGATCGGCATTTTTCAGGACACAAGTAATAAATGGGGCATTTTTTTTCCTTTAGCTTGACAGTGAGGATTTCTAAAATTGCCTCCCTCAATTATGGAAGT
Organism: Bacteroidota bacterium; assembly: GCA_037033465.1. Lineage (GTDB taxonomy): Bacteria > Bacteroidota > Bacteroidia > Sphingobacteriales > Sphingobacteriaceae > Pedobacter. The sequence continues at coordinate 2,371 of JAZBLX010000060.1, read as the reverse complement.
ATTCCTGGTTAAGAACATCTTCTTTAGCGTATAAGGGTTCGTTCGGTGATCTTGCGCCATCAGCTTGCCCAGGAGCCCGATATAATTTAGAAAAGGCAAAAGCCCTCGGATTTGATCAGGTGCTGATTTATCTAACAGCTCCCCTCCTCAAATACCTGTTTGGTGCCCAACTGACCAAAAGTAACGAGAAAGTGAAAACCGGCTTTCGATCTCAAAGCGCTATGTGGCGATTCTTGAGCGCGCTACCATGCGGCTATCATGTTCAATTACGATCTCCAAACCAAATATATCCAGGGCATAAATTTTTGGTCTTAACCGGTGAATATATCCCTATAGATATTTTCCATTTTTGAGAACTCTTCTAACGTGATCTCTGTAAAGTCTGCTTTTCTCCTATTTGGAAATTTGCCCTTGTTCTGGTGCAGGAATATGATGATTTGTGCCAGCCTGCGGTCGGGCATATCGATCAGGTTTTGCAGTGATATTTTGAGTTCATCATATCTTTCCAGAAAGAGGAGTTCATCCGAGAGATCTTCTTTTATCGTAGACTGGATTGTTTTTGCGAGGTAAGCCGATTGATAAGTCATATCCGGATACCTGAAATAGCTTCCCACCTCTTCTGTATTGTCTACCCTTACCGATCCGTCTGCGGCTATCGTAAATTTGATGCGCTGCATTAATGGTCTGGAGTAAATTTCAAGGGCATCATCGTACTCCTTCATGTTATTGACCATGTGCGCAGAAACAGGGATGATCATGCCGTATTCAGCAATACCATCTCGGGTAATCATGTCGTGGATCAAAAACCGGTGTATCCTGCCGTTTCCGTCTTCGAAGGGATGGATGAAAACAAATCCAAATGCAATGATGGCTGCACGGACGATAGCTGGTATGTTTTGAGTTTTGTGCTCTGCTTTGATAAGCCCATTCATGAGTTCAACTACATTTTTTTCCGGCGGGCAGATGTAGTGATAGACTTCCCCGCTATATGGGCTTGACTGGCTGATGAAGTTTTGAAAGTTGCGAAATCCCTTTGCATTATATCTTGGATCCACGATCGAATTTTGGAGTTTGGTGAGAAACGGTTCGGAAAGCGTCTGCTTGGCCGAACTTTTTCCTGCCTGGTAAAGGATATTAATAAAACGCTCTATTCGCTCCGGGGAGGGGGTTTCGCTTTCGATCTGATAAGATGATTTGGTTTCCTTCCGGTAAAGGTACTGTGCTGCACGGGCAAAGACTTCTGGAGAAAAATCATTTTTGAGCCCTTGTATTTCTGCGTTGAGATCGACTTCGAGCATTTTTTGCAGCTCCTTTGTTCTTCTTACCATGGGACAGAACTCGCTGGTTCCGAGCAGGTTGTCTTTAACCCTCCATTTAGGGTTCTTAATGGCAGAACCTGTGATGTATTTTTCCTCATCGAGCAGGTTAATATAGTTACCAGAAGGCTCGAATTCAATTTGTAATTCTTTTCCGGTCAGCCATTCGTAAAGGAATCCCAGTTTTCTTGTATACTTTCCACTGGGAGTTTTTGATAGATAGGCTGTGAATTCTCCAGCATCTGTCTGTTGCATGACAGCACTTAAGAAATCCAGGTTAATATCATCATATTTCAGCATAAATTCCATCTGGGAGGGAACAGACACTTCTGCAGGGGCATATTTAGGGCCGAACTGTTGGTCTATCCCACCGTCAATTCCCAGTTCCATTTTTGACCGATAATCTATGTAGGATCTGGTGGCAAGATAATATTGTGTCAATCCAAAATGTTCCTTAAGCCATTGGGCTCCTGCCGCCTGTCTTGCCATGGTATAATATAATAAAATGCATATCTGTATGGTAAAATTAATAAATTTAACTATACAGTGCAGTATAACATATTAATTTACAGTAAAATTAATAAAATACATATATTAATGTAGTAAAACACATTAATATAGGGCTATACATATTTATGGTGTAGGGTAAAATGAATAGGGATAGGTTGAAATCATAAGCTTTAATTGATACAAAGAGTTATATATAATATTTTGTGGGCTGATCGAATAAATATCGATGTTCGAAACGAACAATAGCATCATCGCACGAGAACTTAAGTGCAGTGTTCATAATTATTCCCCATTGCCAGTTGCACTTCAAAAGGGATTGGCGGTGAAAGTATGGGATATCCAAGGGAATATGTACTTTTATTTCCTGTCAGCATACTCCGCCGTAAACCAACGCCACTGCCATCCCAAGATCACACAAGCTTTAACTGAACAGACAAGTAATCTGACCCTCGTCTCTATTGGCCATACTGGAGTTGCTACATTTGACTAGAGGGATTTAGTCGTCAGATTAGAAAGAAACTTTTAAATTTGATTAAATGAGCAGA
>JAZBLX010000059.1:0-15005 GCA_037033465.1 Bacteroidota bacterium | reverse complement strand
AAAGATCTCTCCATTGCGCTGCGCTCCAGTCGAGAAGACGATGATACGATGGTCATTTCAACTGCAGGGGAGATACCGTTGAACCATGAGCGTTAGTTAAGCAGTAAACGTTTTCTCCTTCCATCATTTCCTAGGCCGGATAGCATGGTGGCCATAGCGAGGTGTCATCCTGAGATACGAAGAATCCCTGCGTTTTTACCTACTACCTTCATTCAACACCGAACCTTTTTTATTGCTTCATTCCATGAACGGTGGGGTTAAAGCGGCCATCATCCTGAACTTGATTCAGGACCTATGTTTTGATGTTATTTTTTTAATAGCATCCGTGAACAATAATGCAAAAAGCCGCCCGAATTTATTCGAACGGCTATATCTATGCTTTTAACTTTCCGCTTTCCGCTTTCTGCTTTCGACTTTAAGCTTTCAGCTTTCAACTTAAAACTCTGCATTTTTAGGGAAACGAGGGAAGGCAATTACATCGCGGATGTTGGTCATGCCAGTTACGAACAATATTAAACGTTCAAAACCTAATCCGAAACCTGCGTGCGGTGCAGTTCCGAAACGACGGGTATCCAGGTACCACCAAAGTTCATCCTGCGGAATGTTTAATTCTTCCATTCTTCTGGTTAAACGATCTAAACGTTCTTCACGTTGTGAGCCGCCAATCATTTCACCAATGCCCGGGAATAAAATATCCATTGCGGCAACCGTTTGCCTGCCTTCGGCATCTGGCTCATTCTGACGCATGTAGAAAGATTTGATATCTGCAGGGTAATCTGTTAAAATTACTGGTTTTTTAAAGTGTTTTTCTACCAGGAAACGTTCGTGTTCGCTTTGTAAATCGGCTCCCCACTCATCAATTAAATATTTAAATTGTTTTTTCTGGTTAGGCTTAGATGACCTTAAAATTTTAATCGCTTCCGTATAAGTTAAGCGCTCAAAGTCGTTTGCCAGGCAGAAATCCAGTTTCTCTAACAAAGTAAATTCACTCCGTTCATTCTGTGGTTTTTGTTTATCCTCTTCGGCTAAACGACCGTTTAAGAATTCCAATTCGTCTTTGCAGTTGTCTAAAGCATATTTAATCACATACTTCATCATGTCTTCTGCCAGTTGCATATTATCCTCTAAATCTGCGAAAGCAAATTCAGGTTCTACCATCCAGAATTCGGCCAGGTGGCGGGTAGTATTTGAATTTTCCGCCCTGAATGTCGGACCAAAGGTATAAATCTTACCAAAAGCCATTGCTGCGAGTTCACCTTCTAATTGTCCCGAAACCGTTAAGTTCGTTGCACGGGCGAAGAAATCCTGAGAGAAATCTACTTTTCCATCCTCTGTACGAGGAGTATTGTCAAAATCTAACGTAGTTACTTTGAACATTTCACCTGCACCTTCTGCATCGCTTGCAGTAATCACAGGAGTATGCATATAAACGAAACCACGTTCGTTATAAAACTGGTGGATGGCGAAAGCCAATGCATGGCGCACCTTGAATACCGCGTTGAAAGTATTGGTACGGAACCTCAGGTGAGCAATTTCCCGTAAAAATTCTAAACTGTGTTTCTTTGGTTGTAACGGGAATTTTTCCGGATCGCTATCCCCTAAAATTTCCACAGCGGTTGCTTTAACTTCTACCGATTGGCCTTTCCCTAACGACTCTATCAAACTTCCGGTTGCGGAAATGGCAGCGCCCGTGGTGATTCTTTTCAACAGCTCATCTGGTAAATTATTAAAATCGATCACTACCTGGATATTGCTCATGCAACTTCCATCATTTAAAGCGATAAACTGATTATTGCGGAAAGTTCTTACCCATCCCATAACCGTTACTTCTGTGCCAAATGCAGTCGATTTTAATAAATCTTTAATTTGCTGTCTCTTAATCATATTGTTATTTGTAAAAGGCGCAAATTTAGGAAAAAAAATGTATCACTTAACAATTAGCAGTTTGTAGTTTTCAGTTTTTTGAAAACCACAAGTTAGTATGCAATTTGTAACCAGTAGCAAACGCGAACTGAAAGCTGTGAAATGAAAACTTAGTTCTGATCATTTGCAACTGAAAACTCCCAATTGCAAACGTCCAACTTACTACTGCTGTTGCTGCTGCATCGCCTCCATATATTGCTGGTAACTATTTTGTTTTCTCACATGAGTTGTCGCCATGCCCGAAGGTTTTGAATAGTTCACTTCCTTTGGTAGGAAATAATTTTCGTTATCATTGAAATCATCATCGTTATACCCTACAGAAACATTTACCTCCATAATATGTTCGAATCCACCTTTGTAAACCCCTTTTACAGGAGAACAATTGGTGAAATTTCTGCCTACTGCCAGGCGAACATGGTTTTCATTGGCAATACAGTTATTTGTAGGATCCAAACCAAGCCAGCCATATTCCGGTAGAAAAGCTTCAGCCCAGGCATGGGTTGCCCCTTCACCCCGCATGCCATCGCGGTTCGGACAGATGTAACCACTTACATAACGGGCCGGGATTCCTGTAAGCCGAAGCATTGCGGTTAAAACGTGTGCAAAATCCTGACAAACGCCGGCTTTTAGTTTCAGGATTTCATCAATTGTGGTATCAACTGCAGTAATCCCTTTAATATATTCATATTCATTAAAAACATGTGCGCAGTATTTAATTGCCGTTTGATATGGTGTATCTTCAATCGTCTTGATCTGTAGCGCCGTATCCTTTAATTGCACAATGCCCTCAAATGATTCCTGCCTCAGGTAATCAATGTAAGGTACTTCAAATTTTAAGGCGGCCAGACCATTCCATTGTTCACTGCTGAACATATCATCTTGTGGTAATGGTTTTGGGAAGGTTTCCACGCAAACCTTCGAAAATATCTTCAATTGGTTATGTGGTTCATTTTGGGTAAACGTGCCCACTTCGTTGCCATAGTAGTCTATGAAAATTTCGATCTCCGGGCTTCCTGAGATATTTAAATCGTGTTTAACTACTTTTTGAAAATCATCTTTAATGGGGAAAAGAATGATTTGATTGGCGCTGTCCCGAACAGGCGATTCATATTTGTAATTTGTGATGTGTTTTATTTTGAAAATTGGCATCTTAGGTTGGATTTGTTGTTTGCGGCAATGGGTGCTTTACGAGTTTGCGAAATAATATTCGTTCAGTAAATTGCCAATTCCAAAAAGTTCTGTTTTAATATCTGTCAAATAGTGATGCAGCTGATCATCGGCCATAGTGTTTACCGAGCTATAGGTGATCATACTTTTAAGCCTCCCTATTTTAAACGATAAATTGTTGTAATCTTCGATATTGCTTTCGCTCTTGAGTCTGCTGAAATAACGCTCAATGTTATGCATGGAATATAGCGCAGAGCGGGGGAAGTCATTATTAAGCATCACCAGTTCGATAATGTTCTTCGCATCAAATCCCTGCCGATAGGTTTTGAGATATAATTCATAACCGCCAAGCGAAAGCAGCAAATGTTTCCAGTAGGCAATATCCGTAAGTAAATCCGGATTAGTACTGATAGAACTGAACTTAATATCCAGAATATCTATAGATTGAATGCTTCTTTCGAGATGCTTGCCAATCTTCATAAAACTTCTGCTTTCGCCGCGTTCCATTGCACTATCTGCAGTGCCATGATAGAGCATTACCTGTTTGATGAGGATATCTAAAGCATTGATCGGATCATCTTCCTGTACATACCACAAAAGTTTTTCATCTTTCACGGTGTGATAGTATTCATTTAAACATTGCCACAGGTCTTTGGGGATGTGTTCCTGCACACTTCGGGCGTTCTCTCTGGCCAGTGTTACAATATTTAAAATAGAATTCGGATTCTCTTTATTTAGAAGGAGATATTCAATCACCGCTCTGCTGTCATGCTGAATGTTGAGTAACTCATTCTCATCATCAGAAGAAAAAATCCTGATTACCGGTTTCCAGGTAAACTCCTGGATAGTGTCTTGAGAAGAGGCGTAATTAATTTTCAACATGCGCAACATCCCGTCGCTGCGCTCCACGTATCTGCTCAGCCAATATAAGCTTGATGCTACTCTACTTAACATATATGTATTCTAAGAAGTTAAAACCCAGGTGTCTTTGCTGCCGCCGCCCTGTGAGCTGTTCACCACCAGCGAACCTTCTTTAAGGGCCACGCGTGTTAATCCGCCGGGAACAATCGAAATTCCATCTGGTCCGTTTAAGGCAAACGGACGAAGATCTATTCTTCGGGGCGCCAATTTTCCATTAATGAAACATGGTGCAGACGATAAGCTGATGGTTGGCTGGGCGATAAAATTTCTCGGATCTTTCAGGATCTCCATCTTATATTCATCCGTTTCCTGTTCTGTTGCAGCATGGCCCATTAACATGCCATAACCGCCACTTCCATTAGTTTTCTTAACCACCATGGTGTTGATGTTCGAGAAAACATAATCGAGCTCATCAGGATTGCTGAGCTGATAAGTCGGAACATTTTTTAAAAGCGGCTCTTCATTCAGGTAATACCTGATCATATCGGGAACGTAAGTGTAAACCGCTTTATCATCAGCAACACCATTACCAACAGCGTTTACAATGGCAACGTTTCCTTTGCGGTAAGCGCCCATTAAACCAGCCACGCCCAAAACACTGTGAGGGTTAAAAACCAGAGGATCGAGGTAATCATCATCAACACGGCGATAAATCACATCCACATGCTGAAGACCAGTAGTGGTTTTCATAAATACCTTTTGATTTTTAACAACCAAATCTCTTCCTTCTACCAATTCTAATCCCATTAACCTGGCTAATGTGGTGTGTTCATAATAAGCTGAATTGTACATCCCCGGACTAAGTAAAACAATCGTGGGGTTAGACACGGCTCGTGGAGAGAGGGCCATCAAATTTTTATAAAGTATTGTGGGGTAATCGGTTACGCTTCGTACACCACATTGCGGTATAAGATCAGGAAAGAGTCTTTTGGTAATTTCCCTGTTTTCTAGCATATAACTCACACCTGAAGGTGTCCGTAAATTATCTTCCAATACGTAAAAAGTACCATCGTGATCGCGAATCAAATCAATGCCTGCAATATGGATATAGATATCGTGCAATACATTCACGTTATGCATTTCCCGTAAAAAGTGTGGACAAGAATAAATTACATTGATAGGTACGATCTGATCTTTAAGGATAAATTGATTGCTATACACGTCTTTTAGAAAAAGATTCAAAGCTTTTAAGCGCTGTTTTATTCCTTTTTCAATAAAAGCCCATTCTGTGGAGGTGATAATTCTCGGAATCATATCAAATGGGAAGATCTTCTCAATCCCTTCACCATTATCATAAACAGTAAAGGTGATGCCCTGGCTCATGAAAAGTTTTTTAGCCAGCTCTTCTTTTTTGTTTAAATTATCGAGTGATTCTTTTGAGAAGTTATTAATGAAGTTTTGATAGTGATTTCGATGAAGATCGCCGTTTAAAAACATTTCATCGTAAGTATTTGGATGATTTATGTAATTTTTTAAGAAATTTTCGATCATTTTATGTTAAATATTTCTTTAAAGTACATTTTTTGATTGAATATTTTGTAATTCTTAGATTAATAGTATGATTTTTATCATTTCAAGTCTATTAAATTAACATATAATTGAATTTTATTAAAATTAATATCGTGTTTAGGGTAAAACGGATGTTTTTTTTTGTAATAAAACTTGTTTTTTAAGATAAAAATTGTACTTTTGTAATGCTCGTTAATTATTATTATATATTTGGTTTAAAAAAAGCGCTGGCAACGGCGCTTTTTTTACAGATTTTAAGAAGCTTATTCATAATCAACATAAACTAAACAACCTAAACTAAAAGAAGCTTCCCTGGTGCAACCTCGGAAGTTTTCTTTTTTTAGATGCTTTTCAGAAATTCGATTGAAAACTTTAAACTTTTTTGACTTGAGTAAGGATAAACATTGATTATTTCCTAAGTCAGGAAGGAAGCTGTATTGAAAATAAAACGCCATTAGCTGCCTGTAGATCATCAGGCGAATGGTGAGTTTAAAGAAAGGTGGATTCGGAATCTAGTCCACTTAAAGTTCGGTAAAACAAAAAAGCCATCTTGATTTTCATCAGGATAGCTTTCAATATATGTTTTGTTAGTGATTAACTAGTCTTCAGAATAGCTGATGTCGTTAACGTGCTTGTCAATTTCCCATCTTCCTGTTCCTTCTTCGCCAATTACTTCGAACAACTCTAATGCACGACGCGCTTTGTATTCTTCTTCACGTTGTTCTTTCAAGAACCAGTTCAAGAATTCCATCGTAACGAAGTCTTGTTCTTTTAAACATCTCGAAGCTAAGTTTTTAAAACTTTGTGTAATTGCAATTTCTGCTTCCAAAGCATCTTCAAATACTTCTCTGAAACTTAAGAAGTCTGATTTAATACCTGTCACTTCCGGAGAAATCGCATTTCCACCCATATCTAACACGTATTTGAATAATTTTAATTGATGTACTCTTTCTTCTTCCGATTGTTTAGTGAAATAATCTGCGGAGAAGTCGTAACCGTTTTGGTTACACCAGGATGCCATTGATAAATATAGTGATGAGGAGTGTGCCTCTTTTTTAATCTGCTGATTTAAAAGTGTTTCAATATCCTGAGATATTAAACATTTAATACGCATTAAATCTTTCATAGTTGCTGTGCTTTAATAACAATACAAATGTAACATCAATTTGTTCGCTTTTGTAAATTATTTACTATATGAAATTAGTCTAAATTGTTGATCAATAAGTATTTATAATGAGTTTAAATAAGAAGAGCTGAAGATGAAAATAGATAAGTGGGAATAGATAGGAAGTGGGAAATAGGGAATCGGGGAGTAGAAATAGAAAGGAGTGAGGAATTTAGGGATTAAAAATGGGGATGAAAGTATGAAATAGACAAGTTCTAAAATACGAAAGTCTGATAATATAATTACTCAGCTTAGAATAGAAAAAATCGATAAATTAAGGAGATGATATCACGCGTTATCATCACAATTACCAAAAACGAATCAACTAAAAACCCAAAAAACTAAAAAACCAGCCTGTGCAGGCAATCATTAACCATGTGGTTTAACTTAAACATGGTAAAAGTTCCTTGTAATAAATCTTTTAGTGAAATAATTTCTAAAGCACTCAATAAGTAGATATGCTCGCAACCATTAAAGGTAACCAATTCGAAATCGGCTCGCTGTGTATTTAAAAGTAAAGCTTCAACGTCTATTTCTTCAACAACTTTCTTTAACTTCTGAAGTGATAAGCAATTGTAGCGGGCAAATTTACCGCCAAAATCAACATATAAGCAGTTTAATTTATCAGATTGATAAACAGCTCCTTCATTGTTTGAGAACACGTTAATTAATTCATTGATATCGATACACGCTTTTTCCATCAGGAACAAAAATTGGTATTATTTAGATTAAATACAAATAAAATTTGAAATAAATAATTTAATGGCGAAGAGATGAGAATTGAGTAGGCGGTGATGTCACTCATTGATCACAAACACCATATGATGATATTCACCATCCATAAAGGTTTTCTCATTTTTAATTTCAAATCCAATATTTTGATACAGCTTCAAAGCTTTGGGATTATTAAGTTCAACCAGAAGACCAGCTTTAGTGTGATTCATTTCTTTCGCCCACTTTATCGCTTCAAAAATTAATAACTTTCCGATGCCTTTACCTTGTGCTTCGGGCTTAACACTTACAGTATCAATGTAGAATTCTCCACTCTCTGTTTCTTGCTCTGAATCACTTAAGTCTGAATTGCTGTTAATACTTAAGTATTTTAGGAAAGGTTCACGAAGCACTGCGAGCTTAGCACCATCGTAAGCATTTATACTTCCTAATATGGTTTCGCCTTCTGCAAAAACGAGTGTATTTTCAAAGCTATACTGATTTTCGGGTAATTTGAAAAAGTGTTGAAAAAGGTTATTGATTGTCTCAGGATTGCCTGAGCCAGCAAATTTTACAGCCAATTCTCCCATGGCTTGCAAAATCAACGGAACGACTTGCACAGCATCGCCCGGTGTTGCTTTTCTAATCATTTATAAGTCGCTTAGGTTAAATGTTTCCGCAACACGAATCCCTTTTTCAGTTCGTTGCAAGGTGCAGCATTCGTTAACAGGGTCGTGTTCCAGGTATAAGACATAACCTTTGTCGACTGCTTCTTCTAGAAATACTTGCTTTTCTGTTAAGGTTTTTAATGGAAACATATCATAGGCCATCACATAGGGGAGCGGCAAATGACCAACAGACGGCAAGAGATCTGCCATATAGACGAGCGTTTTACCTTTGTAATTGATTTTTGGGAGCATCATGGCATCAGTATGCCCGTAAGCAAAGCTGATATTAATGCCCTTTTGCCACGCTACATTCTCCACTTCATCTATAAATTTAAGCTGGCCGCTTTCCTGGATAGGCAATATGTTCTCCTTTAAAAATGAAGCCTTCTCCCTGGGGTTCGGCGCTACAGCCCATTGCCAATGTTTTTCATTGCTCCAGTAGGTTGCGTTTTTAAACGTTGGCATCAACTTATCCTGTTCTCTGATCACCGCCCCACCCACGTGGTCAAAATGCAAGTGCGTTAAGAAAACATCAGTGATATCTGTTAAGCTAAAGCCCAGGCTGTTCAGTGATTTTTCCATCGAATCATCGCCATGAAGATAATAATGACGAAAGAATTTTTCATCCTGCTTATTTCCGATGCCGGTATCAATGAGGGTTAATTTATTTCCGTTTTCAATCAGCAGACAGCGCATCGCCCAGGTACATAAATTATTTGCATCAGCTGGATTTGTTTTCTGCCAGATGGCTTTAGGCACAACGCCAAACATGGCGCCGCCGTCTAACTTAAAAAGGCCTGTATTTATGGTGTGGAGTTTCATTTTTTTCTAGTATCAGGTATAGAGTATCAAGTATAGAGTATCAGGTATCAAGAATTGAGTATCAAGAATCAGGTATCAAGTATTCAGAGTCAGGATATCAGGTGGCTATCATTGTTTAAAAATACAAAAACCCTCTAGCACTAACTAAAGGGTTTTGGTGTTTTGACTAAAGACTAAAGACTAAAGACTCTGGACTTATAAATGGATCACTTCTCCGTAAGCATCAGCGGCAGCTTCCATAATAGCCTCGCTCATGGTTGGGTGGGGGTGAACCGATTTAATCATTTCATGTCCTGTTGTTTCCAGTTTACGTGCAACAACAATCTCCGCGATCATTTCAGTGACATTTGCACCAATCATGTGTGCGCCTAATAATTCGCCGTATTTAGCATCGAAGATTAGTTTTACGAAACCATCTTTTGCACCGGCAGCACTTGCTTTACCTGATGCAGAGAACGGGAACTTACCGATCTTCAATTCGTAACCAGCTGCTTTTGCCGCTTTTTCGGTATAACCTACAGAAGCAATTTCAGGTGTGCAATAGGTACATCCCGGAATATTATTATAGTCTAAAGGTTCAGCATGCTGACCAGCAATTTTTTCTACACAAATAATACCTTCTGCAGAAGCTACGTGAGCAAGCGCTTGTCCGCTAACTACATCGCCAATAGCATAGTAACCTTTAACCGAAGTATTGTAGAATTCATCGGTAACAATTTTGCCTTTTTCAGTTTTGATGCCTGTTTCTTCCAAGCCGATGTTTTCAATGTTCGCCACAATACCAGCTGCCGAAAGAACAATGTCAGCCTCAATGGTTTGCATACCTGAAGCCGTTTTAACTGAAACTTTACAGCCAGTACCAGCAGTATCAACCGACTCAACACTTGCTGAAGTCATTACGTCGATACCCACTTTCTTCAAGCTGCGGAGCAATTGCTTAGAAACATCTTCATCTTCAACCGGAACAACGTTATCCATAAACTCAACGATGGTTACTTTCGTTCCCATGGTTGCGTAGAAATAAGCAAATTCAACACCAATTGCGCCAGAACCAACTACAACCATGCTTTTCGGTTGTTCAGGAAGAACCATTGCCTGGCGATAGCCGATAATTTTTTTGCCATCCTGTTTCAGGTTTGGAAGTTCTCTTGAACGTGCGCCTGTAGCAATGATGATATTTTTAGCGGTCAATTCTTTTTGAGAACCATCCGCACCTTTAACTTCTAATTTATTACCTGGTTTTACTTTACCAGTGCCCATGATCACATCGATCTTATTTTTCTTCATCAGAAACTGAACACCTTTACTCATGCCGTCTGCAACACCGCGACTGCGTTTTACCACTGCTGCAAAATCTGCAGTAGCCCCGGCAGTAGTGATGCCGTATTCTGCTGCATGGTTGATATATTCGAATACCTGAGCACTTTTTAAAAGGGCTTTTGTAGGGATACAACCCCAGTTTAAACAAATACCGCCAAGTGATTCGCGTTCTACAATTGCAACTTTAAGTCCTAATTGAGAAGCTCTGATCGCAGCTACATAGCCACCTGGGCCGCTGCCTAAAACAATAACATCGTAATTCATCTGTTTCTTTTTGTTTTTTAAATCTGTCAGATGGAGCTTACCATAATTAAAGACTTCATTTCCGATTTCAATCGGACTGTGATTTAATTATGGACGGTTCTTATCTATATATAAAGAGATTTGCTTTTAATTGTTCGTTAAACATCTGTAATCCTCTGGTGAAGGAGTCTCTGTTCAGTACAGATTAATCCCGTCTCAAAATTATTGAGACATTACAGGGGGCTGAGTGTTCTAAATTTCTCAGCAACTGCCAAAACTAAAAAAAAAATGTTAATTGATACGGTGATTATTTCTATAGTAGTGTAAAATCTATAAAAATTACAAATTGGAGTTGCAACTTTAGTTTAATTAGAATCATATTATTTGGCACTTGATTCCAATCCTTCCTTTTAATTTGTTTTCGTTTCTGATTTGGTAGTAGATGTTTTAACCAATTTGCTTATGCCGGTTTCCCATTAATTTTGTGTTAAGATTTTAAATTTCACCTTTTCTTAAGGAGAATTTGGGAATCGAATAGGAGAAAGTGAGAAAAATTGGTAAGATTTCAGTCTTATGATACATTTACTGCCTTAATTTCAATTTTTACTGGAGATCTTTGAGGAATATTTATTTCTTTTACCAATCCTTTGATAAAGTGAAAGTTATCATGTTAAAAACAAAGGTAAATTGTTGAAAAGTTTTAGGATTGTTAATATAAATTTAACATTGGATGTTAAAATGTGTTAAATTTTAATCCCTACCTTTGTGGCAATAAAATTCCCTTCTAATTATTATTCAACAACAAACAACATTTAAAAAACAAAGGATGAAAAAATCTTTACTTTTAAGATTAGTATTCGTTATTGTTGCCATGGTTAGTTTATCCTTCAGTGCGATCGCACAGGTTACTACCTCATCAATGACAGGAACAATCAAAGATGACAAAGGCGCGCTCCCAGGTGCCAGTGTCAAAGCAACCCACACACCAACAGGAACAGTTTATTCCGTATCAACAAACGGTGATGGCAGATTTACTATCGGAGGTATGCGTGTTGGTGGACCTTATACCGTTGAGATCAGTTTTGTGGGTTACAAGCCTTCAAGTTTAACTGATGTTTCACTTAAACTAGGTGAACCCTATGTGTTAAACGTAGTTTTGGTTGATAACAGTTCAACTCTTGCAGAAGTAAAAGTTGTTGGTCAAAGTACTAACAGCGTTCTTAACTCAAATAGAACCGGTACTTCAACAGTCATAAGCAAAACTCAGATTCAAAGCCTGCCTACTATAACTCGTAGTGTGAACGATTTAACTCGTTTAACACCACAAGCAAATAGTACTTCTATTGGTGGTGGTAACTATCGTTCTAACAATTTTACTGTAGACGGTGCTAACTTTAATAATCAGTTTGGTATTGGTCAGAATATTCCTGCAGGTGGTTCTCCAATTTCAATTGATGCATTAGAGCAAATTTCGATTAATGTAACACCGTTTGATGCGCGTCAGACAGGTTTCACAGGTGGTTCAGTAACAGCGGTTACAAGGTCAGGAACAAATACCTTTTCCGGTAACGCATTCTATACCATGAGAAGCGAAGACAACCAGGGAAAAAGAATTGGTGAAACATACAGACTAGGTACGCTGCAAAAATTAGATGAAAAAAATTATGGGTTTAGTTTAGGTGGTCCAATAGTTAAAGACAAATTATTCTTTTTTGTTAACTATGAGAAAAAACATACTATTCAGCCAGGTTCTCAACGCTTAGCAGCAACCCCAGCAAATCCTTATTCTCCTGCTAATCCAAACGTTGTACAGGCAAGCGCTACATTTTTAAATGATGTTTCGTCATATTTAAACAATCGTTTTGGTTATCAAACAGGTCCTTATGAAGGTTACTCAAATATTAGTGACAATGAAAAGATGTTTGCTCGTTTAGATTGGAATATCAATAAAAATCATCGTTTTAGCGTTCGCTATAACCAGGTTGAAAGTAAAAGCCCTGCTTCTGCAAGTACATCAACCACAGGATCTCCAATCGGTTCGTTATCAGGTTTTGCTTATGCAAATGTTAGATCAGGAACTGCCAGAACATCAGGATTACCCTTTTTTAACTCAAATTACTATCAGGCTGCTAACCTTTATTCTGGCGTAGCTGAATTAAGTTCGAACTTTGGTAGCAAGGTTACAAACGTTTTGAGAGCAACATATTCTCACCAAAACGATCCTCGTACCTCAGATGGAAGTCTTTTTCCTTTAGTTGATATTTTAGATGGTGTACCAACCGGAAGCAACTTCGGTAGCGTATTAACTAGTTTTGGTTATGAGCCATTCTCTTATGGTAATTTGCGTGATGTTAAAGGTTATACTTATAGTGATGATTTGAGTATTGCATTAGGAAAACATAACATTACTTTAGGAGTACAGGCTGAATTTAGTACTACTAAAAATGGTTTCCAACGTTTTGGGACTGGTTTTTATACTTTCAGAACATGGAATGATTTCGTTACAAACCAAAGACCATTGCAATATACAGTTACTTATCCTTTAACTGCAGATGGTTCTCAAGCTTATCCTAGTTTTAAATTTGCGCAATACTCTGCATATTTACAAGATGAGTTTTCGGTAACGGACCGCTTAAAATTAACAGCTGGATTGCGGGTTGAACAGGCTTCATATCCGGATGTTACAGAAGTTAGAACCCATCCTTTAATTGCTGGTTTAAACTTTGGTGGACAAAGAGTTGATACAGGCGTTCTACCAGAAAATAAAGTTTCTTTCTCTCCTCGTTTTGGTTTTAACTGGGATGTGATGGGAGATCGCTCATTCCAGGTTCGTGGTGGTACAGGCATTTTCACAGGGCGTATCCCTTTTGTGTGGATAGTTTCTCAATCCGGCGATGCTGGTTTAATTCAGTATACACAGAGTTATACCGGTAATGCAGTTCCATTTTTTAATCCAAGTATTGCTCCGCAATTATCAAGTGCTGCGCCTCCTGCAGGAAGTTCAATTCCTTCATCTGGTATAAGTGTAATGGCGCCTAACTTAAAGTTTCCTCAAACGTGGAAATCTAGTTTAGCATTCGATTTTAAATTACCTTTTGGAATTGTCGGAACTTTAGAAGGTATTTATGGACGTGATCTTAACGTTGCTGTAGCAAAGAATTTAAATTTGGTTGATCCAAATATTCAAATTACAGGTTATGGAGATACTAGATTATTTTATCCTGCTAGTAATTCAAGTAAATATTACAATCCTATCAATGCTGCTGGCTTACCAGTAGCTCAAGGTACACCAAGTGGTGGTGCTAACGGAACGGTTACAGGGTTTAATGCGATTGAGATGAGTAATGTAAAAGGTGGCTACAATTGGATGGCAACTGCTCAATTGACTAAACAATTCTCAAATGGTCTTTCTGCAATGATTGCATATACACGTTCTGATCAACGTAATTATGGTGATCAGGGTGGTGATCAGTTAGCCGGTTTATGGAATGCACCTCAAACTCAAGGTAATCCAAACACGCCGACTTTGAGTTATTCGAGTAACCTAAACCCTGATAGGATTATTGCTAATATTTCTTATAGAAAAGCATATTTTGGTAATTTAGCGACGTCGTTTTCACTGTTCTATGAAGGTGCACAACAAGGTAGGTTCTCTTATACTTATAACGGTGATTTTAACCGTGATGGCGTTTCAGGTAATGACCTAATTTACATTCCTAATTCAGGTGAGCTAACCGCAGCATCTTTTGTTGCCATTCCTGCCGGAACAGCAAACTATGCAAGAGCATATAGCGCTCAAGAACAGGCAGATATTTTTGAAGCTTATGTTAGTCAAGATAAATATTTAAGTAAAAATAGAGGCAAGGTTGCTGAACGTAATGGTGGTGTATCTCCTTGGAGAAATCAGTTTGATTTCAGGTTAACGCAAGAAGTGTTTAAGGATTTTGGTAAAACTAAAAACTCATTTCAATTTACAGTGGACATATTTAATGTTGGTAACTTATTAAACCGCAATTGGGGTAATGTTAACTTCGTAAATAGTGCTGCCATTTTAGTTCCACAGAATGCTCCGGCAATTAATGCTACGACAAGACCAACATTCAGAGTTGCCAATGCGTCAGGTGATATTGTTAAAGAAACTTTTGGAACGTCACAAACAATTTTATCAACCTATTACATGCAATTCGGTGTTCGTTATAACTTTAACTAATACTTAATTCACATTCAATATGAAAGCCTCCGATGAAAATCGGAGGCTTTTTTCGTTTACCCGAAACTATTTCTCCGAAAAAATGATTTAATTATAGTTAACCTATTTAGAACCAATAATTAAATTACAATGAGTACTTCAAAACAAACGCACGACCATGCCACTATTAAAGCCTGGGTAGAAAAACATGATGGTGTACCATCAGTAGTGGAAGACACGGCAGATGGCAAAGGTGGGGGGATTTTAAGAATTCACTTTCCTAAAAACAGCGACAGTAGTTCTGATTTAAAAGAAACAGATTGGGATACTTTCTTCAAAGCTTTTGATCAACATAAATTAGATTTTC
>JAZBLX010000058.1:0-15551 GCA_037033465.1 Bacteroidota bacterium | reverse complement strand
TGGGGTGAACTGTGTATGAGTGGATCCGGGATTGCGCTTGGTTATCTGAACCAGCCTGGCTTAACTGCAGAACGTTTTGTGGCTAATCCATACGGAACAGGTTTATTATACCGAACCGGAGATATGGTTCGCTGGAGCAGTGGAGGGAATTTGGAGTACGGGGGGCGTGCAGACGGACAGATCAAGATTCGTGGTTACCGGATTGAGATAGGGGAGATTGAAAGTGTGATGCTGGGTTGTCCGGGTATAGCGCAGGCTGCAGTTAAAGTCTATGGTGCGGATGAAAACCGGAGCCTTATTGGTTACTATGTAAGCGATGGGGGTATTGAGGTGCCTGAATTACGGAATTTTTTACAAGAGCGTTTACCGCATTATATGTTACCGGTACAGCTGATGCTGATGGAACAGTTTCCGCTGACCTCGAATGGCAAACTGAACCGTAAGGCTTTGCCTGATCCAGCCGGGGCATCTCATGTTTACCATGCTCCGCAAACAGATACAGAGAAGCACCTTGCTGTTTTATGGGAAGCAATTCTGGGCAAAGGCCCGATAGGATTGGATGATAACTTTTTTGAGCTTGGCGGTCATTCACTTAAAGCGATCCAGCTTTTATCCCGGATAAAATTAGAACAGGGAAAAGATATCGATTTGAAAGTGTTTTTTAATAATCCAACAATCAATGGCATCCTTTATCAGCATAAAAATAATCAGCTCAAGAGACGTATTATTCAGCTAGGAGCAATTGATGAGGGGAAACCAAGTATATACTTTTTCTCTCCGTTACTTGGCACACCGATAGTATATCTGAAATTAAGCCGGTACTTAGAAAAACACTTCAATTGTTTCGGCCTTCAGGACAAAGGATTTGAATACCATGAAGAGTTTCATCAAAGTCTTAAGGAAAAAGTAGAAGACTTTACGAATGAGATTTTAAAAGCAGGGAGTGAATCAGTTATTCTTTGCGGATTTTCTTATGGTGCAACAATCGCTTATGAAGTAGCTAAAGATTTGGAACGTTTAAATCGTAACGTCAAACTCATAGTCATTGATAGGGCTGTTTATAAAAATAGTGACCAGCTAAGGGCAGAAGAGAATGGTCATTTTGATGACGATTTTAACATGCTCTTTAAAGATATAGAATCTAGTATGCCTGCTTACAAGTCAGCTGCACTTCGCAACCTATGGATCAATAATTTGAAGCTTCTGCATGGATACAAGCAGAAGGGAGCTATTAAAGGAGACATACTTGCATTTAAAGCTACTGAAAATATTAGCAAAGAATTCTTAGATATGCAGAATTGGTCCAAATTCAGCAAAATGGAATTTGATCATACCTATCTTAAGGGAGATCACTTCGATACTATTCAAAGTACCAAAAATATAGAACTAATATCAAACAAAATAATTAAACTTTTTAACAAGTAATTCACTATGAAATCACAAATCGAACCACTAATCCAGGAAGGCTTTCCTGTACTAATTTCTTTTAACGAAGAACTTACTATTGATGCGTTTATGCAATGGTATCAGGAAAACAAAGAGACCTATGATCAATTGTTATTATCATCAGGCGCAATTTTACTTAGAGGATTGAACATTAACTCTGCTCCTAGATTTCAGCAACTTATGGAATCTTTGTATCCTAATCCTAAAAGCTTTTTAGATGGGAACTCCACTAGGGGAAAATATACATCAAATGTATATAATGCATCCGAATATGATGCGGGAACAATAATTCAGTTACATACCGAATATTCATATTCGAATATATGGCCTTCTATAATTTGTTTTAGCTGCGTGACTGCTCCCGATCATGGAGGTCAGACTACAGTAGGAGATTGCAGAAAGATAATATCCTTGCTAGACGATAAAATTGTGGATGAATTTGAGAAAAAGGGGATAACATATATAAGAAATCTACATGATGGCAATGGTTTAGGACCATCTTGGATGGAGGCTTTTGAAACCGAAGATAAAGACCTCGTCGAGCAATATTGTGCACGGAACGATATGCAGATTACATGGACCCCAACGAATTCATTGAAAATTATCCAGACGCGGCCGGCAATACGCAGACACCCCATAACAGGCGATAAATTATGGTTTAACCAAGTTGACCAGTTTTATCCTAAAATCTACGGAGATGATGTTTATTTGACCCTTCTCTCTATGGTTGACGGTGATGAAGAAGCGCTGCCAATGTCTTCGAGATATGGAGACGGAACAGAAATTCAAAAGGAATATATCGAAGAAATCATTAGAGCCTTAGAGAATGTTACCGTACCTATTGACTGGGAGGTAGGTGATCTTGCTATTGTTGATAATATGTTATCACTTCACGGTCGACTTCCGTATAAGGGCAATAGAAAGATACTAGTTTCAATGGCATAGAATTATAAAATAATATAAATAAGCTCAAAAAACATTTTTATGGCAGAGAAATATAAATCTTATAATATAAATAATTTTGAAACTATACCTCAACATCCACTCTTTGATAAGCAAATGATTGAGGATGTCAAAATTGTCGGCGATATATATCCGTTCAAGACGAATAATTATGTGCTAAATAACTTGATCAATTGGGAAAATATGCCTGACGACCCCATGTTCAGATTAAATTTTCCCCACAGAAATATGCTTCGGGAAGAGAATTATGATAAACTGAAATGGGGTAAGATTAATATGACTAAGGCGGAATATTCAGATTTAATTCAGTCCATAAGATTAGAATTGAATCCGCATCCTGCAGGACAATCTTCCCTAAATATTCCTTTTGAAAATGGAGAAAAAATAGAAGGGATACAGCACAAATATCGCAATACGGTCTTGTTTTTTCCAAGTCATGGGCAAACCTGTCATGCCTATTGTACTTTTTGCTTTAGGTGGCCACAATTTATTGCCGATAATGACCTGAAGTTTCAGGCTAAAGAGTTAAGTCCGTTGATCAATTATTTGAATGAAAATGAACAAATTACAGATGTTCTGATCACTGGTGGTGATCCTATGATTATGAATTCAAAAATTCTCGCAAGCTACCTTGAACCGCTTTCGAAAGTTAAAAGTCTGAAAACAATAAGAATAGGAACTAAGTCGCTAAGTTTCTGGCCACATAAATTTTTAGGAGAAGCAGATTCTGAAGAGATATTAAATCTTTTCAAACGCGTTATTGGTGGAGGTATCCATTTGGCGATAATGGCACATTTTAATCATCCCGTAGAATTGGAGTCAGCAGAAGTGGCTGAAGCAATTCATAAAATAAAGCTTACAGGTGCGGAAATAAGAACTCAAGCGCCACTTCTTAGACACATTAACAATGATGCTGATGTATGGGCTACAATGTGGCAAAAACAAGTCGAGTTGGGATGCATCCCATATTATATGTTTTTACCAAGAGATACCGGAGCTCAGCAGTACTTTGCCGAAAGCCTCGATTCTGCGCTTTCTATTTATAGAACAGCTATTAGAAAAGTTAGCGGTTTAGCAAGAACCGCAAAAGGACCAGTGATGTCTGTACTCAATGGAAAAGTTGAGTTACTTGATAGCCAAAATAATGAGTATACGCTTCGATATCTTCAACATAGAGATCATGACTTGGCTTATCAATTATTTAAAGGAATAAGTAATTCTGATAATCCCAAATGGATTACGGACCTGGTTCCGCTGGATAATGCCAATAAACTCTATTTTGAATAGTAGCATATAGCGGATAGAAATGATTCGGAGTTAAAACAAATAAAAGATGATACAAAACCAATTATAGTGAATAAATATCTATCAATGACTATTGAAAATAAGAAGTTATCATCCAGCGTCTAAATTGTGAGACTATTTCAATATTGGGTGTTTTTATTCAATGCCAGATTTCATCTTTGCAGCATCATAATATCATTAATATTTGCAAACTCAACCATGATCCAACTGAAATGGTCTTATATTTCTTTAAGTTGCCATTAACTATCTATAATTGATATGAAACGACCACAATTGTTTTTATTACATTTTGCAGGGGGAAATTATTACTCCTTTCGATTTCTGAAACCCTACTTGTCGTGTTTCGAAGTCGTCTGTCTCGAACTGCCAGGGAGAGGGAATCGAGGTGAAGAACCTTTATTAAAAGATTTTGAGGCGGCGGCTATTGATTTATATGACCAAATCATAACTAAACTTAAGAGCAATAAGTTTATGATTTATGGGCATAGCATGGGAGCTTATCTTGGTCTTAGAGTAGCAAATTTGTTGGAAAATTCGGGTAATTATTTAACTGGATTAGTTGTCAGCGGAAACCCTGGCCCTGGAATCTTTCGTTCAAAAAAAAATGTAAACTATCTCTTGAATAAGTCTGAATTTATCAGTGAGTTAAGAACTTTAGGAGGAATGTCTAAAGATCTACTTGAGAACGAGGAGATCTTTAGTTTTTTCGAACCTGTGCTAAGAGCTGATTTTGAGATCGCAGAGAGAAACCAACTTGCAGTTCAGCCCCCTATAAATGCTAAGCTATTTGCAATCATGGGGAGTGAGGAAGAAAATGTAGCTCAAATTGATAATTGGTCAAGATTTACAAAAGGTGACTTTAAGACGTTAGTGTTAGAAGGTAATCACTTTTTTATTTATGATCATCCCAGGCGTATTGCAGATATTATTTTTTCATTTTATAGTGAAAGCTGAAGAGTTCTGGACTTTTAGAGGTGGAATAGTACTAATGGTCATTTTTTACATTTTTAAACTTCACACATTTAATCCTAATTGATAAAATATGATTATAATAAAATACTGTAATACTCATATTATGGATGATAGCTGTATTTCCAAATATCTCGAATTATTGCCGGCGTTTATGGGCAGAGAAATTTCAAAGTTTAAAACTCTGGCTGACAAAAAGGCTAAGATACTTTCTAGATTAATGCTGAGAGACAGTATGACTGATGCATCAGTCTCTAACGATTTGAGTAATTGGAATAGAGATGATAACAATAAGCCATTTATAAAACATTGGTATTCTTTTAATATATCTCACTCTCAGGAATTTGTGGTTCTGGCTTATACGATCGAGGAAACAATAGGGATTGATATTGAGAAAATGGAAGAATTAGAATATTTTGATTTAATTAAATATTTCCATTCTGATGAGCAACTATTTATTGAATCTAGAGAGAAACCTATAGAAAATTTCTATGAAATTTGGGTAAAAAAAGAAGCATTGTTGAAAGCCGTAGGGACTGGTTTAACGGAAAGTCTATGTGATTTTGATTGTACCGATAATAATCTAAGTTATAGAGGACAAAATTGGTATTTAAAAGAAATCTTGATTAATCTGGACTACAAATGTTATATATGCTCACCAAATCCTGTCACCACTTTAGATATTAGTGAATTTATATTGGATAAAAATACTATAAATATGTTAAAGTAGAATAGACGACCTAAATTAGGCTACTCTATTAGAGAGTTCATACAGTATAAGCGTCTGCAATCTAGAAATTGCATATTTGATTAACCACTGATATTTTTGAAGTTCTGTGGATATAGCTCCTTATTCGCTGGTTTTTATGGACATTATATTTTCCGATATGTATTTAAGCCATTTGTAGGAATTAATCTCATGCTCCTTGCAGTGGATATTATGGTGATATTGACCCCAGTAATGCACCATACTGACCCCCTCGGCGATTTTGCCTGTCATAGCTGACTGTTTTAACTATTTTACTTTTTTTTAGGACTTTCTCCTCTGAATTCAATTCTATAAGAAGTGTGCACAATAACGTCCAAGAACGCATCTGCCAGAGTTGAATCTCCAAAGATGTTCCGCCATTTTTATCACCGGTAGCAGATTGGAAACTATGGTTGTTTTTTTGCATGCCAATCCTCAATTATCTCCAGCATATACATGCGCTGCTATGTTCGAAATGGGTTAATTCAAAATCCTCCAGAATAAGCAGATCTGCTTTTGATATCTTTTCAAACAACTTATAGACAACTTCCATCAATCCGGCTCATCTTCGTTTTAACAGTAACTTCTGTACATTGAAGTAAGGGACTCTGTACCCTCGTGACTCGTCTTAGAATTACTTATCTTTTTTAACTGACATAATTGGAAATACTTGTCACCAGCTTGCTGACACTCTGAGAATAATACATCCCCATTTACCCTGTCGATCGTGACGACATCAGAACCGATTTAGATTTGCTGTTGCACCGTTTTTGTATTAATAATGTTGTTATATCTGTATTTAAGATGAATTGCGGCTGGCCAATTCCGAAATTATTCGGCTCGGGTAAGGTCTCTAAATGTTGCTCTTCTGTTTAAGGTACCTTAATATCCATACACAGCCTATGGAAAAGGATATAAAAAGCCAAATGGAAATGCATAGCAAGACGTGGTTTTGATTTGTTTTTCCACTAAAATTTTTATATTTTTAGGCTAATAAAAATAGCGTATTTCATTTTGGATTGAAGATCTCAATTGAAATTTTGGTCAAAAACCAGCTTAAAATAAAGGCAACCAATTAGTAACCAGGAATTCTAAAGGTGTTTTAAGTGTCTGTAAATGTGTAGGTTATGAAATTAAATGTCATCCTGCCATCCCGACACCAACTGAAGTAAAATTCAGCAAAAACCCTTAAGTCGCAAGATTTAAGGGTTTTTTGTTTTATTTCAATTCAATTTTCTATGAAATATTTACAATAAAATCTATTGATCCGGTCAGGTGCGTATCTTTAAATTAATTACTGCCAAAGGTTCTTTTAGTACTTCTTAAAAATACTGAATGACTATCTTTACCCGTAATGAAGCATAGAGCAGAGGCGAGCATCCGGGAAATTTTTGGAGAAATTGATATTTACTTATTTGATCAGCTACTGAAAGGAACTTATGTAGATTGTAATCAAATTCTGGATGCAGGGTGTGGCACCGGAAGAAACCTATTATACTTTTTAAAGAACAGTTATCAAGTCTATGGCGTGGATAAGAGCCAGGAAGCTGTTCTGCAAATCCAACAACTGGCTAAACAGTTTTCTAACCTGGAGGCAGCAGAAAACTTTCAATGTTCTCCGGTGGAAAGCATGCCGTTTGAAAGTGAAAAATTCGATCTGGTTATGAGTAGCGCGGTACTCCATTTTGCCGAAAGCCTCGCGCATTTTGAATTGATGTTAAGTGAAATGTGGCGCGTACTCAAGCCAGGCGGTTACTTTTTCTGTCGGCTAGCCTCTGATATTGGTATTGAATCTTCAGTACATTTTATCGGAAACGGCAGATATATCTTGCCGGATGGGTCTGAGCGTTTCTTGGTGAACCAGGAGATGCTCATTCGTCAGACCAAAAAACTTGGCGGTGTACTTCATGAACCCATCAAGAGTACAAATGTGCAGAACCTTCGCAGTATGACTACCTGGTGTGTAAAAAAACATGTTGCTGAGTCATTCTATCAAGGAGGATAGAGGCAATATCCGGCAGTGGTTAGCTTTTTAAGTTCCTTGCTCCATTTATCATTTAAGTATCCTAAAAAAGTCTGAAAATCCTTATATATAGGAATAAGCTGTTAATTTGATGGTAGTGGAAAACGTACGGACACTCATTGATTGGTATTAATATAAAAAACCATATATTTAAAGAAGCTAACTCCAGCTCATTCTACCGGGAAAAAAAATGAACAATAAGGTTTTGATTATTGAAGATGACAGGCAAATGCTTGGCTCACTGGAATTATTGTTTTTGGATGAGGGGTATAACGTAATGGCTATCGATAATGCCGGACTTGTAGCCTCTTCCTTGAGGGAGTTCAAACCTGATATCATGCTCATGGATATCCGGTTGGATGACAGGGATGGTAGACTTATCTGTGATGAAATCAAGAACGATGTGCTGACAAAGGATCTGCCCATAATACTTCTTACTGGTATGTCCTATCAGGAGATAAGCGAAATTGAGTCGCTTGCTGACGCTATAATCGGCAAGCCTTACAATATTGATACCCTGATCAAAACTGCAGATCAGTTGATCAAACAACAGGTTATGAATGTTTAGGTGAAAATCTCCCGGCATATAGTCGATCCGTCTAGTCACAGTGAGAATTTTTTTTTAGGGCTGATAATTTTCTTGACTTTCCGCAATTTGTCCATGCTTGTCTAGAGAGGTATGCGGAAATTCATTATCCTCTTAATATACGGTCGAATTGATCTGCGCATGCTTGATAGGTCCATCCCGGCACGTTGCATGGTAATTCAGCAGTGTTTCACTATTGATAAGCCTGGATAATATGTCAGCTACGATTTGCTTATCGACATGGAAATCGCTAAGTGGAAAGCCAGCATATTCTTGGTGGCATATCCCAGCATGTCCAACAATGGAATCTGGATCGTGAAAGGACAAACTGATGCTATGCCTCATTTCAAGGTGTTTGCGCCTATTTCTTTCCCTGTCCATATTCTGTCATAATTATGGTTCATTTTTAATGTTCAATTGCGTTAAACGTTCGTGTAACCAGAAGTTATTGATTTCATGTTGATAAAAGTCAAGACATGACAAATAATTGGCATTTTGTATTTCTAGTAATACTATATTTGACCTATCAAAAATCAGTTGTCTTGAAATTTCCCTGTAGTAGATGCATTAGGCAATAGATTGTTTCTATTTGATGAATGTAAACGTATGATGCCACACTTTAAACGAACCGATCTTTTAATTCAGCCTGCTATCGATCAGATCAGACCGCAGGAAAATAGATTTTTCAAAGATTTGGGATTAACGAGCGTAAAAAATTCAGACCTACTCATACCGCTCCAGAACATGGTTGAAACAGAAATGAATCAGTATGTTCAAAACGATTGGTCTGTTCCAGTGAGGACAACGCTGGCGTTAAATCCAGATACTACTCATTCTGGCTTCCTGAAATTATTAAGCCAGATTTCCAGAGCGGAATATCTTTTCCTGGAAAACGCATTACTGGAAATGATTACCCATGTGCATCAATTACGGACGGAAATGGAGAACTTATGCCGCATTAATGGGCCCAGGATTAAAGACTTAAAGCGAGAATTGAAATTACTGAAGGAATCTTTATTTAAAATGATAGACATTAATAGTAATGGCATCAGTATAGAAGAAGTTAAAATATCGGATAGAATTTTAGCTATTAAGTATGAGCTTAATAGGTTACAACATAACAGGAAGTATAATGTACTTTCAGATACCATAGCTCATGCAAGCGTACTTCCCACAGACAGACTCAACCATTCGGAATTATCCAATCTTATCAAGCTTGAGATACTGCAAGTAGTTAGGTTTCCGCTTAATCTGGAAAACGTCGTGCTCATGTCTGATAAAAATGATCTTTCTCCATTTAATTCAGGGGCTGTAAACGATAAAATACAATATGGATTTTCTGAGGCTGGACTGAAATTCATCGAAGCATGTACAGGTAAAACGCTCTGATTTGCTTTTAATAACTAATTAGGGAAAACATTGTCTGGAGACTTTGCCTGCCAAGTAAATTAGCCCTTACGATAACAAATCTACTATTTAAACCTAACAAATTTGATTTCACATTTGCCTATATTTGTTTTAGAAAATGCAAATCTTACCCGCTTTAGAATTATCAGGTTTCATTAAACACTATCTTTTTCTTGAAACCAAAACCGATACTACAAAAAATCTTCGGCTGTTTTCTGATGGAAATACGGGGCTCGTCTTTTCTTTTAAAAATAAAATGATCAAAGAATTCTCGCTGTTGAATATACCAGCATATTTGCCAGATTCTTTTGTTTACGGCCAGATAAACTTCTATCGTGATTTGTATTGTAACGGAGAAACTTCTTTAATGATCGTTGTTTTTCATTCTTATGGCCTCCATGCTTTGCTGGGAATATCTTCAAGTAAATTAATCGATGGGATTGTAGACACCGAAGATCTGTTCGGATCAGCCGCCACATCGCTTTTCGATCAACTTGTAAGTCAGGCCAAACCCCACGAAAAGATAACAATTTTGGAGGATTTTTTTAGATCCGTTTTGCAAAAGCGTCCGCTGCTTTTGCAGGCATCCGTTACAGCATCCATCCAGTTCATATTAAAAAATAAGGGCATAACCTCGGTTAAGCAACTGACTGATTTTACGGGTTTTAACGAAAGAAAGCTGGAGCGTGTTTTTACAGAGTATTTGGGTATCAGTCCTAAGAAATTTAGTAACATTGTAAAACTTCATATCTTCCTTAAATACCTGAAGACAAAGTTTGAAACAAGTAGCCTGAATACGATAGGTTACGAAGCCGGTTATTATGATCAGCCTCATTTAATCAGAGAATTTAAAAAATATACCGGCCTCACACCCAGCCAGTATTTAAATCAGGCAAATCCCCTTGCCGTTAATTTCCTTGAACTGACATAGCTGATAAACTCCGAATGCGATCTGTCGGTTTTGTACATTTTTGTGCAACTTCTGTAAACTAGTTTTGTAGAAACAATTTGTACCTATGGAAAAGATCAGGATCTCAACTGCACAGTTTGAGCACAAAAGCGGCGATAAAGCCTATAATTTATCAATAATTGAAAAGCTAGCAGGTAAAGCCGCCGAAGAAGGCGCTGAGGTGATTGCCTTTCATGAATGCTCAATTACGGGCTACACCTTCGCCAGAAAGTTAAGCAAAGTACAAATGCTTGACCTTGCTGAAATTATTCCTGATGGAGAAAGCATCATTAAACTGAAAGAAATAGCAGAAAAATTCAACATTACCATATTAGCCGGATTATTTGAGAAAGATATTGAGGGGAATTTGTTTAAGGCTTATGTTTGTGTGAATAAACATGGGTTAGTTAGTAAATACAGAAAGCTTCATCCTTTTATAAACCCTTATTTAACACCAGGAAATGAATACTGCATCTTCAAATTACATGGCTGGAAATGTGGCATCCTGATTTGTTATGATAACAACGTTATCGAAAATGTGAGGGCTACGGCCCTTTTGGGTGCCGATATAATCTTTATGCCTCATGTTACGATGTGTACGCCATCCACCAGGCCGGGAGCGGGTTTTGTAGATGCTAAGCTTTGGGAAAATCGCGAAACTGATCCGACATCATTGAGATTGGAATTTGATGGAGCGAAAGGCAGAGACTGGCTTATGAAATGGCTTCCTGCAAGGGCCTATGATAATGGTGTTTTTGTTGTTTTTTCTAACCCCATTGGCATGGATGATGATCAATTGAAAAATGGTTGTTCCATGATTATTGATCCATTTGGCGATATCATTGCAGAGTGCCGTTCTTTTGATGATTAGTTTGCAAGAGCAGTGTTCAGCAGGGAAAAACTTGTCAAGGCTGGAGGATACCGCTATAGAAAAGCAAGACGCCCGGAATTATATCGCGCTATTATCGGGCAGGAACATCAATCAGACCAACATGTTGTATGGCTTCACGATAAAAAAGAATAGCCTAAACTATCTTGTTTCAAATGCTAATGGATGAAATGTATTGCTTTTTTAGGCTCCATCTAGCAAACTGCGTTTTGCAGGGCGTTAATAATTCGCCTGGATTTCAGTCTGATTTCGTTATGGTTTTCAAGAATTTACACGCTGCTGCGTCTGCGTTTGCCTTTCCAGTTTTTCAAAGATATTTAAATGGCTGAAGAGCATTTGGTATACAAAATATTTTATAAAGACCTTTCTATTAATTATTTCAGGTGACTAAACCAATACCGGGCGTGGTTTTTCCAAACAATTCTTATATTGTGGGATCAAATTAACTCATGAGAAAAATTATCGTAATCGATGATGATACTTCCAATCTGGATGTGATCGCTTTGGTTTTGGAACATGCCGGATATAAAGTTTACAGTTTTGCCAGCGGAAAGGATTTATTAAAAAATGTATCTGATATAGGGCCAGACCTGATTATTTTGGATATGTTGCTAAATGGTGAAGATGGAAGAGATCTTTGTAGACTAATTAAAACAACTGCGCAATACCAGTTCATTCCGGTGCTGATGATCTCCATAGGAGATAAACGACATTTGATTGCAGACTGCATGGCTGATGGTTATATTGAAAAGCCATTTGCCATAGAAGACCTCGCCAGGACAGTCAGTTCTTACCTCAGTCCAAATTGAACAGTTGATCTATGCCGATTAGCGCTTGAATCCATAAATTAAATTATTGTATATCATAGGTAGCCAGCCAGAAATAAAACGTTGAGTCTTGTCCTCTTCACTTTCAACTTCAATCTTGCTTTCCTGATATTTAGGGATTTCAGCTACCAGATAAAGGCTGATGCCAAATCCTACAACCTCCTTGTATTTGCTGTGTTTACCCGATAAAAGGGATCTCAAACCATTTTGCCTGATCGGCAGGGCTAATTCCCTCATCAAGTACAAAAATCCTGAACCTGTCTAAATGTTTTTGGCAACCAAAAGTAATGGTTCCGCCCATCGGAGAATATTTGATTGCACTGCTGATTAGATTGGTTAAAATCTGTACAATCTTATTCCGGCCGGCATAAACAGTCGCTTTTTTACAGGGTTGGATATTTATGGCGTGTTTGTTGGTAAGCGATTAGGCCTCTTCAGCGGTAATGGTTTATAGGTTAAATGATAGATTTTGTTTTGAAGGCTCTAGGAGAAATGAATGATTTTGATAATTTCCAGGTTTGCAAAATCAATCTACTATTCGTGTAGCACCAAAACTGCTTTTACTGTTTTATTTATAACCTGGTTCACTGTACTGCTGGTAAACAGGCGATAGATAATGTTATGATGGTGTTTAACCAGGCAGAGGATATCGGTATGGTGTTGTTCAATAAAATCCATGATACCATTGGGTGGACTGTTGTGTTTAATATAATTGAATTCGATTTTTACATCAGGTAAAAGTTCCCTGATGCGCTTTTCTCCGGTTTCGATATGGAGTTGATCGGATTTTTCTGCGACATATAGCACCTGCATCTTTTCACTGCCAGCAGCTTTCAACATTTCAGTTAATGCGAGCACATCTTTTTGAGATAGTCTGGTTTCATAGTCTGTGGCTAAAGTAATGACGGGAAGTGCGGGAAAATTGCTTTCTAAGGGTACAATCAAAGTTGGAATCCGCATTTTTGTAACCACCATACTTGCATTGCTTCCTACGATGCCGGTTATGCCTGTTGCACCGGTGATGCCCATGATGAGTAATTCAACAGGATTTATTTTGGTATACCTGGTAATAACGGTCTTTAAAAAACCAACATCGCAGATGGTAGAAATGCGCACTTGCTCCAGCTTGTTTAGCTTGCTGATCTGATCAGCCCATTGTTCCAGCGCGGCTCTTTTTTTTTCATAGTAGGATTCTATGAATATGGCATTGTAGGTATTGTTATTAATTCCTTCGGTAGGATGGATGGCATGTATCGCAACAACCTCCATTTTTAGCACCTTTGCCATTGCCAGCGCATAAGCCAATGCATTGGCGGCACTTTTCGAGAAATCTGTGGCAACCAGAATTTGTTTCATTTTGATGTATTTAATCGTTGATAACTATATGAACAAATGAAAGAACATGAACAGCAATATAGCCAGCCCAATTGATGCAGGCAAGGTAAGTATCCAGGCCAAACCTATGTTTTTGAGGGTGTTGTTATTGAGGTTTTTAGTTCCGCCAGAAGCCACCATTGCACCTGCAATACCGCTGGAAAGGACATGAGTGGTACTTACAGGAAGCCCAAATGCTGTACTTAAACCTATCGTAGATGCTGCAACAATTTCAGATGTGGCACCCTGCGCATAATTCAAATGCTCATTGCCAATTTTTTCACCAATTGTAACCACAATTCTTTTCCATCCAATCATGGTGCCCAAACCAAGTGCAATGGATATGGTAAGGATTACCCACAGCGGCGCTAAGTCTACTAGTTTAGACAGGGCTTCTTTGTTTTTGGTAAGTATTTGATAGTCATTTTTTTTAACTATCAAGGTCTTATCATTTTCAATGGTTTGGATCATCGCAATTAAATCCTCAATCTGCTTTCTGAATTTGTAAGTGTGCGCTTTATCTGTTTCGCTTTTCAGGTAAAGGTGTCTTTTAGTCTGTTCTATCTTGCCAATGAAATCAATAGTACCGATTTTTTTGCCAGGATTTGAAACCGCTATTTTACTGATGACTTGCGCTGTTGCATTAAGTTCAGACATTACCTTCTCGTTAGGGATATTATGGTTTACAGCAAACCTGGCAGGCAAGAACGCAATCAGGATTAGCATTAGCAGCCCAACACCTTTTTGACCATCGTTACTGCCATGGAAAAAGCTAACCAATGTGCAGGTGGTGATTAGCAAACCTCTTATTAAAAGTGGTGGACGATCATTCTCCCCATGCGGAATGTGAAAGAGCGCATGATACTTGATGACATGTTTTAGAAAATACATCAGCAACATGGCCAAACCAAATCCGATTATAGGAGAAAGGATGAGCGATAATCCAATCTCTTCTGCTTTTCCCCAGTTTACGCCTGCGCCCCCATAGTACCAGGTAAATGCAAGCCCGGCCCCAATCATAGCACCTATCATGGTATGCGAACTGGAACAGGGAATGCCCAGATACCAGGTTCCCAGATTCCAGATAATGGATGCAATTAATACGGCTAGCACCATACATGCACCTACACCAACGGGGAGATCTATGAGGGCATCAAGTGGCACTAGCTTCAAAATTCCCATAGCAACAGCGATTCCTCCGGTAAACACTCCCATGAAGTTCCAGAATCCCGACCAGGGAATGGCGATGACGGGTTTTAACGCCTTGGTATATATTACTGTCGCTACCGCGTTGGCAGTATCATGGAAGCCATTGACAAATTCAAATGCAACAACAGCCAGCAGGCATATCAAAAATGTCAGCAGCAGGGGGGTACTGAGATGGGTGTCGCCCAAAAAGGGTAATACAAAGCTTAAGGAAGGCATAAATGTGGTAAATATGATAAGGCAACTTTTTACAAAGTACCATTTTCATGATGATATAGGTATGCGTTTAATATTAAATAACTGTTATATTATTACTGAATTTGCCCGGTGAATATTGGGAGATACGCCGCTAGATTACCGGTAAGGGAGAGTTAGTTTATCTTCATCGCATTATAACTTAACCTAAAGTTTGCTTAGAATTAAGATGATGTATTGATATTTGCATTAATCAATCCATTCAGATGCAAAACGATTCTTCTCAACTTACTGCAACAGATTTAGAGCAGTTTATCAAAATGTTTGAACCAAGCAAATTCAAAATACTGAGCCGCGGAATTGAGATCAGGGGAATTTCTGATTTACATAAAACAATGCTGAGTGCTAAAGCGATCATTGATGCAATGGGTTTAAATCTTATTGTAAGCCACAATGCAGAAATGCTAAGTTATAGAGGGTTCGAGGTGCTTTATCTTTAGTTGATAGGAGCTTTTCCCGCTTCGCTGGCTTGCCTCGGCTGGCCGCCTAAAGGCTTTCTTCTTTTTCTTAACAAAAAGAAGCAAAAGTCAAGGCTTGGAACTGATGTCGGATAAAATCGTCAAAGCTTTATTTCGGCAGCACAAGCACCCGATGAAGGATCGGG
>JAZBLX010000057.1:0-16548 GCA_037033465.1 Bacteroidota bacterium | reverse complement strand
AGCAAATAGATCAAATCAATATTTTTCCATTCGTTATGGCCACCGATATTATAAGTATCGCCGGTTTTGGATTGATGGAAAATAACATCAATAGCCCGCGCATGGTCTTCAACCCATAACCAGTCACGAATATTTTCACCTTTTCCATAAACGGGAACAGGTTTATTATTTTTGATATTGTTAATAGCCAATGGAATCAGCTTTTCAGGAAAGTGATGTGAACCGTAGTTATTAGAGCAATTGGAAATCACACAATCCATTCCGTAGGTATCATGATAAGCCCGGACAAAATGATCAGAACTCGCTTTTGAAGCAGAATACGGGCTATGTGGATCGTAAGCAGTAGTTTCAGTAAACATACCTTCTTCACCAAGCGCACCATATACTTCATCTGTACTGACATGATAAAAACGTTTTTGATCATATGCACCTTTCCAGTGTTCGCGTGCCGCATTTAATAAGTTAACCGTGCCAATCACATTGGTCATTACAAAAGCGGTTGGATCGGTGATTGAACGGTCTACATGACTTTCTGCTGCCAGGTGAATCACGGCATCAAAGTTTTCTTTCTGAAACAAGTCGCTCATGGCAACAGCATCAGTGATATCTTCTTTTACAAACCGATAGTTAGCTTCATTTTCAACATCAGTTAAATTTGCCAGGTTACCTGCATAGGTAAGCTTATCTAGGTTTACGATCTCGTAATTCGGGTAGTTTTTAACGAATCGACGTACTACATGAGAGCCAATAAAGCCTGCCCCACCGGTGATTAAAATTTTTTTCACAGTTATTAATTGTTTACAATCGGCTAAAATAACATAGTTATTACAATTAAACAACTTAAGTCGATAATCAATGGAATTCAGAGGTTAAAACTTAAGTACAGTTCAATACATAAACGCAGCCTGGGAGATTATATTGAGCCAATGACAAAATAATTGGAATAGCACTGAAGCAGTCTAAAAACCATCAGACCAACTTACGAAATTTCAAAAGACTGTGGGCTGGAGAATTACGCAAGTTTTGACGACAGTATGGAAGTACCACTTTGATCGGTTGATCCTCCGGGTCCTGGCCATGTTCCATTCCAGTCCTGGCCCATATTAGTTGCATATAAGGGCATATCTTATGCAAGCATAACAACCTATGCGCTTAAGATCAACTCACAAAATTTAAAAGGGCTGTGCGCCGCAGAATTTCTTAAGTTTTGCTGACAATCCCTCAAAACTTCCGAAGTATTTCCACCAAAGGCTACCAGAACTTCCCAAGTTAACCTCCAGCCCATGAAATTCAGACAGGTTCTCAATAATGTTCGATTACATTGCAGCAACAGAACTTTCGAGTTCCTTATACCATTCCTCACCGTACTTTCTAATCAGCGGTCCCTTTAAAAAGCTGTAAACAGGAACCTTGAGCTCCCGCCCGAACGTACAGGCATCATGGCAGATGTGCCAGCGATCGTAATTCAGTACATCAAACTCTGGATATTTAGTGATCCGGATCGGATACAAATGACAGGAAATTGGTTTTTGCCATTCCACAATACCTTGCTCATAAGCCTTTTCAATGGCACATTTGGTAATGCCATTCTCAAAGAGCACATAAGCGCATTCTTTATTTTTATCTACACAAGGGGTAGTTAAATCACCATCCTCATCAACTACATGGGTACCTTGCTCCTCAATAGCTTTAATCCCTTTTTCATTGAGCAGGTGTTTAATTTTCGGATAAATCTCTCCTAAAATAGCGGTTTCATCATGATCTAACGGCGCACCCGAATCACCCTCTACACAACAAATCCCTTTGCATTTGCTTAGATTACAAACAAAATTCTCTTTTAAAACATCTTCGTGCACCAGCACCTGTTCAACTTCTATCATCATTATTCTTTTGCCAAAGCATATTTTAAGCCTGCGGCTGATTTTAATTCCATGGTTACTGCCCCTACCAATATTTCGACTTGCGCCTTTACCGGCACGCGGTTTCCATCGTCAGTTACCCAGAGGTAAAGACGGCTGTCTTTCTTAAAAATTCGCCCCGGCTTAATAGACGGACTGAATTTTAAGCAACGGATATTTCCCAGTTTACTTTTGATCGTTTCTTTCCCAACATATTCAACCTCCAGGGCAGAAATTTCATCTTGTAGAAAATAATTAAGTTTAAAAGTATCACCTGTCTTAAGCTTACCTACATCTAAACTCCTCGCGAAATAATAAGCAGAAACCAGATCAAATGTTTGCGTGGTGGGTGTAGTAAAGGTACCCCGGTTGGAAACAACCTTCTTACCATCTTGATTAAAGCGGGCTTTATCTTGCCGCTTGTAACTAGACTCACGAATGTTTTCCTGATAAAAATAAGGCAACAGGTCAGTTTTATCTATATAAGAATCATAACGATCCCTGATCTTGTAAAAAACATCAAACGTACCGGATGTTTGCGCATCAACCGAAAGCCGGTAGGTAGGCTTGTTATCAAACTTAAGATCAGAGTTGGTTACCTTTATGGTGGCTTCTGCTGCCGTAATAAAGCCATACCTAAGCCGGTATTGCAATACCTCACCTTCCTGAAAAACAGCCTCTTTTTTTAAAGGTAACTGCTGCGAGAACCCCGTCAATGTGGAGAAAACTGCCGAGAGGATTATTAATACTTGTTTCATTTGCTTATTTGTGTATGTGGTCTAGATTCATCATGATCATACCTAACCGGAAGAATCTTTAGGAAAGATATACAAAAAGCAAACCAATTTAATCTTTTCTTTTGAATACAGGAACCGTTGAGCAGGGCTCGCCAAACATTATACTCTTCACCACTGGTGTGAGCAGATTAGTGATTTCTACATAAGCAGACACCGGGATATCAATATCCCCACAGCCTTTTACCACTACACGCTCATTGGCATAATCTGCAGGATTTATTTTGGATAGCGCCTTTGCAAACATGACCGCTTCCAGCGTATCTAACCCGCCAAACACCACTTCATGAGCATAAGGTTTAAATCTATTGGCCAGCAACATATAAGCCCAGGTAGGCACAATGGCATCAGCAGAACAGATAATCGCTACGTTTTGATCCTGATATTGCGCCCAGTCGTGGTCTTTTATAAATGCCCTGAAATCCTTCTCCCTTAACATAAGTCCGTGAAAAAGATTATCCTTAATATCATAAAGTACCCTTTCACCTTTGTGATAAAAGTCTTCCAGGTTCAACGTGATTAACCCACTGTTGGCAACTTTATTAATGATGTTTTCTTGAATCTCCATGATATAAAATAAAAAAAACCGTTCCGGTTTAACATCGGAACGGTTACAAAATTACGTAATTTCTAATTAATAGAATTTCACACGATTGTCTTTTATCTTCGCATTATCTTGTAAAGCCTGGAAAGCGGATTGTAAAGAACGCTGGCCTAAGCTTAAAAGCATTCCTTCTTTTTGCTTAAACATGTTTGCTATTGGTGCCGGATTAGTAAATCCATCAACACTGAACACATAAACACCACGATCTCCGTCAATTGGCGCAGATACTTTACCCGGCTGAGTACCGAACACACTTCCTACCAGTTTATTTTCCTGAGCAATCCCCGGAATAATAGGGTTAGCAAAAACGATATTTTGAACCGGGTTTACCGTACGGCCGAGTTTCGAAGCAATTTGTGCTAAACCTGCTTTACCGGCACTGTTAAATTTCTCTTTTAATGTTTTAGCTTTTACAGCATTGCGAACCATCGGCTCAATTTCCTTTTTAACCTGTGCCAGCGTTAAAGTACCTTTAGGTTTAATGTCAGTTAAACGCGCAACCACATAAGCATTAGTCATGGTGTAGATTTCTGGTAAAACATCACCCTGATCTGCTGCATAAGCATCCTGAATTAATTTACGTGGATTATCTAAACC
The DNA here is from genome assembly GCA_037033465.1 of Bacteroidota bacterium. GTDB lineage: Bacteria > Bacteroidota > Bacteroidia > Sphingobacteriales > Sphingobacteriaceae > Pedobacter. Next base: position 12,655 of record JAZBLX010000057.1, on the reverse strand, counting down.
CGGTGCGAAACCCTGGGTTGGCGCAATCTTATCTGCTACAGCAACCTGAAGTCCTTTTTGCTTTGCATAAGCAGCAAAGTCTTTTCCTTTCACATCATTCAGGAAAGTACTGGCTGCTTTATAAGCAGCAGCCTGCGTCTTGCTACTGGCAGTTAAAGCTTTCTCAATATAAGCCAGCTTAGCTACTTTAGAAGAACCGATTTGTTTCTCTATTTTGATCACGTGTACGCCAAACTGGGATTTAACCACTTTAACATCACCAGCTTTTCCTTCGAACACTGCATTTTCAAATTCAGGAACCATCGCACCACGGGCGAAAGTACCTAACTCTCCACCTTTATCTTTAGAACCGTCTACACTGTAAGTTTGTGCTAACTGCGCAAAATTTCCACCATTTACAATTAATGCTTTTAATGAATCTGCTAATTTCACCGCTTTATCTTCACCGCCCATTTTAGCCGGGTCAAGTAAAATATGACTGGCTTTAACCGAATCTGGAGAGAAACGGGTATCCACAACTTTAACCAATTTATAAGAGTTGTTAGATAATACCGGGCCATAAAAACTGCCTGCTGGCAATGCAAACACTGCCGAATCTACCGCCGGATCTAATTTACCTTTCGTTAAATAAGTAAATGGAACTTTAACCTCAGAATTAATGGCTGCGAAAAGAGAATCATTTTTAGCCACTTTGAAGTCAGCTGCAATTTTCTCAACCTGTGTTTTAATTGCTGCTAAATCGGCCGCAGTAGGACTGATACTAAAAGTGACATAGTCAAAGGAACGGCTCTCCTGAGGATTATTAAAGCGCGCTTTATTCTGATCATAATATTCAGAATAATCTGCATCAGTTAATTTTACAGATGCATCCGGAACACTGGTATAATCTAAACTTACATATTTGAAGTTAGCCAGTTTGTTGCGGTTGGTATACTCATCCGTAGCCTCTAACGAAGTTACATATACAGAATTGCGGATTAAGTTGGAATATTTAGTCTGCAATGCCTGATTGGTAACTTCCTGCTGCAACATAGTAGACTGCTGAAGTGCCTGAGGCTCTTTAGACTTTAAAAAGTTCATTAACGTTGCACGGTCTACCGCTCCGGTTTGGGGATTTGCAAAGTATTGCTTGATTAATGGACTTGGATTTTGACCTTGCAAAAGATCTAACAATTCATCTTCAGAAACGGTAAGTCCTAAGCGCTCATATTCTTTGGTGAGCAATACCTTCCCAAGCTCTGCATTCCAGGCCTGATCAACTGCCATTGCAGTCATCTGCGGATTTAAGCTACCACCATATTGCTGCTTGAATTGATTTAAGCTTTGATCTACCTTTGGCTGGAAGTCATCAATGCTGATTTCATTCCCATCCACAGAACCCACTACCTTTTGGTTGGCTGCCCAGAAAGGTTTACCCACGTTAATTGCATCACCTACTAAAAATGCAACAATTGCAAAACCTATAGCGAAGACCAGGATATAGCCCGCACGGTTACGCAAAAATGTCATTAATCCCATATTGTACTTTATAAATTTATTTAGTTTTTTTTAAGAGGGCGCAAGATACAAATTTGCCTTAAAAAAGAAAACACAAAATTTTATTTATCAAGTGTTTAACTTTTAAGCAAATAGGACCAGGGAAATAGGGCAGAAGGATATAGAAAATCGTCAGTTAAAGAATAGAAAGAAATGGAATATAGCAATCCGGAAAACTCAACATTCACTCAATCATTCAAAATTCAATCATTTCCAGCTACGGCGCGATGCCTTCCCGCATATTCAGCTGACCGCTTCCGGTTTCCATTTCATAGGTACTGAAATCCTGAGGGGCTTTAAAGTTAATCCCATCGCCAATACTGCCATCTACTCCTTTCACAAAAACCCTCTGATTAGAATAAAAGATCTTTTTAGCTTCATCCCAGATTAGTTCTTCAGAAGAAAAGGTATCTCCTTTATCGTTTTTAACAACAACATGTTTCCTGAATATAGTTTGCTTGATTTCTTCCTTTCTGATCGCATAATCACACACCAGATTTCCACTGATGGTGCCATTAGGGTTAAAAAAATCAATATTAACCCCCTTAATCATTTCTTCGTATCCGGTACCGCTGGATGGCGTAACCTTATCCATAATGGGTGCCGTACCTTTTGCTTTTACCCTGGCCGAATCACTGTAAATGATTTCTACGCCCAAAGTACGGTCCCGCGTAAAAGTGATTTTTTTCGCTGAAATCGCGTTTGCTTTTTTTAGGTCGTCTTCTCCACAGGCTGCCAGAAATAAAGGTAACCCAAGCATCAAACCATATAAAAACGTTTTTAATTTCATTAATCTACCCTGTATCTACGGAACCAGGTATCGTTAAGGGTAAAGCCAAGGTGGAAATTAATGTATTGTTCCTTAACCAGATTGTTTGTTAAAGTTCCGCGCTGACCAAACTCGGTAGTAAAATTGATTTTATAAAAGGCTGAACCGGCATTAGCAGTAGGAAGCGGGAAACCAAATCCCAGCGATGCGCCCATTTGCTTGATATCCTGATTTCCTATTTTGATATAAGTCTTATCGTAACTCACACCTAAACGGTAATCAATCCGCTTCATGTAGCTGTTGTATGAGGTATAGTCAGGTGTCCATTGTCCACCTAATGATGCCCCCCAGCTATCCTGTAAGCCAGAGTTTACGTTGTTGATACTGGTTGCTGCCCATTTGCTCATTCTAAAATCTGCACCAATTAACCATTTATCATTCTGCTGAATGGAGATTCCGAAATTGTGAGATAGCGGTAACTTTAAATCAGATTTACCACCATTGATGACATTCAAAGTATCGCTGGCTAAATTTTCAGTTCCATCAGCAGCTCTTGTATACTGGATAGCAAAAGCACTTTGCTCTGAATTGATTTTGCCCGCAGAACTACCCGAATAGCCTAAGGTTAATAACGTTTTAGCGCCCAGATTGAAATCATACTGAATTCCGTATGAATAATTTAAGCCTCCTACGCTATTTTTATTTTGCAGTTTGGCATTAATTGCACCTAAAGCCGTATATTCAGTTGCCCGGGTGGTTTGTAAATTTCCGAAGATATACTCTACGTTACCACCAATTCTTAAATGATCTCCAAAACGATGACCATAACCAAAATAAGCTTTTGATAAACCGCCTTCACCTTCATAAAGCTGGTCTACAGCTAATGTATCTATCCTAACGCTGTTTCTATAGGAATATCCAAGATCTGAATAAGGTAAAATACCAAAACTGATTGCTGATTTTCTACTTACCGGAACGGCAAAAGCCAGGTGGCTGAATGTCGAGTTGAAACTAGATTCAGATAAATTATTGCGTGATAGGCTGGTTAAACTTGCGCTCATCCCAATATCGATGGTCGTTAAAGTAACACCGGAATAAGATGCCGGATTTTGCATGTTAATATAGTTGAACCCAGTTACTTTATTCACAGCTGTAGAAATTCCACCCATTGCCCTAAGCTGAGGAAGCAATGAACCCTTAATGTTTCCAAGGCCAAATCTTGAATAAGGAGATGATGTGGTAACCTGTGCCTGAGCACCTAAACCACAAACTAGAACGAGTATGGCTGCAATATAATTTATTCTTTTGTACATTTTAATCTGCAATAGCTTCATTTAATCCTTTTAATACCAAGTAGGGATCTTTTATAATTTGAGGGGCAAAGATGCTGTTTTGTAATTGCTTATACAAAAAATTAGCATCGCCACCTGTTATAATCACCTTTAAAGCACTTTCTTTTATATTATTTAGGGCGATATACCCTTCAATTTCGTTTATTGTTCCCTGTAATACGCCATTTTTGATCGCCGATAGCGTATCTACGCCTTCAGAAATATCCTCGTTTGGATCCCAATCCACCAAAGGCAGCCTTCCTGTATCTTCATGCATTGATTTAAAACGCATTTTAATCCCCGGACTGATACTTCCTCCAAAATATTCATTTTTCCCGGTCAGCAAATCATAGGTAATACAGGTTCCGGCATCCACAACCAGGCATGCGGATCCACCAAATAAACCATTGGCACCTAAAATTGCCGCCCATCTGTCTAATCCTAATGTATTTGGAGTCTGGTATCGGTTCTTCACTCCGTTTGTTAAGTCAGTAGTAAATCGGGTATATGCGGTGCGCTTTTTCAGAAATTCCACTAATGGCTTAATCTCCTGGCTGACACTACTGATGATCGCTTTTTGAGGCGAAAATTTGTCAATCAGATGTGCCAGATCTATAATTCCCAACTTTTGCAAGCGAAGGTGATGAATTATTTCACGACCAGCAAAAACCGCAACCTTTGCCGACGAGTTCCCGATATCAATAGTTAATCTATGCATATAAGACGCTAATTATGCGATTATTTTCTGATATGAAACTCATCCCCTTATCCAACAGCTTAAAACATTAGAGCTTTAATGCGAAACTTTCTGCCACAAAGCTATTAATCTTTGTCAAGTTTCGCTCTAGTTTTTTGTTAAAAAAGGTTAAACAAAAAGAAAATATTGTACCGATAAGACAAATAAAACGAACAATGTTTCATAGAACCAGCGAACCTTTGCGTTGCTAAAATAGTAAGCCAATAATACCGCCCCCGGAGGCACACAAAGCAGAAAATGCCAGGTACGAAAACTCGGTTTAAGGTAAAAACTCGCCCCTGCAACAATAAACATAAAAAACAACAGCTGAAATCCTTTTCTGGTACTGATAAAACTCCTGAAAAAGTTTTCGCGAAGTTGCAATGAAGCCAGAATAATAATCACCATTACCGGGATCAAAACCAGGTAATCATTATAATTGATTTTAAAAACAGATGGGAACTTACTTCCCAGCGGACGCCAGATCTGGTAAAAAGAAACAATATTATCATTCCAATAATAGAATACAGCAAGAAAAAAGAAGATCGAAATAAATCCTACAATACCCGCTACCCATTCTCGCCAGTTGAATGACCTAAAAAGCAAAAGCGCTAGAAAAATCATCAGTAACATGGCCATAAATGGAAAATAAATCAGCGTTCCTACCCCGATAATCATTCCAATATCAAAAACGGTGGTGATCGAATTGGCACTTTTATTTAGCTTCAGAAATTTATCAATTACCCAGATCAGCAGGAAATTGGTGATCAGTGCAGGATTGAGCACCATGAAGGGCATAAAAAGACTTGTTCCGGTAACATACATCAAACCGGGCAGGAAATTAGGCTTCGCCAGTAAATTATGGTTATTGATTACCCTGTTGAAAATCAGTGCCTGAATGAAAACAAGTGTGGCGGCAAAAAAGACATTGCTGGCCGGAGAAAGGGCATCATCCAGATCCACGTTGATTAGCAACCTTGCAAAGGGCTCAAGAAAATCAAAGTTTAACTGAGCTGGCAGCTCATAAAATATGGCAATACGCATAAAAAATGTGTACGCCAATAGTAAAATGAGGTTAATAGGATTTAGTTTTCTAAACTGATTAATCATGCCTTTTAAAAGTGCAGGCAAAGTAAAGAAAATAATTTCAGAGTAATGGCAGAAAGGAGAAAGCAACAGATTGTTAGCCCCTGATAATAGATAGTTTACTCCATGACGAATGCCAGTTAGCGAAGGATAAGGTATAGGAGGCTCTCTGGATTGTGCAGGAGCTTAGCAAATGAACCAGTATTCGTCTAGAAAATACAGGCGTTGGTCTGGTCGTTACTGATGCTGGTATATTACCAGGTTTTTGCCTGCAACGTTTCACGCCCCCTTGCGTCTTAATTACAAAACAACAGCAAAAACCTTAAAACATAAAAGATATGAAAACCTTGGCAAAAACATTATTCGCAGCAGCATTAACAGCAGTAGTATTTACTTCATCAGCAATCTCGACTTTTGCAGCTGAACCCGTTAAAGCAGAAACAAAAACTTCATCATTCTCAAAGTTCAACAGAATTTGGGTGAGTGGAAACGTGAAAATCATCTTAACACAAGGCGACAAGCAACAGGTAGAAGGCGGGAGTAACTATGACGCAGCTAAAACTTCGGTATCAACTGATGGAAAAACCTTGTTTATCAATTCAATGGAAACCAGTCAGGTAACCCTGAATATCACGATAAAAGATTTAGAAAGAATCGAAGCTTATGGACAGTCAGTTGTGGTAACAAGCAACAATTTCGATGTCAAATACCTGCAACTATTTCTTAACCAGAGTGCTAGTGCCAAAATTAAAACAACAACAGGTAGTTTATATACCATTGTTAAAGATGATGCAGTATTAAAATTAAATGGTACTGCTGATCAAAGTACACTGATTGCAGGCAATATGAAAAATGTAAAGTTAACTGACTTTGCCAGCCTTAAGTCTGAGTCTTTTGCTTCTGAAACCATTATGGAGGCAGAACAAAATGCAATGGTTCTTGCAAAATAAAGATAGTCTGTCAGACAAACTTGAAGCTCTCCGTTTGGATAGCTTTTTTTGTTTAGCAAAGAGATAGCTCGCAGGTCCATGGCGCTTCGTCCAAAGATCAGATCTACACTTGGTTCACCCTTACTGCTAAAAAATCAACAGAAAAGATAGCACTTCCCGTCCCACGTTATCCATCGTTTTAGCCAAAAGTATCAAATTTATAATACCTGCTATAGTGAGCGAATCTTAACTGTGGGTGTTGACTCATCATTAGAATTGCAATAAGTTTTTATAGCATCAAAAAGCAAACAGTAGAGAGGCTGAATTTAATATATCCTTTTCACGTTAGATAAACTGAAAATTAATACTTTTAGCAGAGACATTTGAGATAAAAGAGAAAACAGGCAACTTGATGAAATATAAACATACTAAGGGTAATGAGATACAGGGTGAGTTAGACATATTTATCTCCCATAGTCAGGAAGGAAACCATTATCAATCGGTAACCGGAAATGAAATTTTAATTCATGGAAATCCGGAAGGACTCAGATCATTGGCAAAATTACTTTTAGAGATAGCCGAACTTAATCAGGAAGCGGTTGATGATAAATTCCTGCCAGTGGGAGCCAGAGAACATTATCATTTACGAGCGGGAATTGAATTATCAAAAAGCTCAAACGAAGTTATTATTGGCAGACTTGAGGCCAAAGGAACAGGGGCTTTTTACGACAGGTTTATATCAAAAAATCAAAGGTAAATAGTCCTTAAGAAAAAAATACCAGATAAGCCGGTTGAATGTGTCGTAAATTTTTTATGCTGTTATAATCATCTGTGAGGATAAGTCATTAGCATTTCTATAGGATTTACAATGGTTAAGCATCTCTCAGTAGCCAGAGGATGCTTACCGGCTAAACAAAGAGATGATCAAGACCTTAACGTTTGAACGAATTCGAAGATGATTGTGCAGTTATATTCAAAGTTTCTGTGGTGGTTGCTCCCTGGTGCTGTAGAGGAGGATTTTCCTGGTCTATCATGCCTCTAATAGGCCTGATAAACATTTGCTGATTATAAATATTGAGGGTTTTATTTTCTGGATTTGCCGACACATAAACCTGGGTTTGCAATCCAGAGTCATTAATAGTCAAAGAAATAAGATTACCATAACGAAGGGCTTTAATGACGGATTCACGTTTATCCAAATCTTTTAAATCAGGAAAAGAAAACTTTGCCAGTTCTTTCTCCAGATCAAAGCCATGTTCGGGAAAGAACCATTTCAATGAAGGTTCACCTTGCTTATCAACAGCATTGAAATCAAGCTTATACCAAAGATCAATTTTTGTATATCGTTTTCCTTCAACATCATCAGTATCCAAAACCATTGTGGGCTTTTGGAAAGAAAGTCCGCACAACAGTTTGTAGGCCTGAAGTGCACTTATTCGGTTTTGCTGATCCATAACAAAGCTTTTTACTTTGGGAGTGGGCTCATTGAAGCGCACGAGCGAGGATTCCATCACGTTTAAAAAGTAAACTTCTCCATTTTTTGACCGGTTAAACTTAAGCTCAAAATGCATATGATCAAACTCTTTTTCACGCTGGCTCTGAAATTCAGCCGGTATATAACGCTGGTTAACCCCGATCGAAAAATATAGCTCTCCTTTAATAAGAGCGGCTTCCAGGCTTGCATTAAGTTTAGTACCAAAGCCCAAATAATCTAAGCTTTTTTGCAAATATTCTAAATTATTCTGATTCATCATTTTTTTATTTTAGGGTTATTGAAATGCTCACGATCTGGAAACCTTCCTTTGTACCAATTCGGACAAATGAGCAGGGCTCATGGTATGCTGAGCGTGATACTTCATTTCCTCCATTTCTTTTAAAGCGTTGTTAAATGCAGGCGTGCGATGATTTTTCTGATCTTTTTCACCTGACAATGATCGGATACCTCGAATCAACAGATAGCTAATCCCACCATCCAACAATACCGACAATATTAACTCTTTACGATCACTGCGCAGGCCTTTAGGTTCTGATCCCCGATGTTGCACCCTTGTGCCATCCGACAATTCAATGGTTTCTCCCCTTCTGAAGGCTGATTTCTCCTGCTCACTCAGTAGCATTCCATTAATAAGCTCAGGGGCCTCTACATTTGATACATCATAGCCAACACAATCCCTGGTGATTGGGTCATATTCGATATTAAACATTGCCCACCGACCTTCCTCTTTTTCAATGCGCTTGCCGATAAAATCCTTTCTGCCTTCAATCAAGTCTTCCATTTCCGTGTAGCTAAGCATCGAATGTGCCCTGGCCTGTTTATAAATGGGATGAATCATTAATTCAAGCTGACCTGAATCCGCTCGCTGAAGTGATAGCCTGGCATCCAATCTTTGAATTGTAAAGCCATCGCCTTTCAATTCCCGAAGCGAAATCAGATCTGTTCGCCTGCCATTAAGTAAGGCATGAATCTCATCAGGACCAAGGAGTAACTGCTGGTCAGTGTAAAGTCCCAAATCTTCAAACTGAGACAAGGGCAAGTCTTTGATTTCAAATAGTGTTTTCATTTTTAACGTTTATGGGTTGGTAGTGATAAATCCCCTGGCTTTGAATTAATAATATTTTCCTGGGTAATGCCAAGTTTTTGATTCAACAGTGATCGGTAGAGCTGATCAGATGGGCAAAGGGTAAATTGCAACCCGGATGGAAGCTGCTCTATTCTTACCCTTCCTTGTTAAAGCGCACTTTTAGCAGATCTAGCCACTCTGTTTTCATCCACTCCTCACGGCTTAATAGCCATGCCCCTCCCAGGGACCACAACGGATTCCATTTGTTATTGGTGGATACACCAAAAAGGTTTGAGGCATCTCTTCGCAGGCTCGCGGTCAGGTAGTACCGGTCTTTGAAACCAAAAGAGGAGTTCGCATAAAGCGATACATATCGGTTATTTGCGCCGCGCTCCTCATTCATGTAAGGGATAATTCCGAGGCTTCCAGTGAGGGGGTGCGTATAAAAAGAGTTGTAATTCACCCCGGAAGAACCTAGATTCCCCTCATTCACGCCGTAGTTTCTGTTCTGGTTACCCACCGTTTTGGCTTCTCTGATTTCAAATCCTGCAATCCCGTCTATAGCGAATTTTCCAAGTTTTCGGTTATAGTCTACCTGGCTGCGTAGCTGATGAACAGATAGCCTGTCTTCAGAAAGATCCCTGATCGCACCCAATGGAATGCCACGGGTAAGCGAAGATCCGCCAGCCGAGCTAAAACTATTGATGCTATTTCTGGTATAATAACTTTCCAGTCCGTTTAAACTCAAGGATGAGCTCTGCTGGTTTTGATAGCGGTAAGCGCCCATGAGCTTAAATCCAGCAGGGAACAAATAAGTGAGCTTCAGATCTGCCAACACATCATTTATTTTTCCGGTAGTATATGCATAGTCACTATCACTAAGGGGATAGTAATTCCAGTCAAGTAGCTGCATACCTAAATTGCTGACCGCTGATGCCCGGTAATCCCGCATTACTGCCAAAGGCAATCCGTTCTCATCACGAAAGCGGGTATAAGGCGGCAAATATCCCGATGAGGGTACTAGGGTATTAAAGGCAGGTCGTCCCGAACGGCTATCGCTATGGGTTAGCTGAATGGTCGTAGATAAGTCCAGGTTTCGGGTAACCTTAAGCCCATTTTCGATCTTAATGTTAAAACGTTTGCTATCTGCTCCAAGGGCATCCTGATTATCATCAAAGCCTGCAAAAGCTAGCCAGCGGCTGCTCTCATTTCCTTTATTTAATGAAAAATTATACTGCTTTGAAATTGCCCTGCTAAAAAAATCTTTTGTATAATTTTCAAGGACACTCTGATTCTCTAATTTAGCAATGCTGGCCTCAAATTCGCTGCTCGTTATTTTTCCCTCACGCCTGGAAATTAACAATTCAACAACCGGTGTTAAGGCGGGCTTTTCCAAAGAGGATTCCTGAGCTGTAAAATAGTCTTTTTCAAAAAGCATTCGCTCCACGCTGATAAAATCTTTAGTATTCATCATCTGAAGGTAGCTCAAGTCAGGATCAGAAAACAAGGTATGGTTCACACTGGCATTGATCTTGATTGCCTGATTAAATTTTGCCTTTTTGGTAGTGATCACAATCACCCCATTACCTGCCCTTGCACCCCAGATCGAAGTTGCTGCTGCATCTTTTAATACTGTGATACTTTCCACATCTCCAGGATTCAGGTTATTCAGATTTCCCTCATAGGGAAAATTATCTAACACAATGAGCGGGCTACGATCGCTAAGTAGTGAACTAAGCCCGCGCACTAAAATACCAGGTGAACTGGTACTTCGGTCTACAGTCAGCGAAGAAGTAATCCCTTCTAATCGTTCAAGTATATTAGTTGTTTGCTGAGAATTAAATGTTTTATTATCGAGCGTAGTGAAACTTCCCGTGAGCTTTTCTTTGCTTAGACGCTGATAGCCTGTATTGACAACGTTAACCTCCTCTAACTGCCGGTTCGCCATTTTTAATGAAATGCGTAGTTCCTTTGTTAATGGCAGGGAAATTTTATCGGTAAATGGTTTAAAGTTAATGTGGGCAATATGAAGGTGATATACTCCCGCAGCAAGCGTGATTGCAAATTTACCGGTAGAATCAGTTCTAAAGTTAGCCTTGAGTTCCGAAATAGAAATTGTGGCTCCTGCTATTGGCGTTTTATTTTCATCAAATACTGTTCCACTGAGCGTAGTAGTTTGTCCATAGCAGCAGTAAATGGTGGCGCAGAGCAAGAAAGTGATAAATAGTGATTTCATTCTTTGGGAGAGTTAATTGTTATTTTACTTAATTTTTTAGCTCTTTTTTTTTCAATCGACATCATCTTTAAACTTTCCCAGTTTAAGGGTACAGTACCGGTTATTGCCTGAACTCTTCCAGAGCCATCGATCCACACGTAGTGTGGAAGCGTATGGCTTGGAAAGTAACGTTGCAGCAGCGTATCATTGAGAATTGAGGGAAGTCCTAGCTGACCATTATTTAATTCGGACAGGCACTTGTCGACTTTATCGAAGTTGTCACCTGAATTTTGGCTATTAACTAGTAATACTGCCAGTTTAAGGGTACGGGAAGCACTATCTAAAACCTTAAAGTTCTTTAAGCACGTACTGCACCAGGTTGCCCAAAAATCAAGAATGAATGGCTTCCCTTCAAAGCTTTTCAGGTTTTGCTTTGTAAGCTTACCTTTCTGATAGACACTATATTCCGTATTCCAAAAGTCAGGAGGCAATTGATCTCCCACTGTTATTCTATTTGGGATCTGTGCAAAAGGTTTAAAATTTAGGCAAAGCATGGCCATGACGAGTATTATGTATATTTTTCGCATTGTAAGTGTATTTAATAAAACTGTAATAGGATAGCAGACGAGATTTGAAAACGAGATTTCAATAATACCATTACATATTGGCTAGCAATTGAATTTCAAGCCTTAGTAGCGATTAGGTTGTGATAAGTTGAGTCATTTTTGTTTTCTGAAATAAAAAACTTATAAAATTAATTCATAAAACTTATCCAACTTCGTACTGCTTAAGAAAGATTAGTATGTTGGCCAGGTAAATATTAAACCTACATACATGATCGTGCCATTAACAAAATTCATATCGGGTTTCTTGGCTTCAACGCATCGAGCCAGTTACATAGATACTGGTAAGCAAACTTCATCATATTAAGTTAGGAATTAGGTTTAAATAAAACATAAACCAGCCCTTCCGCATGAAACTATGCAGATACGAGTAACCGTATTTGTTATTAGAAAAAAGATACTTACCTTGGGATTGCGAAAAACCATTGTACTGGATCTTTGTCTAATCAACAATGAAGGGCTGGTAGCAAGTAATAATATGATTCCTGTCGGTAAGATTTTGATGTGCGCTCTTGTTCACACCATTATCTTTTTCAATGGGTTTTCATATTATAAACCTGCAAGACTAGTAAGCGTTAAGATGGAGAACAAATAATGTTCTTGAATAAATTTTTGAGGGAGTGGTCTTGTTGCACTTCTTGAAAGTGAAACAGATCAATTGCATTTAATTCTTTCGTTTTCATAACAGGTTAATTTTATGTAAAACGATGCTAACTCAGTAAAAGCAGATAGGAAACCTTATCGGTAAGAAACCAATAAGGCGAACTTCATTGCTTTTGAGTGAGGTACCGTCAAGAACCGCTTAAGCGTGGGCCTAAGTTTCACAAAAGACTAACATGAAGTCCGCCCTATTGAATAAGTTATCACGA
>JAZBLX010000056.1:0-16900 GCA_037033465.1 Bacteroidota bacterium | reverse complement strand
CATCACCAACGCGATAAGTACCCGCGCTGTGCCATGCCATACGAATAAATAAACCACCATAATGACCAAAATCTGCCGGCCACCAGTCTTGAGAATCGGTCATTAAAGCCTTAAGATCATTTTTTAACTCTTCCAGGTTTAGACTATTAAAAGCATCAGCATAATTGAAATCCTTATCCATCGGATTAGACAGCGATGAATTTTGGCGCAAAATGTTAAGTTTTAACTGGTTTGGCCACCAGTTGTGATTTCTGGTTCCGCCACCGGCAACATTCTGCTTCATAGTTCCGTTATGAAACGGGCATTTGCTGATGTCATTTGAATCTTTTTCCATGATATATTATGTTTTGTTTTTGAAATTAACCGCATAGTGAGCTAAACATTTTTAAAGGTAAACGTTCATGTCCGGAAATCACAATCGAATAATTCTATGTTTCGATAGTCAAAATCTATTTAGCCATCAGCTTGTGCCAAACCCTATAATTTGATGCGCTTACCAAATATAAAATTATTCCTCATTAAAGTTATTAATCTAAGTTGAAGATTATTATCGCTCATAATTTTAGAAGTTAATCTTTAATATAGCATATTTGCGATGACATATATATATTAATACAATTGTAGATGAGCGATCAGAATAAAAGTTATGCAGTGGTTACCGGGGCAAGTAAAGGAATAGGGAAATCGATTGCTTCAGAACTTGCTAAGAAAGGATTTAATCTCTTGCTTATCGCCAGGTCTGCCGATGAACTGGAAGCTTTAAGTGGCGAGATTGCTGCAAAATATAATGTGGCAACCGATTTTCTGAGTATTGATTTAGCCGAGACCGATTCACCTGAGAAAGTAGCACACTGGATTGAAGAAAAGAAATACAGGATCAATGCACTTGTAAATAATGCCGGTTACGGAATCTGGGGGCAGTTTAAGCAATTGGATCTTCAAGCTCAAATGGATATGTGCCGCCTGAATATGGATACGTTGGTTTCGTTATGTCATTTTTTAATCCCTTCACTAGCTAAAGAAAAGCAATCGTATATCCTTAATATCTCCAGCACTGCGGCCTATCAGGCTGTACCTACGCTGGCCATTTATTCTGCAACCAAAGCTTTTGTACTTTCCTTTACACGAGCTTTGCGGTTTGAACTTAAAAACACATCAATATCTGTTACTTGTATGAGCCCTGGTCCTGTGGATACAGGCTTTGCGCATCGGGCCGGTTTAGATGCATTTAGTAAAATGGCTGAAAAATTTAATATGCAGCCAGCGGAGGTTGCTGCTATCGCTGTGAAAGGCATGCTCGGAAAAAAATCTGAAATTGTTCCTGGGTTTACCAATATCGTGAGTGTTTATGCCAACAGGTTTTTGCCAAAATCTTTCATAGAAAAAATGGCGGCTGGTATATATAAGGTATAACCTTAAATTTTTATCGTTCAAATTCCCTTTAAACTAGTTGTTGCCTGAGGATTAATTTGCTTAATCCAATTTCTATTTTATAGATAAGAGCAACATCACAGAAATAATTAAAAAAAGACGACTATATCTATAGATTAATATTAATTATTTTATATTTGCTATATAGCTCAGTAAATGAATTAAAATAGTCATGTGGCCGAGTGGTTTAGGTACAGGTCTGCAAAACCTTTTACGGCGGTTCGAATCTGCCCATGATGTCTTTTAGTATCTGCGTCCGGCTTCAGGATATAGATTCTCTTCGGAAGAGTAAACAAAAAATGCCCTTAGAACATATCTTAAGGGCATTAATTTTGTCGCTACAAGTGCTTATTTTGCACCATTCTTTTTCTCTGTAACTTCAGCTCTGATTTCCTGAGCCAATACTTTAAGGTCTTGCATCGCCTTACGAACACGTGTTCCAGCTGCAGCATTTCCACCATCATAGAATTTAGCAATATCAGCTTCAACTGAAGCGATAACTTCTTGTACCTGTTTGAATTTTTCCATAGTTATGAATAATTAAGATGAATAAATTCATCTATAAATTAATGTAAACCCTTTGTAGGGCTCACAAAACTAATAAATCCAACCATATAACAAAAAAAATCTGCTAAAGACTTTGCCATTTAACTAAAGAATAGCCAACTTTCTACCTATTTCGAGTTTAATTGTTGATTTAAAACCTATTGATTGATGGTTAAAACCCTAAATCTGGCATTTATAGATTATATTTGAAAGAGAGAAAATGCTGGTTTATGCTCAATTTTAAAGTTGAAATATACTGATCAGCATGGCATTGCACTCTTTTAAAGCAATCAAAAAGATCAATATAAATAATCAACTTTGCTACAAACAATTGGCAATTTAATCTGTATTGTTACCATGAGAATTAAATTCATGCTGCCTATTGCCTTTTTAGGAATTGCCTGCCACAATACCAATCCGGAGCAAGGCTCAGGAGGGAAAAAGGTAGATCAGCAAACTACACTTTCCAGTTCTGGCATTGTTGATTCTGCAAAGGCGATTATAGATCAGTCTGTTGCTTTAAAACAACAATTGAACCAGGGTGAGATTAGTGAAGCAGATTTTAAAGAAAGAAACAATAGTTTGATGGCCACTTACAAGGTATTATATGGCAGCCTCTCTCCTGCTGATACCACCGCTGTTTCCAAACATCGTTTAACTAAAGAAAAAGAGATTCCTCAAGACTCCACAAAAAAAGCAAAAACTCAAAAATGGGAATAGAGAAAGAGACCCCGGCTGATACACCAAAGCCCGTAAGTAAATTTGGAAATTTGTTTATCACCTTATATAATGTATTTAGATTTATCGGAAGATTTTTCCGAGAAGTTTTTCTTCCGCCTTACGAGTTCAAAGAACTGATGCGGCAGTGTTATGAAATTGGCTATCGCTCTGCATTACTTATATCTACTACCGGGTTTATAACCGGATTGGTTTTTACCAAACAATCCAGGCCATCGCTATCAGAATTTGGTGCCACATCATGGTTGCCTTCTCTGGTTGGCATTGCTTTATTAAGAACACTTGCACCGTTACTTACCGGACTTATTGCGGCTGGCAAAGTAGGATCGAGTATTGGCGCTGAATTGGGTTCAATGAAAGTGAGTGAACAAATTGATGCCATGGAAGTGAGTGCAACCAACCCATTTAAGTTTCTGGTAGTTACCCGGGTCTTGGCCGCCACGATTACCATGCCTATTCTTACTTTTTATACGGCAATGGTGGGCATGCTCGGTGCATTATTAAATGTTTCAGTAAACGAAGGAACCAGCGCCACCACATTCTTTCAAAGTGCTTTAGAAAATATTACCTATTTAGATATTATAGCGAGTACAGTTAAGGCAATAATTTTTGGGTTTACTATCGCTATTGTGGGTTGCTACCAGGGATATCACTCTTCTAAAGGTACTGAAGGCGTTGGGAAGGCGGCAAATTCTGCGGTGGTAACTGCAATGTTTTTGATTTTTGTGGAAGAAGTAGTTTGTGTACAAATTTTCAGCCTATTTAATACCTAAACTGAGATATGGTAGCAAAAAATATGACCGATTTCAATTCGGAGAAAGTTATTGAGATTAAATCGCTGGATAAAGCTTTTGGAAACTACAAAGTTTTGGAGGATGCCAGCCTTGATCTATATAAAGGTGAAAACCTGGTTGTGCTAGGAAAAAGTGGAACGGGTAAATCTGTTTTGATTAAAATTATTGTTGGCTTACTGTTACCAGATAGTGGTCTTGTAAATGTGCTCGGACAGAAAGTGGATGAACTTTCCTATCAGGAACTGCTCGATTTGAGGTTGCGCGTAGGCTTCTCCTTTCAGAACAGTGCCTTATATGATAGTATGACCGTTCGCGATAATTTAGAATTTCCGTTGGTGAGGAACCGGAAAGACCTATCAAAGGCGCAAGTTAACTCGCTAATTGAAGAGATGTTAGATGCTGTTGGTTTATCTCAAACGATTAATCAGATGCCATCTGAACTTTCAGGCGGACAACGAAAACGAATAGGGATCGCCAGAACGCTAATTTTGAAGCCTGAGATTATGCTTTATGATGAGCCTACTGCCGGACTAGACCCCATTACATCCAAAGAAATTAACAAATTAATAAACGATGTGCAGGAGCGATACCATACCAGTGCCATTATTATTACCCACGATTTAACCTGTGCAAAAGAGGTCGGTAACCGTGTAGCCATGCTGATGGAACGCCGCTTTGAGCGCCAAGGTAGTTTTGAAGATATATTTAATTCGGGAGATAAACTGGCCCAACCATTTTTTGATTACAATTTTATACAATAACCATGAACGACAATAAAAAGAAAATAACAGTGGGCATTTTCATTGCTCTGGGCATACTGATATTTGTATTGGCCATCTTTACATTAGGAAGTCAGAAAAAAACCTTCGTAAAAAGTTTTACCCTTAATGTGGTTTTTAATGATATTCAAGGACTTAAAAAAGGAAACAACGTTTGGTTTTCCGGCGTCAAAATCGGAACCATTAAAAAGATCGATTTCTTCGGTACTTCTCAGGTAAAGGTAGCTTTGAGCATAGAAGAAGATGTACATAAATACATTCACAAAGACGCTGGCGCAAGTATTGGTGCAGATGGTTTAATTGGCAATAAAATAGTGGTACTTACCGGCGGGAATCCAAAATTCCCATTTGTTGAAGACGGAGATATGCTTAAGGTGAACAGTTCATTATCTACAGATGATATCATGAAAACACTCCAGGTAAACAATAAGAACCTGGTGGATGTAACTTCAGATTTTAAGATTCTCTCCCGTAACCTCATTGATGGAAAAGGTGCAGCTGGAGCACTACTTTCTGATGAGCAATTGGCCCAAAACTTTAAGTCGATGGTCGCTAACCTCAATAAAACCTCTTTGGCCACATCAAAAATGGCTTTAGAGCTTAATACTTTCGGCAGAACATTGAATACCAAAAATGGATTGATGGATAAGATGCTAACCGATACGGCTGTTTTTGCAAAACTGGAGAGATCTACTCAAAGCTTACAGAAACTGACGCAATCCGCATCGGTAATGGCGGCTAATTTAGAAACAGCTTCAGGAAAATTAAAAAGTTCAGATAATGCAGCCGGATTGTTGTTGAACGATCCAGCCACTGCACAGCAGGTTAAATCAATTATGGTGAATCTGGAGAAAAGCAGCAAAAAGTTAGATGAAGATCTTGAAGCTTTACAAAGTAATTTCTTACTTCGTGGTTTCTTTAAGAAAAGAGCAAAAGATTCTTTGAAACTTAAGCAACAACAATTAAAACAGTAAGTATATCTAGCTTAACCAACCGTTCAGTGGTTAATTGACACCTATTATTCTTAATGTTTAGCTTGTCGAAATTTCTTAAAAGTATGAAGAACATTTCGACAAGCTTGAGGTTATTACTCAGCTATTCTTCCCTCCTGCTTCGTTCCTTAACTATTTCACTGAAAAGTCATGATAGGAAATCTAATTTGTGTAATCCGGCAGAAAAATGTATATTATCCGAAACAGTATGACTAACGCATCTCGCTCAAAACATTTTTCACTAAAATTATAGCAATTTGGCATTAAAAAAAGCAGGATTCAACAGAGGGCCACGCTTACCCTTCAGAAAGAAAGAAGCAGAACATAAAATTAATCAGTTAATTACCGCAACAGAGGTAAGGCTGACAGGAGAAAATGTAGAAACAGCAATTTACCCGATTGCTGAGGCATTAAAATTAGCAGATGAACAAGGCCTGGATCTTGTCGAAATCTCGCCAAACGCCGTTCCTCCGGTTTGTCGCATTGTCGACTACAGTAAGTTTCTCTACGAACAAAAAAAGAAACAAAAAGAGATCAAATCGAAGGCTAAGCAGACCATTATTAAAGATATCAGGTTTGGTCCGAACACAGATGATCACGATTTTCAGTTCAAACTAAAACATGCAATATCATTCTTAGAAAGTGGCGAAAAGGTTCGTGCCTTTGTTCATTTTAAAGGAAGATCGATTGTTTACAAAGATCAGGGGGAGATTTTACTATTAAAGTTTGCTCAAGGATTAGAAGATGTAGGCAAAGTAGAATTACTACCCAAACTTGAAGGAAAAAGAATGTTCCTGACGCTGGCTCCGAAAGCCGGCAAAAGGTAATTTTTACTAGATAACTAACTTTTATATGATTAGATCTGAAGCCTACAATTTACATAGGTTTCAGATCTAATTTTAAATTAAGAACATTCTTAGTGTTAACCTAACTACCTATTTTTAATCCTCGACGGATCATAGTGTAATCCTGGCGATAGCCAATAAAGCAGCACCATCCGGGAGTATCTGTAATTTAATGGAGCAAAAAGCAATACGCCGGTAAAGATGATTGCTACGAAATACCATAAATTTTCATAAACAATATCAAGGCCTAATACATAGGCAGCTACGCCAAGAGAAATTATTTCGGCAACATTCATCGCGTAGCTTACAAACATGGATACATAAAAGTAGCCCGGCTCGCGTTCAAATTTTAACGCGCAAACTTCACACACCTCTTTCATTTTTTGCACCTTAAATCCATACATGGCACCTGTAAAGGTAGACCCAAGCCTGCAGCGTGGGCATTTGGCATGAATAAATGCCGACCATTGTGAAACATGTGGTACGGTATATTTACGGTTTTCCGATGTTAGATCATTCATAATTGATAAGCAATAAGATAAAGGGCTGATCAGATCATTCAAAACCCTATTTAACGTATTATAATCTGAACAAGCAAACCTGGGAATAGGTTTTTACTGATGTTCATTTTGATAGAAGCATTGTGAATTATACCTCTGCGGCAATTAAAAAAATCAGTTATAATGTAAGAGCTGATAAGAGACCTGTTTTGGATTAGTTAAGCCGGGCTGAAATCGATAACGAAATCCTAGCTAAGAACGATCAATGACTTAAAATAAAAAAACTGAGCAGTAATTTACTTACTCAGTTTTTAAAAAGATCAGCAGTTAGCGAAGGTTTACTTCAAAACCACCATAGCTTACCATATCCGCACTGTGCGAAATGTGTAGGTTGAGCTTCAATTTTTCAATAATATCTTTTGCAGTTTGAATCGCGTGGTGAATATTGCTCACGCCCCTTATTTCAATGCCAGATCTCATGATCTTAAATTTAGCAGGCTCAAAACGATCTATAAATTTTTGTAAGTCCTTTGCAATTGGTTTTTGTGTACTCATTCTATATATTTCCATTTATAAGCCTTTTTAGGGCATAATTGTTTTGTAGTTTCCTGTCAGCTTTGCAACATTTCTGCAATACTAAAATCTATCAGCAGCGCTATCTGTAAGCGTACCATATAGAATTCTCAGCATCAAGCTTTTTTTTTAATTGCAAATCACTGTTGCCGATGCTAAGAATGTTAACTAAACCAGATTTTAGCCTTCACTATCTAAATCCACACTCGATAAAGTAATTTTACCGCTAAAAAACATCTTATAAAGTTAAATTCTATCAAATACCCCACCATTAAATTATCAAAATCATTAAAAACCAAAAGTAAATCTAAATAAACTTGCAAATATTTAAACAAATAAACTTTATAAACCCAAATCATTAATTAAATCATCAAATAATCATATAAAGTTTACAATAATTTAAAAAATTTCAAATTTTAATGATAATAGTCATTCTATAGTGGAATAATTTTACCTAAAATCATATATTTGACTATCAAAAATCATATTTAATGGATTTTACATTACTAATCACAACCTAAAACTAATAATAGACTGCCATCAGACCATTATAGAGGTGTTAAAATGAAGTTTAGGATTGATTTAGACATATTTAAAAGCTAACCAAATATTAATTATCCAATATTAACCTTAAACCCGAAAAGATGATACAAACATCAAACAATTGGTTAGCCGCTTGCAAAGTAAAGGATGCTGTAGAAAATGGCGGCGTCTGTGTGAAGAATGGTGAAGATCAGATTGCATTATTTTATTTCACCAGAAGAAACGAATGGTATGCTACTCAAAACGAATGCCCGCACCGTAAGCAAATGGCTTTAAGCCGCGGCATGATTGGCACTGCTACTGATGAACCTAAAGTAGCCTGTCCGTTTCATAAGAAAAACTTTTCGCTCGTTACAGGAGAATGTTTAAGCGGCGATGAATGCGCAATTAAAACTTATCCTGTAAAAATAGAAAACGGAACAGTTTACATCGGAACTGAACCAAAATAAAGGCATTTCACCTATCGATTAAAGGTTATTTTCTGAAGATAATTGGTGAAGCCGCATCACGTGCAGAAGGGAACATGGGCCTGGCATAGGCATACTGTATTAATGCAAATCAAACAAACTCATTAAAATGTCAACTTTAACCAATCAACCCCTCAGTAAACTCAACATATTTTCTATAAAAGGTGTTCAAATGAAAACCTTTCACATCACCTGGTTAACTTTTTTCTTTTGCTTTTTTGCCTGGTTCGGAATGGCTCCGTTAATGAAAATGGCCAGAGAACAATTAGAACTAACGAAAGATCAGGTTGGCAATATCCAAATTGCATCTGTATCGGCTACCATTCTTGCCCGCCTTTTAATTGGCAGATTAATAGACAAGTATGGTCCAAAAATCATTTACACCTGGTTGCTCGTATTGTGCGCCATTCCGGTTATCCTCATTGGCACCAGCCAGTCTTACCTTTCATTTTTAATCTTTAGGTTAGCAATTGGCGTAATTGGGGCTTCATTTGTAATTACGCAATTTCATACTTCTATTATGTTTGCACCGAATATTAAAGGAACAGCAAACGCTACTGCCGGTGGTTTCGGAAACGCAGGAGGAGGTGCTGCTAATTTCTTTATGCCCCTTATTGCATCTGGCCTTACGGCTATTGGGCTTTGCACTTCTGCTGATAGCTGGCGTTATGCCATGCTTTTCCCCGGCATAATGTTACTGGTTTGTGCATTCCTTTATCACCGATATACGCAGGATAGCCCGGCGGGAGATTTCAAAAACCTTGAGCTGGAAGAGAAATCAAAAGAAAACACCTTTCTGCTTGCTGCAAAAGATTACCGCACCTGGATTTTAACCATTGCTTACGCCGCTTGTTTTGGAGTAGAGATTACCGTAGATAACTTCGCCCCTATCTTTTTTACCGATTCTTTTGGAGCTACCATTGCCGTTGCCGGAATGGTAGCAGGCATCTTTGGATGGATTAACATCTTTGCACGTCCTTTAGGTGGTGTATTGGCAGATAAGATTGGAAAGACCTGGGGATTTGACGGAAAAACGCTGCTCCTGGCTTCGTTACTATTGCTGGAAGGAATCGGATTAATCTGGTTTGCAAAATCAGGGAATATCGGCATGGCAATTTTCATGATGTTTGTTTTCGGTCTTAGTTTAAAAATGGCAAACGGTGCAACCTACAGCCTCGTTCCCTTTATTAATCCTAAAGCAGTTGGAAGCGTGGCCGGAATTGTAGGTGCCGGCGGCAATATTGGCGCAATGCTAATTGCATTTATGTTCAAGGCAAAGGCCAGTCACCTCACAAAAAATGTAACCGGCGAAAGCGCTAACCTTCACAAAGACCTGATAGATTATACCAGTGCTTTTACGCTACTTGGTTATATCATTCTGGCCGTTGGCATTGCAGTCTTCATTTTCAGAACCATAATGGCACAAAAACAGAGTCAGGTAGAAGATTTGGTTCTTAACCCTTCAAAATAGTTCATCCGCTTATATCAGTCGCCTTTTGAAACCAGAAAAGCACATATCAGTATTAAACACAACTACCTGTTGCTATTGCGGTGTAGGCTGTGGCATTGTGGTTAATAAAGATGCGCAGCAAAACCTTACCGTAGCGGGTGATCAAACCCATCCTGTAAACCGCGGCCTATTGTGTAGCAAAGGCATGAATTTGCATTATACGGTGAATGACAAAAGCGATCGTTTATTGTATCCGCAGATGCGGTATAACAAAAATATGCCTTTGCAACGGGTAAGCTGGGATACAGCATTAGCACGAACCGCAGCTGTTTTTAAAGCATTGATTGAAAAACATGGTCCAGATAGTGTAGCGTTTTATGCCAGTGGTCAATGTTTAACAGAAGAGTATTATGTTGTAAATAAATTAATTAAAGGCTTTATCGGTAGCAATAATATCGATACCAACAGCCGCTTATGTATGAGCAGTGCGGTTGTTGGTTATAAAATGAGTCTCGGTGAAGACAGCGTACCGATCAGTTACGATGACATTGAACTGGCCGATTGCATTTTCGTTGCCGGGGCCAATCCTGCCTGGTGCCATCCTATTTTATGGAGGCGCGTGGAGGCTGCGAAAGCAAAAAACCCAAACTTAAAGATTATTGTAAGCGATCCACGAAGAACGCAGACCTGTGCACTCGCCGATTTACATTTGCAAATTAATCCGGGCACTGATATCACCCTTCATCATGCCATTGCCCATTGCCTAATTACAGAAGGAAAAACCGATCATGCGTTTATTGAACAGCATACCAATGGATTTGAATCCTATCAGAAAAATGTGCTCAGTACCTCCATTGCAGAAGCCGCTGCTATCTGCGGCATAACAGAAACCGATATCCATACGGCGGCATCTTTTATAGGCCATGCAAAAGGCTTCCTTACCATGTGGACGATGGGGCTGAACCAAAGCGTAGTGGGCACGAACAAAAATCTTTCTCTCATAAACTTAAACCTCATTACCGGCCATATAGGGAAACCCGGAAGCGGGCCATTTTCATTAACGGGTCAACCCAATGCCATGGGCGGAAGGGAAGTTGGCGGTTTAAGTAATTTGCTCCCTGCACATCGAAATTTAACAAGTGAGGCCGACCGAAACGAAGTAGAAACTTTCTGGAAAATTCCATTGGGTACCATTAATTCGAAGCCCGGACTAACAGCAACAGAAATGTTCGATGAATTAAATTCTGGTAAACTGAAAGCCATCTGGATTTTGTGTACCAATCCACTTATCAGTTTGCCGGATGTGAGAACACCAGAAACGGGACTTAAAAAAGCCAGATTTGTGGTGGTTCAGGATATAAGCAATAAAACCGAAACGTTAAAATATGCCGATGTGGTTTTACCTGCGGCAGCCTGGGCAGAGAAAGAAGGTACCATGACAAATGCCGGGCGCTACATTTCTCACCTCAGCAAAATTGTTGATGCGCCTGGAGAAGCCCTGCCAGATGCTGAAATCATTTGTCGTTTTGCAAAAAAGATGGGCTATCCCGGATTTGATTTTAGCAATCCGTCGAAGATTTTCCTCGAACATGCAGCGCTTACAGCTGGTACTAATATTGATATCAGCGGCTTAAATTATGAGATCTTAAGAGAAAAGAGAGCCGTTCAATGGCCTTATCCTCAAAACACCACTTCCACAGGAACCGCCAGATTATTTACCGATTTCAAATTTCATACTGCTGATAAAAGAGCGAACATTCATTCCTTTTCTGATGAGAATTTATCTGAAAGCCTGAGTCCGGAGCGTCCGCTGATCCTCACCACCGGAAGAATCAGAGACCAATGGCACACCAGAAGTAAAACGGGTAAAGTGACTAAGCTGAACCAGCATCTGAGTGAAACATTTCTTGAAATTAATCCAGCAGATGCCGTAAAGAGAAATATTAAAGATGGCGATTTAATTGAGGTAGTAAGTGCGCGTGGAGAAGTGCGGGTAAAAGCCAAATATTCTTCAGACATTAAAGCCGGAGTGGTATTTATGCCCATGCATTGGGGGATAATCAATAACTATGACCTACACAGGGTAAACAACCTCACCAATAATCTGGTAGATCCAATTAGTAAAGAACCCGATTTTAAATACAGCGCCGTTGAAGTAAAATTATACTACAAGCCAAAACAGAAAATTATCGTTGTGGGCGCAGGTGCGGGTGCCTGCGGTTTTGTGAAAAGTTATCGGGCGTTAAATGTAGATGATGATATTGAGGTTTTCAGCAAAGAAGATTTTCCGTTTTACAACCGAGTACTCCTCCCCGATTACATTACAGGCACTTTACCCTGGCATAACCTCATCAAAATGAGTGATGATGAAGAAATTGATTATCACATTAAATTGCATCGCGGAGTAGAAATCAGCAACATATCGAAAGAAGATAAAACGGTAACAGATAGTAAAGGCATCACCCATCATTACGATGTATTGGTACTGGCCACTGGCAGCCGGTCTTTTGTATTAAAGGATACGCCTGCACTGAATGGCATTTTTACCATGCGCAGCCGTACAGATGCTGATCTTTTTAAAGCACATATCGCATGTACAAACAAGGAAGTGGTAATTGTAGGCGGCGGTTTGCTTGGCATAGAACTGGCTACCTCACTTAGCGAAATTGGAGCGAAAGTAACCATTGTACAACGCATCTCCCGCTTAATGGGCAGGCAGCTTGATATGATGGGAAGCCAGTTGCTGCACGAAGAAATTTTAAGTAAAGGCATAGAAATTATTTACAATGATGAAGTTGACCGGTTCCTGGGAGATAAAGATATCTCTGGTATACGACTGAAAAGCGGTCGTTTAATTGCTTGCCAGTCGCTGGTTATTGCCATTGGAACAGTTCCAAACATCGAATTAATTAAGCAGGCAGGCATCGAATGTAAAAGAGGCGTAATTGTAGATGAATACTTGCGTACAAGCGCGGCAGACACTTTTGCTATCGGTGAAATTGCAGAATTTGAGGATCAACTTTATGGCATTACTGCAGCGGCAGAACAGCAGGCGGAAATAGTTGCCAGGTTCCTTTGTGGCGATATTGGCAAGTATTACACAGGTAGTTTGCTGATGAATATTTTGAAAATGCACAGTTTGGAATTGTGTTCACTGGGTTTGGCAGAAATTCCCAATAACGGTGAGGGCTACGAAGAAATTATTTTCATTGATAAAGCAAAACGCTATTATAAAAAATGTATTGTACATCAGGATAAACTGGTTGGTGCCATTCTCATTGGTGATAAAAGCGAATTTCTGGAATTCAGGAATTTAATTGAAACGAAGATGGAGCTGAGCGAAAAAAGGCTTCAATTATTGAGAAACGGAAAAACCGCAGCACCCATTATTGGCAAAACCATTTGCAGTTGTAACAATGTGGGCGAAGGCAATATCATAAACAAAATTAAAGAAGGTTGCAAAGACCATTTGCAGCTTTGCCAGTTAACAGGAGCCGGAATGGGCTGTGGAAGTTGCAGACCAGAAGTTAAAAATATTCTGGATTCTTTCGTAAACGTACTAAAAGATGCATCTGTACAAATACCGGTTGAACAAAATTAAGAAAAAGAAAAGATGAGCAGAGACACTAACACTACCCCTTCAGAATTTATTAACATAGCGGGAATAGAATACTTCAACTTTGAGGAAGATTTTATGGAAGATAATGTTCGTTGTATCCCTATGGTGGTTCGTTTTAAAATGGATGCAGCAGGTGTAAAACTTAAACTGAGCGAATGGAGCAAATTTCATCCGGAAGAACGCGTAAAACTGGCGCTGTTACCAACTCATCATCCCGCAGCAATAGCTACTTATCATGAATACCTAATTGGCTTAATTGCCAGATATACCGGAAATAGAGCTACCAAATTAGCCGTAGATCCGCAGCCTGCCTGGGCCAATCTGCATCAGATCCCCGAAATGTTAAAGGAAAAATCAAATGAAATCACCTTAAATCTATCGCTTTATCAATGGAAAAGCCTGACAGATATTCAACGATTTGCCTTGTTAAAACTGTGCAGACCCGGTCATGAAAATAAAAATTTCCCAAAGGCGGTTAAGGAATTCGGACTGTTAGCCAACTGATATGCAGGCCATCACCGTAATTATCAATTTTCCCGGCGGAATCATCTCTCCCGGTAACCTCTATAATATTTTGGTTGCGGCTTCGAAAGCAAAAATCCAATATGTGAGGTTTGGCTTGCGGCAACAGTTATTTTTAGACACCATTAGCTACAACGCTGAAACGTTTACCAATGAGCTCGATCGTTTAGCTATTGATTACGAGATAGACCATAGCCAATATCCAAATATGGTGAGTTCCTATCCTGCCGAAGAAATTTTTGTCAGAAATTCCTGGCTAACAGAAGGCGTGTATCAGGATGTATTAGAAGCAATTGATTTCAAACCCCGCTTAAAGGTTAACATCTGCGATAATAACCAGAGTTTCACCCCCATGTTAACGGGTAATATCAACTGGATTGCATCCGTAGAAGCCGAACATTACTGGCACCTGATCATTCGTTTTCCAAAAACCAATGTGGTTTACGAGTGGGATCAGCTTTGCTACACCAACAGCATTTCGAAAGTAACCCGGCAAATTGAGGCACTCATTACCTCAAATCGTGATATTTTTATTGATAATGTTAATGCAAGTGGCGCCGAGTTATTCAGGCAGATTCAAACCGAAGAATGCATTACGAAAGCCGCAACAAGTCGTGCACCATCTGCGCCTTTCAATCTCCCCTACTACGAAGGTCTTAACCGCTATAACAATAAATATTGGCTCGGAATTTACAGGCGTGATGAACTTTTTAAGGTAAGCTTCCTTAAAAAACTTTGCTTGCTTTGCACCGAAACTAAAGTTGGTCAGATTTGCTGCACCTCGTGGAAAAGCATTATCATTAAAGGCATACCCGAAAAAGATAAACTGCGCTGGAATAACCTGCTGGAGGAATTTAATATTAATATGCGGCACGCTGCCAATGAACTAAACTTTCAGATAGAAGACAATTCACCAGAAAGCCTCGATCTTAAGAATTACTTAGTTAAATACCTGAGTATTGATGATATCCGTACCTATGGTATTTGCTTTGGCATTAAAACCAGAAAGAAAAGTGAAATTTTTAGCAGTATCCTGATTCGCAAGCGCTATCTAATAAGCCTTCCAGGAATAAAGCTTTTACCCGTTTATGATATCTTAAGGGCGAAAGATTTTAATCCTAATGAACGGACAGAGGAAATCTTCAGCAGAGGCAACCCGAGAGCAATGCTCCCCGAGCAGTTGAGGCGAGTGATTATGAAGTTTTATGTTTTCCGCAAAGAGATCACGCAAAACCGAAAGGTTACCAATCTCCCGGCCAAGGAAAAACCGAGTCCGATTGCGCAGGAAAATCTTTACCAATGTAGTAAGTGCCTTACGATTTATAGTGAAGCACTTGGAGAAGTGGAATCTGATATTTTACCTCACACGCCGTTCGAAGATCTTCCACTTTACTATTGCTGTACCGTATGCGAAAGTGGTAAAAATGAATTTACAAAAATAACAACATCAGCAAACGATTATGTAATGCCATGATGATTGAAATTAGTGAAAGCTTTTTGCTCCAATTCGGAAATATCCAGAACATGAACGTTGATCAGGCTTAAAACATGCTTCATACTGTACCTTGTTAGTTGATCAGTTTTCAACTTATTCATTACGTTAGCCAAGCCTTTAGCTTTATAAACAGCACAAAGTGGCTCCACTTCACCAGAATTGAGGTAAACTATCGCATCTGTATCTGGAATTTCTGCTTCAGCTGATTGTAAACGGTTGAGTAATTCAGCTTCCATTAGTGGAAGATCGCAGGCCAATACCAATATACTTTCTTTAGGATATTGTAAATGTGCAGATAAAAGTCCAAGCAAAGGCCCCGCTACATCGAGCGATAGATCATCCGGCAATAGTTGTTCTTCGGCAAAAAAATTGAGATAACTTACCTTTTGATCCGCATGGATGGATATGCATACCGGAATCCCTAAATTGCGCAGTTTTTTAAACGCAAGTGAAGCCCAGTTATCGTCCTTTATAGCGATTAATCCCTTGTCGGTTCCCATTCGGGTGCTCTTTCCTCCGCAAAAAACAACGCCTACCATTATTTCGTTGCCAATTCTATGAGGCCAGCTTCATTTAAAATACCCAGGGCTTTACCTTTCACTTTAATCAGCTGTTCTGCCAGGAGTTCGTTCATGGTTCTGAAAACGGTTTCGTAGGTTGCCCCGGTAAATGCGGCCAAATCTTGTCTGCTGAGCTCAAGCGATAAAAAACCATCCTGATCCAGACCAAACTGTTCCTTTAATTCAAGAAGCGCCACGGCTAAACGTCCTTTCACCGACATCAGCGCTAAGTTCCTCATTTTTCGTTCCGAAGAATGAAGTTCATCTGCATAAAACATGAGCATGTTATGTGCAAACTCATGATTTACTTTCAAAGTGGTTTTAAAAAAATCAAGATCAATAACACAGAAATGAGTAGTTTCCAGCGCAGTAGCGGATATTGGATAAGCATCAATTTTTGTGGTAATGCCCCTATGACCGAAGATTGCACCATCATTAGCAAAACGAAGAATTAATTCTTTGTCGCCCCACTTTTTATGGATCTTTACATTGCCTGAGGTAACGAAATAAACGCCTTGAACGGGATCGCCTTCATTAAAGATAGACTCACCTTTCTTGGCAATAAAGTTTTTTCTATTATTTGCAATTGCAGGATGCCATTCAGGTAAAGAGAGCTGGCACATGAAACAAGTTTTAAGATCGCAACTGCTATCCTTCTTCATAAATATTCAAGTATTGGGTAA
This sequence comes from Bacteroidota bacterium, assembly GCA_037033465.1. GTDB lineage: Bacteria > Bacteroidota > Bacteroidia > Sphingobacteriales > Sphingobacteriaceae > Pedobacter. The sequence goes on along the minus strand of JAZBLX010000056.1, from coordinate 363 downwards.
AAGTAACGAATCATGATAGATTTCGATTGTAAAAAAAATATCACTTAAGGAAAGTTCTGAAGATAAAACGGCGCCTTTACCCTAGATGGGAAAGGGCATATAATAGCATTCATTGCGGCTAACAAAAAGTAAACATCAAAACAGAGGTCCTGAATCAAGTTCAGGAGGACGACCGCTTTAATCCACCCTTCATAGAATGACATAATAAAAAGGTTCGGTGTTGACTGAAGGCAGTAGACAAAAACGCAGGGATTCTTCGCTGCGCTCTGAATGACAACGAGGGGCAAACCTCGCTATGGCCACCTCGCTATCCGGCCTGGGAAATGATGGAAGGAGAAAACGTTTAAAGCTTAAACCACAATC
>JAZBLX010000055.1:0-19715 GCA_037033465.1 Bacteroidota bacterium | reverse complement strand
AACGTTTTCTCCTTCCATCATTTCCGAGGCCGGTAGCAGGGTGGCCATAGCGGGGTGTCATTCAGCGCGCAGCGAAGAATCCCTGCGTTTTTGCCTACTGCCTTCATTTAACACCGAACCCTTTTTACGTCTATTCCATAAACGGTGGGTTAAAGCGGTCATCATCCTGAACTTGATTCAAGATCTACCGTCAATTGGTGCTAACTAAATTCAGCAAGATGATTCGATTAGTACATCCCCTCAAAAAATCCGTCATTGCTTCAGCAGATTTTTCATCTGCTGAAGCAATCTCCGTCGAAGAATCTGCAAGGGAGATTGCTTCGTCGTGCCTCCTCGCAATGACGGTTTTTCTAAATAAAGCCGTAGTGCTGAACTTGATTCAGGATCTGAGATAGCATATACAGTTTCATTTAATACACTTGATGCTCGTAGCGAAAAATTTTTCTTCATGCGCCCTTTCCCTTTCCAGGACCAAGGTGCCGATAGGCGGACAGGGGCGCTATTTAATCGCCTAACCGCTGAGGTTATTTTTGTTTAAGTAACTGTTCAAGCTCATTAGGCCTAATCTTTAAAATGGTGCCGTGTCTTAATCCTTTCGGCAAGGAAATCTGATCAGAAACATCTTTCCAGTTCTTTAGATATGGGGATAAGATGGCACCATATTGGTGATCGCGGTATTTATCAAAGTAAACCAACCAGTTTTTCCCGACCTTAACTGCTGTAGGTCCTTCTGCCCAATACTTGCCCGTAATGGGTTCGCTGGCTTTGGAATAAGGTCCAATGAGTTGATCTGCATAGGCAATTTTTATATTTTTCTGCGCAGGTTCACGGGTTTCATCTTTTAAGAACATCACAAATCTGCCTTTATCCTTCACAATCGAAGCGTCGATTACATTAAAGCCCGGCTCGTAAAGTATTTTTGTGTCAGAGAAAGTCTTAAAATCCTTTGTGGTAACGTAGTAAATCCGATGGTTGTAGCCATCTTCCATCGTGGAAACGGTTTCGGTAAACTTACCTGTTATGGTCGATGCCCAGTAAATCATATAAGTTTTACTGCTGCTGTCATAAGTTACCTCCGGCGCCCAGGTGTTGCGTGCACCTTCCTCCTTGGCCATTACCGGAATGAATTGTTGTTTGCTCCAGTTAATTAAGTCTTTAGAACTGGCATAACCAATTCCTTTATCTTTCCAGCTTACCGTCCATACCATGTGAAACAAGCCATCGGCACCTCGAATAATACAAGGATCTCTCATGAGTTTATCCTTACTGACTAACGGCTTTAAGAACGAAGAATCATTTTTTAGGGCTGTCCATTTATAGGCATCATTGCTGTAAGCCAGATGCAAACCATCTTGTCCGTTATTTTTGAAATAGGCAAAGAGGTAAACATCTTTTTTGGATTGCCCCTGAACATTTAGCAGAAACGTCAGCAGCAAAGTTGTGGTATAAAGTAATTTTTTCATGTAATTTCTATTCAATTACCAATACAAAGCCACCGTAAGGCTTCATGTTAACTTTAGTTTTTGCATCGGTACTCAACTCGCTTTGAACAAACGAAAGGTCTTCTTTTCCATCAACAATCAGCTTTGCTTTTTTACCAAATTTTGAACTATCGAAGGAAACCTCCTTGGCATTATTTTCACCATTGATTCCAGCGATATACCATTTATTGCCTGCTTTTCTCGCCATGACCACGAATTTTCCAGGGTAGCCATCTATCAGTTTAGTATCTGTCCAGCTGGCTGGAAATTCCCGTAAGAACGTTTTAACAAACGCGGGAACTTTAGCCATTCCTTCTGGTGTTTCTGCCAGATGTTGTACACCCGAGTGAAAAAGAATCGGTAAAGCCAACTCAAAAGTGCTGGTGGTTTTTAAATTGATGTTTGGCAGTTTGTTCAACGACATTGGCGTGAAATCCATCGGATCGAACACATTCCGGGTGAAGGGAATAGTGGTTGCATGAGCGGGTTCTTCATTCGCATTTTCCTGCTCGAAGGTAATAAATTCCATGCCTTTGATTGATTCCATAGTCACCAGATTTGGATAGGTGCGTTGCCAGCCACGCGGCAATGTTGCGCCATGACAATTTATGCTCAGGCCAAATTTTGCTGCATCTTCAAAAATTTCGAGGTAATATTTAATCATCGACTGCCCATCGCCACCAAAAAAATCTACTTTAATACCTTTAATCCCCATCTTCTGGAGCATAGCAAACTCCTGCAGACGACTTTCCCTTACGTTTAGCTTATTTTTTGGAGTATATTTTACCGTATTCCAGGCGCCTGCAGAATTGTACCACAAGATTAAACCTACGTTTTTAGACTTAGCATAATCTGCCAGTTCCTGCATTTTTGGAAAACCGATGGTGGTATCCCAGTTTACATCAATCAGGCAGAATTCCCATTTCATATCAGCAGCAAAATCGATGTACTTTTTCTGAATATCATACTTGATGGAATTATCCTTTAAAATAATCCAGCTCCAGGAGGCTTTACCCAGTTGAAACTGATCAGGATTGATATTGCTTTTTGCAGGGTAAGCTAAATCTGTACCCAGTGTAGATTCTGTTACTGTTTTCAAACTTCCAATGGCGATGATGCGCCATGGCGTGTACCAGGGAAGGGTAGATTCGGGATTTACATTCTGGCCGGTAAAGGCTTCACGCTGATCAGGAAAGCCAATGGAATAATTGCCATCCGGAGCATTTTGCTTTAAACGGGTTGCGCAATAATTGCCATCCAAACCGGTTTCCGAAACCAGTAACCAGGTATCTTTGTAATTGAATAACGCCGGATAAACCCAGCCTGCATCAGTTGGTGCAGCGGTACCTACCTCAATTTCCTTCTTATAATATTCTTCGTAAGATGGGTTTGTGCTTTCCCAGCCTGTTTTTGCTACAGACATGGGCTGCATCCACGCTTTTGAACTGTTAAAGAAGTGAAATGAAGTTTTTTCTTCGGTTAATTTGTTCAGTTTCGCATCGCGATCAGGGAAGTAATAGCGAAATGCAATCCCATCATTCGAAACCTGGAAAATAACATCCAGTTTCTTTTTAGCATCATTTTCTAAATGAATAACTTTTTTATTCGCAACGTAGTTATTGATTAATCGCTTTGCGTTTTTTAAGGTGTAGGTATCCTTTACGGTTTCATTTTTCGAAACGGATAGCACAGCAAGATTTTTAGAAAAGTCTGCATCACCGCGAACCAATCCCAATGTTGACGTGTTTAAAACTTCGGCTCCATTTCTGTTCACGCGGTAGAATAACTGCTTATCCTTTAGAAAAACATTCACCTTAAGTGTTTCATCGGGACTGCTAATTTCGTGTTTTGTTTGGGCGCTTACCGTTTGCAATACCGCAAAAAACAATAGGGAAGCGGCTAGGACTTTATATTTCATGATCGACTTATTTTAATTCCAGAACCACTACAGACTGTGCTGGAAGTTCAACTTTAAGTGTATTCCCGGATTTTTTTGCCCCATTGAACTTCGCATTCTGAACTTTATTCGCTGCGGTAAAAGTATTTACATCTGTCAGATTTGCCGAAGTTAAAATCTGTCCGGTTACGGTTTTCCATTTCAGATCGCCGAGATCGGTGTTTAACGAAATTTTGTTTTTTGGGTCAAGGTTAACCAGTGAAATGTGAATTGCACCAGTCGAATCCTGCGAAGCAGAAACGTTTAAAGCAGGGATTTTCTTATCTCCCAAGGTGTAATCGGGGCTGGTGAAGTTAATCGGTAAATATTTTGCATCCATGTGTGCCTTATACAAATCGAATACGTGGTAAGTAGGGGTAAGCAACATCTTGTCTTTTTCTGTTAGAATCAAAGCTTGCAGCACATTAATGGTTTGCGCCAGGTTGGCCATTCTCACACGGTCGGAGTGATTGTTGAAAATGTTTAGCGTGGTACCGGCAATCAAAGCATCGCGTAAGCTATTCTGCTGATAAAGAAAGCCTGGATTGGTTCCCGGTTCTACATCGGTCCAGATTCCCCACTCATCCACAATTAAAGCAACTTTCTTCTTCGGATCATATTTATCCATAATCTCTGAATGTTTGGTCACGATTTCTTCCATGCGTAAACAGTTTTTCATGGTGTTGAAATACTGTTCTTCATCAAATTTGGTTGCCGAGCCCTTAGCATCCCATTTTCCGGTAGGTAAAGTATAATAGTGAAGGGTAAGTCCCCACATTCTGCCTGCGCCAATGTTTTTCATGCAGGTTTCTGTCCATTTGTAATCTTCTGCATTCGCGCCGCTGGCAATGCGCTTTAACGGTGCTCCAGGATAATCCCTGGCATAGGTGGCATATCTTCTGTATAAATCGCTATAGTAATCAGCCGTCATATTGCCGCCGCAACCCCAGCTTTCATTTCCAACACCCCAGAAGGCAACCTTCCATGGTTTTTCCATTCCATTTTGCTTGCGGATAGCAGTCATTGGGCTTACACCGTCAAAGTTTAAATATTCTACCCATTTAGCCATCTCTTCCACCGTTCCACTTCCTACATTTCCGGCAATGTAAGGTTCGCAGTCGAGCATTTTACATAAGTCAAGAAACTCATGTGTTCCAAAACTATTGTCTTCCGTTACGCCACCCCAGTTGGTATTTACCATTTTAGGACGTTGATTTCTTGGGCCAATCCCATCCCGCCAATGGTATTCGTCTGCAAAACAGCCGCCCGGCCAGCGTAGGTTCGGTACTTTTATTTTCTTTAATGCCGCTACCACATCTAATCTAATTCTGCCTTTATTCGGGATGGTAGAGTTTTCATCCACCCAGAAACCATCGTAAATACAGCGACCTAAATGTTCGGAAAAGTGACCGTAGATATGTTTGCTAACAGTTTGCTCGCCAGCTGGTTTGATGCTTAGCGTAGTTTCCTTTTGTGCATTGGCTAAAAAGCCACAACAAAGCAAGGCTAAAGAGAGGAATATTTTTTTCATTATCGTTTGGTTAGAATGATTTAGTTGAAAGGGATTTTAAATACGCTAAAAGAATAAGGTTTCAAGTTTGCGGTTAGCTTTTTTCCATTTACTTTAACCGTAGATTTTTTCGGACTTACGGCTTCAGGATTGGCAAATGAGTTGAGTTGATTCAGATTGGCATCAGCCAGTTCTTCTACGGTGCCTTTATTTTTCAATTTCGTTTTTCCTTCGAGATCAAAATCGATCACCTTTGGCTGGTCGGAACTGTTAGAAATTTTAATAATCAATTCCTTTTTTCCGGCATCCAGAACGGAAGAAGCATAGAGCCCGTCCTGGCCGATAATATTCTTACCATCCAAAGTGATGGAAACTACATCTGTACCTTTGTTGGTAGAGAAAAGCTTTTGGACGTAATAATCAGGGGTGCCGTACGACTGAAGATTATCCACCCAGATCATATCGGGTGCCCATTGCCATGCATCGATGTGGGCAAAAAGAGGAGCGTAGGATGCCATTTGAACGACATCTGCATTTCTTTCCAAACCTGTCATTAAAGAAGCGGATGCCAATGCACTTTGCCAGTTATTGCGGTTGCTGCCTACATAGTTTTTATCGGCGTGAACCGCATATTCACCAACAAATATTTTCGTCTCATTCCTTGGATAGTTATCGTAGCGGCCGGCATTTTTCAAAAACCAATCTGCCGGACGGTAATAATGTTCATCAATAAAATCTGCTTTAGTTTCTCTTAATGAAGTATTTAGCAGATTAAAACGATCACCTTCAGGGTCTGTTCCAGAACTATTAATCAATTTAAAATCAGGATATTTCGCCTTAATGGCTTTGGTGAAAATGGCAAGACGTTCCAGGTATTGTGGTCCCCAGTTTTCATTTCCAACGCCCATCATTTTTAAATTAAATGGTTTCGGATGACCGAGATCTGACCTCATTTTTCCCCATTTAGTGCTTACATCGCCATTGGCAAATTCGATGAGGTCTAAGGCATCCTGCACATAGGGATCAAGTTCATCCAGAGAAGCCACTTCGCCAGAATTAAACTGGCAGGCCATGCCGCAATTCAGAATAGGTAAGGCATCAGAACCAATATCTTCTGCGAGCTGAAAATATTCGAAAAAGCCTAAGCCAAAACTCTGAAAATAATCCGGTGCAGCACGATGTGCAAATTCTGTATTCCAGCGGTTGATGATCATTTTGCGGTCTTCTATGGGGCCGATGGTGTTTTTCCATTGGTAACGATTGGCTAAATCCGTTCCCTCTACAATACAACCTCCCGGAAAGCGGATAAAGCCCGGCTTCATATCAGCCAAAAGCTGTACCATATCTGCACGTAAACCCTGCGGACGGTTTTTCCAGGTATCTCCCGGAAACAAAGAAATCATATCGATATCAATTTTTCCTTTTCCTTCAAAAACAACGGCGAATTTAGCTTTTGGTTCATCTGCGGTAGCCGTGAAACTTGCCGATTGTTTGTTCCATTCCTCGCCTGTTTTTTCAGGTGATAAATTTCCTTCACCAATCACCTGGTCGTTCGCGTTTAAAAGCTGCAGGTGTAATTTTACGCCCGGAGCCAATTGGCGGTACATCACCGAAAATTTATAGCGCAAACCTTTTTTTACGCCAATGCCTTTAAAACCTTCGTTCACGATGCCGAAAACGCCATTTTCGTTGTTAATCTGCAAATAGCGGGGATTCGCCGCGTTAACATCTTTTCTATTGACCACCAGAATTTCACCTTCATTCGCTTTCTTGCGTTGAATGGTCCAGCCCATGAGCGGCTTGGTAAACTCAAAAGACCTGTTTTTAATCAGTTCTGCATAAATACCACCATCAGCGCCGAAATTGATATCCTCAAAAAATACCCCCCACATATTAGGTTGTACTTTTGCAATGGGTTGATCTAATTTGACCTTGATTATTTTAGTGGTTTGCGCCTGCGATGCTATAGGAATGGTGATTACACTTAGCGAAGCGGAAATGCATGTATAGAGTATGCTTTTTAATGTGGTGCTTGATTTCATTAAGTTCAATATTTGGTCGATTACTAAATGTAAAAGTAAAAGATTTCAGATAATAAACGTCATATATACGATTATTTTTTAAAAAACTTAATTCTATCATGTTAGCATGTAAAGAACCGCCTTTTTAACGATGGCTTAAATGAGAATATCGTTGTTTACGTTTAAGTTTAAGTAACTTTTTTATGTAGGTTTGAAAATAAGCCCTGGTGATTATATTCCAGAGATCACTGTAGCATCTTAACATGAATTTAAGCAGGATACCACAGGACGCGACTTATAAATTTTCGCTTTAAATTGTGCGGTGATCGGCATTTCGCCTAACGGGAAAAGCGATAATCATCCACTAACCAATTCACTTTATGAGACTTTTTTACCTCACTTCATTTGTGTCGATCGTTTGTTTGTGTACTACTTTAAAGGCACAACAGCCTGAATTGAGCAAAACTTTGTGGTACAAACAACCGGCAAAAAACTGGGATGAAGCCTTACCCATTGGGAATGGAAGGTTGGGTGCCATGATTTTCGGTCGGGTGGAAAATGAGCTGATTCAGCTAAACGAAGAAACATTGTGGACCGGCGGACCTGCCGATCCTAACCCAAACCCTGATGCAATAAAGTACCTTCCGGAAGTAAGGAAGCAGCTTTTTGCAGGCAATAACCGTGAAACGGTAAAGCTGATGCAAAAAATGCAGGGTCCGAATACGAACATGTATCAGCCGCTGGCAAATTTAATTCTGAAGCAAACAATCAATGGTACGATTAGCAACTATACCAGAACTTTAAATATTGCCGATGCCATTGCCACCACATCATTTACGGTAAACAACGTCGTCTATAAGCGGGAAATATTTGCCACGTTTCCAGGTCAGGTGATCGTCATGCGTTTAACCGCAGATCGAAAAAATGCTTTAAATGTAAGCTTTGGTCTCGGCGGGGAGCTGGAACATCAGGTAAAGACCGAAGATAACAATCAGATCATCTTACGTGGAAAGGCGAGAATTAAGTCTGACGAACGCGGGGATACCAAACCATTAATCTACAGTGATAGCCATCATCGAAACGGTATGCGTTACCAGGCGAGAGTAAAGGTGATTCGTACCGATGGAAAACTCAGTACAGATAGTTTATTAAATGTTAACGGGGCCACAGAGATTTTGGTGCTGGTTTCCGGAGCAACGAGTTACAACGGCTTTGATCAATATCCGGATAAAGACGGGCTTGATGAAACTGCTAAAGCATTAGCTTTTCTTAATGTTGCAGCATCGATAACTTTTGAAGCGCTGAAGCAATCACATATTCAGGATTATCACAAATATTTCAATCGACTGCACATTAATATTAATAACGCCGGGAGTTTACTGGCGGATGTGCCAACAGATGAAAGGCTCAAAAATTATAAAGCAGGAAAACCAGATTTCGGACTGGAAGAACTTTATTTTCAGTTTGGCCGGTATTTGCTCATCTCTTGTTCAAGGCCCGGCGGAATTCCTGCCAATTTACAAGGCATCTGGAATGCCTCGATCAGGCCGCCGTGGAGAAGTAATTTTACTACCAACATCAATCTGCAGATGAATTACTGGCCGGCAGAGGTTACCAATCTTTCTGAACTCACAGCGCCATTAATTGAGCAGATTAAACACATGGCCGTTAATGGCGAGAAAACGGCGCAAAATTATTATGGTGCCAGGGGTTGGGCATTGCACCACAATTCAGATATCTGGGCGCAAACTAATCCGGTTGGTGAAGGTAGCGGAGATCCAAAATGGGCGAACTGGTCTTTAGGAAGTCCGTGGATTTCGCAGCACTTATACGAACATTATTTGTTTACAGGAGATAAAAAATTCCTGAAAGAGACGGCCTATCCCTTAATGAAGGGTGCAGCACTTTTTTGCCTGGATTGGCTGGTAGAAAAAGACGGTTATTTGGTTACTGCGCCATCAACCTCACCAGAAAACAGCTATTTATTGCCAAATGGTAGTAAGGAAGTGGTTACCATTGGCTCTACAATGGATCTTTCCATCATCCGCGATTTGTTCAGTAATTTGATTGATGCAGCTAAAATTTTAGGAACTGATGAGGATTTTGCTACACTTTTAAAAGCAAAGCGCGATAAACTCCGTCCGCTTCAAATTGGGAAAAAGGGTAACCTGCAAGAATGGTATGGCGATTTTGATGATGAAGATCCGCAACACCGCCACGTTTCCCATTTATTTGGTTTACATCCGGGAAGGGAAATTTCACCTTTGATTGATACACTTTATTCGAACGCAGCAAAAAAGACACTTTTAATCCGGGGCGATGAAGGCACAGGATGGAGTAAGGCCTGGAAGATTAATTTCTGGGCCAGACTGCTGGATGGCAATCATGCTTATAAAATGTACCAGGAATTATTAAAGAATTCTACATTAAATAATCTTTTTGATACCCATCCGCCGTTTCAAATTGATGGTAACTTCGGCGCTGCCGCAGGGGTTTCAGAAATGCTTTTGCAGAGTCACCTGAATCAATTACAACTATTGCCAGCCTTGCCAGCGGCATGGAAAGCAGGAAGTGTAAAGGGATTGGTTGCCCGTGGTGGCTTTGTAGTAGATCTGTATTGGGCAAACGGGCGGTTAAGCAAAGCATCAATTTTATCAAAAAATGGTAGCACTTTAAACCTTTTAACACCTGTAGGCATCAAAGCAACTGGAGCTAAACAAGTAAAACGTGGTGAAAATTTTAGCAATACCATACAAACGACAGCAGGGAAAGTCTACGAGATTTCAGTTACATCTGATCAAAATATACGATGAGTATTAAAAAAGCATTCCTGATGATTGGCATGGCCTGCTATACGATAGCCAGCCAGGCACAGCAAAAAACTGCAGATCCGAAGAACATTAAGCTGTTTTTTGAAAAAGCTTATTTGCAAACCGACAGAACCTATTATAGCGCCGGGGAAGACGTTTGGTTTAGTGCTTATCTGGTCAATGCGAAAGGTACCAGCCTAACCGCTTCGAGCAGCAATTTGTATGTAGAATTGACTAATCCCCGTTCAGCGATTCTTGATAAGAAGATCATCAGGCTGGAGAACGGACGGGGAAAAGGCGATTTCAAACTGGATTCTGTTCCTTCAGGATGGTATAACATTCGTGCCTACACCAACTGGATGCGCAATTTTGGCAATGATTTTGTGTTCCGGAAAAGCATTTATATTACCAATCACCTCAATGAAAATGCAACCTACGCTACCCGGAATGCAGCGCAGAAACCAATAGGGCTGGCAACTCCCAATAATCAAAAATCGATCGCATTTTTCCCTGAAGGTGGATCGTTAGTCACCGGATTAACAAGTCTGGTTGCTTTTAAAACCAATGATAATCTCGGAAACGGTTTGGCAGCCCGTGGAAGTGTCATTTCCTCAAAAGGTGATACCATCTCCGCATTTCAAAGCACCGTGGCGGGAATGGGCATTTTTGCCTTCACTCCAAAAGCCAATGAAAGCTACCGCGTGGAAACCATTTTTGGTGACGGGAAAGTGACTGCTCAGTTGCCACAAATTTTGTCTGAAGGATTGGTTTTGCACGTTACAAATGATTCACTAAATCTCAAAGCAACCATCAGCGCCAGTGAAAGTACATTCAGCGAAATGACGGGAAAATCACTCACCATAACCATTAAACATGCCGGAGACAACATCTACACCGGAGCGCTGAAATTGGAGAAACCCGTTATTTCGGTGTCCATTCCAAAAAAGGATTTTCCTGAAGGTATCGCATTGGTTACCCTCACCGATGATGCTGGTCGCCCACATTGCGAAAGACTGGTTTTTATTCAAAATATTAAGGGCAATACTTTTACAGTTGTGCCAAACAAAACCACTTATAAAACACGCGAAAAAGTAGTTTTAAATATCAAGGTTACGGATCTTTTTGGTCAGCCGGCAAAGACCTCATTGTCGCTGGCCGCCGTTGATGGGTTAATTCCTGAGGATGGAACTGATATCGTTTCCTATTTAATGCTGCAATCAGAAGTGAAAGGTGAAATTAAAAATGCTGATCAATATTTTGATGCTAAAAATCCATCGCGGTTTAAACAGCTTGATCTGCTTTTATTAACGCAGGGCTGGCGCGATTATCTTTGGAAAAAGCTTGCCGATACGACCATAAAAATTTCCTATTTGCCCGAACCGGGTTTAACAATCGCCGGCTCGGTCAGGGAAAAATTAGCCAATAAACCGCTCCCAAATATGAATATTACCTTATTTGGTTCTGGCTTCGACGGACAGAAATTATATGCCACTAAAACCGATCAGTATGGAAATTATTTTCTCGATGGATTAAAATGGTATGGAAACCAGCAGATTAAAATATCTTCTCAGGATGATAAAGGAAAAAAGGGCGGCTGGCTGCAGATAGATTCTGTGCCTAAGCCGATTATGATTCCCTTTAAAAACGGCCTTCAGGATTTAGCGAAAAACATTGATGCTGAAATTAGTAAACGAATGGATTATAACCGCAGTTATAAGTTCGGCGATTCTATTTCGCTGAATGAAGTTGAAGTTAAAGCAAATAAAAACAAAAAAGTGGTATTGTTTGACGAAACGATGGTTACTTACGGCGATCCTGAGCAGGTTTTCGATATCACACCAGCCGACTATTCTTTCAAAGGCCTGGAACATTTTATCCTCACGAAAGTAAGAGGGGCATATCCGGTAGATGGCGTTGATTCGACTGGCGATGAAGGGGTTACCTTTTTATCTAACAGAAAGAAAATCAGGCCAAGAATCAGGGTAAATTCAAAGGAAGAGCTGATTACTGAGCGATTTGATTATTATAGCCTACGGATGGATCAGATTAATCAGGTACGGGTACAACACCTGGTAGACAATGCCAGTCAGGATGTTTACCTGATCATTCTGAATATTAAGGATGAGGCTTTGAGCGGTCCGAATCTGAACTTGCTAAACATTAATCTAAATGGCTATTACAACGCCAGAGATTTTTATGCGCCAAATTACAGTAATCCTGCCACTAAAAATAAAGACTTAAGAACAACCATTTTCTGGGCGCCACTTATAAAAACAAATGAAAATGGTACGGCCACCGTAACTTTTTATAATGGAGATAATAAGGGTAATGTGGTGGTAAAGGCTGATGGTATTTCTGAAAAAGGTGTTGCCGCATCAGCAAAAATCAATTATAAAGTTCAATAAATCATTATAACGATCCAATTATCTTGCAAATGTTTATCAAATTACCATCCTTAATCTTGCTTTTTACCCTGTATTTTTCCGTGCATTTATACGCCCAAAGGCAAATGGAAAAGTTGGGGCGTGGGGTAGTTGCCGTTCGGAAGGGTGCGGATTCCGTTTTTGTAAGCTGGCGCATTTTAGGTACCGAACCGGATGATATTGCCTTTAATCTATACCGCGAAATTGGTAGCGAAGCACCGAAAAAACTAAATGTACTACCGCTTACCAAAGGAACAAATTTTGTAGATGCAGGCGTAAATATGAATGTTGCAAATAGCTATTTTGTAAAAGCAATGATCGGCAATAAGGAGCAGCAGGCCAGTTCAGCTTTTCTGTTGGCGGCGAAAGCTCCGGTTCAGCAATATTTAACCATTCCGTTGAAAACACCATCGGGTTATACGCCAAATGATACCTCTGTCGGGGATTTGGATGGCGATGGGGAATATGACATTATAGTGCATCAAACCGGTCGGGGGCGGGATAATTCTTCTAATGGCATCACTGATCCACCAATCTTTCAGGCTTATAAAATTGATGGAACTTTTCTCTGGGAAATCAACCTGGGTAAAAACATCAGGGAAGGTGCACACTATACCCAATTTATGGTCTATGATCTGGATGGTGATGGGATTTCAGAATTTGCCTGTAAAACTGCCGATGGTACGGTAGATGGAAAGGGAAAAGTAATCGGCGATGCTACAAAAGATTATCGAAACAAAAATGGTAAAATATTGGATGGACCTGAGTTCTTTACCATTTTCAGTGGAAAAACCGGTGAAGCTTTAGCAACAACGGATTATGTTCCTGCCCGTGGAAATATCGGCGCCTGGGGCGGAAGAGGTGGAAACGGCAAGAATGACGATACCGGAAATCGCGTCGATCGCTTTACGGCTTGCATTGCATACTTAGATGGCATTCATCCAAGTGTGGTGATGTGCCGGGGTTATTACGGTAGAACGGTGTTAGCTGCTTGGGACTGGCGAAATGGTAAATTAACCTCTAGATGGATTTTTGATTCCAGGGACGCACGAAATCCTTATTCGGGCATGGGGAACCATAATTTAAGCGTGGCGGATGTAGATGACGATGGAAAAGATGAAATTATTTTTGGCTCCATGTGCGTGGATGATAATGGAAAAGGCTTATACACCACTGGTTTAAGGCATGGTGATGCACTTCATGTTTCGGATCTTGATCCAGCGCGACCAGGACTGGAGGTTTTTGGTGTGCATGAAATTGAGGAGGGGACGAAGGGACCGGGCGCCGCAGTTTACGATGCAAAGACTGGTGAAATTCTTTGGCAAGGATCAGCAGATGAAGATGTGGGCAGAGGCGTAGCTGATAACATAGACCATACCAGAGTTGGTGCACAAATGTGGTGGTCTGGCTCAAACGGCTTGTATGATATTCATGGAAATAGAATCGGCGAACAACCACAATCCACAAACTTTTTAATTTATTGGGATGATGACCTCTCGCGTGAACTTTTAGACGGAAATCACATCGATAAATATAATGGAGGCAGGTTGTTCACTGCTAACGGTGCCATTGCCAACAACTGGACAAAATCTACACCAGCTTTAAGCGCAGATATTTTTGGCGACTGGCGCGAAGAGTTGATCCTCCGATCTTACGATAATCAAAGCCTACGGATTTATACAACCACTATTCCAACTGATCATCGAAATTATACGCTGATGCATGATCCGCAATACCGCTTAAGCATTGCCTGGCAAAATGTTGGTTACAATCAGCCACCACATACCGGATTTTATTTCGGTTATGGCTTGAAGAAATCACCCAAACCCAATATTATACTTGTTGAACCAAAGAAATAACCATGATAAGAAAATTCAGAATAATCACTTTACTTACGTTGCTTTTAACGCAGATTGTTGCTGTTGCACAATCGCCAAAACGAGTAAGAATAATCACTAATTTCGATAATGGCTGGTCTTTTGTTCAACAGGATATTCCTGATGTAGAAAAAACAGACTTTGATGCTTCAAAATGGCGGAAGTTAAACGTTCCGCACGATTGGAGTATTGAAGGTGCCTATGATAAAACAAACCTCACTGCTCGTGGTGGAGGTTATCTGCCATCTGGAATTGGTTGGTATAGAAAGGTTTTCGACCTCAATGAAAGTCTGGCCGGCAAAAAAGTGACCATAGAATTTGATGGCGTAATGGCTAACAGTGAGGTCTGGATTAACGGTGTTCACCTTGGTAAACGCCCTTATGGCTACATCAGTTTCATTTACGACTTAAGTAAACACCTCAATTTTGGCAAAGGGAAAACCAATGTTATTGCGGTAAAAGCAGATAATACCGTGCAACCTGCTTCCCGCTATTACACCGGCGCCGGGATTTACCGGCACGTGCGGTTAGTGGCAACAGATCTGATTCATTTGGATGACTGGGGCGTATTCATCACCACACCAAATGCCACTGCACAGAAAGCGGCGGTGAAAGTAGAAACATCAATTTCTAATGAATCTGGCAAGGGCAGTCAGGTAACGTTAGAAACATCGGTATTAGATGCAGGCGGAAAAGTGATTAAAATGGTACAGACCAGGCAAAATATTGAAGCGAATAAATCAGCTAAAATAGCGCAAAACATTGATTTGGCAAATCCAAAACTATGGAATGTAGAAACTCCGGTTCTTTATAAAACACTTACCAAAGTAATTATTGGCGGTAAAGTGATCGACGATCAAATCAACACTTTTGGAATCAGAAGTTTCAAATTTGATGCGGCAACGGGTTTTTGGCTAAATGGCAAGAACTTCAAGTTAAAAGGTGCTTGTTTGCATCATGATGGTGGAGCGGTTGGTGCTGCGGTTCCGTTAAGCGTTTGGGAATTTCGCCTCAACAGACTAAAAGAGGCTGGGGTAAATGCCATCCGGACGGCTCACAATCCTGTCGCTCCGGAATTTTTAGATCTTTGCGACCAAATGGGTTTTCTGGTGATGGATGAAACTTTTGATACCTGGACATCAGCTAAAAATAACGGAGAAAAAGGCTACAACCGCTTTTGGAAAGAATGGTGGGAACGTGATACCAGAGACATGGTGTTAAGAGATCGCAATCATCCATCCATCGTGATTTATAGCGTGGGCAATGAAATTCATGATGATTTGAACAGCCCTGAAGGTTTTAAGAAATATAAAGATCAGCAGGATCTCGTTCATTTGCTTGATCCAAGCCGGCCGGTAACCATGGCACTTTTCCGCCCTGCGAATTCAAAAGTGTATACCAATGGTTTTGCAGAAACGATGGATGTTGTAGGGCAGAATTACCGCGAAAATGAGTTGGTGGCTTTGCACAATCAAAAACCAAATTTGAAAGTAATCGGAACAGAAAATACACACGTTATTCAGCAATATCTGGCACTTCGTGATCACCCTTTCATGGCGGGTCAGTTTTTATGGACGGGTTTTGATTATCTGGGCGAAGCAGATTGGCCACAAATTACCAACGGACAAGGTTTATTTGATCGGATTGGGAACTGGAAACAGCAAAGTTTGCAACGCCAAAGCTGGTGGTCTGATCAACCCACTGTTCACCTGGTGAGAAAAGAAGAAAATGCAGGCGCCGGAGATTGGATCAACAACTGGACACCAACAGATTTCGATACTTATGATGATGCGAAGGTTGCGGTTTATAGCAATTGCGACGAAGTAGAATTGTTTTTGAACGGGAAATCTTTAGGAAGCAAACCTAAACCAACTGATGATTCGCCAAGGTTATGGGAGGTAACTTTTGAGAAAGGAACGATTAAGGCGGTAGCTAAAAACAAGGGGAAAGAAGTCGCTTCGGAAGTGTTGAAAACTGCCGGACCACCCGCAAAAATCGTGCTTACCGTAGATAAAAATAAAATTGGTAGCAGTTGGGATGATGTGGCTTTTGTAACGGCGAAAGTATATGATGAGCAGGGAAATATCTGCCCGAATGTCGATCACTTAATTAAATTCAGCCTTTCAGGAAATGGGGTTATCGACGCTGTAGACAATGGAAATATTGCCAGTCACGAAATGTATAAAGCGCAGCAAAGGCACGCTTATCGTGGCGTTGTGATGGCTAATATTAAAGGTAACGGCATCGGGGATATCGAAGTAAAAGCAATGGCAGATGGTTTAGAAAGTGCATCAATAAAATTAAAAGTAACAGATTAATATATTAATGAAAAGAGACAATTAGATGAATGATCGTCTTCCTAAACTTGACTCTTTACTAAATCGCATTTAAATAGTTTGTAATCATCACCTATCAGTGTAATTTAATAATCAGAGCAATCATCCCCTTTAAGGAAAAAAAATAAAAATGAAATCAATAAAATTAATCTTGGCTGCTGTTTTAATACTGACAGCAACGGCATTCATTAAGCAAAATAAACCCGCATTACATACCATTGGAGATTCAACCGTGCGGAATTCAAATAAAGAAACCTGGGGTTGGGGAACAGCGGTTGCAGCACTTTTTGATACCACTAAAATACATGTGGAGAATAATGCTATGGCAGGTAGAAGTACCAGAACGTATTTATCAGAAGGAAGGTGGGACAAAGTTCTGGAAACATTAAAGCCAGGCGATTTTGTTACCATGCAATTCGGACACAATGATGGCAGTGCGCCAGACACCACAAAAGCAGGCAGAAGAGGGGTTTTGAAGGGAACCGGAGAAGAAACAAAAGTGTTGACCTGGCCAGATGGTAAAGTAGAAACGGTTCATACTTATGGCTGGTATCTCCGCAAATTTGTTCGCGAAACAAAGGCCAAAGGGGCAACGCCAATAGTGGTCTCTATGATCCCGAGAAATGAATTCAGAAACGGAAAGGTGGTTCGTGCAGATCAGGATTTTGGCAAATGGGCTGCAGCGGTGGCACAACAGGAAAATGCTTATTTTGTCGATCTGAATAAAATTACAGCAGATAAATATGATGCTATGGGCGCGGAAAAAGTGAAAGCCTTTTTTCCAGGCGACCACACCCATACCAATCTGGAAGGTGCAAAAGTAAATGCGCAATCGGTAGTTGAGGGTATTAAAAAATTAAAAGGTTGCAAGCTTAAAAACTATTTACGGTAAACTTACAAGGTTTACTAATCGGTGTAATCTGAAAATCTGTGTAATCATCCACTTTAGTGTAATCAAATGAAATCAAATAAGAAATACCTAATTCTGCTCTTATCGGGCACATTCATTATCTTTTCATCCTGCATCCTTATCAGGCAAAAATCAAAACCAACTTTATTTTTAATTGGCGATTCAACGGTTAAAAACGGAAAGGGAAAAGGTGATGGTTCTTTGTGGGGTTGGGGAAGTTTCATTGGTGATTTCTTCAACACAGAGAAAATTAACGTTGAAAATGATGCGTTAGGTGGAACGAGCAGCAGAACCTTTCAGACCAATGGTTTATGGGATGCCGTTTTAGTGAAAATTAAAAAAGGCGATTTTGTCATGATGCAGTTCGGGCATAACGATAGCAGTCCGCTGGATGATACCGCCCGCGCCCGTGGTACCATTGGCGGAGTGGGAATGGAAAGTAAAGATACCTTCAACCCAATTAAAAAGAAGCAGGAAGTGGTTTATACCTATGGCTGGTATATGCGTAAATTTATTAACGATATTAAAGCCAAAGGCGCTATCCCGATTGTTTGTTCTTCTATTCCGCGCAACCCTGTAAAAGATGGAAAAGTAATTTTGGTAGATGACCGTTATGCAGGCTGGGCAAGAGATGTTGCACAGGCTGAGAAAGTAGACTTTATTCCACTAAATCAACTGATAAAGGATAAATATGCTGCTTTATCCGCAAGTGAGGTACAACATTATTTCACGGAAAAAGATCATACCCATACGAATGAGGCAGGAGCAAAGCTGAATGCAGAAATGGTTGTTAAGGGATTGAATACGTTAAAGTCTAATCGGTTGAGGGATTATTTACAGCAGTAGCTGATAGTGGTCTTTTTCTATTCCCCTGTGGGGAACTTTACTGGTAAGCAGGTTGATTCTTTTTCCAGCTGCGCAGGCTTGTCTCGGCTGGCCGCCGAAGGGCTTTTACTTTTTTGCTTGATCAAAAAAGTAATAAAAAAATCAAGGCTTGGAACTGATGTCGGATAAAATCGTCAAAGCTTAATTTCGGCAGCACAAGCACCCGATGAAGGATCGGGCAAAATGCGCTGCCTTGGGTTGTAGTGGTTTGAAGATTGTGGTCAAGCTTTAACGTTTTCTCCTTCCATCATTTCCTAGGCCGGATAGCGAGGTGGCCATAGCGGGGTGTCATTCAGAGCGCAGCGAAGAATCCCTGCGTTTTTGTCTACTGCCTTCAATCAGCACCGAACCTTTTTTATACTTCATTCCATGAACGGTGAGTCAAAGCGGTCGTTATCCTGAACTTGATTGAATCTACTGGTTGGTGTCACACCAACCAGCCTAAGCTTGTTTCATCATCAGCTCAATCATTGAATTTGTAGTGTGAGTTTTTCTGTTGGTGAGAGACCAACCGATAGATGGAAAGTGCTGAACTAAATTCAGCGTGACGATTCGGTTAACGCATCCCTGTCCATCAATCCGTCATTGCGAACGAAGCAGATTCTTCATCTGCTGAAGCAATCTCCATCGAAAATCCTACAAGATACATTGCTTCGTGGCGCCTAATAAAATCGTCCTTTTAATTTTTTTTCAAACACTAAACGTGAAAAATTCTTATTATGTACCCTTTCCCAGCTGCGCAGGCTTGCCTCGGCTGGCCGCCGAAGGGCTTTTACTTTTTTGCTTGATCAAAAAAGTAACAAAAAAATCAAGGCTTGGAACTAATGTCGGATAAAATCGTCAAAGCTTAATTTCGGCAGCACAAGCACCCGATGAAGGATCGGGCAAAATGCGCTGCCTTGGGTTGTGGTGGTTTGAAAGATTGTGGTCAAGCTTTAACGTTTTCTCCTTCCATCATTTCCGAGGCCGGATAGCGAGGTGGCCATAGCGGGGTGTCATTCAGAGCGCAGCGAAGAATCCCTGCGTTTTTGTCTACTGCCTTCAATCAGCACCGAACCTTTTTTATACTTCATTCCATGAACGGTGAGTCAAAGCGGTCGTTATCCTGAACTTGATTGAATCTACTGGTTGGTGTCACACCAACCAGCCTAAGCTTGTTTCATCATCAGCTCAATCATTGAATTTGTAGTGTGAGTTTTTCTGTTGGTGAGAGACCAACCGATAGATGGAAAGTGCTGAACTAAATTCAGCGTGACGATTCGGTTAACGCATCCCTGTCCATCAATCCGTCATTGCGAACGAAGCAGATTCTTCATCTGCTGAAGCAATCTCCATCGAAAATCCTACAAGATACATTGCTTCGTGGCGCCTAATAAAATCGTCCTTTTAATTTTTTTTCAAACACTAAACGTGAAAAATTCTTATTATGTACCCTTTCCCAGCTGCGCAGGCTTGCCTCGGCTGGCCGCCGAAGGGCTTTTACTTTTTTGCTTGATCAAAAAAGTAACAAAAAAATCAAGGCTTGG
>JAZBLX010000054.1:0-20075 GCA_037033465.1 Bacteroidota bacterium | reverse complement strand
ACTCGATCAAGAATTTCATACTTTATACTGCTGTCTTTGGTGGAAGTTATCTGATCGTAAGCATTCCAGAAATTGTCAATATCACTAGTAATCACATTATTTGACGAAGTTTGTGCTACCCCAACATTAAAAGCGAAAAAGAAAATAATAAATGTTGCTATCTTCATATTTACAGGACAAGTTTAACGAGCATTCGTTGCATATGCTCGAAGTTATTTTAATAGTAATATTTTTTTTAGTAGTAATAATAGTATGAGGCAAATCCTATACTTTGTTTTTGTTAAATAACGGTGGTATTATGAGATTATCAAGTTCGCAAGGAACTGAATCAAATCCCACGGCACAACTTTCCCAAAAACTTGTATCACAAAACAAAGTTTATTAAATTTACAGAAGAACGTTTTATTGATACAATAATGAGGATCGGATACGCCAGGGTCTCTACCAAAGAACAAAATTTAAATCTGCAAATCGAAGCACTTGAAAAAGCGGGGTGTGAAATCATTTTGAGGGAAACAATTTCCGGAGCAACGAAGGTTCGTCCGGAACTTGATAAGATGATTGGTCAACTTCGTAAAGGGGATGAATTACTTGTTTGGAGATTGGACCGTTTTTTGGCCCCATAACGGTGGATTTGTGATGCCCAAACAATTTATAGTGTAAATTTCGTCTCAAAAAACGAAGATATCCTTTTCTCCCCTCTTGCTGAACTGGACTATACTAACTGACGAAGTCTTAGATAAGGAGGGTTTATTGGTATAAAATATTCTTTGCTAAATCAACCCAAAAGACGCTGTGAGCATACAAATCTTGTATTCCTGTCAAGGAATGAGCTATATATTTTAGTCCTCTTTGTTCTTTGTAACTAATTTGGACATTGTAGAATTAAATTTAAAAAGATCCAGATCAGGCGCAGTAAAAAATTCTAAGTCTGCATTTTCTATTTCAATAAGAGCTTTCTGCAAAACAACTTCTCCATTAGCTGTCAGTCTAATTGTTTTTGCTCTTGTGTCTGTCTCGTGTTCTTTTCGTGTTAAAAACCCTTTATCTTCTAATGTTCGCAATACTTTTGACACCATCATTCTGTCAGCATTACTTTGGTTGGCTATATCAACTTGTGTAACTGCGTTGCTGTTTTTTGAAAGCCAGCCTAAAGCTGCTAACAAAACAAATTGGGTCTGTGTTAAGTTCAAAGGGTCTAGTACCTTCTTTTGCTTTCGTTGCCAAAGCGTAGTCAATTGTCCGAGCAAATAACCTGGGCTATCTTCTGGACTTTTAAAATGGAAATCAATTTCTTTAGGCATGATTACGCTGAAGCATTTGTGTAGATATTATATTAAAATCGGGTTGGCTGATCTCAAAGAAACCGAAGCGAAATGGATAACCCCATTTCTTTTTGCTTTGAATAAATTCAAGATCGTTAATTAATGGAAGAATAGAAATGTTTTCACATTGCAGAAATTCAATATTGCGTCTGGAAGGGCAAAAATCCTCGGAGACATTAACCTGATACGTTTCTTCATCTAACACCTTGCCTAATGCTGTAAATTCCTGGCATTTTTCCGGTCTACCAAAATTTTGCTTTCCTGAATAGTAAACTACATAATCGCCTTTTCTCAAATCGATTCAAAGAAGATCCGATTTATAATAGTTAAACCGATATCTATTATTAACACTAAATATCGGTTTGAGCTGTGCTGCTTATCAATGCTAGTATGGGCAGTAGTCAAATATGGCTCTGTAATGAGTGCTGCATCTGGTAGAGACATCGGCTTTTGTTCAAAAAGTCCATGCTTTCAGAAAGGCTGATCTACCCTCATTTACCTACACGGCACCAAATATCCCATAAACGCGCTCTATTATGTTAACCGCGCCCCCCTTAAGCGAAAAGTCTTAACGTTTAGCCTTGAAGCATCACCTACGGAAACCTCACGCATTTGAATCTCAAACTAATCGGATATTGGATGTCTCGTTAAACAAAACAATTCGAAGTTATTGATGATAGAACAATATATAGTAAGGTAGAATATTTAAATTTTACCTATTGCTTAAAATGGTCAATAGTGAAAAGGATAAATAAGAAAAAACCCCTACCTCTTCGTGTAAGTCAAGGCAGGGGAATCAATTAAAACAACGGGACTTATTGTTTCTTTATACATTAGCAATGTTGTGTATAGTGGCAAAGTTAGCTACTCTTAAATTCTATGACTCACCTATATGTACCAACTCTTCATCAAAAAGTCCCATCTATTAACCAGAATCAAAAAAATGACTCAAGCAGGAATTAGTTCATCACAGGCGCTATAATTGCATCAGTTGAAGCAAAAATGATTTACTTCACATTTATAAGCCGTTAAGCCCACACCTTTCAGATCAAAAGAAAAAATCGAGGGTTGACTTGTGTTTCCCCTTATTCATTTCAGGAAAAATGACAATATATTTCCTGGTCGATTAAGTTCAAAATAATCTAATATCTAGGTTTTTCTAACATTGATGATTTTCCAATGTCTTTTATTATCGTAATTTTCAATGTTCATTTTTTTTAGAATTATTACTTTATATTTCCCGAATGATTACTTTAACTCTTTAATAGAATGTTATTAATACTGGAAGCAAATATCATGGTTTCATAGCAATAGGCAAAAGAAAGTAAACCTTATCTTCTGCCTATTTAGCAAACGGCTTGAGAACTGAAAGAATAAAAACATTTAGTCAACGCACAACACATGCGTAAAACCAATACCTATTTATTAAGTAAAAGCCAAATGGTTTTAGATATAGTTCCATTATGTCATCAATAAGTATTTGTATATAATTCCGAATTATTGGAGTAAGCTTAAATAAAATTTTTATTTGAACTCTTTGTCTTCTTATATGGATTTTGTGAATATCAACCAAAATTTAATCTAAGTTGGAAGTAAGTGAAATCGTTTATACAAAAAGTTAATACCATATTAACCCACAATTTACTTAGAATTATTTACCATTGCTAAACAGGTTATAATAGTTCCCTTCAAATCTTTAAAATAGAATTAAATGCGTATAGCTCTTTTAACACTATTGATATTATCCATTTATGGTTCAACTAATGGACAAACAAGATCGGCTAGACATTATCAGGTGGAATCAGGACTCTCTAATAATGCTATAATGTGTAGCGTACAGGATATCCAGGGGTTTATGTGGTTTGGTACAAGAGATGGACTGAACCGATTTGATGGAAACAAATTTAAAGTATACAATTTTAAAGAGAATAATTTCATACATGCTATAACTGTAAATAAACGTGGTGAGTTATTTGTGGCTACTGAAAAAAGTATCTATCGTTATGACCGTAAGACTGATTCATTTTTAATCTTTATTTCTCCAGATTATTTCTCTATCGATGAATTGCTGGCAGACCATGATGGCAATTTATGGTTTACTGCATCAGCAACATTATATTGTTATCGAATTTCAGATCGCAAGCTTATCAGACCTGCGATTTGGAATAAAGACTATATCACCTCGATATGTTTAGATGAAAACGGGACTTTGTGGATTGGCACATCGAATGGAAAATTAAAAGAATATGATAAGAGGACACAAAATTTCAAAGCTTATGATCTTTTTATTTCTTTGAGGAAATCAGAATCACATCTGATTGAGGCAATTAAGTCTGCCAACGATATTATCCTGGTGGGGACATTTCAAAGAGGAGTCGGCATTTTTGATAAAAAAACCAAGACCTATCGGGATATCGATCTAGGAACTGAAGATAGAAAGAACCTTATGGTAAGCTGTTTTTTACAGTCTTCACCGGATGAAGTCTGGATTGGTACGGAGACTGGGATCTATCTCTACAATTTTTTAACAAGAAAGTCATCGAACATCCGAAAAAACAGCGGTGATCGATATTCTCTGTCTGATGATGTAATTTATTCATTACTTAAAGATCGTGAAGGCGGAATATGGGTAGGAACCTATTTTGGTGGGCTTAATTATTTCCCAGCACAGTACACCCCATTCAAAAAATATAATTTACATTCCTTGCCTTACCCGTTGAGTGGTGATATTGTAAGGGATATTACCGAAGATAAGTATGGAAATATTTGGCTCTGCACTGAAGATGGGGGGGTTAACCAGATCTCCTCCAAAACTGGAAAGATTTACCATTTACGTCCAGACGGCACGAAAAACAGCTTCTCATATAAAAGTGCCCATGGTATTTTGGCAGTCGGGAATGAGATATGGGCTGGTACTTATGAACATGGCTTGAATATTATCGATATCAAAACTCAGAAAGTAATCCGCCATTATTATGCCACTTCAAAGAAGGGCTTAGCTTCCAATTTCCCCTTTTGTATATATAAAAGACGGTCAGGTGAAGTTTTAGTGGGAACAGATAATGGGTTATATGTTTATAATTATGCGACTGATTTTTTCACTAGAGTAAAAGGTTTTCCAAGTTCTGGACTTTATAATTCAATTATAGAGGACGGAGATGGTTCTTTATGGGCATCAATATCTGGCAATGGACTGTTTAAGATGGATCGAAAAACCAAACAGCTTAGCCACTTTAAGTTTGACCCTAACAATTCCAGAAGTTTAATTAGCGATAAAATAACTTCCCTATTTAAAGATAGCGATAATAATATTTGGATAGCCACCGAATTTGGGCTCTGCAAGTGGAATGCCAAAGCAAGTAATTTTAATCGTTTCGGATCTCAAAACGGTTTTCCAAGCAACTTTATTCTTTCAATTCTTGAAGATAAAAACAAAATCCTTTGGATCAGTACAACCAAAGGACTTATCTCATTTGATCCTAACAATAATAAAACTGTTGTTTATACGACTGCAAATGGTCTGCTTAGTGACCAGTTTAATTTCGACTCAGCCTATAAAGCGAGTGATGGTAAATTGTATTTTGGAAGTGCAGTGGGACTTATTGCTTTCAATCCAATGAGTTTCAGGAAGGATACATTTATACCTGATGTATATATTACTGATTTGACTATTACAGGCGAGGGGTCAGCACCTGGTCATTCCCGTAACTTAAACATCTCCAATGCACTGTTTAAAAAAAACTTAATCCTGACACATAATCAATCATCACTGGATATTGAATTTTCCGCATTAGGCTACACTTCACCGCAAGGGATACGTTATGCCTATAAGCTTACGGGTTTATCCGAAAAATGGAATTATGTAACGAAGATCAATAAACTGAATTTTCCTAAACTATCTCCCGGGAATTACGTATTTAAGATCATGGCATCCAGTACGTCGGGGTTATGGAACGGCAATATAACTAAATTGGCAATCACTGTCCTCCCCCCATGGTGGGAAAGTCGATTAGCTAATTTACTTTATATTTCATCGGCTTTAGCTATGAGCTTTTTTTTAATAGAAATCTACCATTACCGCATTCAGCAAAAAAACCTGCGCCATTTGGAGAGGATGGATATTGCAAAAGAAAAGTCAATACTTGAAGCCAAGATAGACTTCTACACAGAGGTCGCGCATGAGATCAGAACCCCACTTACATTAATTAAAATCCCCTTGGAAAAAGTAGTGCGAAATACGCTAGGCATAAACAGTATTACCAGAAGCCTTAAAATTATAAGAGGAAATACTGACAGATTAATTGAGTTAAGCAATCAATTGCTTGATTTTAGAAAAACTGAGTTAAAAAGCTTGAGTTTTGATTTCAAAATTATAGATGTTGGTCAATTTATAAAAGATATTTGTGAAAATTTCTCTGAACTGGTAGACCAGAACAAAATTTATCTCCAAACAGGTTTTCCTCCTGAACCTGTTAATATCATGACAGATTCAGAATCTCTTAAAAAAATCATTTATAATTTGGTAAGCAATGCGATAAAGTATGCTGATGGGATAGTTATTCTAACATTATCATCGAATATAAATGACATCGTAGTCTCTTTCAAAAATGATGGAAAGATGATACCGTTAGCATTACAAGAAAAGATTTTTGAACCTTTTTTTCGGGTATGGGAAGGGGATGGAAAAACAGGTTCAGGTATTGGTCTAGCACTAGCACGGTCCCTGGCTGAATCTTTGGGCGGAAAATTAGAATTTTGGAATGACAATGATCAGATGAATGTATTTTTATTAACCTTACCCTATAAACACATTTGAATGAAAAATCTTATTCTCCTTGTTGATGATAATCAAGAAATGATCGAAGTTTTGAGTGATGAACTCTGCGATAAGTATGAGGTCATCACCAGCTACAACGGTCAGCAGGCATTAGAAACACTAAGAAAAACAGATGTTCAGTTAATAATCTGCGATGTGATGATGCCGGTTATGGATGGGTTTGATTTTTGCCGAGCAATCAAAACTGACATTGCCTATAGTCATGTTCCCATCATACTACTTACTGCAAAAAACACATTACAAGCAAGAATAACCGGACTTGAGTTAGGTGCAGATGCCTATATCGAAAAACCATTTGACACCGAACACTTACATGTTCAGATTGCCAATCTAATATCCAACAGGCAAAATTTAAAGAATTTCTTTAGCCGTTCGCCCATCTCATCTATCCTAAGCATTGCTCATACGCAATCAGACGAAGGCTTCTTAAGGAAACTCAACATTTTTTTTTCAGAGAACATCGAAGATCCGAATCTAGATATTGAGAAAATTGCCGCATTGATGAATACCAGCCGGACTTCTCTATTCAGAAAAATTAAGGCGATATCCAACTTAACTCCCACCGAACTATTGACTGTGATTCGTCTAAAAAAAGCTGCGCAAATACTTTCTGAGACAGATTTAAAGATATTTGAAGTAGCTTATATGACTGGCTTCTCCTCTCAAACCAATTTTGGAAGAAGTTTCCTGAAGCAGTTTGGAACCACTCCATCTGAATATCACAAAAAACATTATGCTACAAAGAGTAAAATAAAATTTTAAAGCTAACCGAAATTTGATCCTTAAAAAAATCATGTCAATTCGGGAGATATATTCTCAGAAGTTTGGAATGACTTCATCAAAATATCACAACAATATTATGCTATAACGGAAATGATAATTTTGAAACTAGAACATTTTTATTGAGAAGTAAGTCTATTTTAGAAATTATGATAAGAATCAATGTTAACCTTAAAATAACCGGATATTATTTATTACAGAATAATCTAAACAAAGATGACCTAATTCGAAAACGAGTAAGTACCAGCCTTGATTTAATAGGTCCATACGCTAATATTGACAACATCATCTATTCCGATACATCACTTTCAGGCTTGTAAAATGTAAAAAGACAAAAACTCATAAGTTATTATTTGTTGTTTAGATAATTTTAGAAAATTATGCTATGAGCTAACTGATTTATTTGATTCTAACCTTCTATACCGGTTAGTTCAATTATGTTCTAAATGCTTGTTAAGCAGATAAAGTTTCTTATTATTGACAATTACTTATAATGCTGGATCCAAACTAATTTCTCAAACTACATTAAGCGTTTTTCCCATCGCAGTAGGCTCATCATATTATGTCTTCTAAGACAACGAAATCTAATAAATTACCTCTGGCTTTAGCTTAGGACTCCTTGAAGCCAAAGATGTTTCAAAAACCACAGCCTTCTCGTTCTTTAAATAATGCTTTGACTCTTCTTATTCCGAGAACCATTGTGTTAATGCCATTTCCGAATAAACCAACTCATGATCAATAATGATAAACACCGTCACAAATTTATTATTAACAAAGGTTCATCTTGTAAATCAATAGCCTCACTTCTTCTCTTTACCAAGGTCACCTGAATACATGCCAGCGCGTCTATTTGAGAGGCACTCCGACCCAACCACTCCCTCGAGTCTTTCATTGAGGAGTTTAAATTGCCCGGGCCTTTTAGCCAGTATAAAAACACCATTTTTTTAACTTGTTTTTATTACGGAACTTAACGTCGAAGGATTGGCATTCGTTGTCGAATTTTGAAGACATAAATTGCCTAAAATTGCACCTGTTTAAAAATCCTTTAGGATTTTTTTGAATTAAAAACAATTGGAATATAAGTGGCGCTCAAACTATTTGTGCTTCTTGAAAAGCGTTATCTATCATTATGCAAAATAATATCACTAATACGTTTGGACAGGGAGCATCGGGCAGGAGAAGTAAATATGCAAGAAAATGAATCAGCCCGCCTACGCGCGCTTTATAGTTACGAGATTATTGACTCTAAACAAGAGCAGAATTTTGACAGGCTAACTGAAATCGCATCTTTAGTCTCTGGATGCGAAATTTCATTAATATCATTTATCGATAAGCAAAGAGTTTGGTATAAATCAGCTAAAGGACTTGATGTACAGGAAGTTCCCCGGGGATCAACCGTGTGCGAATTCACATTAGCATCAAACAATCCGCTCATTATAGAAGACACCCTTAAAGATGAGCACTGGTGTAACCATCCAATGGTGAAGGAGGGAATCAAGGTGAGGTTCTACGCCGGGTTTCCCCTTGTAGATCGAAATGGATTCACGCTTGGCTCATTTTCTCTTATCAGTACCGAACCAAAAAAAATAACGTCCTTACAAGAAAAACTATTATCACTTATTGTAGAGCAAACCATTTCGTCCATAGCGGACAGAATTAAAATGCGCGAATACAAAAGCTTTAGTCAATTGATTAATAATTCTGAAGACTTAATTTGTATTTTAGGTTCAGATGGGACTTTTAGAATGGTCAATTCGTATTTCAATAAATGCTTAGGCTGGACGGAGGAAGAACTCCAGCTTAAAACCATTTTTGATATTGTTCCAGTAGCAGAGCAAGACCGAGTGAAGACACTTTGGAATAATAAAATCAAAGGGCTTCCTAATCAGTATGGCTCACATCCGATGTTGATAAAAACTGGTGGATATCGGATGATTGAGTGGTCTGCAATAACCGAAGAAGCAAATAAAAAAGTATTTGCTATTGGGAGAGATGTTACAGTTGAAATTGAGAAAAATCAGGCCATAAATATTAGTGAACAACAATTGAAGGTATTTTTTGAGGATTCACAAGGATTACTTTGCACACATGATATACATGGAAAATTTATTACACTTAATTCATCGGGCGCACGAACATTAGGCTTTTCGAAAACAGAATTATTTAATAAAACATTATTTGATATTATCCCTAAAGAGCGGCATGAAGATTTACGTCAATACCTTGCTGATATCTTAGCAAATGGCTCTTCTAAGGGATACATGGTTGTTAAAAGTAAATCTGGTGAGGAGCGTTTGTGGTTATACTCAAATATACTGGAGCATGATCTTAATAACAAGCCTTATATTATTGGTAATGCAATGGACGTTACCGATCAAAAAAAATCAGAAAAAGATCTTATTCACACTAAAAATTTATTAGAAGAAGCCATCCATCTATCTAAAATAGGTGGATGGGAACTTAACTTGGTTGATGAGCATGTTTACTGGTCAAGTATTACTTATGAAATCCATGCCGTCCCAGATGGGTTTATCCCCACTAAAGAAAATACTATTCAATTCTACAAAAGCGGAGAAAGCAGAGAAAAGATTACAGAAGCGATTCAGGAATGCATGCGTACCGGTAAAGAATGGGATTTGGAACTTGAAATTGTGGATTTTAATGGGAAAGAAATCTGGGTACGTACTAAAGGTAAGGCCCAATTGGTAAACAACATACCTAAACGTATTTATGGGAAAGTTCGAAATATTGACACTCAGAAGCGTGCGCAAATAGAAGTAACTGCAGCTAAAAAACTATTGGATGATGTACTTTCTGCAGCCACTGGAGTCAGCATCATTGCCACAGATATAGACGGGATTATTACTGTTTTTAATCAAGGCTCAGAACTGTTATTAGGCTACAAGGCAGAAGAAATGATTGGAAAACAGACGCCGGCCATCTTTCATGATCCAAGTGAGGTGGATGAGCTTTGTAAAGATTTCAATCCTTCCTTAGGTAATGAGCGTTCAGGGTTCAATTTCTATAAGCAATGTGCAGATCATCCTTTAAAAGAAAGAATATTTACTTTTATCACTAAATCAAAACGGCGGCTACGTGTTTCACTATCAATTACGTCAATAAAAAACGACCAAGGTTCGATAATTGGCTATTTGGGCATTTCTACTGACATTACCGAGAAAGAAACCATTGAAAAGGAACTGGCTACAGAGAAATCATTACTCATAGCTTTTATCGAAAATGCCCCCGCATCAGTAGCTATGGTTGATGAAAATATGCGTTTTCTTATTGCTAGCAAAACTTGGCTAAAACAGTATACACAGATTATAGAAGATATAAAGGGATTAGCTTATTTTGATGTTTTTCCAAATTTATCCGAGGAACAAAAAACTGTTTATATAGAAGTGCTAAAAGGAAAAGTGATAAAAAAAGAGGAAGATGTATATGTTGATAAAAAAACCAATACAACACATCATATCTCCTGGGAGATGAGGCCTTGGTACAAAGCAGATCAATCCATAGGCGGAATAATGATCTTCACTCATGATATTTCAGCAGCGATAAAACAACGAAAGCAGTTAATTGTAGCAAAATCACGTGCTGACCATGCTAATGTGGCTAAATCAGAATTTCTTGCTAATATGAGCCATGAAATCAGAACCCCATTAAATGGAGTGATAGGGTTCACTGATCTTGTTTTAAAAACACAGCTTAATCATACACAGGAGCAATACCTGAAAATTGTCAACCGGTCGGCAAATGTCCTGTTGAGCATTATAAATGATATTTTAGATTTTTCAAAAATCGAAGCTGGTAAATTTGAGCTGGACATAGAAAAATGTGATCTCTATGAGCTTGCCGAACAAGCTTGTGACATTACCAATTACCAAATCCAAACTAAAAGACTGGAAATGCTGCTAAACGTGCAGCCTGATCTTCCAAGATTTATATGGGCAGACGCCCTTCGTCTCAAACAGGTATTAATTAACCTACTAGGAAACGCAGCAAAATTTACAGCTAAGGGAGAAATTGAACTTAAAATACAGGCCATTAGCACAAGTGAAAACCACCATGTGCTGAGGTTTAGTGTTCGTGATACGGGAATCGGGATCGCCAAAGGGACACAAGCAAAAATCTTTAATGCATTTTCACAGGAAGATTCCTCCACTACAAAAAAATATGGGGGAACAGGATTAGGTTTAACCATCTCAAATAAGTTATTAAAGATGATGGATAGCAGTCTCCAACTGGAAAGTGCTCTTGGTGAAGGAAGTCTTTTTTACTTTGACT
Organism: Bacteroidota bacterium; assembly: GCA_037033465.1. Classification (GTDB taxonomy): domain Bacteria; phylum Bacteroidota; class Bacteroidia; order Sphingobacteriales; family Sphingobacteriaceae; genus Pedobacter. Next base: position 8,843 of record JAZBLX010000054.1, on the reverse strand, counting down.
TAAATCTGCAATCTGAACAGGGAGACCCAATAGAATGGATAGGCCTGAAAAGCATTAATAAAGTACTCATTGTAGACGATAATAAACATAACAGAGATATCTTAAAGAATATGCTCTCGCTAAAAAACATCAATTCTGACGGTGCAAAAAACGGCTTTGAAGCGTTGCAGTTTTTGGCTGAAGGCAGAACCTACGATGCTATTTTGATGGATTACCAAATGCAGTATCTGAATGGGATAGAAACTGCCGCGAAAATCAGGAATAATTTCATAAATGAAGACGAAAAGCTTCCCTTGATTCTTCTTCATAGTTCTTCAGACGACGGTACAATCATTAAGGCATGTAATGAGTTAAAAATCAACAATCGATTGCTAAAACCAATCAAAATTGATAAGCTTTACTACGCTTTATCCAGGTTGAAAATGAAGGAACCGGATCCTCAAATCCTCGAAATTAAAACTCCATCTACCAAATACCAAAACCATGATTATAAATTTTTAATTGTAGAAGACAATGAAGTAAATAGATTCTTAACCCGTTCGTACATCGAAAAAATTTACCCAAAAAGCATAATTATGGAGGCTGAAAATGGCATAATAGGTATCGAACAATTTCAAAAAACACATTTTAACCTCATTTTTATGGATATTCAGATGCCGGAAATGAATGGTTACGATTGTGCGAAAACGATCAGATCAATAGAAAAAGATAAAAGAACACCGATAATTGCCTTAACTGCTGCTAATGTAAAGGGCGAAAGAGAAAAAAGCCTTGAAGTAGGTATGGATGATTTTATTACTAAACCTATTTTAGAGGAAAATATTGAAGCTACATTAAATAAGTGGCTGACTCATGGGTAATTAAAATCAATCATCCCTCTTTAATAAGTCAAAATATTGTTATCTTTGTATTGATTCCACAGTATAACTTTAAATCAACCAGTGCTTCCTGCTCCTTTTGAAAATCTGATTGCTTACTTTTTTATCTACTGACTATTGCAGTGTTAGGAGAATTTAATAGCAATGATGATACAAAACGAAAATAATATGATTTCAAGCAGCTTGGATAGCCGCGATCTAATAGTTTCTTCGCACCAGCTTATCTTATCATCTGCAAAGGTTATAGAGCGATTGGATCTCCAATTGCAACACTGCAAAAATCTTTTAAATTCATATCCTTTATTGAAAAAAACCATTTAGATGGTAATCCTTATAAAGTATGAATTGGTATATTAATACTTTCTATTCCCTTACTGTTGTAACATAATCATTGATATGAAAAACTAAAAAAACTAGATTATGGCATTTCTCCTTTAGAATGCAATTTCGTCCTATCGAATGTATAAGTCCCCACTTAATTATATTTTTCTTTTAGCTGTAGAATTTGAATCCTTGAATGGCAAAGAGAAAACTAGTCTCAGAAAATGAAGATATTTGACAGATTGAACGTTCGAACTAACTACTATATCTAAGAAACCTAATTTAACTATTGCCCTTTACTAGTACATTAGCGCAGAAGCTAAACAAATCGTACCCTCAATAAAGGATATAATAAAAATCATATAGTAAAAGAATTTAGATACCTTGCTCGTCAAACCTTGCTTCTCTCAATTTATAAGATACACACAGCTGATAATTATTTATTATGAAAAATCCCAGAACTGCGAAAGTTCGAAGTAAAATGGTAGTTGTGGGCACCTCTGCCGGGGGTTTGCAGGCGCTAACTGCCCTGGTTGCACAGCTTCCTGCCGACTTTCCAGTACCTGTCGTAATTGTTCAGCACATTTCCGCTGACGCGACCGGTAATGCCCTGCTAGACGCTCTCAATCATGCTGGACCACTTCATTGTAAGCATGCAAGAAACGGGAAAATAGCAAAGGCTGGTCAAATTTACCTTGCCCCTTCAGATCATTATGTATTGATTGGGGAAAATGGAAAGCTTAAGGTTACTAAGGGTGCCCAGGAAAACCGGTCGAGACCAGCCATAGATCCGCTGTTTCGTTCAGCAGCGGTGGCTTATGGCAATCGGGTTATTGCGATATTGCTCACGGGATATCTTGATGACGGAGTTTCAGGACTGATCGCAGTGCAGAAATGTGGCGGCTTCTGTATTGTTCAGGATCCTCAGGATGCTGATTATCCTGATATGCCCATGAACGCACTGGCTCAAATGCAGCCCGACTTAGTGCTCCCTGTGGTCCAAATCGGGGCGGCAGTACTTCTGGAGTTAAGCAGAAAACCAGGTAAAGATGTCCAAGTGCCAGCAGATATATTGCGCGAGGCTAAGATAGCGGAACGTGTATTGAGTGATTTGCCCTCAGTAAATGCCCTCGGTGAGCAAGTTCCTTTTAATTGCCCAGGTTGTGGAGGGGTGTTGTGGGGAGTGGTCAAAGGAAAAGGTCTGCGTTACCGTTGTCATGTCGGGCATGCCTATACTGCTGCCACTTTACTGGCAGAACAGACAAAAAAGATTGAGGAGACTATGTGGACAGCATTGCGGATGTTTGAAGAAAGAAGAAATCTGCTGACTACGGTGGCTTTGCAGGAACATGGGGCGGCGGCCAGGTCTGCCAAAGAACGTGCTGACCTTTCGCAGGTGCATATTGACCGCATCAGGGCGGTTCTCATGGGCGATGATAAGGGAACAAAGAGCGATTTGCCTAAATGATCAACATAGCCAGCTGACAACAGAGCAATAAATTTATTTTTTCGAAGTGTTGATTATTATTTAGGTAAAAGAATTTTTAAAAAAAAAGTATTCATCTCCTACAGTATATTTTCTTTCAGCTGCGAGTTACTTAAACCAGTTCTGGGAAGGAGAGAAAATGTCTCAAAAAACGAAGATATTTATCTTAAGTAGAATTTTTAGTTAATAGGTTATATTTGTAACTTATAGCTTAAAGATCGATCTAAAGCCTTTTAATCAATCTAAAGGAATGTTTACAATAAAGCTCAGGATAATAGTTAAATGGCTATTAGTGATCACATTTTTATATTTTTTCTCAACTATACTGTATTTTGGCTACTCGCAAGTTGACGAAAAGAAGGGGGTTTATACATTTTATTGGTCTGGTTTGCAAGCACTATTTAACGATCAGGAATTCGGGATAGTAAAGAGCAAAAGTCTTGATACCAACTTTGATGGCCCCGATGGGCCTTACATTATAAATAAGGTAGTCTATCTAGTAAGTGAAAAAGCGCAATTAAGCAAATCATATCTTATAAACAAAGAAATAAAGGTATTTACAGGAAAGCAATATCTACCAGATTTTGAAGTAGAGCTAAAAGGCCTGGAAAAGGTTGATACAGCGCTTTACGCTACACCACAAAAGCTTCTTGTAATATCAGATATTGAAGGCAACTTTACAGGATTCTTCAGCTTCCTGCTAAGTAACCGGGTGATCGATAATAAAGGCAACTGGATCTATGGCAACGGTCACTTAGTGTTAAACGGCGATTTTGTTGATAGAGGGACAGATGTGACACAGGTTTTATGGCTTATTTACAAGTTAGACCAGCAAGCGGAAAATATAGGTGGAAAGGTCCATTATATTTTGGGTAATCATGAAATCATGATGTTACAAGGCAATGTATCTTATGCCAATTTCAAATATATTCAGGCGGCGAAAGAAATTTCGGGTAACAGGTCTTGGGACGGGGCGATGCAGACGCTTTATAATGAGCATACAGTACTGGGAAAATGGTTAAGAACTAAGAATGTTGTTGAACGCATCGGAACAACATTATTTGTACATGCAGGGTTAAACATCAGGCACATTGATGCTGGCTTGGATATTCCGACCTTGAATCAAATTGCCAGCAAAAATTATGGTAAACCCTATCATACAAATTTCAATAGTGAAAAGGAAGAACTAAGTTTAAGTGGTATTTATTCACCCTACTGGGATCGAAGCCTCGCTATGGATTTCAAAAATAAGGCACTATATTTTTTAAATGATATAAGCGTAAAGGAAACATCCCAGGACGAATTGGAGAAGATTTTGAAATATTACGGAGCGTCCAGAATCGTCATTGGCCATTCGATAGTGGATGATATCAAAGCCGATTATGATGGGAAAGTAATTAAAATTGATATTAAACATGGAACTCAGTTCAAATCAGGAGACACCAAAGGAGTTTTAATTGAAAATAATCGCATATATAAAGTTGATGATGCTTCAAATAAAATGCCTTTGGACAAATGAAATTAGCATCTATAAGATATTAAAGATATATATATGAAATACATATAGCCGGAATAAACTCCGGCAGAGTGAATTGAATAAGAATCATGTGACACGACGGACGATTAATCTCATAAAACGAATGAATAATGGTAATTGTTATGCATTCAAACTTATTATAAAAATAATAATAATTTTGATGTATGGATGTAATCAGATCATTGGCAATATTTATTCTAGCAGGTTTATGTGAAATTGGGGGAATATCTTACATGGTTATGGCTGAAAGAGAGTAAGCCTCTATATTTCGGAATATTAGGAGCAATAATTTTAATTGCCTATGGAGTAATTGCTACGTGGCAAACGGCAAATTTTGGTAGAGTTTATGCAACTTATGGCAGAATGTTTATTGTTATGGCATTATTGTGGGTATGAAACTCGATGGATTTAAGCCCGACAAATTTGATAGCATTGGTGCAACCATTGCTTTAATTGGTGTCTGTATAATCATCTATGCACCAAGAGGAGCCTAAAAAACATTTCTTCTGATTTTTAAAAAAAAAGATGTCGAGCATATTTTCCTACGAAAAAACGGTCCTTTATTTAGAATAATAATTAGACGTTACTACCTGAATATAATTTTTTGAGCCATTAGCAGTTAGGACACGATTTGTGTTATTAATTGCCCTATAGCTTTTGGTGTCAATGAATATTGTGCTTCTCCTACACCTAAAGCGCCGTTTGGCATTGAGGGGTATTGAGCGGTAATAGGTAGCTGGGCAATGGTTGTACCCCCCTGCTGACCGATCAGCAGGCTTCCCTTTGAACCATCCACATCAAAGCCGGATAAAATCACACTAATGGCTTTGTTCCCTAATGGAACTGCCATCGAGTTCATTAATATATCAATTGCCCGGTTGATAATTTCTTCTTGCTTTCTTCCCCTTAACCACAGGCATCCATCGCAATAAGTCATCATCTGATTTCTGGAAGGACATAAATATGGCCACTTTCCACAAGCATACCATTTGTTACAGTTACAACCGGCAATGAGGTATGCATTCTAAGCAGGATGAAGCCATACTTTTATAATCACGGTACAGGTGCTGTACAACGATCAGAGCGGCATTTAATCCTGAAGGCAATGGTTTAGAAGCTCATGTAATGGATGTAACCCTCCTGCTGAAAGGCCTATCGCAATGATATAATCAGGGACTTTGGACATGATATGCTGCTATCTAAAGTTGGATGATGAACATTTATAGATTTTCTCCCTCATTCTCCTGTGAGGTAAATAACGAAAGGCTAAAACAGAAAGTGCTTCCCTCACCTAATTCACTTTCTACCCATATTCTCCCCCCATGCCGCTGAATGATTTCAGCACATAGGTATAGTCCGATCCCAAAGCCATTTGTGGTCTTCATATCTGCACTTTCTACACGATAGAAGCGGTCAAAGACATGTGGCTGGTCTTTATGGGCCAGTCCCATGCCTTCATCCTTGACACTTACCTGTATCTGGTCTCCTACCGTTACGCAGGCAACCTGTATTGTCGAGTGCTGTGGTGAATATTTTACCGCATTATTGATAAAGTTTGTTACTACCTGACCGATTTTATCTTCATCCGCGAAAACAGGTGTATGAAGTACTGGTGCAAAGTATACGATATGTGAGGTTATAGTGGACAATGACTCCTGTTCGGCTTCCTTAATCAGTTCAGCCATATCAAAGCAGGTTTTATCCAGATGTATTTTACCCGCCTCCATGCGTGCCATATCTAAAAAGCCTGTAATGAGCTTCCCCATTTTACCAACCTGGCGCTGGGCCTTTTCCAGAATGCTTTGCGTGGAAGCATCACCGTTTTTTCTGGATTTGACTGCAAGCATCTGAACATACCCGTTTAAAGATGTCAAAGGTGATCGTAATTCATGGCTAACTATACCAACAAAATCTATCTTACGCTGCTCTTCCTCTTTCATTCGTTCAATATCTGTTGTCGAGCCGACCCACATGGAAATCTGTCCCTTATCATCCAGCACAGGCGAGGCGATATTTAAATGCCAGCGGTAATGGCCATTGAGATCCTTGAAACGCATTTCCATTTCAAGCGGAACACCATTAGAGCCAGCTTCCCCCAAACGGCGCTGAAACTCAGGGATTTCTTCTGGATGCATCATCTGGTGATAGCCGAAGTCCCGCAAGTCTTCAAAATTCATCCCGCCATAATCCAGCCAGTGCTGGTTAAAGAAAGTTACCTCACCACTGGGCAACGTATTACTGATCTTTGCAGGAACAATATCTGCTAATGAACGAAAATGCTTTTCACTGGCTTCAATCTTACTACGCGCCTCTATCTGGTCGGTAATATCAATGACGATCCCCGATAAGGATGGCCTTAAAGCATCTGCTCCCTGAAAAAAACGTCCTGTGGTACGTACCCATCTGAGCTTCTGGTCATGGTAACCAATCAGCGGATATTCCAGGTCGTAACTTTCTCCTCTAGTAATTGCATCATTCACGGCTGTATTGATCTGTTCACGATAATCTTCACGTATATGCAGCATTGCCGCATTATAAGGCATGTCTTCCTGCTCGTAATAGCCAAAGATCTCTTTGAGTTTTGGTGAGGCATGCAGTACCCTGGTATCCGGATCAATAAACCATGTAGCTATTTTAGCTGATTCAATAGCCTGTGCAAGAAGTTCCTTTGCCCTGGAAGCTTCAGTTCTTGCTTCAATCAACTGTTCATTAGCAGCATTCAGCTCCTCATTTATAGCCATCTGCTCCTCAGTTGCAGTAGTTAGCTCTTCGTTAATTGCAGCCAGTTCAATATTTAAATCCTGGAGTTGCAATTTATTTGCTTCCAGCAGCTGCTTGTCTTTTACCACTTCCGTTACTTCAAAAGCAAATACTATTATCCCGTCTACCTGATTTTTTACATTCAGCCTAGCCTGGTAAATGAAGTCAAAGTACCGGTCTTCTACAGGGCCGTCAGTGATATGGGCTAACGGGATCAGTTGGCTACTTGCTGTAAAGGTTTCTCCACTGTAATAAACGTTATTAAGTATTTCTTCAATAGGTGTTCCTGTTAATTCGGGTAAGGCCTCCAGCACGGGCAAACCCAAAAGCTTTCTTCCAGGAAAGAACTGCTGATAGCCCTCATTTACCAGTTCGTAGGTATGGTCAGGTCCATTCAATATGCATATGCCTGCAGGTGCCTGCTGAAAAAACCTGTTTAGCCGGTCCCGCTCTACCTTAAGTTCCTGTTTTGATTTAGAAAGCGCTTCATATAACTGCTGCTGTTGTTCGTTAACGTCCTGCCATTCTATGGCTTTACGCCTTAACTCTAACTTATTGATTACTTGATGCGCCAGCGTTTTGAGTGCGGACCTTTGCTGCTGGGAAAGCTTTTTCTTTTCATTATCGATGACACAAAGGGAACCCAGAGCGAAACCATCCTCATTAACCAGGGGCACTCCCGCATAAAAAGCAATATTGGGGTCGCCGGTTACCAAAGGGTTGTCTTTAAAACGATCATCTGCCTGTGCATCTTCCACCTCAAAAATCTCTTCAGGACTTATAATAGCGTGCGCGCAAAAAGAATAAGCACGATCGGTTTGCGAAACAGGCAAACCCTTTACAGATTTAAACCACTGGCGGTCTTTATCAACCAGGCTGATAAGGGCAATTGGGGTTCCGCAGATCACAGACGCTAGCTCTGTCAATTCATCAAAGTCCTGCTCGGTAGCAGTATCCAATATATGATATGCCTGAAGGGACTCAAGGCGTTCTTGTTCATTGGGTGGTATCTGTGCAGAGGACATATTTGACTTCAAAGGTAAATTGATGTAAAAGTATAAATATAAAATTTCAGAACTCTACTGATGAATAAAAATGATTATACAATCAATGATTAGATTCAAGAACTGCTCTAGTACATTATAGAGTTTAAGTTACTTAAATAAGATAATTTTTCTAACAACAGTTACAAGAAGAGACTTTAAAAGCAATATAAGGGATACTAGCAAAAAGTAAGATTATTATAAAATAAACCTTCATATCTACCGTAATTATAATTAGGTAAACGCAATGATATTTTATACCATGTATTACTGTTAAAGTCTGTAGAGACATTTCATATAACGACACAAATAAACAATGTCTCAAAAATGAAGGTTGTTTAAGCCTGGAAGTGAATTTAATCACTAGGCTCTGTATTATCATTAAATGGTGGATTCGTAATAGTCCAAAAAATCTATAGCGTAAATTTCGTCTCAGAAAACGAAGGTATCCATCCCCTACGTATATCTTTCTTTCAGCTTAACTTTCCAGGTAACAACTACTGCAAGGAGAGAAAAATATCTTCCAAAACGAGTAATTATAGCTATATAATATATATTTATTAAGTATCACATGTCGATCCTTTAACTAAAATATAGTCTTTAGATGCATTACTTATAAAATTTATCATGGTAAAAATGAATGACCAAGGACATTAAACAGCACCTAAAAAGTGAGGTTTTCAGTTTGCATTCCATGGTTTAACCAGCGAATAATATTTTATCAAACTTTAGGTATTTATTATCTTTGATTTTGAAGAAGTAAATGATCGCATGCTCTGTCTCACTGATTGCATTTCCTTCTTCATCCAATTCCCCAG
>JAZBLX010000053.1:0-20151 GCA_037033465.1 Bacteroidota bacterium | reverse complement strand
AGAGATGGTGATACCCTTTTATCAAAAATTTGCGGTGTGATCGCTTCTGATGAGGCCAGACATGCAAAAGCTTATAAAGATTTTATGAATCGCATTTTCGAGGTAGATCCTAACGAGGCCATGCTTGCTTTCGAAGATATGATGCGTAAAAAAATCGTGATGCCCGCCCACTTTTTACGTGAGGTAGGCTTGAAGATAGGCCAGACATTTGGTCACTTTACAGATGCTGCACAACGTTTAGGTGTTTATACCGCTGTTGATTATGTAGAAATTATGCAACAACTGATCGAAGATTGGAAGATTGACGGCATGCAAGATTTAAATGATGCAGGTGAAAAAGCCCGTGACTATATCATGGCGCTACCATCTCGTTTATTAAAAGTTGCTGATCGAATGAAGAATCCGACAATTGATTATAAGTTTAGCTGGATTGCCGGTTAAGCTTTATCTATAAATATTAATAAGGGCCTTTCTGAAATTCAGAAAGGCCCTTATTTTTTTAACTGGTTTACATATTTCTGCGATATTGTCCGCCTACTTCATAGAGCGCCTTACTGATTTGTCCAAGTGAGCAAACTTTACAAACTTCTATCAATTGCTCAAATATATTTTCGCCTTTAATTGCCGATTTCTGAAGCTGTGTGAGTAAATCAGCTGATTGATCTGCATTTCTATCCTGAAACTTTTTGAGGGCATCTATCTGATATTGTTTTTCTTCTTCAGTAGCCCGGATGATCTCGCCAGGAACAATTGTCGGCGAACCATTCTTATTCAAAAATGTATTTACGCCCACAATTGGATATTCTCCGGTATGTTTAAGCGTTTCGTAATACAAACTTTCTTCCTGAATTTTTCCACGTTGATACATGGTTTCCATCGCACCCAACACCCCACCGCGGTCGTTAATCCTTTTGAATTCCTGTAAAACCGCATCTTCTACCAGGTCTGTTAATTCTTCGATAATGAAAGCACCCTGTAATGGATTTTCATTTTTAGCCAGGCCTAATTCGCGGTTGATGATTAATTGAATGGCCATCGCCCTGCGAACAGATTCTTCTGTAGGTGTGGTAATGGCTTCATCATAAGCATTCGTATGTAGTGAATTACAGTTGTCGTAGATGGCGTATAATGCCTGCAATGTTGTTCTGATATCGTTAAAGTCTATTTCCTGTGCATGCAAAGAGCGACCGGAAGTTTGAATATGATATTTTAGTTTCTGCGACCTATCGTTTCCTTTGTATTTATTTTTGATAGCTTTTGCCCAGATTCTTCTCGCCACGCGTCCAATGACGGCATATTCGGGATCAATTCCGTTAGAAAAAAAGAAGGAGAGATTTGGTGCGAAATCATCAATATGCATCCCTCTGCTCAAATAATACTCTACAAATGTAAATCCGTTACTCAAAGTGAAAGCGAGTTGAGAAATTGGATTGGCACCTGCTTCTGCGATATGATAACCTGATATAGATACTGAATAAAAGTTCCTTACTTTCTCATCAATAAAATACTTTTGAATATCACCCATCATCCGCAAGGCAAATTCAGTAGAAAATATACAAGTGTTTTGTGCCTGGTCTTCCTTTAAAATGTCGGCCTGAACCGTTCCCCGAACGGAACTGATCGCTTTTGCTTTGATGGCTTGATAGACCTCAGCAGGCAAGACTTCATCTCCGGTAACACCAAGCAGCATGAGTCCTAACCCACTATTTCCTTCGGGCAAGGTGCCATTGTATGTTGGGAGGGGAATATTTTTAGCCTTATAGATTGATTTTATTTTCTCCTGGATCTCATTTTCAAGACCATTTTCAATAATATATTTTTCACACTGCTGATCAATTGCTGCATTCATGAAGAAACCTAACAACATCGGTGCCGGGCCATTGATCGTCATGGATACGGAAGTTGATGGCGCACATAGATCAAAGCCGGAATAGAGTTTCTTGGCATCATCTATTGTAGCGATGCTTACCCCTGAGTTTCCAATCTTTCCATATATATCCGGCCGAATATGAGGATCTTCTCCATAAAGGGTTACAGAATCAAAAGCAGTAGAAAGCCGGTGAGCTGGCTGCCCGAGTGAAACATAATGGAAACGTTTATTCGTTCGCTCTGGCCCGCCTTCACCCGCGAACATCCGTGTTGGGTCTTCACCTTCGCGCTTTAGCGGAAATACACCTGCTGCATACGGGAATTCACCCGGAAGATTTTCTGTAAGTAGCCAGCGCAATATATCACCCCAATCCTCATATCGCGGCAGGGAAACTTTAGGAATGTTGAGCTTTGATAGCGATTCGTAATATAAAGGCTGTTTGATCTCCTTATCACGCACTTTATAGATAAAAAATTCTTCTTTATAAGCCTTTTTAGTTTCCGGCCATTGGCGAAGTAAACGCTTGCACTCACCATCTAACTGTTCTTCAAAGAATAAATATGCTTCCTGTAATCCTTCACCTAAAGATAGGGAGGGATTATCATGTGCAAGGTCAATTACGCCTTTTAGCTGGTACATTTTTCTGGCGATAGCAGCTTGCTTATCTACCCATTCATTATAAGTCTGGCTTGATTCTGCAATTTCAGCGAGATAACGAATCCGGTCTGGTGGAATGATGTAAATCTTTTCAGATTGATCAGACGTCAACTCCATTTTTGCTTTGAAATCTGTCGAAGTTTTGACTTTAATCTGCTGCATTAACGCAACAAACAAGTTATTCATCCCCGGATCATTAAACTGTGAAGCCATTGTTCCATATACAGGAATTTCTTCATCTTTCGCTTCAAAAATATTGTGGTTGCGTTTATATTGTTTGCGTACATCCCTGAGGGCATCCAGGGCGCCACGTTTATCGAATTTATTGATGGCAACCAGGTCGGCGAAGTCGAGCATGTCGATTTTTTCCAGCTGTGTTGCCGCACCAAACTCCGGTGTCATTACGTAGAGCGATACATCGCAGTGTTCGGTAATTTCTGTATCAGACTGGCCGATGCCTGAAGTTTCCACAATAATAAGGTCGTAGCCGGCAGCCTTACAGATATCAATGCTCTCCTGAACGTTTTTAGATAGCGCAAGATTTGCTTGTCGCGTGGCGAGTGAACGCATGTAGACCCGTGGATTATTAATGGCATTCATCCGGATTCGGTCTCCAAGTAATGCACCTCCGGTTTTGCGCTTCGAAGGATCAATGGAGATAATGGCGATTGTTTTATCCGGCACTTCTACTAAAAAACGACGGACAAGTTCATCTACCAATGATGATTTTCCGGCGCCACCAGTTCCAGTAATTCCTAAAATTGGAGCATGGTTATTTTCGGACATGCTTTTTAATTCATTCACGAATTGCTGCACACCTTCAGGATCATTTTTTGCAACAGTTATCGCAGCTGCAATGGCTTTGACTTCTTTTTTCGGAATGGTAATAAGTTCGTCGGTAATCTTCTCTTTGGTGATGAAATCGGTTTGAATCAACATATCGTTGATCATTCCCTGCAAACCCATTTTGCGACCGTCATCAGGGGAATAGATTTTGGTGATTCCATATTCCTGTAGTTCCTGAATTTCTGTTGGTAAGATAACGCCTCCGCCACCGGCAAAAATTTTGATATGACCTGCGCCGCGTTCCTGCAACAGATCATGCATATATTTAAAATATTCAATGTGCCCACCCTGGTAGGAAGTCATGGCAATCCCCTGAACGTCTTCCTGAATGGCGCAATTGACCACTTCATCAACCGAACGGTTATGCCCGAGGTGAATCACTTCTGCTCCTGATGACTGAAGGATTCTACGCATAATATTTATGGTTGCATCATGGCCATCAAAAAGTGAGGCTGCTGTAACAAAACGAATTTTATGTTGTGGCCTGTATATTTCTACTTGTTGCATACTAAAGGATTTAAAGCATCACAAAATCAAATTTGCAGCTTGTTCCCAATATATTTGGTTCAACAAATGTAGTAAAATAAGCCGCGAAAGCATGGAATACCCTATACCATTATGGCTTTTGGTTCAGTGATATTATGGCGTAGTCTGAATTCTTTCGATGGACTGGTAAATCGAATATGATTACCACCTAAGACAACTGAGATCATTTAAGTTTAAGTTCGAATTTATTGTGTCAAAGCTTAGGTTTGCTTATGTATCTAAAGTGGTTAAGCACTATTTTCTGCCACTTTTATCACCACCTCATTCACCTTAGATTATTATGATGTTAAGCGATATCAAAAGACGCTGGATAGTTTTTTTACCATATAAGAAATATAGGTCATATAAGCCGTTGAGCGAGATTTGAAATTACAGCATTAGGTGTGCTAAGGTGTCTGATCATTATTCTTTACTTATTTTGTCATCACTTTATTCGCCTTAGATCATTATGATGGTTAGCGATATTAAAAGATGGTAGATATGATTTTTACCATATAGACATTTGAGGTCATATAAGCTGTATTTCAGATTATACATTACAATCTTAAATGTGCTGAAGTGTCTAAAGTGGTTCAGCGTTTAAAGCTTATACCGAATATTCTTATCTGCTTAGTCAGCTTAGATCATCATGATGGCTAGCTACATCAAAAGATGGTAGATATGGTTTTTTACCCTATAAGATTCTTCAGTAAAACAAAAAACTATGCTGATGGGCATAGTTTCTTGGATTTATTTGTTTGTGATTTCTGTTATGGATTCTCCAACGTTGCCGTTAGGCATTTGTATATGTAAAAGCGCTGCGAGGGTAGGTGCAATATCCGTCATGTAATGCGTTTTATTGGATGCTCCCGGTTTAATTCCCCAACCCATAAATACCAGTGGAATGTGAGAATCGTATGGATTCCAGTTTCCGTGTGTGGTTCCGGTGCTGCTGCCATTAAACCAGTTAGGATTCAGGATATAATAAAGGTCTCCGCTTCGTTTGGCGTTGTAACCATTAGTGATCATCTTTTTCTGCACTTCTGGTAATGTAGACTGCGAAATTCTGGAAATATCGACCACGTTTGCGAAGCCATCTAATTTCTTAAGAAAATCAATTGAGGCAGATTTAATCACATCAAAGCTTACATCGCCTTTATCGGTTTTGTCGTGATCGAAAATGATCTGGTTATTCATTGACCTTAACACCAGATTGTTTACCTTAAACTTATCATTTAAATAAGTGTTTAATTTACTTGCAATGTCCCGATCGCTCACTACACCCGCTGGAAGTTTATTCTTTTGCATAAAGCCAGGTACATGTGCAGCACCGTGATCTGCAGTTAAGAAAATGGTATAGTTTCCTTTACCAACTTGTTTATCGAGATAGTTGAAAAATTCTTCGAAATCCTTATCTAAGCGCAGGTAGGTGTCTTCTGCTTCAATAGAATTTGGTCCGTATTGGTGACCAACATAATCGGTAGCGGAACAGCTAACTGCAAGAAAATCTGTAATGTTATCTTTCCCCAAATCCTCAGAGAGGATAGCCAGTTTCGCAAGATCTAAAGTAATGGTGTTGCCATACGGCGTACTTCTGATGGCATCATAGTTTTTACCGGCAAACTGCGCCAGGCTATGTGGAAAGGTGCTCGATTTCCCTTCATATGCCTGTTCATCTGCCGTGCTGTTCACATAAGTATCAATCGGGTATAAAGTTTCCCAGTTCTTCGCATAAAATTTATTTGCGAGTTTCAGTTTGTTGTAGTCGGCAATCCAGGTTGGCACTTCATTCATATAATAGGAACTTGTAATCCAGTTGCCTGTACTTCCCTGGTACCAATAGGCTGCGTTTGCTGCGTGGCCGGCAGGTAGGATAGAGCCCCTGTCTTTCAATGAAATTCCAATTACTTTACCTTTAAAGTTGGTGGCAATACGAAGTTCATCGGTAATGGTATTGCTCAGCATGTTCTTTGGAGACATATTTCCCTCTGATGAAGGTGTACTTCCAACGGTAACCACCGTACTATCTTCGGTACAATACATGTTTTTCTTTGTCTCCGGATCGTACCAGTCGTTACCTATAATGCCATGAATTGCCGGCACTGAACCGGTGTAAATGCATGTATGGCCACATGCAGTATAGGTGGGTGTGTAAGGGATATAAGTGTTTTCTGCTGAAAATCCTTCGTTGATTAATCTTTTAAATCCGCCGTTCGTATATCTGTTATAGTAGCGGTATAAATAATCCCAGCGCATCTGGTCGACAACCAGACCAACTACAAGTTTTGGGCGGGCAACTTCTGCGGGAAAATTTTTAGGTTGACTGGCAGCAGTTTTTTTTGTTTGTGCCGATGCGATTGAACAAGATAGGAGCGAAAGGGAAAAGAGTAAATAGGAAATTTTCTTCATTCTATTTTTTAATAAAGGCCTAAATTAAGAATTTTAAGATGAAGAACTTTTGAAGTTTTTGTAAAGTTTTTATATCGCTTCGGCCACTACGAAAGTACTGCCACCGATGTAAACAAGATCGGTAGGTACTGCATTTTTAATGGCTGTTTCCTTTGCAATCGAAACTGAAGGATAAACTTCGCCATGCAAATTAAAAGTTGCTGCCTGCTTAGCCAGTTCGGCTGCTGATAAGCCTCTTTCCAGGTCAGGCTTACAAAAATAATAGGTTGCTTCCTTTGGTAAAAGTGAGAGTACTTTCGAAATATCTTTATCGTTTACCATTCCAAATACGATGTGTAAATTTTCATAAGGTGTTTGGCTGATGTTTTTTATTACTTCCGCAATGCCGGCTTCATTGTGTCCGGTATCGCAAATGACTAATGGGCTGATTTGTAAGGTTTGCCACCGGCCTTGCAAACCTGTAAGCTTTTTCACATTTCTCAAACCTTCGTAAATGCTTTCTTTATCAACCTTGAAGTCCGTTTCTTTACTCAGAATAGCTAATGTTTCTAAAACAGTTAGTATGTTTTTGTACTGATAGATGCCAGTAAGATCGCTCTGCAGATTTTTGTATTTAATCTCATCTTCCTGAAATACAGATAATGAAAGCAGGTTATCCTTTAATTCGAAATCGGCTGCTTTTAAGATCTGATCCGCAAATACGATAGGTGCATGAGCTGCTGCCGCTTTTGCAAGGAAAACAGCTGATGATATTTCCTGGGTTTCACCGATAACGACGGGCGTATTGGCTTTGATAATCCCTGCTTTTTCTCCGGCAATTTCTTCGATGGTATTGCCGAGCATATTGGTATGATCGAGGCTGATATTAGTGATCACCGAAATTAGTGGATTAATGATGTTGGTGGAATCCAAACGTCCGCCTAAACCTACTTCAATGACCGCAATGTCTACTTCGTTTTTAGCGAAATGATCGAAAGCCATGGCTACCGTAACTTCAAAAAACGAGGGCTGGATCTCTTCCATGAGCAATCGTTGCGCGGCTACAAAGTCGACTACCTCTTGCTTTGGCATCATTTCCCCATTGATCCGGATGCGCTCACGAAAATCTTTGAGGTGTGGCGAGGTATATAAACCCGTTTTGTAACCTTGAGCCTGTAACACTGATGCCAGCATGTGAGAAGTTGAACCTTTACCATTGGTGCCAGCCACATGAATACTTTTAAACTTATCCTGTGGATTATCGATTGCCGTGCATAATAAAATGGTATTGGTTAAATCCTTTTTAAAAGCCGAGGCGCCAACACGGGTAAACATTGGAAGTTTACTGTATAAAAAATCTAGTGTTTGCTGGTAATTCATGGCGCAAATATACATCAAGGGGATTCAATGTGAAATTGAA
This sequence comes from Bacteroidota bacterium, assembly GCA_037033465.1. Lineage (GTDB taxonomy): Bacteria > Bacteroidota > Bacteroidia > Sphingobacteriales > Sphingobacteriaceae > Pedobacter. The sequence goes on along the minus strand of JAZBLX010000053.1, from coordinate 12,445 downwards.
TTATATCAAATTACGGCAGTCGCGATTGCCCGGATGCTACATCTATACCTTTTAAACACAAAAAGCACAGAAATACCTGCGCTTTTGTGTAGTAACCTTATAAGATTAAATTTTATGGAATTGAAAATCTAGTTTACCCCAAAATTAAAAGTAACCAATCCGGTTTGATTGTCTCCGCCTTCTTCGGCTTTAATAATCGAAGAATTTAGAACCGCCTGAATACATTTGTTCACCAATTCAGTATCAGTTGTGGTAGATCCCTTCAGGTTTTGAGTCGCTTTCACTATTTTTCCGTTTCGGTTGAAATATACCCTGATTACAATCCGGCCGGTTTTCTGACCATCATCTGTCGGTTTTTCCAAATTTGCAAAGCGCCTTAACGGAAGTGGTGTATTCCCAAATCCGGAACCACCGGCACCATAATTATTGGCTAAAGGATCTCCGTTTACAGAACCCTGGTTACCCGGAGTATTTCCCGTTCCGTCTCCGCCGCCCTGGCCTGTACTTTTCTTTCCTTTATAAAGCGCATTCTGATTTACTACTGGTTTCGATGGTTTATCTTCAGTCGCTGTAGTTGGGGCAGTGGCTTTCGTTTTGGTTGGCTTGGTATTTACAGCAATTGCTTCTTCGGTATTTTGGGTCTGAATTTCTTTTTCTCCGGTTTCTACAGTAGTATTTTCGGTTACTTTTTCTTCCGGCACTACCTTATCAGGTGGTTTATTATTGGCATTTGGATCTGCCGATGGTTCTTCAATACTGGTATAATCATCGCCCATACCAGTTTCAGCCGTACCATAATTCACCACCATACCGCCCATTCCGATTTCTTCGGGTGGTTCAAAAGAATTTATCACGATCAAAAAGCTAATCGCAAGCAAAACAGCCATGATTCCGCTGGAAATGGCAATGGCTTTCGGATAATTATTTTCTTCTGTAGTATTCATTATTTTTTAGGCTCTACAGCTAAAACGAGTTTTAATTTCAATTTGTTTGCTACATCGTAAGCAACCATAATGTTTTCTGCCGGAACATTTTTCGCAACATAAAGTACGATAGTCATGTCTGGTGCTGCCTGTTGGTAAACTTCAATGGCTGATTGTAAACCTTCAGCAGGTACTGGTTTTTTATCAACGAAATAATTGAACTTATCGTCTATGCTTACTGTTACTGCTTTCTTCGCTGTTGATTGCTGCCCACTGCTGGATTGTGGTAATAGCAATTTAACCACCTGTGGATTTACGACAGCAGAGGCCAATAAGAAAAACAGCATCAGAAAGAACATAATATCGTTCAGTGCTGATGTATGTACTTCTACACTTCCTTTTGTTCTTTTGCGTAAATTCATTATTTGCTCGGTTCTTCTAATAAGTCAATAAAATCAATAGCATCAGTTTCCATTTTCAGGATGATTTTCTCTACCATTATATTAAGGATGTGATACAAAACATAGGCAATAATCCCGATGATTAAACCAGATGCAGACGTGATCATTTTCGTATATAAACCACCAGAAATGGTTCCAATTTCGATAGCTCCTTTTATGGATACCTGATGGAAGATGGTAATTACCCCAACAATTGTTCCTACGAAACCAAGCATTGGTGCGATACCAGCGACAATACCCAGGATACTGATGTTTTTTTCCAGTTTAGAAACTTCTAATTTACCTACGTTTTCAATTGCACCTTCAATATCTTTAATCGGGCGGCCGATACGTTTCAAACCTTTTTGCAACATGCGGGAAAGGGGAGAATTGTTGTTTTTTAACAGTGACATTGCGCCATCTAAATTACCAGAGTGAATGTAAGACCTGATCTGGCCCATTAAATTCGACTCATCTTTAGTTGCCTTTTTGATGGTTAAATAACGTTCAACAAAAATAACTAAGGCTAAAAAAGCTAAAAAGGCCAAAGGAATCATTACCCAGCCGCCTTTAAACAGCAGGTCGATAAAATGAAGTTCTTCCGGAGCTGGTTGTGTTAACGCCTGGTTAACCGCATTTGCAGTGTCTTGAATCGCTTGCGTGGTGTCTTGAATTAATAAAGTAATCATTATGGTTGTGTGTTGTTAAATACTTGTTGAACGAAAAATCCTTTTCCTTTAAGTCTTTTTTGTATAATTGCTTTCTGTTCTTCTGCTTCTCTTTGCGTTTTAAAGCTTGCTACGCTCACTTTTTTAAGACGGCCAGGCAGGTTAGCGATTTTTGCTTTTAAACCAATTTTTTCCATTTGCTTCACAAATACCAAAGCCTTTTTCTCTGATTGAAAAGATGCTGCAATAACATCAAACGTAGAAGAACCACTATTTGATACAACTTTAGTTTCTTTTGGTGTTTCGGCAACTGGTTTAATTACTGGTTTTTCAACAGCTTTCGTTACCGTATCTGCCTTTTGTTGCACCTGATTAACTTTCAGTATACTATCTGTTTTGGCTATGGAGTCCTGTTTCGCTTTCATTGGATCTATAGCAACCGTAGGCGAATCAACTACCGTGCTCACTGCTGCTGCCGGCGCGGATTGACCGGTAAATAATTCTGGCTTAACCAAGTAGGTGATGGCGGCAATAATAATCAAAATCAAAACTACGATGGTAACCTTTAACCAGGTAGACATGCCTTTCGGCGTTTCTTCCTCCTGGGTCATCGGATCATGACCAAAACGGTTAGGGTGTTCTGCATGTTGTTCCTTTATAAACTGAGGCGCTTCGATAACGGGCTCTTCTGTTTGGGAATCTTCCTCTAAATTGATATAAGTTTTCGGCTTGTCGGTTTCAGGTGTGTAGCCAAAACGGAAACGATTTGGATCTTCCTGATGGGTAATGATGGATTCGATGTGACCGGGTGCCGTAATTGAAGGTGGAACCGTATTTTCAGACTTCTCAGAAATGTTCTCATTTTCAGATGCAGGCGGATTTCCAAAACGATTCGGATGTTCAGCATGCTGTTCTTTGATAAAATCAGGCGCCTCAATTACCGGTTCTTCTGCTTTCAACTCTTCCTTAGCTTCTTCTTCAGAATTGGCGGATTGAGATTCAGCGTTTGTAATTGCCTTCACTGCTTCCTCGTCCTCAGGCGTATGACCGAAGCGCTTGGGATGCTCGGTATGTTGCTCCTGTATAAATTGCGGTGCTGCTGTTACCGGATGTTCCGGTTTAGAATCTCTTTCCAGGTTGCCATCTGTTTCATTTAGGTTTGCAGATTCGGCTTCAGCACCTGTAATTGGCTTAGCCACTTCCTCATCTTCAGGCGCATGACCGAAGCGGTTCGGATGTTCAGCATGTTGCTCCTTAATAAAATCCGGAGCTTCTGTAATTTCGTTGGCTGGTAAAGTATGTTTCAAAGTATTTTTGAAATCATCTTTCACCTCATCTAATTCAATATTTTCTATTTCAGGATGTTTAACTTCCTGTTCTACAGGATTGATTTGATGAAAAGGAACACTCGGTGCTTCTGAAATTTCATCGTAAGTTTCAGGTTCGTCATCTTTCAATGCATTTAGTTCCCCTTCCGCCACACTGGTTTCAGCTAAGGCAGGCAGGCCGAAAAATTCTGATCCATAAGTGATGTTTTGCGCTGGTTCAAAGCTTAAACCTTCATGTTCTGTAAAATATAATCTCCCTATACCGGTTAAAAATGCCTCATTTTCCCGAGCCAGTCTTTCTGTGGTTTCTTCTACAAATTGTGTAATGTAGTGACTTGCACTTCCTATTGAGATGTTTTGCTTTGACGAGATGTAAGCAGGAAGTAAGTCTTCTTCTCTAACCTCGTGAGAAAACTGTAGGGTGAAACCAGGAGGTAAAAATGACTGCTTTTCCTTATCATATCTACCAGGATATTTCTTTTTATAAAAGGTGCCCAAGCTGGCAATACCAACTTCCTTATGTTGTTGTAAGAGTTCAAAAAGAGATGACGAGATATCCATTCTGTAAAATTATTGTTTTTGATTTAAAAAATATATTCCTTTAAACTGTTCTGGAGGCCATTTTTGTGAAATGCAGGTGGAAAAAGCCCTGAAATAGGGGAGGAATGGATAATTTTTATCATGCAAATTTTACTTTTAAAAGGATCGATATCTGTGTTCCTTCAAAGATAACGGTTACAAAGATAAAAATGGTATGTTACTATGCAAATGCACATAAAATATAATCACATCTTTCTAACTTAAAGCAATCTAAAAGGATTTATTTGTCATATGACAAAGATTGAAACTTCAAAATATACTTATCCCGTGAAGGATAAAATTAGAATGTTTAGCTTTGAAATGGATGCGCGTTCAATCATCACTTATCCATGTTATCCGCAGCGGATAACAAAAGGTTACATAGAAATCCGTGGACTGGCCTGGAGTGGGAGAGGAAAAGTGAGCCAGGTAGAAGTGAGCACCGATGCGGGAAAAACCTGGGAAATCGCAAAATTGCAGGAGCCGGTATTAAGCAAAGCCCATACTTATTTCAGATATTTATGGAACTGGGATGGCTCGCCAACAGCGATTTTAAGCAGGGCAACAGATGAAACCGGCTATTTACAGCCCACGCTAAAACAATTAATCGAGGCAAGGGGTCAGAATATAGGTGGTTACCACATGAACCCGGTTACGGCCTGGCAGATCAGGGAAGATGGCTTCGTATTTTTTAAGCCGGAAAATTATACAAAATAAAAGATGAGTTTGGAAAAACGTGATTATGATGCGATTATAGTGGGTTCCGGGCCGAATGGACTGGCTGCGGCTATTTTGATGCAACAGCAGGGTTTATCTGTGTTGATTATTGAAGGGAAGGATAAAATTGGTGGCGGCCTCGCTTCTGAAGAATTAACGCTACCTGGCTTTTTACATGATGTTTGTTCGGCGATTCATCCAATGGCTGTGGCTTCGCCCTTCCTTAAAACACTTCCTTTGGCTGCACATGGGCTGGAGTTTATTTATCCTACACTTGCCGCAGCTCATCCTTTTGATGATGGCACCGCAGCGATTTTAGATCAATCGATTTCGCATACTGCCAGTGTTTTAGAGCGTGATGAGCGGGTTTATGAAAAGCTGATGAAATCTGTGACTTCAGACTGGCCGCTCATTGATAAAGATACACTGGGTCCGCTGCGGTTACCTTCACATCCGCTAGCCATGGCAAACTTTGGTTTGAAAGCCATTACCAGCGCAACTTATTTTGTTGATCATTTCAAAGGCCAGGCAGCACGGGGCTTATTTGGTGGCATGGCTGCCCACGCCATTCAGCCTTTAAGCAATTTGAGCACAACTGCGATTGGTTTGGTGCTCATGGCAACCGGGCATTTGAAAGGGTGGCCGATTCCAAAAGGAGGGTCGATCTCCATTGCCAATGCACTGAGCAGCTACTTTCAAAGTATTGGCGGCAAGATTGAAACCGGGCACTTTGTTACCGACCTCTCCAGGCTGCCTTCTGCCCATGCCGTTCTTTTCGATGTTACGCCAAAGCAATTGCTAAAAATTGCCGGTCACCGGTTTTCTAATATCTACAAGTGGCAGATGGAACGCTACCGATACGGGATGGGCGTATTCAAAATCGATTGGGCCCTGGATGAGCCTATTCCATTCAAGGCCGAAGCCTGTAGAAATGCCGGAACGATTCACCTCGGCAATACTTTTGAAGAAATAGCAGAAGGGGAGCTAATGACCAGTAAAGGTAGGCAGGCTGAAAAACCCTTTGTGCTGCTCTCTCAGCAAAGTCTTTTTGATTCGTCCCGCGCGCCAGCGGGAAAACATACGGGCTGGGCATATTGCCATGTTCCTAATGGTTCAAGACAAGATATGACCACCATTATCGAAAGTCAGGTAGAACGTTTTGCGCCGGGTTTCAAGGACATTATTCTCGCCAGAAATACCATGAATACCGAACAGATGGAAGCACATAATCCTAACTATATCGGGGGTGATATTAATGGTGGGATTCTGGATATCAGGCAGTTATTTACGCGTCCGGTATTAAAATGGTCGCCGTATAAAACCTCCGCAAAAGGCCTGTATATCTGTTCTTCCTCTACGCCACCCGGTGGCGGCGTACATGGCATGTGCGGATACAATGCTGCGAAAGCCGCATTAAAAGATATTTTTAAAATTGAAATCAAATAAACTCACAACAATAAAATTATGTTAGTAGAGAACACAGCAACAGAGCATAGCGCTGCTTTAACCGATGCGGGAATTACGCCAGATAAAAAGACATTTCTGCAATCGTTAACGGAAGACTGGTGGGCCGTAATTTTGGGTTCAATCATTATTGCGACCGTTTTGTTTTTAACTCATAACGGAACTACTATCGCATTACCAGCTTATAAATGGAGTGGAAGTGAAGCGTTGATGGATAAAATTTTATCTCTGGGAAATTTGCTCCTCATTCTGGAAACTGGTGTGATCTTTCTGGCGCTAGCCAGTATTGCCATTGCATTATCCGGCGGAAACGTTGCCCGGTTCGCTGTCGGCTTCAGCTTTATTTATCTCCTCGCCAATATTGCTTTTATAATCGGCGGAAACAAAACTGTTTCCTATTATGGATTGGAATATGTGGTTTTTGCATTGCTGATCGGGATTTTGTTAGGCAACCTGATTAAACTTCCTTCTTGGTTAAAGGAAGCAGTTCGCTCAGAATTTTATATCAAAACTGGTCTGGTAATTTTAGGTACTACCATTTTATCTGCAGATCTAATCAAAGCAGGTTTGCCGGGAATTATCCAGGCGGTGATCGTAGTGAGTGCCGTCTGGTTTTTCTCTCTGTGGCTGAGCCGAAAGTTAAAAGTAGATGATGAATTTGGGATTATCCTGGCATCTGCAGTGTCTATTTGCGGGGTGTCTGCAGCAATTGTAGCGGCAGGCGCAATCAACGGCGATAAGAAAAAACTATCCTATGTCACCACACTGGTTTTAATTATGGCAATCCCCATGATGGTGATTTTACCATGGGCCGTCCGGTACTTTCAAATTCCGGAAGTAATTGGCGGTGCCTGGTTGGGTGGAACCTTAGATACTACCGCAACCGTAACCGCCGCGGGGGATTTAGTCGGACCAATTGCCGTAAAAGCCGGGGTGATTGCGAAGTTTTCTCAAAACGTATTCATTGGTGTAGCTGCCTTTTTTATTGCCATCTGGTGGGCTTACCGAAAACCGGCAAATTTAAATGGCGAAATTCCGGCTGTCAAAGCTAAAAGCCCGGGACTTAAAATTGTTTGGGAACGCTTTCCAAAATTTGTATTGGGATTTGTTGGTGCATCTTTAGTATTTTCTTTTCTTCTTTCACCAGCAACGGCCAAAGGTGTAGGACCGACATTGAACGGTTTGCGTACCATCTGGTTTGCAATCGCATTTATTTCGATCGGAATGGAGGCAAAGTTTTCTTCGTTGGTTAAGCTACAGGGAGGAAGGCCGGCGTTTACATTCGTGGTAGCACAGATCTTCAATATTTTCTGGACTTTGTTATGGTCGTATATTTTGTTTGGAGGGTATTTGTTTCCGATTCCGGATTTTAAGTAGGGTTAGGGGGGTGATCGTTGTTCGTTAGTCGTTGTTCGTTTTTCGTTAATCGTTTCCCATTGTTAGTCTTTGCTCTTTGCTCCTTGTTCTTTACTCTTTATTCCTTGTTCTTTAATCCTTGTTCCTTACTCTTTCCCCCCTCACTGTTCGCTTCACAAAAAAAGGTAGGACAACCTCAGTTATCCTACCTTTAAATTATTATTGGGCTAAAAATTGGAATTAAAAATTTCCTCTATCTACATCCCACCATAATCTTGTGCCGCCATTATCAGGTCCGCCCAATAAGCCAACTGCTTTAACCACTTCTTGACTGTTACCATTTCCGAATTCGGTAGATGGGTAAGGCAATCTTCTGATTTGCGTTTGGGTATTGATTGTTCCGTTACTGAAATTATTGGCCACAGTAAATAGTCTTGGGTAACCTGTACGTCTGTATTCAGACCAGGCTTCCTGTCCGTCAGGGAAGATAGCCAACCATTTTTGTGTAATAATTCTTTCCAGTTTCTGTTCATTCGAAGCTGCTGCGTCCCATCTAACGGTAATTGTACTTACCGCTGCAGAATTATTCGCCGGATTTTTAGGATCTACGTAAGCTGTTGGTCTGTCGGTTGAGTTCGCTAAATAATTTCCAGCACTTACATTCCACTGTTGCAGTGAAGTGGTAATCCCGGTTTCATAGTTCGTCTGTGCATCTCCAGCACCTGCCCATCCACGAAGTGCAGCTTCTGCTTTTAGAAACCAAACTTCAGCTGCAGTCATTAAAATCTGAGGCGCTTTTTGTCCGGCAGGTGATCTTAAATTATCACTTGAATTTATGCTCGAATAGTTTCTATATCCAGGTTTGCCTAAACCATTAAAGGAAGTATTGGCCCCTGCTCTGATTCCAACAAACTGACCAGCAAATAGAGGATCTGTTGCAGGTGTAGCGTAAACTGATAAGCGGGGATCGTTATAACCAACCAGGTATGATTGTAAAGCAGCGCCTAAAGCGTTATCGCCATCATATGATACCGTAACCACCCATAAATCGTTATCTCTGGTTCCCGATTGGGCAACCGCAGCATTGTCTGCAACTGTAGTTAACAAACCGCCAGGTGCACTTAAAGCTCTTTCAGCCTGAAGTTTTGCTGTAGCCGCATCAGCTTTCACAATTCGCGTGGCCAAACGTAAGCGCAATGAATTCGCCAATTTTAACCACCTCACCGGATCGCCCTGATAAATTAAATCGCCTTTATCATAGAAAGCAGGAGTTCCTGGCTTTGACGCGATGTAAGCCTGCAAATTAGTGGCGGCCGTATCAATCTGTCTAAAAAATGCATTGTACACCGTTTTTTGATCCTCATAAGGGGTAGATACCAGCGAAGAACCTGCGGTGGTATATGGAATCGGACCGAACTTATCGGTTACTCTACTCATTGCCATCACCTGAACAAGAAGTGCAATGCCCCATGCCTCAGGGGATTTTGTTTTCACCTCGCTCTGACCAATTTTTGAAATCGGCGCCATCACGAAATTATACTGATCATTAAAGCCGGTACTGTTCCATCCGTTATTAAGCGAATAGTTCATGTTATTAATACCGCCGTTAAAGGGCGTTGGCGCCATCATGTAACCACTAAAAGCATCCGCACTTAAATTCTGTGCAATTTGGTAGTTGTGAAAAATTTCCTGCTCTATCGGACCAATTGCAGATTTCAAAAGGGATGTTGTTTGCTCCGGTGAAAGTGCAGTAGGATTGGTATTAAACTCCTCAAAGTTTTTGGTACATCCAAAATTCAAGGCCATTAAAGATGCCAGCAAAACAGCAGACAATCCTTTAATCCCTTTATTAGCGGATTTATGATATATAGTTTTCATGTTGTTTTTCAAAAGGATTAAAATGTTAAATTGAGATTGAAACCTAAGGTGCGGGTTGCCGGTTGATTGAATACATCAATGCCTGATAAACCGTTTCCGGTAGACATGGTAATCTCCGGATCAAACGGTGCTTTTTTGTAGAAGTAAACTAAGTTTCTGCCGGTAACTGAAAATTTCATGCTTTTGAAAGTTTTGCCGGTTAACGGAAGCGTATACCCTAAAGCTGCTTCTCTTAAACGTACCACAGTAGCGCTGTAAATGTATTCGCCAGATACGCCTGATCTTCCCCCTACGATAGAATAATAACTCTGCGGATTGATGCTTGCAGAAACGGCGTTACCTCTGGTATCAACACCATCAATTTTAACACCACCCTGGTTTCTTGCATTACCAGTTGCTTCAGATGCGCCAGCTTCGTCCATTAATGCTTCGGTTAACGATAAAACCTGTCCACCGAATTTACCATCAACCAGGAAGCTCAAACTGAAATCTTTATAGCTGAAACTGTTGTTCCAACCCAATTGGAATTTAGGATTCGCATTGCCAATGTAATTGAAGTCTGCACTTTTTTGTGGCGTGTAAGGCGAAGCGCTTGTTCCGTCTCCTGCTAAAATAACGCGGTTTTGAGCATCTTTCTGTAGGGTATAGCCATAGATATCGCCATAAGAACCACCAACTTTTAACCTGGAGATGTAAGAATTATTACCACCGCCGGTTAAGTCGACACTAAAAATCCTGTCTTCAGAAGCGATATCAATAATTTTATTGCGGTTCGCTGATCCATTGATCGATGTGTTCCAGTTGAATCCATCGCCCTTAACCACGTCTGCGCCTAAAATGAACTGGATACCTTTGTTTTCCACATTTCCAGCATTTAAGTAACCGGTAGATACCAGTGAAGATGGTGGCGCAATTACCGGAATGTATTGGTTTCTGGTGTTGGTTTTATAGTAAGTAAAGCTAAAGTTAATGCGGTTCGCAAGGAAACGTAAATCTGTTCCAATTTCGAAAGATTTGGTGCGTTCAGGCTTTAATTCTCTAAAGGCCCTGTTCGTGTTGAACAACAATGCACCATCTGCTTTTAACGTATTCTGGATAAAAGTTAAATAAGGCGGCACGGTATTTCCAACTTCTGCATAAGTACCTCTTACTTTAGCATAGCTGATTGCTTCAGGCAATTTAAACATCTGCGAAACAATAAAAGACAAACCAAAAGAAGGATAGAAATAAGAATTGTTTGGCGTGTAAGATAAGTTCGAAGACCAATCATTTCTACCGGTAACGGTGAAGAAAGCCCAGTCTTTATAAGATAAGTTGGCGTTGCCAAAAACAGCCTGTAACTGATTGTGATTAGGGATGATTGCCGTAGTATTGGTTAATGTATTCCCGGTAAAAGTACCCGGTTGCGCCACGATAGTGTTTGACGGGGTAAAGAAATCAACTGCAGAAAGGTTACCAGCAAGAGACAAGCCAGAGGTTTTCTGATCATTGATGCTTCCTCCGATTAATCCATTCAGTTTAAAATCTGATCCGGCTAATGGAACAGTAAAGTTTGCAATCGCATCTACATATTTCTGTACGAAAGTCTGATTGCTTTGCGCAAAATAACCAGTTCCCGTAGAGTTGAAGTTTCCGTTGATTCCGGAGAACCTGTGGTTTTCATAATCATCCGTGGTTCTGTCCATATTTCCCCTCACCTGAACATTTAACCAGCTCGATACATCATATTTTACGCTTCCGCTTAATAAGAAACGGTTCCGTACAGACGTATTTGGATTCAAATTGGTTAACCACCACGGGTTTTGATTAATATCTGCAGAGCCACCTAACCAGTTCTGACGGGCAGGGCCCGTATTGCCCGCAAGCAAATATTGCTCTTTGTATGGATTAATATCTACACCTCTTGGGAAAAGGTATAAACCCACCAATGGATTTAGATATAAACCTAAGGAAGGGCTGTTGTTAATTTTTTGATTGATGTAGTTTACACTTGCATCAACCGTTAACTTGTTATTTAAAAACTTTGCAGTTTCACGTAAGTTAATGTTGTTTCTGTTTAACTTATTTCCTGGCTGAATGCCACTTGCATAAGTGTTCGAATAAGAAAAGTAAGTTTGTGCAATTTCAGATCCGCCAGAAAGATTGATCGCATTTGAAGTATTGATTCCAGTCTGGAAAAAATCACTCAAATTATCTGTGGTGTTGTTAATTGCACTGCCCCAGCTATCTCTAGAGGTAGCAGAAGCAGGTCCGTAGCTGTTTTGAAATTTCGGTTTGTAAGCGATGTTATCGATGTTTACGCCTGAAGAGAAACCGATTTCAGTTTTGCCCGACTTGCCTTGTTTAGTGGTGATTAGAATTACACCATTTTGTGCCTGACTACCGTATAATGCTGCTGCAGATGCACCTTCTAAAACTGTAATGCTTGCAATATCATCAGGGTTTAAGTTAGAAATCCCGTCGCCACCATCCTGGCCACCGCCAAATACACTGTTCTGCTGGCCGTTTGCATTACCATTATTACTAATCGGCACCCCATCAATTACATATAAAGGCTGGTTATTCCCGCTTACCGAGCGGCTACCGCGCAAAATTACTTTTGCAGAACCACCCACACCAGATGCACTCGGACTAATGGTTAAACCAGCAACCTTTCCATTTAGCGAGTTCATTAAGTTAGGGCTTTTAACCTTCGATAACTCCTCGCCAGATACCTGTTGCGTATTATAGGTCAACGATTTTTCCGATCGTTTCACGCCCAATGCAGTTACCACAACGGTTTCCAGGTTTTTAGAATCAGCACCCATCGAAACATCAATGGTACTTTCTGTACCCACTGTTACCTCTTTGTTTTGATAACCGATAAACGAAAACACCAGAACATCACCGGCTTTAGCAGAAATGCTGTACTGACCGGAAGGATTGGTTTGTGTTCCGGTTTTTGTACCTTTTATGACAACAGTTACGCCGGGTAGCGTGGTACCCGTTTCATCTTTTACCGTTCCTTTGATCACATCCTGGTAAACCGAGTGAAAGGAAACAGCGTGATTAAAATGATTGATTGGTGCAGCTGCGTACAAACCTGTTGATGC
>JAZBLX010000052.1:0-23881 GCA_037033465.1 Bacteroidota bacterium | reverse complement strand
GCAGTTGGTAGCTCGTCGGGCTCATAACCCGAAGGTCGCACGTTCGAGTCGTGTCCCCGCTACCAGTAGAGTAGTAAGTTTTAAGTCGAAAGTTATAAGTGATGTTAATTTATAATGTAAAACTTTTAATGCAAACTCAAGAAGGCCCGTTCGTCTAGGGGTGAGGACGCCAGATTTTCATTCTGGAAACAGGGGTTCGATTCCCCTACGGGCTACAGAAAACTATTAAACTGAAAATTGGAGACTGTCAACTGAAAACCGCTAACCGTTCTCGGCTTTAAAAACAGGTTCGTGCTTAATTGGAAAATTAAGTGAATTGGCAATGAAGCACATCTTATTTGCTTCACTATGGAGTGATTTTGCAAGTTCGATATGTGCCTGATCTGCAATCAATACCTGAGGATGTAATGTTACCTCCTTAAATTTCCCACTACCATCGGCTAATTCCTCCATGGTACCCACAGCCTCATCTTTATATTCAATGACTATAATTTCATTTTTAGAACACAAATGCAGATACCATAGCATATGACAGCTTGAAATAGAGGACAAAAGCAAATCTTCAGGATTGTATTTAGATTTATCACCTAAAAACGCGGAATCTGATGAACCTAAAATATCAGCTTTCCCATTTACAGCGATTACATAATCACGATCGTAGGAGCGATAATCCATTGTTCCTGAGCCTTTATTGCCCGTCCAGGTAATTGTTGTTGAATATAAATGATCTTTCGGCATGATGATTCAGTTAAATTTGTAATCCAATTTATGAAATAAGGGCGGAAACGAAGAGAAGAAATCACAATTGTTTCCTAATTTAGATAAAATGAAAAGAATTTAGATCGATATGCTAATTCAATTAGAATTGATCGGTTATATACAATTATGAGGATAAGAAAAGTATTAATAGTTTTTGGTTTGACAACAGCATTTTTCGCTTGCAAAAACGAAAATAAGCAACACGTAGCCATCGATCCATCATCTAATCGAAATGCAAAAAAAACAACCATTGATTCTACTGAAGTCGAAGTAACTAAAGCAATTGTGAAACCTGCAAATCAAGATAAAAACCATTTAGAAACACTAAATGAAGAGTCGCTAAATAAAATCCACATTCCTTTGAAAAGAAATGATAGCTCACTCTACCTCATTGCTGAAATGAAAAGTGATCATCGGATTTTTGGCTATGCCCGACCAGACAAAAATTCGCAAAAATTAATCTTGTTTTCGATTTTCACAGATGAGGTTGAAGGAAATCCGTTTAAGTGTAGATACGGTTCTTACTACGACATCAGTAAAAGCAATCAAAATTTTTCGTTAAAGTACAATGGACAAAAAGATGGTTTCATTGCTACCATAATTGCCGACAGCCTCAATAATAAACGTGATGTCTATTTTGAAAAAAAGTGGATAGAAATTGACTAGTAAAAATAATTCATGCCTACATTTTATACTATTATTATTTCAATCCGCAATCAAAAAAGTAAAGGCCATACCATACTTCAAAAAAATTGATTTAAAGCAAGTCCTTTAGCTTATCGGCCAGTACCTCAGAAATCTTCCGGTAAGAATCAAAGGTCCAGCCGCCTACATGCGGTGTTAGGATCACTTTATCATTAGCCTTTAACTCATTATACCAGGCTTGCTCTGCCAGTGCCGGAAATTTTTCCGTTTGCAGCACATCAAGTCCTGCACCCAATATTTTCCCCGAATTGATGGCGTTTAACACCGCCTGAACATGTACAATCTCTCCCCTTGAGGTATTGATAAAGAAAATAGGTTTTTTAAAGTGGAAGAAATATTCATCATCGACCATTAACTTCGTTTCGGCTGTTAATGGGATATGGAGACTTAATACATCGCTGTGTTTAACAATTTCTTCCATACTTACTTCCCGTGCAAAAGCATCACTGAAACCCGTTTTATATTTATCATAGGCCATCACATCAACCTCAAATCCTGCAAGTTTTTTAGCAAAACTTTGCCCCATAAATCCATAGCCAATAATCCCGACTTTTTTACCTTTTAACTCATAACCCCGGTTTCCCTCACGATCCCATATCCCATTTCTGATTTCCTGATCTGCCTTGCGAAAGTTGTTCATCAACGACAACAGCAATCCGGTGGCATGTTCACCAACCGCATCGCAATTCCCCTCTGGTGCATTCATCAGCCTGATATTTCTTTCAAAGGCAATTTTATCATCTATATTATCCAGACCCGCGCCAGCTCTGGCTACAAACTTCAAATTTGGCGCAGCGGCGAAAATTTCTGCGTCGATTCTAAATTTTGTTCGCACTGCAATGCCCACGTAATCCTTAATTCTTTCCAGCGTTTGTTGACGAGTAATCTGCGGCTCATCATCAACTATATAGCCCAGTTCTGTAGCACGTTGTTTAAAAACCGGATGTAAATCATCAACAATTAATATTTTCTTCATTTGTATATCTTTATTTTCAGCTGCTATAACTGTTTAAATTATCTGCAATACCTTGACAGATCTGCTGCCAATGACCATTACTATTTTGCAAAGTACCTGATTAATTCAGGTTAGCTTCGCGATGAACAAAAGTAACATTTTAATGAAAGGCTTAATCCCCAACAACAGTAATATTTCCTCATTATTCTTTGGTAGCAGGCTCACAAAAATATTACGCTAAAACCGCTGTAATAAAATAGTTACGCCTCTCTAATTAAACTAAGTTGCCGTTACTTTGTCTCCCTTTACAAAACACACACAAATTTCAATTTTTAATGAGACTTTTACAATCGCGAACGATACCCATAATCCTCCTTCTTTTAAGTTTAACTTTTAACCTTTTTGCCCAAACTGCTAACAAAGCGAAGATAACAGGCACATTAAAAGATGCGAAAACACAAGAAACCATTCCATTTGCAACCGCAGTTTTAATAGACAAAGCTACCGCCAAAAATGTTAAAATAGCACAAACAGACCTTAATGGAGCGTTTGTAATGGCTGATTTACCAAAGGGAAACTTTACTTTCAAAATCAGTTTTGTTGGTTACCAAACCATGGTAAGAGATAACATCGCGATTACCGCAGCAACCGGAACTTTAAATTTTGGCGACATCAAAATGAACGCCGCCAAAGGAAATATTCTAAGTGAGGTAACCGTAACCGGTCAGAAACAAGGCATGCAGATGGGCATCGATAAGAAAATATTTTCTGTAGATCAAAGTGTAATTAGTGAAGGTGGCTCGGCAACAGATCTATTGCAAAATGTTCCTTCCGTTTCTACCGATATGGATGGTAACGTGAGTTTACGTGGCTCATCAGGCGTGAGGGTGTTAATTGATGGTAAACCCTCTTTAATTGCAGGAGGAAATGTAGCCCAGATTTTGGCTTCTATCCCGGCAAGCTCCATTGAGAGCGTAGAGGTGATTACCAATCCATCCGCTAAATATGATGCGGAAGGTCAATCAGGAATTATCAATATTGTATTAAAGAAAAACACCAAATTAGGTTTCAATGGTTCTGCAGCGATCACTGCAGGTAACCGTGATAATTACAATGCAAATACCAATTTAAGCTTTCAAAACAGCAAAGTTAACCTTTATGGTAATTACAGTTACCGTTATGGCAACCGTTTAGGCGGCGGCTACCAGGATATTTTCTATAAATCAGACTCTTCAAGAACGGCCTTCGCCAATCAGGTAACGCGATCAATGTCTTTGGAAAAAGGACATAATGCTAAAGCCGGTTTAGATTATTACCTGGCACCGAAAAGTGTGATCAGTTTATCAGGGGGATTCAACTCGAGAGAAAACGAGCGAAATGAATTGCTCGATATCAGACAATTAAACCGCGCACAAACTCCTGTTTTATTAAGCAACAGGATTAACAATAATGATGGCTACGGAAGCAGCTATGATTTAAATTTAGATTATGTTCAGAAGTTTAAAAAACCAAAGGAAGAATTGACTTTTAATTTTGGCTATTCGAACGGTGACAATAATAATGATCAGAACTACAGCACCACCACAACGAACAGGAATAATATTCCTTTGAATGAAAACCTGAGTCTTGTTCGGGTTTTTAACAGAGGCAACAATTCCAATTACAATGTCCAGGCAGATTATAGCCGCCCGGTAGGTAAAGCTGGTAAGGTGGAGGCTGGATACCGCAGTCAGATTCGCTTAGGTGATAACAATCAGTACGCGGATTCGATCTTAACAAACACCAATGTTTACGTAGAAAACAATAAGCTGATTAATAATTTCGACAGTAAGGATCAGGTGCACGCGCTTTATTTAAATTATCAAAATCAGATTAAAGATTTTGGTTATCAGTTGGGTTTAAGGGCAGAAGATGCACGCTTAGATACGCATTTAGAGGGTTACACTAATAATGTATTAACGGCCAGCGAAGGAAATATTCACTACAAAAGACTATACCCGAGTGTATTTTTAACCCAGAAACTAAAAGGTGACAACCAACTTCAACTAAGCTATACCCGACGGGTGAACCGTCCTCGCCCATGGGACACTAACCCGTTCCTGGATGTTTCAGATCCATTAAATTACAGAGGTGGTAATCCGAACTTATTGCCAGAGGATGTACATTCATTTGAGCTGGGCTATAGCAAATACTGGAAAAAAGTTACGCTAACATCCAGCCTGTATTTCCGTCAAACCAATGATGTAATTCAAAGGGTAAGAAGTTCACCGGTTAATGGAATCATTACTTCAACCCCTCAGAATTTA
Organism: Bacteroidota bacterium; assembly: GCA_037033465.1. GTDB lineage: Bacteria > Bacteroidota > Bacteroidia > Sphingobacteriales > Sphingobacteriaceae > Pedobacter. The sequence continues at coordinate 19,156 of JAZBLX010000052.1, read as the reverse complement.
TCCCGCCAGATTAACAGCGGTTTAGAATTAATCGGACGCTTTGACTTAGTAAAAGCTCTAAATTTCACCACCAACGTAAACCTTTACCAGGCGAAGTTTGATGGCGATGAACGATTTAATATCCCCAACAGCAGTGGTTTTAGCTGGAATGGTAATTTAACCGCAAACTTAACTGTAGTTAAAAACGTATCCGTACAGCTTCGTGGAGATTACCGTGCACCTGAAGTAATGGCGCAAGGTAAACGCAATGCGATGTACGGAATTGATGGTGGTGCCAAATATGACTTCCCAAACAAGAAAGCTTCATTAAGCTTTAATGTAAGGGATGTATTTAATACCAGAAGATGGAGTATGACTACTGAAGATGACTTCACAATTGTGGATTTTGAGCGCCAGATGCAGGGAACAATGGGTAACCTGACCTTCTCGTATCGCTTTGGAAAAACAACTTTTAGTAATGTGAAAAAACAGAAGAAAGACGATCAGCAGGAGAACCGGCCTGACGAAGGCTCATTCTAATAAAAAGCGGCGTTTTGATGATCAAAACGCCGCTTTTATTTTGTAACATCATGGTCTGAAAATGTTATTTACTATCTTGCATCATGGAAGATCAAAACCCCTGGAAAACGCTCGAAAGTGAAGTTAAATACGATAACAATTGGATCAGGGTTACCGAGCACCAGGTGATTAATCCATCCGGTGGGGCCGGCATTTATGGAGAAGTCCATTTTAAAAATTTTGCTATCGGCATTCTACCACTGGATGAAGAACAAAATACCTGGCTGGTTGGTCAATATCGTTTTCCATTGAAAGCCTACAGTTGGGAAATTCCGGAGGGCGGCGGGCCATTTCACGAAGCGCCACTTGAAAGTGCCCGGAGAGAACTTTTGGAAGAAACTGGCTTAAGCGCTAAAAACTGGAAGGAAATTCAACGCATGCATCTTTCCAACTCCGTGAGCGATGAATTAAATATTATTTACCTCGCAACAAATTTGATTCAGGGTATTGCAATGCCCGAAGAAACAGAACAACTCATAATTAAGAAACTCCCTTTCGAAGCGGTTTACCAAATGGTGCTAAGTGGCGAGATTACAGATTCGGTAAGTGTCGCTGCCATTATGAAAGTAAAACTCATGATTTTAAACGGCGAAATCTAATGATTACCTTTGCTGCATTAATATTTTAATCAAATGAGCAAGCTTCTAGGATATATTTTAAGTCCTGTTTTTTATTTTTTCTTCGCTTTAACGCTTTGCATCTTCCATCCGATACAGTGGGTTTGCTATAAGTTTTTTGGCTATAAAGCACATAAGGTTTCAGTTGATTTGCTCAATTTCTTTCTAACTTATTGCCAAATATTTTTGCTGAATTCGGTTACCTTTAAAAACGAGTTTAATCTCCCAGCAGACCGGCCAATTATTTTCGCTGCGAATCACCAGAGCATGTATGATATTCCATCACTCATCTGGTTTTTAAGAAAGTACAGTGCAAAATTTATTTCGAAAATAGAGCTCACCAAAGGCATTCCATCTATTTCTATTAACTTAAGATTGGGCGGTGGAGCAAACATCAACAGGAAAGATAATAAACAGGCGATTTCTGAAATCATTAAGCTGGGCCGCCGGATGAAAGAAAACAACTGGAGTACTGTTATTTTCCCGGAAGGTACCAGAGCAAAAGATGGAAAAGTTAAAACCTTCCAGTTCGGTGGAATTGCTACAATCTTAAAGGCTGTTCCAAATGCATTGGTTGTACCTATTGCCATCGAAAACTCCTGGAAAATCGTTCGCTTCGGCATGTTCCCGCTGACCACTGGTCATGCACTAAAATGGACAGTACTAAAACCTATAGAGCCGGGCGATAAAACGGCGAATGAGATTACGATGGAAGTGGAAGCTGAAATCAGGAAAGTGCTTGGGCAAGAAAGTAGCGAGGTCTGAGTATTAGGTAAGAAGTATCAAGTAAAAGGTATCAGGTATCAAGACTGATTGCAGAACCAGACTATTGACTCCAGACTTAAAGACCTACGACTAAATATTCTTATTCCCGATTACCCTGAAGAATTCGTCACGATAGGTATCTCCCACCGGAATAATTTTTTGATTAATGGTGATTCTGCTTCGTTCAATGCTTTCAATTTTATCTACTGCTACAATGTAAGATTTGTGCACTCGGATAAACTGATTTTGCGGCAATGCTTCTTCCATTTTCTTCATACTCTGAAGCGTAATGACACGTTCAGCTTTCGTGAAAATAGAGATATAGTCTTTCAATCCTTCAATAAAAAGGATATCGTGTAAGTAAATCTTTTGGATTTTATGTTCCGTTTTCACAAAAATATAATCCTGGATAGGGTTTGCAGGAGCCGAAAACGGTGCAGGGGTAACAATCGGTTGTGCAACACTTGCCGGGGCTTCAACCGGTTTGAACTGGTTATGAACTTTTTCTACCGCTTTATAAAAACGATCGAAGGCAATGGGCTTTAAGAGATAATCAGAAACATTAAGATCATAACTTTCTAAAGCATATTGCGGGTACGCGGTGGTTAAGATGTAATGGCATTTATTACCTGCAATTTTTAAAAACTGGATTCCGGTAAGTTCTGGCATCTGAATATCCAGAAAAACAAGATCAATGCCCCCGGCCTGAACGATTTGCAAAGCCTCGATTGGGTTTTCGCACCTTTTAACGAAGTTTAAGAAAGGTACTTTAGAAATATAATCCTGCAGAATATCGAGCGCTAATGGCTCATCATCAACAACAATACAGTTTAAGTTCATTTTAGGTTTATAGTTTTAATCAATGATTTTTATAAAATCCGCTGGTGTTTGGCTCCCGAATTAAATGTCAATCATCAGTTCGCAGGTGTAATGAGTAGCCGAATTTACAACATTTAATTTATATCTCTCCGGATAAATTAACTGTAATCTTCTTTCTACATTGGTTAGGCCCACCCCACCCTGCGCATCTTTATTCTGGTTGTTCTTCTTATTAATTACACTAAAATGAAGTATTTTCTGATTGGCAATGATGTTTATTTTAACTGGATGCTCCGGATCATTGACTACGCCATGCTTGAAGGCGTTCTCCACAAATGAAATCAACATGAGCGGAACGATCTTTTGATCATCAATCTCGCCATTTAAAGTAAGTTCGATATAGGCACCATCTTTAAATCTGATTTTTTGCAACTCAATATAATTGGTTAGGTAATCAACCTCTTTACTCAACGCAACTGTTGGCGTATTGCTTTCATAAATCATGTAACGCATAATCTCCGAAAGCTTCATGATGGCATCAGCAGTTTTATCTGATTTTTGATAAGCCAATGAATAAATATTGTTTAAGGAATTAAAAAGGAAGTGCGGATTTAACTGAGATTTTAAAAACTGAAGTTCCATTTCCCGTCGTTCACTCTCTAAATTCCGTTGAATGCGTTCATTCGCAAACCAATCTGCTGCAATTTTGATCAGGCAGCTGGAAACCAGGAAGAAACCGCATAAAAATAATTGAGCAAAGAAATATTGGTCCACTGTGATGGTTTTCCGCTTACCTTCCATCATATACTCCATCATTTCTTTTGGGTTTAAAACTGCAATTGCAGTTTTAATAAATGCCGTTGCGCCCAGAAGGATGATGAAAATGAAGATATAAAGAAAGTATTTTTTCTTTTTTTTAATAAACTGAGGAATGAGAATCAGGTAATTAATGTAAAAAAGCGAAACATTAATGATTCCAAACAAGACAAGCGATAATAGAAAGTGCTTTAGATTTTTTGTATCAGAATCAAAAAAAACACTTAATGTAATGATGATTAATATAACTGCCCAGTACAACGCGTGCAATATAATAGGGCCTTTGCTTTTTGTCATTATTTTTCGCTTATCGCAAATCGTATTTATCCTTCGATTTGTGCATCCAAAGTAAAGAAACTTTCCTTTTTAACCCAACACAATCTACCAACTGGCTTTTTTTTTCTACGAACGGTCCAAATGCCGAAATTAATCGACCAACGCCAAAATTACCCGTTGATCTAGAATCTTGAACACTTGGTATAATAGATTTTAGCAGTTTGCTTTTCTTCAGTTTCTTTGAATATCAAAACAAAACAACCATGAAAAATTCATCAGCAATCAACCTCACCAATCAAACAGTAATTACTGATGATGCTTTCACAACCGCTCAAATTAAACTCACTCTTATGAAAAAATTAGCCAATACCTCGCCATTCTTACTTTTATTATTACCAGTTTTTATGATGATCATTTTAACTATCACCGTTAACACCAATCAAAATGAAACTGAGATTGTAGTAAAACCAGCTAAAACCACTACTTCTATGGTGAAACAGGCTACTGCTATTTTCAAATAGAATAATGAGCAGTTTCGCAATAGAAACCGTCGGGTTGAATTTTAATTTTGGTCAGCAGGCCATTGTTAAAGATCTTTCTCTACAAGTTCCCAAAGGAAGTATTTATGGGTTCCTTGGTCCGAATGGAGCCGGAAAAACCACCACGATAAAAATCCTGCTTAATTTACTAAAATCACCTGCCGACCAGGTCTTTATCTTCGGTAAAGAAATTAACAGCAATAGAATCGCCATCCTTAAACGGATCGGTTCTCTGGTAGAACAACCTGCAATTTACGGTCACCTTAGCGGTAAGGAAAACCTGATTAACCGGTGCTTGCTTCTGGGCATCAAAAAAAGCAAAGCGGATGAAATGTTGGCTTTAGTTGGCTTAACTGACGCAGCAGATAAAAAATCAAGCAAATATTCGCTGGGAATGAAACAACGCCTGGGTATTGGCCTGGCCTTAGTTTCCGATCCCGAACTTCTTCTTTTAGATGAACCAACAAATGGTTTAGATCCAAATGGCATCATCGAGATCAGAAACCTGATGATTGAACTGACAACAAAATACGAAAAAACCATATTAGTATCCAGCCATCTTTTAGCCGAAATAGAAAGAACCGCTACACATGTTGGAATCATCAACAAAGGACAGTTGCTTTTTCAGGGTACCATCCAAGAACTTCAGTTGCTTAACAAACCTTTGCTCGAAATTGAAGTAAACAATTTAACAGAAGCTTCGACATTGATTAAGGAAAAAGGATATGAAATCGTGAGCAAAACTGATTCAAAAATTAGCGTTCCATTCGTTTCTCAAAAAGAAAGCGGAGCAATTAATACATTGCTCATCCAAAACGGCTTTACCGTAACCAGTCTTTCTCAGCAACGAAAAGACCTGGAAAACCTTTTCCTGGACATTACCAAAACAAACTAAAATGCGCTCTTTATCTATCTCCATCTATTCTGAATTTTATAAATCAAGAAAAACGCTTGCTTTCTGGGCTTCAATCCTTTTGCCGCTCATTATCTGTGGATTAATCACCTTTGGTTTTTACAGCAGCTCAGAAAAAATCTTAAACCTCCATCAACCACCGATGATCCTTTGGTTAAGGTACATCAGCGCTGCCCTTAACGTAATGGGAATCTTAATTTTGCCTTTATACGTTATTTTTATGGCCTTTTCTGTTAATAACATTGAGCATAAAAATGACACCTGGAAATCGCTTTTTGCACAACCACTCCATAAATTCTCCATTTACGCTGCGAAATACATTTACGCAGTTATCCTGGTCTTTCTATCGCTATTCCTATTCGGCAGCCTTACTTTTGCTTTCGGGCATTTATTGCATCTGCTGGTACCGGACTACAGCTTTAATCAATATAATCCTTTATTGATACTGGTAAAGTTTTACACCAAGCTTTTTTTATCCTCACTCGGAATTCTATCCATTCAATTTCTATTGAGCTTACTTTGGGGAGATTTCCTAAAACCAATGGGGATTGGCTTTATTGGTACAATTATGGGAATCATTACCGCAAATGTGGGTTGGAAATATGCCTACCTAATCCCATATAGCCACCCTACTTTAGTTTTACACAGCAGTAAATCAGCAACAGACCTTTCCGCTTTTCCCATCTTTACACAAGAGATAACCACCAGTTTAATTTATGCTGTGGTACTTTTTGTTTTAGGCTATTTTATTGTAATTAGAAAAAGTATTAAATAGTAATCTTATTATCCCAAATCCACGCTTCTGGTATTCCACTTTCCGCAAGAAAATGTGTAAAAATATCATGGTAAATCAATAAGCGAAGCGATAAAACGTATTTTTAAGCTAAATCAAACCAACTTAAAAATATGATCAAAAAATTTACCACTACGGCAATCGCTGTTGGGCTTTGCCTGTCAGGTTTTGCCCAAGACACTCCTGATCCCACAATAGTACAAAAGATAAGGAAAGAAGGCCTCGAAAATTCAAAAGCAATGGACATTGCCTTTAACCTTACAGATGTTTCAGGTCCCCGCCTATCGAACTCTCCGGGTTTGAAAAAAGCACAGGAATGGGCGATGAAACAGCTAACTGACTGGGGCTTGAAAAATGCACATCTTGAAGCATGGGGCACTTTTGGTAAAGGCTGGCAAATAGATAAATACTATGCAGCAACGACCCTGCCATTTTACCACGCCATTATCGCTTCGCCAAAAGCCTGGACACCCGGCACCAATGGTCCTATCAAATCTGAAGTAGTTTTAATAAAAGCAGACAGCGTTGCAGACTTAGCAAAGTATAAAGGCAAATTATCTGGCAAAATTGTGATGATGGATCGCGGAACCGCCTTAACCAGTGGAACGAAAGCAGATTTTTCCAGATATGCAGATAGTACATTAGCACAAATGGCGGCGGCAACTCCAGCCACAAATGCCGGGAGACAACGTCCAACCGGTGGCCCGATGGCCGACCGGATGGCACAAATGATGAAATTACGCCAGGCTCAGGCTGCAATTAGCGCTGCGCTGTTAGAAGAAAAGGTTGGCTTAATCTTAACTTATGCACGCGGCGGACAAGGCACTTTTTTTACCAGTAACGGCGCATCTTATGCATTAGATGCCAAGCCTGTATCTCCGGAGCTGGAGGTTGCAGCTGAAGACTACCTTCATATTCTGCGCTTGTTGAGGGCGGGTAAACCAGTAGAAGTAGAAGCAGATATCAAGACCTCGTTCTACAATCAGGATCCACAGGGCTATAATGTAATTGCAGAAATTCCCGGAACAGATAGAAAATTAAAAGAAGAAGTGGTGATGATTGGCGGGCATTTTGATTCATGGCATGCTGCAACAGGCGCAACAGATAACGCAGCAGGGTCTGCAGTAATGATGGAAGCTATGCGGATTTTAAAAGCCATAGATTTCAAGCCAAAACGCACCATTAGAATTGCACTCTGGAGCTCAGAAGAGCAGGGGCTATTCGGATCCAGGGGTTATGTCGCCAAACACTACGGTGATCCTAAGACCATGGTATTAATGCCAGATCAAAAGAAAATTTCTGCTTACTATAATTTGGATAACGGAACAGGGAAAATCCGTGGAATTTATTTGCAGGGAAATGAAGCAGCAGGCCCAATTTTTAAAAATTGGCTTGCACCTTTTAATGATCTGGGCGCTACAACAGTAACGGTTAGTAATACCGGGGGCACGGATCACCAGGCGTTCGATGCCGTAGGGATTCCAGGTTTTCAATTTATACAAGATCCTGCTGATTACAATACCCGAACACACCACAGTAATATGGATACTTATGATCGTTTGGTAGAAGATGATTTGAAACAATCTGCAACCATTGTTGCATCTTTTGTATATCAAACCTCGCAACGCGAAGCGCAAATTCCGAGAAAAGAGCTGCCGGCCGTACAACCCGCAAGACCATAAATAATTTTTAAAACAAAACAAAAGCCTGCTTTTTTGATAATTTCTGATCAAAAGGCAGGCTTTGCTGTTTAGTGAGAGATGAGCGTTATTCCTTAAAAGGACAAAATTCTTTGTTTGAAGGCCCATACAATGAGCTGATAAGAATTGCGTAAATCAAGTTTTCTTACCATATTTCTTCGATGGGTATTTACGGTATGTTCGCTGATAAACAGCATATCACCTATTTCTTTACTGTTATAACCTTTTGATAAAAGACGTACAATCTCTACTTCCCGATCAGTGATCAAACCTGTATTTTCCTGAACTGAAATATTATTGATCATATCGGCATTTATTATAGTTGATTTCTATAATTCAAATGTATGATGACCTACCGATTTATGAGTAGCACAAATTACCCTAAATAAAAAGGTGTTTTTACGGTACTCAAAATCTAAATCCCTATTGCCTGTTAACATCTAAATCCCGACTTTAGGCGAATAAACCGTCTTAATAATTTTATGAAAAATTTAAATGAATTCGACCCTATTGATCCTACTATAGCGCGCGAAATGGTCGAAGCGTATGGCGTTGATGCGTCTCGTGCAAATGCCCAATCTTATACCAAGGCAGTCTGGTTTCCGGCAGCACAAATTTTACAAATGGCCGAAAAGATTAAAGAGGGCAATCATGATGGTTTAAGAATATACTTTGCCAAGTATCTTGCTGATGGTTTAACCGGTATACCGGAAGCCCATAAAGGCCGTAATACCGTTCTCCTTGTTCCAACCTTTGCTGCTGGAAAAACCAATCAACTTGGCGCTACTACCGCAGCGCATGAAGATGATCTCAGTGATATTGAAAACAGGGGTGCGCTTTGTCCTTCAGTATGTGATGGCGCGGAATTATAGTATATGAATCTTTTCAACCCGATTATTATTGGAGAAATTGTCAGTCTCATAGTAGCATTACTTCTGCTACTAAAAGACCATAATATTTTCTGGAAAGTTAATATCGTATATCTATTTATAGCCTTGTCGACCGAAACGGCAGGAGGCTACCTGGCGCAGCAGCATAAACACAATTTATGGATATATAATACTTTTTTAATATTCGAGATTACATTCATCTCTTATGGTATGTATTACTGTCTCAAAAAATATATGAATCCAAGGCCAATAGTTTTTACTGGCCTTGGTATCTGCTACCTCACCTTTATCATTTTTACCTTCAGAAACGGAATTCATTACTATAACGATATATCTAACGATCAAACGGTAAACGTCATGTCAGTCATATTTGTACTGTATTGCCTCTACTATTATTACAAGCTTTTAAATGATGAAGAAACGCTGGACCTTAAGTATCATCCGGAATTCTGGTGGGTGAACGGCGTATTATTTTATTATTTCGGAAGCACGGCAACTAATCTTACTTATGGCATTTTTACCGTAAATGTATTTGAACATGTTCCGCTTCGCTTATTTATCTATTATATTACCAATGCGATACTATACAGTAATTGGATTTACAGCTATATATGCAGAGCCAAACAACGCAGATTGCAATCTTAATTGCAATAACGACACTTATATTTTTATTGATGCCGCTTTCGCTGATCATTTACATCAGGTCATACGCAAGGCATAAGAAAAATCATAGCTTAGAAAAAGAACACATGCAGCAAAAGTTCGAATCAGAAATTTTGCAGGCGCGGATAGAAGTACAGGATCAAACCATGCAAACAATTGCCACCGAACTGCACGATAACATTGGTCAACTGCTTAGTTTAACCACCCTGACACTAAATTCTGTCAATTTAACTGACAGTGATAAGGCCGAAAAGAAAATCGGTAATTCGCTAACGCTGATCAATAAATCGATCAAAGAGATTCGGGAACTCGCAAAGCTTTTACATGGCGAACAGGTTGTAGAGAATGGAATTGGATATGCACTGGATCAGGAAGTAAGTTGGTTAAATAGAGCAGGTAATTACGAAATAGAGAACAATAATGGTCTGATTGATCTAACCGAAAGATCTCCTGATAAAGACCTTATTATTCTTCGTCTTTTACAGGAAATCATTAACAATATTATTAAACATGCCAACGCTACGGCAATAACTTTCGATGCATTCTATTTGGAAAAAGTGCTTCATTTTAACATTAAAGAGAATGGCATTGGCTTCGATCCCGAACAGGCAACCCTATCCAAAGCTGGAATGGGATTAAATTCCATCTATAAAAGAATAGAAATGATCAATGGAAAATTAGTATTAAATTCGTCAGCAAATAACGGTACAATTATATTAATCGAAATCCCTTATCCTTAAAATCATGCCCGCTCCATCTATCTCTATTGCTATCGTTGATGACCATACCCTTTTCCGTTCCGGGTTAGCGAGTTTACTGGATGAGTTTGATGAAATCGAAATTCTATTCGAGGGAAATAATGGCCTGGATTTACAGCATAAAATTAAGCACCATCCTGATGTACAATTAATTTTAATGGATATTAGTATGCCCATAATGGATGGCTTTGCCGCTACAAAATGGACAAAAGAACATTATCCAAATGTTAATATAATGGCATTAAGCATGCTGGAGGATGAAAAAGCGATAATCGGCATGTTAAAAGCCGGAGCTGGTGGCTACATGTTAAAGGAATCCACACCGAACGATCTCCTGACAGCCATTAAGGCAATCGTTGATAAAGGCTTTTATGTGAATGATTTAGTTTCCGGTCGGTTACTGGTGGCCCTTAAAGATGGCGATAGCAAGCCCGCTTTCAGTGCCCGGGAATTAACCTTTCTACAGCATTGCAGCAGCGAACTCACCTACAGAGAAATCGCAGACCTGATGAATGTTAGTCCGCGTACGGTAGACAATTACCGGGAATCCCTTTTTGCTAAATTAAATATCAAATCCCGCACAGGCTTAGTGGTTTACGCAATCAAAAACCAACTGATTACCATCTAGTGGTTTAGAAGCAAATCTATTTATTTTCAAATTTCACTTGCATAACTAAATAATTAGTTATAACTTTAATCATGTCAGCCATTCGTTGACTTCTTTTTTATTTGAGATTATGATGGAAATTAAAGATTTAACCAAAGCCGAGGAACAGATCATGCAGGTATTGTGGCAATTGGAAAAAGCATTTGTTAAAGATGTTATAGATGAGTTACCAATCCCTAAACCTGCTTACAATACAGTTTCAACAATCATTCGTATTTTGGAAACCAAAGGCTTCATTGGCCATGAAGCTTTCGGAAAAGCGCATCAGTACTATCCTTTAATCAGCAAAGAAGAATACAAACGCCACGCAACAGAGAAGCTTCTTGGGAATTACTTCGAAAATTCAGTTGAAAGTATGTTTTCTTTTTTCGTTAAAGAGGAAAAACTGGATTTAAGTGATGTCGATGAAATTTTAAAAATGATCAATAACATTAAAAGGAGTCCAAAATGAGTTTTGCCCACTATCTCCTACAGGTGAATCTTTATCTGATTGTATTTTATGCTTTCTATAAATTACTATTAGATAAGGAAACCTATTTCATACTGAACCGAATTTACTTAGTGTCTGCGGGCCTACTGTCTGCAAGCATACCCTTTATCCGACTCGAGTGGATAACGGAGCAACAGGCCGCTAAAAAAGTTTACACCTCAGTTAATTGGGATACTGTTTTACAACAGGCTTCAATAGTCACAGATGAAAAATCTGTCTTAAGCTGGGCAAATGCCTTTGTGCTGATCTATTGCGTTGGTGTTTTATTCTTTCTGGGGAGGTTGGTGTTCAACTTAATTGCTGTTAAAGCTTTAATTAATTCGGCAAAATCCGGATCAGCATTTTCATTCTTTAGTCAGAAAGTTATAGATCAAGACCTGCCATTAGCAAACGTAATTGATGTGCATGAAAACGCACACATTAAACAATGGCATACATTTGATATTCTATTTTTCGAGGTATTGGGAATTTTGACCTGGATTAATCCAGTCATATACTTATATAAAAAATCAATCAAGAATATTCATGAATTTTTAGCAGATCAGCTTGCTGCAGAATATCAGGGCGATAAGACTGAATATGCCATGTTAATTTTGAGTCAATCGTTCGGCATTGCTCCGAATCGTCTAACAAATGGCTTTTTCGATAAATCGCTGATCAAAAAAAGAATTTACATGTTGCAGAAAGAAAAATCGAAAAAGACAGCAGTTTTGAAATATGGCATATTCATTCCACTATTTGCAATTTTAATCGTCTTCTCTTCTGCAACCATCCGGAAAAACGAAAAGCTGACGGCCCTTTCGGATCAGATTGCCTTGGAAAAGCCTATAGAAATGGTGCAAGACATGATGACAAAGAATGATTTGATTATTAAAGAGTCCTCTAAAAGTATCATCAGCCCCTCTACCGATAAACTTAAAGGCAACTGGAGTGCTTTCTATCGTTTTATGGGGCGTTCAATAAATTATCCTTCCGAAGCTCAAAAGAATAATGTACAAGGAACTACGCAGATCAAATTCACCCTTCAAAACAATAAGATAAGAAATGTAAGTACGGTTTTAGACCTGGGCGATGGATGTGATGAAGAAGTAATGAAAGCGCTGTTATCCTACAAAGGTTTCAAAGATTTACCGAATGGGAAATACACTTTAAAAGTAGGATTTAAACTTTCAAATCAAGAAACCAGAACAAAAACTACAAAAGCTTTAGCATTACAGGGTTATCAGCCACTGTCAGCTATTACGGTGATCGGCTATTTGACACCTCATTTAAATATTGAAAATAGCGGAGAAGCTGAAAAAGTATTTGATTTTGTTTCCATTGAAAAACAACCAGAATATCCGGGTGGAATTACCAAATTCTATGAATATTTAGGTAAAAGCATCAAATATCCAAAAATGGCTGTTGATAACAAGGTGAGCGGAAAAGTGTTCTTAAGCTTTATTGTAGAAAAGGATGGACAGCTATCAGACATTCAGGTAACCAGAGGTTTGGGCAGCGGAACAGATGAAGAGGCAATCAGGGTGCTCACAAGTTCACCTAAATGGAATCCAGGAATTGCAGAAGGCAGGCCAGTAAGGGTAAAGTATAATCTTAATGTGAACTTTAATTTAACACCCGCCAAAGAAAGACCTAAAACCGATCAACCTGAAAAGATAAATTTACGCCCGTCCAAATCCTCAGCAGATTTGAGCAGTTTCAACGGCCTCTTATTTATCGACGGTGTAAAGGCAACTGATAATAAAATTTTAAATACGATCAATCCAAATGATATTGAATCTGTAAGCATATTAAAAGATATTTCAGCAACCAGCCTGTACGGTTCACAGGCAAGAAATGGCGTATTGCTCGTTAATACCAAAAAGGCAAAGAGTAATCTGTTCAGAAATCCTGAAAAGGCTGAATTAACAATTGAAAAAAAATCAATATTTGATGAGATGGGGAAAAGGTTCTAAATAAATTAAAAATATGAGAAAGATATTATTGATGGTAGTTGCATTGGCTTTCGCCCTGCATACCAAAGCGCAAAAAACAGATACGGTTAAAACACCCGAATCCACACTTGGACAAGCTAATTTCCAAAAAACAGCTGACCCGTTAATTGTTATTGATGGAAATAAGCAATATTTAAGAGGCTTAGGGGCTGCAAAGGTGGTTAGCCCTGAAAATATTACCTCGATAAATATTATTAAAGATAGTGCTGCTGTCGGAAAGTATGGCGCAGACGGCATCAACGGTGTAATTGAAATTGAAACGAAAAATGCCTCACCACGAAACTACAACTCAAAAATAGACACTAACACATCAAATCTTACCGGTATGATAACAGGCTTGAGGTTTGAGCCAAACAGAAAATCATCAATTCTAAAGCGGAACTTACTTCAAAAAGATTCTGATCCAAAAGCCAAGCCACTATATATTATAGATGGAAAAGAAATGGAAAACGCAGACGCAATAGATCCGGGTCTGATTGAATCAGTTACCGTGTTAAAAGATACAGCAGCGACCTCCCGCTATAAAGAAAAAGGCAAAAACGGCGTAATCATTATTACTACCAAAGGTAATTCGCCGACTCCAGAAAAGAATTAATTAATCTTTACATCTAAAAAACATCATTATGAGAAAGCTATTTTTAGCCCTAACAGGCATTGCTTTGCTTAGTATTTCAGCACAGGCACAAAAAATTTATGACTTTACATCTTTAGAAAAACAACCTGTTTATCCAGGAGGGATTGCTAATTTTTATAAATTCTTAAGCAATGAAATAAAATATCCAGAAATCGCGGTAAAAAACAAAACTGAGGGAAAAGTATTTGCATCTTTTATAGTAGAAATAGATGGTAAACTAACTGATGTGCGAATCACCCGAGGATTGAGCAAAGAAACTGATGCTGAAGCGAAGCGTGTATTGGAGAAATCTCCTAAGTGGGAGCCTGGCATAGCAAGTGGTCAACCAGTTAGAGTAAGGTATAACATTAATGTAAACTTTAACCTGAATAATAAAGGTACTGACAAAAAAGCAAACCTTACAGAGCCAATGCATAGGTACCCGGAATATCCGGGAGGGCAAAACAAAATGTATGCTTATTTAATGAAGAATTTGAAATATCCGGCTAAAGCTAAAAAGGATGGAATAGAGGGAAAAGTTTACGTTTCCTTTAATGTGCAGAAAGATGGCACATTAACTGATATTAAAGTAATGAAAGGGCTTTCAGCAGAAACAGATAATGAAGCCTTACGCGTAGTAAAATCCTCGCCAAGATGGAATCCAGGCCTTAACAACGGACAACCAGTCACAACAAAATATCAAATGGCTATCAACTTTACACTGAGCTAAACATATTAGTAAAATTAACAAACTCGAACTTAAAAACCACAAAACCCCTGCTAAAAAATAGCCGGGGTTTTATGTTTTCTCTCCTGTCTCGGAAACTAAATTTATAAATTATTTGATGTATATACAAATTTTACAAAATATAATTTTTTAATAAGATTTTTTTTTGATATGCCAACATAAGAATATTATCAAATCGACAACTTAAATTTTGTTGGCTCAAAATTTTGTAAGTTTTGACTTACCGCTTATGGGTCTTATTATAATCAAAAACACATGATGAGCATTTCCACATTTCTATTGTTACGCGCTGTCAGGTTTTGGGTTTTGCGAGCGCTTTTTTTGAAAATAAAAAAGCCCCAAACTAGGTCTGAGGCTCAAGATTCAGCTGTTAAGCCGAATGCACAGTATATTTTTAAAGGGCTTCTTCTGAGAAGAATTTCGCACTCCCGAAATCACGATTCATAAGCGCAATATTTTCTAATGAAATGCCTTTTGGACATTCAGCTTCACAAGCACCGGTATTGGTACAGTTACCGAAGCCTTCTGCATCCATTTGGGCAACCATGCTTTGTACACGACGGTAACGTTCTGGCTGGCCTTGTGGTAACCGGGCCAATTGTGAAATTTTAGCTGAAGCAAATAACATTGCTGATGCATTTTTGCAAGTTGCCACACAAGCACCACAACCAATACAAGCTGCTGCTTCAAAAGCTGCATCTGCTTGCATTTTTGGAATAGGCAAGCTATTAGCGTCCTGCGCATTACCTGTGTTTACCGAGATAAATCCTCCGGCTGCTATAATCCTGTCAAAGGCAGAACGATCAACCGTTAAATCTTTCACAACAGGAAAGGCCGCCGCTCTCCAAGGTTCAACAACAATGGTATCACCATCTTTGAATGAGCGCATGTGTAACTGGCAGGTTGTAACCAGGTCTTTCGGGCCATGTGGACGACCATTAATAAACATGGAACACATTCCGCAAATTCCTTCACGGCAATCGTGATCAAATACTACCGGCTCTTCACCTTTAGTAATTAAGTCTTCGTTCAAAACATCGAACATCTCCAGGAAAGACATATCTGGAGAAATATCGGCTAATTTATAATCAACCAAAGCACCTTCGGTTTTATTATTTTTTTGACGCCAAACTTTTAGCGTTAAGTTCATATTTCCTGTACTCATGATATTGAGATTTGGACATTAGAATTGAGATGTGAGAATTATGATGTGAGGTTGATAAATTGGGCAAAGGCCTTATTCATATCTCCTATCTAGTTTCTCATATCTACCCTCTCACATCTATTTATAACTTCTTTGTGCTACTTTAATATTTTCAAACTTCAGTTCTTCTTTGTGAAGCTCGAATTTTACACCTTCTTTAAATTCCCAGGCTGCTACGTATGCATAATTTTCATCATCACGTAAAGCTTCACCTTCTTCAGTTTGGTATTCTTCACGGAAGTGACCACCACAACTTTCATTACGGTTTAATGCATCAATACACATCAGCTCACCCAGTTCGATGAAATCAGCAACACGACCCGCTTTTTCCAGTTCCGTATTCAACTCATCAGCAGATCCCGGTACACGAACATTGCTCCAGAATTCAGCACGCAAGGCCCTGATCTCTTCGATAGCTTCCTTTAAACCTTTTTCGCTACGAGCCATACCACATTTTTCCCACATAATGTGGCCTAAACGTTTGTGAAAATGATCTACAGATTTTGTTCCTTTAATATTAACCAAAGTATTTAAAATCCCTTTTGCTCTTTCTTCAGCCTCAACAAACGCCGGGTGATCCGTAGAAATTGCCTTTACAGAAATTTCTTTTGATAAGTAAGCACCAATGGTATATGGTAAAACGAAGTAACCATCTGCTAAGCCCTGCATTAAAGCCGATGCACCTAAACGATTAGCCCCATGATCAGAGAAATTAGCTTCACCAGTACAATATAAACCTTCAACGCTGGTCATTAAGTTATAGTCCACCCATAAGCCGCCCATTGTATAATGAACCGCAGGATAGATACGCATTGGCGTTTCGTATGGATTTTCTCCGGTAATCTGCGCATACATATCGAAAAGGTTACCGTATTTTGCTTTGATCACTTCTGTACCCAGGCGCATACAGGTTTCCTTATCAGGATTATGATTACCGGATTTAGACGCCTCTATTTTACCGTAACGTTCTGTATTTGCTTTGAAATCAAGATAAACAGCCAATTTAGACTTACCTACACCATAACCAGCATCACAACGCTCTTTCGCTGCGCGAGATGCCACATCACGTGGAACCAGGTTACCAAAAGCAGGGTAACGACGCTCCAGATAGTAATCTCTTTCATCTTCAGGAATTTCTGAAGCTTTACGATCATCACCTTTCTTTTTGGGTACCCAGATCCGTCCATCATTACGTAACGACTCAGACATCAGGGTTAATTTAGACTGATGATCACCAGAAACCGGGATACATGTAGGGTGAATTTGAGTATAGCAAGGATTGGCAAAGTAAGCACCTTGTTTATGCGCTTTCCACGCAGCAGTAACATTACTGCCCATTGCATTAGTAGAAAGATAGAATACGTTTCCATAACCACCTGTTCCTAATACCACTGCATGACCGAAATGACGTTCGATTTCACCAGTGATTAAATTACGGGCGATAATACCACGGGCTTTGCCATCAATTTTTACCACTTCAAGCATTTCATGACGGGTATACATTTCCACTTTACCCATACCAATCTGGCGTTCTAAAGCAGAATAGGCACCTAATAATAA
Organism: Bacteroidota bacterium; assembly: GCA_037033465.1. GTDB lineage: Bacteria > Bacteroidota > Bacteroidia > Sphingobacteriales > Sphingobacteriaceae > Pedobacter. The sequence continues at coordinate 1,773 of JAZBLX010000052.1, read as the reverse complement.
CTGCTGACCAGTTTGACCCGCAGCATAGAATGTACGTTGCACTTGCGTACCACCGAATGAACGGTTATCCAATAAGCCACCGTACTCACGCGCTAAAGGCACACCTTGAGCAACACATTGATCGATAATATTTACACTTACCTCAGCCAAACGATGCACATTGGCTTCACGGGAACGATAATCACCACCTTTAATCGTATCGTAGAATAAACGATAAGTACTATCGCCATCGTTCTGATAATTTTTTGCCGCGTTGATTCCACCCTGTGCAGCAATAGAATGCGCCCTGCGTGGTGAATCCTGGAAACAAAAACATTTAACCTTATAACCCATTTCGGCCAGTGTAGCTGCAGCCGAAGCGCCTGCTAAACCTGAACCAACAATAATTATTTCAATAGTTCTTTTGTTCGATGGATTAACCAACGGCACAGAAGACTTAAATTTTGTCCATTTACTGGTTAATTCGCCTTCTGGTATATTTGAATTGATATCTGACATATCTCTTTTGTGCTAAAAACTAATTAATTAAACCGGTATAAACTGCAATTGGCATCAATGCGAACAAAATTGAAATGATGATCGAATACCAAACACTAGCGCCTTTAATGATACCGTTATATTTCGAATGATTCCAACCCATTGTTTGGAAAGCCGAAGCGAAACCATGCAATAAGTGATAGCACAGAGAAAACATAGATAGAATGTAAATAACTACGCGTACCGGATCCTGAAATTTTTCTTTCATCACTGCATACAAATCCTCATGGCCATTTGCATCAACTGTCGGGATGCCTGTAAAACGGGAAACTACCCAAAAATCTTTCAGGTGAACCACTAAGAAGATCAGTAACAAGGTGCCCAATAAGCCCATAGAACGGCTATACCATTTACTATTTGCCTGACCGTCATTTACAGCATATCTAATAGGCCTGGCTTTACGATTTTCCAATGTCAACCTTAAAGCCTGGAAAATGTGCACCAACAAACCGATGAACAAAACGATTTCACCAGCCCTGATAATCCAGTTGGACGCCATAAAATGAGCTCCAACGTTGAAGGTTAAACCACCATCATTAACAAAAATTAATGCGTTAATACCGCAGTGTACAATTAAAAAGAGTATCAGGAATATACCTGTAATACCCATAATGAATTTCTTTCCTATTGATGAAGAAAGAGCATTTCCGAAACCACTCATTTGATTAGGATTTATATCTAAATTTCTTGCAAAAGTATCTAATTATGAGTTTAATTTATAAACGATTATGACAAAAGGGGGATAAAACATTTATTTAGAAACATTCTAAAGCAGAAACGAAAGAAATTGAAAGAATTACCTGAAGTTGAAGAATTTAATGGAAGGGACAGTGTTAACCTAAAAGTCAATAAAACCTTATCCCCCCATGATCAAGAAGGAGTAAAAAATCCCGCAGATCTTTTATTTATTAAAGCATCCTTGATGGTAAATCTTTTATCATATTAATTTTTGAATTAATTATCTGATAAAGATGAATAAACTCGAACGGTATAAACTATCAGTATTTATCCCTTTAACAAAATAAAACCTTGGTCCACGATATCTTAGCTATATCATTTGCGTGCGCGAGCATCCAGGCCCTAACCTACCTGTGCGTACCTGAAAAATGCTTAAGTTAGAAGTAGAAAAGCAAGGCTACCAAGTTAAAAACAAGCAATGTCACCCGTTGAAGATGAGCTGTTAATGTTAAGTTTGGAGTCGATCTTTTGTTAGCTGATTGCATTATCGTAGAATTG
>JAZBLX010000051.1:0-24492 GCA_037033465.1 Bacteroidota bacterium | reverse complement strand
GCCATTTTAGCTGCAAGCTCAAATGATAAAGCATCTGAATCGACTGCGTGGAATGAACCATCTGTTAAACGAACTTTCATATCAGGAAGTGGGTAACCTGCTAATACACCATTTGCCATAGAAGCAGCAAAACCTTTTTCTACTGAAGGAATAAATTCACGTGGAATTGAACCACCTGTAATTTCGTTTACGAACTGTAAACCACCTTTTTCAAAATCAGCATCAATTGGTGAGATAATTACAGAGATATCTGCAAATTTACCACGACCACCTGATTGTTTCTTATAAGTTTCACGGTGTGTTGTTGTACCGAAGATGGCTTCTTTGTAAGCTACCTGTGGTGCACCTTGATTAACTTCTACTTTAAATTCGCGTTTTAAACGATCGATCAAGATATCTAAGTGAAGCTCACCCATACCAGAGATTACAGTTTGACCAGTTTCCTGATCTGTTTGCACTCTGAAAGTAGGATCTTCTTCAGCCAATTTACCTAAACCAATACCCAATTTATCAACATCAGCCTGAGTTTTAGGCTCAATAGCTAAACCAATAACCGGCTCTGGGAAATCCATCGATTCAAGAACGATTGGATGTTTCTCATCACAAAGTGTATCACCTGTTTTGATATCTTTAAATCCAACTACCGCAGCAATATCACCAGCAGCCACATTTGGCACCGGATTTTGCTTGTTAGCATGCATCTGGAAGATACGAGAAATACGCTCTTTATTTTCTGAACGAGAATTATACACGTAAGAACCCGCTTCTAAGTTACCCGAGTAAACACGGATAAAACATAAACGACCTACGAATGGGTCAGTTGCAATTTTAAAAGCTAAAGCTGCAAATGGCTCACTAATGCTTGGTTTTAATAAAACTTCTTCGCTAGTATCTGGGTTAGTACCAATTACACCTTCGCTATCCATAGGTGAAGGCAATAATTCCATCACGTAATCAAGCATAGTTTGTACACCTTTATTTTTGAAAGATGAACCACAAACCATAGGTACAATTTTAGCATCTAAAACAGCTGCACGTAAAGCATCTAAAACTTCACGTTCTGTGATTGTTTCTGGCGCTTCGAAGAATTTCTCCATTAACGACTCATCATAATCAGCAACTGATTCAAGTAATTTCTCTCTCCACTCCGCAACCTCGTCAATCATATCCTCTGGGATAGGCACTTCAGTAAAGGTCATCCCTTTATCGTGCTCATTCCAAACAATACCACGGTTGTTGATTAAATCAACCACACCTTTAAATCCGTCTTCAGAACCGATCGGTAACTGCAATGGAACTGCATTACTACCCAACATTTCTTTAACCTGTTTAACAACCTTTAAAAAGTCTGCTCCGGAACGATCCATTTTGTTAACGAAGCCGATACGAGGTACACTATAGTTGTTTGCTAAACGCCAGTTGGTTTCCGATTGAGGCTCAACACCATCAACAGCCGAAAACAAGAACACTAATCCATCTAATACACGTAATGAACGGTTTACCTCTACGGTAAAATCCACGTGACCAGGTGTATCAATAACGTTAACATGATATTTTTGACCCCTGTAATTCCAATCAACCGTAGTTGCTGCAGAAGTAATCGTGATTCCACGCTCTTGCTCTTGTGCCATCCAATCCATTGTTGCAGCACCTTCGTGCACTTCACCAATTTTATGACTTACACCAGCATAATAAAGAATACGCTCTGTTGTTGTAGTTTTACCTGCATCAATGTGAGCCGCGATTCCAATATTTCTTGTAAATTTTAAATCTCTTGCCATTTTATGTTTTTGATTGATCTGATTTTAAATGATTACACCGATTATGCTAATCACAAATCGGTGTAATTTATCTAATCAGTATAATCTTCTAATTAAATCTGTGTAATCTTACTAATCTGTTAATTCTAATTACTAGAATCTGAAGTGAGAGAACGCTTTGTTAGCTTCCGCCATTTTATGCGTATCTTCTTTCTTCTTAACAGCAGCGCCTTCACCTTTAGCAGCAGCAACGATTTCTCCGGCTAATTTCTCTTTCATGGTTTTTTCACCACGACGACGAGCGTATAAAATTAACCATTTCATACCTAAAGCTGTTTTACGTTCTGGTCTAACCTCAGTTGGAACCTGGAAGTTAGCACCACCAACACGACGAGATTTAACCTCTACAGCTGGCATAATGTTAGTTAACGCACGTTTAAATATCTCTAAACCGTTTTCGCCTGCTTTTTTCTCAGCAATTTCAACAGCATCGTAAAAAATATCATAAGCGATAGATTTTTTTCCATCGTACATCATATTGTTTACAAAACGAGTTACCTGAACATCGTTAAATTTTGGATCAGGAAGAATAATTCTCTTTTTTGGTTTTGACTTTCTCATTTCTTATTTCCTCCCGATTATTTTTTCTTTCCTTTTGCAGGCGCCGCAGCTACTTGACCTGGTTTAGGACGTTTTGTACCATATTTTGAACGACGTTGGTTACGACCAGCAACACCTGATGTATCTAACGCACCACGAATGATGTGATAACGTACACCTGGTAAATCTTTAACACGACCACCACGGATCAATACGATTGAGTGTTCCTGTAAGTTGTGACCTTCTCCAGGAATGTACGCATTCACCTCTTTACCGTTCGTTAAACGAACACGGGCTACTTTACGCATTGCTGAGTTTGGTTTTTTAGGGGTAGTGGTGTACACACGTGTACATACACCTCTTCGCTGTGGACAGCTGTCCAACGCTGGAGACTTACTCTTGAACTCCAGTGCTACTCTACCTTTTCTAACTAATTGTTGAATGGTTGGCATTGTGCTTTTTTATGTTTTTATTAAAAATTTACCGCTCCCCCGGCATCTTCACAGATAGCCTATAAAACGGACTGCAAAAGTAGAACAATTCTTTTTAAGAATCAAGGGGTTAAGTGAAAAATTTTTTAGCTGGCAGTTTCTGAATGAGGGTTGATGTATTATAATTTGTTTACCGTTATTCGTCTGCCGTCTAAGATTATGCAGTTGTATTGATAAACATAAGACGCAAGATGTTTAGTGATAGGATGCAAAAGCCGGGCGATAATAGGCAGGGAAGAGCAGGTAGCTTAAAAAAAGCTAAGTAATTTACCTTTAACTGGAAACCAACACTTAGTATGCTCCGATTAAACTTTCGGCCGGAATATTTAGCACCTCATGCAATTTGCGAATCATATTTAAACTAAGCTTACGTTTGCCATTAAGGATTTCAGACTGGCGACTTCTTGCTCCGAATATTTTAGACAACTCGGTTGGTGTTTTGTCTAACTGCTCCAATCTGAATTTAATAGCTTCTAAAGGCGAAGGAGGTAAAATAGCGTAATTACTTTCTTCATAATGCTCAATCAAAAGTGTAAGTAATTCCAATTCGTCAGCTTGTTTAGATCCTAAAATAAGATCTTTCTGAATTAAGGAATATGCTTTCTCTAAAGCTGCCTCGTATTCTTCTTCCGTTTTAATTATTTTTGACATAACTAACTTCCTCCACATTAATTTTATCATATTCGGCATGTGTGCCGATCCAAACAATAAATACAATCTGCAATTTAAATTCAATATCAGCGATTAATCTATATGATTCCCTTTAATATTAAAACGAATCTTTTTCCAGTAATAACATCCGCATTTTTATAGGACTTGATGATATCTTCAGGTTTTTTAAAGCTTTGAGTTACAATTTCTCATACCATGCTCTAAACTTACTTTCGAAGCAGCATGTTTATTGAAAAAATTTACCAGTGTCTTTTTTGAATTATCCGCATCTTAAATTCTAACAAAAATATATTACTAAATTGGTAACAAAGCAAATAATAATTTTAGAATTAAATATGCTTTTTGAACATTAATTCACCGTACTGCGTGGATTACTTCTTTCTTTTGATGATCCGGCCTTACTGATTTTATAATTTAACGACAAGTAAAAATATCGTGTAATGGTATTGAAACGGATATCCTCTATTCTGCTTCCATTAATGGTACGGTCTATATTGGTATTCTGATTCAAAATATCAAACCCTTTCAACGCGAGGGTTATCCTTCTATCCATAAAATATTGCTCAAAACCTGCGTTCAATAAAAACACATTATTATTAAATCCATCGGCCCTGCCGGCGGTGCCATTATGCTGCAACTCGCCACTTATACGGGTATTCTTGATAAATTCATAGCTAAGACTTGCACTGTTAGAGAAATTAAAATACTTATTATCAATAGCCCCCGGCTGCGAATTATTTACCCGGCTATATTGTACACCAATGTAAATGCCAGCGTTTATTTTATCATCGATATCGTAACTTAAATTTGCATTAGGCCCGAAATTGTAACGGTTAGTAACATTTTTTTCATTGTTGATAAAAGACGTACCGTGCGATACAAATAAATTAATGCCATAACCCGTTCTCAAGCCCTTGATTTTTGTAGGCTGTCCAAAGTTTGTACCTGTATTGATGTAGTAGTTTCCATCTACATTAACCGGTTGTACAAATTGGATCCCGTCTCTATAAACAATACTGTTACCCACATCATCTAAGCTGTAGTTGATTAAGAAGTAACCGTTCCAGTATTTGTTATTGTCAGGACTAAATGTATTGAAATTTACAGATAAGCGATGGCTTTTCCTGGCGTCCAGATTTGGATTTCCTTCACGACGATACAATGGATTAGTATTATTTTGCACCGGTTGAAGATCATTCACCGAGGGCAAATTCACGTTCGCATTGTAATTTACCTGAAGGGTTTGATTGGTTGCACTTCTGAAATTCAAACTGAATCTCGGCAGGATGTTGTAATATTTTCTTTCAATATTATTGATGTTCGCACCAAAACTATTAAAAGCCGATGCGTCTAATCCAGTCTCCTGAAAGCCAAAACCTAAATTGTAAGTCCACTGTGTACGGTTGTAGATTAACCCTATCCGGGCAGTTTGTGTCCATGTTCTGTTATCGAGCAGATTACTGAGATCAGGCACAACGGTATCATATGTATTATTTAAAGGATTATAACTTAAGGTTGATTGTTGTGCATTTACTTTGCCATCATTACGGATATAAGCGATATTGCCATTTAATTTTTTATCAATAATTGGCCTGATATAATTAATGGCAACAGAAGTACTTCTGGATCTATTTTCCTGGGCTGCCTGTTGATTTAAATCAGTAATATCTACACCGCCTGCACGGTAATTATTAATGATGGATTGATTTAGCCAATTAGAATTAAAGGTGTTTTGATTTCCGTTTAAACCAATAATGACAGAACCCTTTTTTAACCTGCGGGTAGCCGAAAGCTCGCCAAAAAATGCAGGTGTAGAATTTCGCTGATCAAGAAACTGCTTACCATCATTTGTTTTTCCAGCCAGATCCATCGTGGTATTAAAATCACGGCTATTGGTATTGGTGGTGTAATTTAAAATTGCATTAGATCGAAAAAAAAGGTCTGTTAATGAATCCGGATGATATTCCACCTTGAAGTTGAAACGATGTGCCTGATTATCAGAGTTGCGATTCGAGATTTCGTTTGTTCTCAACACATCATCCTCATTAATGTCTTGTACATTAGAAAATCTTGTTCCCAAGCCCTTACTAAAATAAGTGAAATAACTGCTGCTAAGAATTAGTTTATCTTTAGCTCCCCAGCTGTTGCTAAAGTTTACGCCACCGCTATGGGTAGTCACCTCTCCCATTGCACTATTATCAAAAACACCTGAGCCGCCGATAGTGGTTCGTCCATTATTTACGTTGATTGAAAAGCCTCCGCCACCCGGAGGGGCAAAAATATTGCCTAAATTACCACCGGTAAAACTGCTTAAATCTTCATATTGGAAACTTGCGTTGCTTACATTATTGCTCATACCTAAAATTGCGAACTGCATTTTTTTGGTGAAATGATTTGCACTCAAATAACTGTTGTATCTTGCTGTTGTGCCACCAAATAAATTTGCATTCCCGAACCAGCCATTCTTTTTATCTTCCTTAATGGTCAGGTTAAGTACCTTTTCCCGCTGACCATCGTCGATTCCGGTAGCCTTTGCTTCAAGGGTTTTACTATCAATTAACTGCACTTTTGCAATTACATCGGCAGGTAAGTTTTTGGTGGCTGTTTTCGGATCGGTACCGAAAAAATCTTTTCCATCTACGGTAAGCCGCGTTACTTTCTGGCCTTGCACCAGAATACTCCCATCTTTATCGATGGTTACGCCAGGCAGCTTTTTCAATAAGTCTTCAACAGCAGCATTGGGTTGCGTTTTATAAGCATCAGCATTAAATTCAACAGTATCTTTTTTGATCGTTGCTGTTGCATATTTACCAGCAACCGATACATCTTTCAGGGCGATAGCATCTTCCTTCAATTTTATTGTTCCCAAATCCACTCCTTTACCAATAACCGTAACTGATTTTGAAACGGCGAGATAGCCCATGGCTGATATCCTAATCAGATAATTTCCATCAACTACGTTACTAAATGAAAACTCCCCTACTTTATTAGTTACCACACCAATCTTTTTTGTTGAATCGGATTTATGAGTTAAAATGATGCCCACATATTCCAATGGCACAATTGTTTTATCGTCAACAACTTTACCAATGATGGCAGTTCCTTCTTGTGCGAAGACTTTCGTAGATAATAAGCAAAGTATAATAAGTAAATAGTTTTTCATACAATGAAGTGATGTTTTAGTTTGTTTATGATGAGAGGTTCGGCTCATTTCAACTATAAGACGCAGGAAGAATTGAAATGTGACAACATTTTTGTTTTTTCAGGAAAAAGATTCACAAATAAACAATCCGGACAGAATTCCGATAGAATTTAACATCCTTCAAACTGATAGACATCAACGTGTCGGATATATTAACCACCTATAATTAATACTATCTACAAAAAAAGGGATATGCAATTTTTGCACATCCCTTTTGATATTAGACTCATGACTCCGAACTACAGACTCATGACTAGTTTTTAGTAACGATATTCGTCAGATTTAAACGGACCTTCTACTGGTACGCCAATGTAATCAGCCTGGTGTTGATCTAAAACATCTAATTCTACACCAATTTTAGCTAAGTGTAAACGCGCAACTTTCTCATCTAAATACTTAGGTAAAACGTAAACTTTGTTTTCGTATTTATCTGTGTTTGTCCAAAGTTCTAATTGAGCTAAAGTTTGGTTAGTGAATGAATTACTCATTACGAAACTTGGGTGACCAGTTGCACAACCTAAGTTAACTAAACGGCCTTCAGCCAATAAGATGATATCTTTGCCTTCGATAGTATATTTATCTACCTGTGGCTTGATTTCAACTTTAGTTGAACCATATTTTTCGTTTAACCAGGCAACATCAATTTCGTTATCAAAGTGACCGATATTACAAACGATCGCTTTATCTTTCATCACTAAGAAGTGCTCGCCACGAACGATGTCACGGTTACCGGTTGTAGTTACAATGATATCTGCTTCTTTAACGGCAGTAGCGAATTTCTTAACTTCATAACCTTCCATTGCAGCTTGTAAAGCACAAATTGGATCAATTTCAGTTACGATTACGCGTACACCTTGTGAACTTAAGGATTCTGCAGAACCTTTACCTACATCACCATAACCACAAACAACAGCTACTTTACCTGCCATCATTACATCAGTTGCACGACGAATCGCATCTACTAATGACTCACGACATCCGTATTTGTTATCAAATTTAGATTTGGTTACAGAATCATTCACGTTGATTGCAGGTAAGTGCAATGTTCCGTTTTTCATTCTTTCATATAAACGGTGAACACCTGTGGTGGTTTCTTCTGATAAACCTTTGATTCCAGCAATTAACTCAGGATATTTATCAAAAACCATATTGGTTAAATCGCCGCCATCATCCAAAATCATGTTTAATGGTTTCTGCTCTGCACCGAAGTGTAAAGTTTGCTCAATACACCAGTCGAATTCTTCTTCGTTTAAACCTTTCCAGGCATAAACCTGAATACCAGCAGCAGCGATTGCAGCAGCAGCATGGTCTTGTGTAGAGAAAATATTGCATGATGACCAGGTAACTTCCGCACCTAAAGCCACTAATGTCTCGATTAAAACAGCCGTTTGGATCGTCATGTGCAGACAGCCTGCAATGCGAGCACCTGCTAACGGTTGTGAAGGACCGAATTCTTCGCGTAAGCTCATCAAACCTGGCATTTCTGCTTCGGCTAATTCGATTTCTTTACGGCCCCATTCTGCCAGTGAAATGTCCTTAACTTTGTAAGGGATATAAGTTGTCTCTACTGATGACATAATTATTTGTTTTTAAATGTAATGCAAAGTTACGGCATCCCTTTGTGAAAGCCAAATATTTAAAAGAGCAACCCGGTTTGTTGAATGTAAAATAGTTCAGTTCTAATCAACCAGGATTTTATTTAAGTTTCAATAGATCTCTTTAAGTTAATTTGAGTTATCTGTCTTGAAATATTTAGAATTTTATTTCCACCTCCACTCGCCTGCAATGCTTAAAGGCTCTTTTAAGTTTTGTGATTCCAAGAAAGTTTTCAATTCTTCTTCGCCTTGCACACTTACAGGAATTTTTGGTGTATTAGCTAATGCATAAGTAAGCATCGCACTGTAGCGAACCGTATTCTTTAATTCCTGTTCATCAACTAAATTGAATGAATCGCCATCAGAATGATAAAATGGTCCGGAATTGTTTGGCAATTTACCACCGAAGCCACCACCTGTAGGAATTCCCTCCAGCATAAATGGCTGATGGTCGCTATGCAAACCCGCACCCGCATTAAACAAGTTTTTAAACCCGGTGTCGATTTTTACAATATCAGCACCCCAGGCAGTGAACAACTCTTTCATTTCCCCGCGGGAAGTGGAAAAACCTTTAGGATCATTTGTCATATCATAATTTAGCATGAACTTCACCTGATTCAGACTTTTATCTTTTTTAGCCTGCTCAATGTAAGCTTTTGAGCCCAGCAAACCTTGTTCCTCACCCATAAACAACACAAATTCTACCGTACGCTTTGTCTTCAAGTTCAGCTTTTTAAACGTTCGGGCCATATCCATAATTGCGAAAGCGCCAATTCCGTTGTCAATAGCACCCGTTGCCAAATCCCAGCTGTCTAAATGCCCGCCGACTACAATTTTATCTTTCGGTAATTCCGCTCCTTTAAATGTAGCCACAACATTTCTGGCTTTGATGAATCCAGAGAAATTTGTCATGGCAATATGTGCTATTTGCGTTTGACTTTTCAATTTTTCCTTCAATGCCATTCCATCTTCCAATCCAATACATATTGCTGGAATTGGGATTAGCTTCCCGGTTACTGATGTAGTACCCGTTAACAGAACGCCGTTCTTAACTGTGTTAATGATGATTACGCCTGTTGCACCATATTTTGTTGCAATCGCAGTTTTCTCAGAACGGTGGAGTGATTTTGTTCCGGCAGGTGAACCTGGCAAAACGCCTAGATAGATTAACGCAATTTTGCCTTTAAACTTAGCAGGATCTGCCTGATAGTCGGCTTCCATACCATTACCTGCATCTACGATCTCGCCAATAAGATCTGCATTAACTGGTGAATGTGCCAATGTCACAGCCTTCATCTTTGCTAAATTACTTTTATCGGCTCCTATTTCAACTAGTATCGTTTTTCTTGCCCAGCTCTCCACTTCAAAGGGCTGAAATTTAACTTCGCAGCCATAAGACTTTAATAAATCATATGCATACTGTTCGGCCTTTGCACCATTGACTGAACCAGTTAACCGATGGCCGATGGTTTCTGTTTCATATTTAAGGGTTTGATATGCTTTAGAATTTTGTTGCACATCGTTATTGATGTTCTTGAAGACATTCCCAAATTGATCTTGAGCATTAGCAAATAAGGCACTACAAATAAGTGCGGTGGAAAAAATGTATTTCATTTAATTGGTTTGTGCGCTGAAATTACAAATTTACAAGGTAGTTTTTATGCTGTAACGTAGATTTTGCTTAGCTAGTATTGAAGACTATTATAGATCATAGTTTTTAAAAACTTTCAACACCTAAGACACCTTAGAAAATATAAGCAAAATAACCGACAATGCCTTAGGTGTTTAAGAGCTTAAACATTAATTTACTGGGTTGAGTACGACTAGGAGGAAGATCTTCGAAAAAAAATTACACCACCTAAGACACCTTAGAAAATGTAAGCTAAAAGCATCGGCCGTTAATCGCCTTAGGTGCCTAAGGTGGTAATATATTATTTATGCAAAACCTTTTTCGGAAAAACCAACGAAGCCACCACACTAATCACCAAAATACTAACAATGATAATCAGCGAATGCTGCGTAGTAAATCCTAGCTTTTCAAGGTAAACATGACCTAACATTTTCACGCCGATAAAAGCAAGTAGCACGGCCAAACCGGTCTTTAAGTAATGGAATTTATGGATAATATTAACCAGTAAGAAGAACATCGAACGCAAACCCATGATGGCAAAAATATTCGAAAAGAATACGATATATGGATCTTTTGTAACCGCGAAAATAGCCGGAATAGAATCTACGGCAAATAATAAATCTGTAAACTCAACAATCAACAAAACCAAAAAAAGCGGTGTTACGAGTGTTTTATGATCAATCTTAACAAAGAAATTTTTCCCTTCATAACGGGGGTGTATAGAGAAGATCTTCGACGCCCATTTCACAACAGGATGATTTTCCGGATCAATTTTATCATCTTCATCCTTGCTGAAAAACATTTTTACTCCTGTAAAAACAAGGAAGGCACCAAAAATATAAAGAATCCAGGCAAATTTTGTAATCAATGCCGCGCCAACAAAAATAAAGATGAAACGCATGATGATCGCGCCTAAAATCCCCCAGAAAAGCACTCTGTGATAGTATTTTTCTTCTACTGCAAATGCAGAAAAAATCAATACGATCACAAAGATATTATCAACAGATAGTGCATATTCAATTACGTATCCCGTAAGAAACTCTAAGCCTAAATTCTTTTTATAAATGCCCAGACTGGCTTCAAAGTCATTTGGAATCAGCTTGATATGGTGCTGGTGTTTCGTAACGATTTCCTGAAGATGGGCAAAGTCTGTAATCCCGTGGAGCTGATGTCCTTCGGTAAGTAGCACAAAGTAAAAGCCAATTGCAAAACCCACAATGATCAAACTCATGATTCCAGCCTGTTTCAGACTTACCACATGTTCTTTACGACTAAAAAGCCCCAGATCTAAAGCCAGAATGATGACAATAAATAGTAGAAAACCAATACTAAAAAGCAGCTCGTTACTCATTATTTTTTACGTTCGGTAGTATAAAGTACGAGTTGTTCCAAACCTGTTCTGGCCTCTCCTGCATCAAACTGATTCAGGATATCAAAAGCCTCATTCTGGTATTGTAACATTTTCTCGTTTGCATAATAAACACCTTTGTGCCCATTTACAAAATCTATAATTTGTTGAATTTTTACCGGATCATCCTGATGGTTCTTCACCAAATTGATGATTCGTTTTCTCTCCGGTTTTTCAGCACTGTTTAAAGCGTAAATCAACGGGAGTGTTACCTTTTTCTCTTTAATATCTATCCCTAAGGGTTTCCCTACATTATCAGTTCCAAAATCGAAAGTATCATCCTTAATCTGAAAAGCAATTCCAACTTTCTCGCCAAATAAGCGCATTTTTTCAATCACCGTGTCATCAGCGCCAGCCGATGCCGCACCCGCAGCGCAACACGAAGCAATTAAAGAAGCCGTTTTCTGACGGATTACATCGAAATAAAGTTCCTCAGAAATGTCCATTTTCCGCACCTTTTCAATCTGCAACAGTTCACCCTCACTCATCTGTTTAACAGCCTCAGATACAATTTGTAACAATCTGTGTTCGTTATTGTTTACAGAAAGTAGTAATCCTTTTGCGAGTAAAAAATCTCCAACCAATACCGCAATCTTATTTTTCCAAAGGGCATTGATAGAGAAAAATCCGCGGCGCTCATAAGCGTTATCCACTACATCGTCGTGCACCAGCGTAGCCGTATGCAACAACTCCACCAAAGCAGCCCCGCGATGGGTTGATTCTGTAATGCCACCACATAACTTCGCCGCAAAAAACACGAACATTGGTCGCATTTGTTTGCCTTTTTGCTTCACTATATAGTGGGTAATCCTATCGAGCAACGGCGCGTCGCTATGCATAGACTCCTTGAACGTTTTTTCAAACGCTTTAATATCAGCTGCTATAGGTTTTTTTATCTGTTCGATTCCCGGCATTAAGTCGAAAAATTTTGATTGCAAACTTAAGCTAATTTCCCATAAAAAGGTAATGTATTATAAAGCATTATAAGGGGTTGAAAAGCAACGGCAGGAATCTTTAACAACTTCCCTCCTGCTTTTGCTTATAGTCCTCGCCCTCATGCTTCAGGCTGCGGGCTATTTAGCGCAATCAGGTTTAAAATGAAAGTTGCTGCCAGTAATTTTCCCCTCAGATGGTAAACAAGATGTTCAAAAATTTACTTTAATCATTCAAAAGTTCACTTGTAAACCAATAATTTAGATCGATGAAAAAGCGCTACAAAGTATTAATCGGTTTTTCGGCATTCCTAATCGCCGGCTATCTGCTTGGCCCGAAGCCAAAGAAACCCATGTATAATACAACGCTGGCTGCTGTTCCTGAAATTCAGGATCTGGAAGGTTATGTAACTGCAATGGAAAGCGCCAACAAACTTAAGCCTGAAAATGAAGCCGAAATCGTGTGGGCAGATTCCAGTCATCAACAAACAGAATATGCAATAGTTTATCTACACGGTTTTTCTGCCTCCAAAACAGAAGGGAATCCCGTTCACCTGAATTTAGCAAAAGCATTAAACGCCAATTTATACCTGGCCAGGTTAGCAGATCATGGGATTGATACCGTAGCACCCATGCAATGTTTTACTGCCGACAGGCTTTGGGAAACCAGCAAGCAAGCTTATGCAATTGGTCAGAAATTAGGCAAAAAAGTAATCTTAGTTGGCACTTCCACCGGTGGTACCGTAGCCTTAAAACTGGCCGCTACTTATCCAAAAATCAATAGCCTGATTTTGATGTCGCCGAATGTTGCCATTAATGATAAAAAAGCCTGGCTGTTGAACGATCCCTGGGGACTGCAAATCGCCCGCCGTGTTCTGGGTAGCGACGAAAGAAAAGTTGATGGTAGAACAGCAGAATACCAAAAGTATTGGTATACCAATTATAGAATCGAATCTTTGGTAGAACTGCAGGAGTTTGTGGAAAGCACCATGAACAAATCTATTTTCGAAAAAGTTAAACAGCCGGTTTTAATGCTTTATTATTATAAGAATGAATTGGAACAAGATCCGGTAGTGCGGGTAGATGCCATGCTTAAAATGTTTAGTGATTTAGGAACTCCTGAGGATTTAAAACGAAAAGTTGCTATTCCTAATGCTGGAAATCATGTAATGGGCTCCTATTTAACCTCGAAAGATCTGCCGAGTGTAGAAATTGCCATTAATAGTTTTGTAGGAAGTGTTTTGAAAATCAACTTCCGAAGTCTCAAAAAGCAGTGAGCACGGAAGATTTTGGAAGTTTGCCCACATAGGTTTGTTAAACATTGAAAGCCAGTGAACCCACCTAGGCTTCCGAAGATGGATTCACAATATTCTTTACGATCATTTCCGCATGAACACGGGAATTTTCTATAAAAAGCTTGTGCGTATCCAACCCACCACAAACAACACCCGCCAGATATAAACCTTTAACATTGGTTTCCATGGTTTCTTCATTGTAAACCGGGCAAAGTGTTTCTGGCAAATCAATCCCGAATTTTCTCAACATAGAAAAATCAGGTTGATAACCTGTCATGGCAATCACGAAATCGTTGGGGATGGTTTTGATACCCTCGGGAGTTTTAATATCTACCTCACCTGCTCTTATTTCAACAAGCTCTGAATTGAAAAGTGCAGTTACTTCTCCTTCTTTTATCCGGTTTTGAATATCCGGACGAACCCAGTATTTTACATGCGGACCGAGATCTCCGCTGCGGACAACCATGGTTACATTTGCTCCCTTACGGTAGGTTTCCAATGCAGCATCCACCCCAGAATTGTTTGCCCCAACAACCACTACGTTTTGAAAAGCATATAAGTGTGGGTCTTTATAATAATGCGTTACTTTCGGTAAATCTTCCCCAGGGATATTCATCAGTAATGGAACATCATAAAACCCGGTAGCAACAATTACATTGCTGGCTGTGTAATTCGCTTTAACCGTTTGAACCTCAAAAATTTCCTCCTCGTTTTTTTGAATCTGATTTACCCTTTCAAATAAATTGATTTTCAAGTCAAACTTCTCCGCAACCCTGCGATAGTATTCAACCGCCTCATTGCGATTGGGTTTTGGATTAATGGTAACGAAAGGTGCGCCTCCAATTTCCAGTTTCTGTGAAGTAGAAAAGAAAGTCATGAAGACAGGATAATTGAACAAACTGTTTACCAAAGCACCTTTCTCGATAATGAGATAGCTCAGGCCTGCCTGCTTCGCCTCTATTGCGCAAGCCATACCAATCGGACCGGCGCCGATGATCATGATATCGTAATGGTTGGATTTTGTCAATTTTTGTTATTTAAATTAGATACTGGAGATTGGGAAACAGGAAATGGACAGAGTGGATTTATCAGTTAAATTAACGCATGAAAATAGAGATTTGGGAATAGAAAGGATGCTTATATCAGTTGTATTCATATGAAATATGTTCAACTCCTTCATGCGTTTTTTCTATTCTTAATTGTCTATTCTCTATTTTCTTCTCTCTATTTCTGACACTAAACTTTCATTGCTTTGCTTGGGCATGCAAAGTCGGTCCTTTTCAAACCTGTATTTTTGATCGCTCCGTAACCACCTGCAATATCGACTACATTTTCTACTCCACGCGATTTTAAAATAGAAGCTGCAATCATCGAACGGTAACCGCCTGCACAATGCACATAATATGTTGCTTTAGGATCTATCTCTCCCATCCAATCGTTAATAAAATCGAGTGGGCGACTTAAAGTAAAATCTAAATGCTCTGATTCATACTCACCCGGCTTACGCACATCGAGAGTAGTCACTTCCCCTGCGGCAGCCACCGCTTCAAAGGCTTCAGCAGATATAGATTCGATGGTATCAATTTCTTTTCCGGCAGCTGTCCATCGCTCGAAACCACCCTCCAAATAACCGATAGTGCTGTCGTAGCCTACACGGGTTAACCGGGTAATGGTTTCTTCTTCCCTGCCTTCATCTGTGATTAGCAGGATTGGTTGCTGCAGATCGGTAATTAATGCACCAACCCAAGGCGCAAATTGTCCGTTTAAGCTAATGTTGATAGAATTTGGGATAAATCCTTTTGCAAAAAGCTGTGGATCTCGTGTATCCAGCATGATCGCGCCGGTATGGTTAGCCGTATCTTCAAAAGTCTGCGGCGTCAAGGCATTTAAGCCCTTCTCATATACATCGTCAATACTTTCTACCCCACCTTTATTTATGGCTGCATTTTTAGCAAAATATTGTGGTGGTGGCATAATGCCCTCCGTAACTTCTTTTATAAATTGCTCTTTTGTTTCGGCTTTTAGCGCATAATTAACCTGCTTTTGATGCCCTAAAGAATCGAAAGTTTCTTTACTCATGCTTTTGCCACACGCTGAACCTGCACCGTGAGCCGGATAAACAATTACATCATCAGCCAATGGTTTGATCTTTTCATTTAATGAATCGTAAAGCATTCCTGCTAAATCTTCCATGGTTAAATTACCTTTCTGTGCTAAATCCGGCCGACCGACATCACCAATAAAAAGCGTATCACCACTAAAAATACAGTAATCTTTTCCGTTCTCATCGGTTAATAAGTAAGTGGTCGATTCTAAGGTATGGCCGGGTGTATGTAAGGCTGTGATGGTTAGTGCGCCGATTTTAAACTGTTCGCCATCTGACGCAATATGAGATTCAAATGCCGTTTTCGCTGTTGGTCCATAAATAATTTTGGCACCAGATTTTTCAGCTAAATCTACATGCCCGGAAACAAAATCTGCATGAAAATGAGTTTCAAAAATATATTTAATGGTTGCACCAGCTTTTTCTGCTTGTTTTAAATAGGTCGCTACTTCTCTTAAAGGATCTATAATCGCAGCTTCGCCATTACTTTCAATGTAATAAGCGGCCTCTGCTAAACAACCGGTATATATTTGTTCTATTTTCATTTACTGCAGTATCAAGTGGTGAATATCAGGTATTGAGAAAACCCATTAATCAAGTATCCTGCATCAAAAATAGCGCTAAAAAATTATAACCGAAATGATGACAGTCATAATTGCAGAAGTTTTACTTACTTAAACGAAGCTGGCTGGCTTTGTACGAATAAACTTCGCAAGTTTAAAAGCCTATAGGATTTGGATATTAGTCTTTCGTTAATTCTCCGCGTAAAGA
This sequence comes from Bacteroidota bacterium, assembly GCA_037033465.1. Taxonomy (GTDB): domain Bacteria; phylum Bacteroidota; class Bacteroidia; order Sphingobacteriales; family Sphingobacteriaceae; genus Pedobacter. The sequence continues at coordinate 8,032 of JAZBLX010000051.1, read as the reverse complement.
TTCGTCCATTAGCTTGCGACTTTCTTCGAGTGGTAAACTAAGCCCGAGAACGAACATCAATTTGGTAACTGCAGATTCGAAGGTTAAATCGTAGCCACTGATAATTCCCATTTTCAGCAATTCTCTACTGGTTTCATACCTCCCTAAATGAACAGATCCTTTTTTACATTGAGAAATATCGATAATAATTTTACCGCTTAGAATAGCCTGGCGAAGCGCATCCAGAAACCATTGAGCCGTTGTTGTATTACCAGAGCCAAATGCTTCCAGAATAATGGCATCAACCTTTGAATCTGTTATGGCGGTTACCGCTTGTGGCGTAATGCCTGGATACAACTTAAGCACACCTATATTGGAGTTGAACCTGGTATGTAAGGTCAATTTATCTTTTGGTGCTTTCATCACATAGTTTGTATTAAACTGCATGTGTACACCCGCTTCAGCCAGCACGGGATAATTTGGCGAGCGGAAAGCCTCAAATTTTTCGCTGTTATATTTTATGGATCTGTTCCCACGAAACAACTGCGAATCAAAATAGATACAAACTTCCGGAAAAAGGGATTTACCATTTTCTTTCGTCGCGGCTATTTCCAATGCGGTAATTAAATTCTCTTTGGCATCCGTTCTGATTTCGCCAATGGGTAGCTGGGAACCTGTTAGCACGACAGCTTTACCTAGATTTTCGAGCATAAAGCTTAATGCAGAAGCCGTAAACGCCATAGTATCGGATCCATGAAGAATGACAAAACCATCATAAAGATCATATTGATTGTAGATCAACTCTGCCAATGTTTTCCAAATCTCCGGGTCCATGTTTGAAGAATCTAAAACCGGATTGAAGGAATGAACATCCAGTTGATAATCCAACCGGCTTAGTTCGGGCACATTTTCTTTAATCTGCTCAAAATTGAAAGGAATTAACATTCCATTACTAGGATCATTCACCATACCGATGGTTCCACCGGTATAAATTATTAGAATTTTAGTCATTTGGTTCGTTTGGTTGCTCCTCACAAAGAAACTAAAAGAATTTCATTTTACAGGGCTAATAAATGATAAAAATCAGGTAAAACGGCTATTTCGATTTAGTTAATTACCATTTTGATAATAAATGTAGAAATAACGTTTAAGGCCATATTCGGATTCCCCTATCGCCGCTTCGCTGTTGACACTCGAAAAAGCAATCAATGAAGTCTTAAACGCCAAATACTATTTTAGAATTCTCCGTGGTCACATTTGCAACTTCTTCTACTGAAACACCGTAAATTTCTGACAACTTTTGAGCAATATAAATTAAATAACTGCTTTCATTTGGTTTTCCACGAAAGGGTACTGGTGCCAGGTAGGGTGAATCTGTTTCCAGAACCAGGTTTTGCAAAGGTATTTCACTCAAAACTACATCCAAGCCTGCTTTCTTATAGGTAACCACACCACCAATCCCTAAATAAAAATTAAGATCAATAGCCTGTTTAGCCTGCTCGACGTTTCCGGTAAAGCAATGGAAAATCCCACGTAGCTTTTCATCTCTTTCACTTTCTAATACTTCAAACACTTCATCAAAAGCCTCGCGACAATGAATTACTATTGGCAAACCCAGATCTTTTGCCCAGCCAATTTGCTTACGGAAGGCATCTTGCTGAAATGCTAAAGTAGTTTTATCCCAATATAAATCAATTCCGATCTCACCAATGGCATAGATTGGTCTTCCTGATATACTTTTATAAATCTCATCTAATACAGCAAGATAATCTTCCTTTACATCGCATGGATGCAAGCCTGCCATCGCGAAACAATTTTCCGGATACTTTTTCACCAGATCATCAATCATGGCAATTGATTTTACATCAACATTGGGCAGGAACAAACGGGTAACGTCATTTTCAAAACAACGTTCCACTAACTGCTCCTGCTTTTCAGCATCTTGCTCGTAATATAAATGAGTATGGGTATCAGTAAAAATCATTTTTAGTAGTAAGTATTAGTGTCAAGTAGTAAGTACCAGGTATCAAGAATATAGTTCAACTATTTCTTTGTTGTTTTTGAAATTTTAGGTTTTATGGTTTTAGCTTTTTTGACTTCAGACTCCTGACTATCGACTTCAGACTCAAAAGCCATTTCCTTTTTTAAGAATTTCCCGGTTAAGCTGATCGGATTCTGAATTAAACCTTCTGGTGTTCCTTCAAAAAGGATTCTTCCGCCGCCGGCTCCACCTTCTTCACCTAAATCAATTACCCAGTCGGCCACTTTTACGACATCTAAATTGTGTTCGATCACCAGTATCGTATTTCCTTTTTCCACCAATTCTTGTAACACACCTAAAAGCACGTTGATATCTTCAAAATGAAGTCCGGTAGTTGGTTCGTCTAAAATATAGAAAGTTTTTCCGGTATCTTTTTTCGAAAGCTCGGTAGCCAGCTTTACACGCTGTGCCTCTCCGCCTGATAAAGTAACAGACGACTGGCCTAACGTGATATAACCTAAACCAACGTCTTTCAACGTTTTAATTTTCCGGTAAATGATTGGAATATTCTCAAAGAAAACGCAGGCATCTTCGATACTCATATCCAATACATCACTAATTGATTTACCCCGGAAGCGAACTTCCAGTGTTTCACGATTATATCTTTTACCGCCACATTCTTCGCAAGGTACCTGAACATCTGGCAAGAAATTCATTTCAATTACCTTCAAACCTGCTCCCTGACACGTTTCACACCTTCCTCCTTTAACATTAAAAGAGAAGCGGCCTGGTTTGTATCCTCGAATCTTCGCCTCAGGCAACTGTACAAATAAGTTTCTAATGTCTGAAAAAACACCGGTATAGGTTGATGGATTGGAACGTGGTGTCCTTCCAATTGGTGCCTGATCAATTTCAATAACCTTATCAATTTCTTTTAAACCACTTATCCTTTCATATGGAAGCGGCGTCTTTTTCGCCCTGAAAAAATGATGATTTAAGATAGGATACAAAGTCTCTGTAATTAAACTCGATTTTCCAGATCCTGAAACGCCAGTAACAGCGATGAATTTTCCCAAAGGAAAATCTACGGAAACTTCCTTCAAGTTATGGCCGGTAGCTTTAATGATCGAAAGTTTATGTCCGTTTCCAGGTCTACGCACCTTTGGTGTTTCAATCTTTTTATCTCCGTTTAAATAGGCAGCAGTTAAGGTTTTCGATTTTAAGATCTGTGCTGCGGTTCCTTCAGCAACCACCGTTCCGCCATGAATACCTGCTCCGGGACCAACATCTATTACCCAATCGGCTTCTAAAATCATGTCTTTATCGTGCTCCACTACCAAAACGGTATTGCCTAAATCTCGCAGATTTTTCAAAGCATTAATTAATCGTTCGTTATCACGTTGGTGCAAACCAATACTAGGCTCATCCAGAATGTACATCACGTTCATCAGCTGAGAACCAATTTGAGTGGCCAGACGAATCCTTTGCGCCTCACCACCGGAAAGTGTTCTTGCCGTTCTATCCAGTGTTAAATACGTTAAGCCTACATCAGTTAAGAAACCGATTCTCGCTTTAATTTCCTTTAGAATCTCTTTTGCAATAATGTTCTGTCGATCTGAAAGACGTTCATCAACATGTTCGAACCACTTAAACAAGTTGTTGATGTCCATTGATGAAAGCTCGTAAATATTTTTTCCATCCACTTTAAAATGGAGGCTTTCTTTTTTCAAACGGGCACCATGGCACTCCGGACAAGTTTTTAACTTACGGAAAGCATCCATATCATCAGTTGCAGATTCGCTTCTTTTTTCATTCTGCTCTTCCAACATCTTGATGATTCCATCAAAAGTGATATTATAGTTCTGAACGTTCCATTTATTATATTCTACCTCCACCTTAATCAGATCAGGAGAACCGTTTAAAATGATGTTAATTACCTCATCACTTAACTTCTCTATTGGTGTAGAAAGGGAGAAAGCATATTTTTTTGCCATTGACTTTAACACCTGGAACATCCAGATATCCCGATACTCACCCAATGGTGCTAAGCCACCATTTAAAATACTCAGCTTAGGATTCGGAATAACGGATTCTTTATCGACTACGAAAATATAACCTAAACCATCGCAACGTTCGCATGCGCCATAAGGCGAATTAAACGAAAAGCTATTGGGTTGTGGTTCATCATAAGAAATCCCTGTGGTTGGGCACATTAAAAACTTACTGAAATGCGCAACATGGTTGTCCTTATCGCTGATTTTGATTACGCCCTTACCCATTTTCATGGCTGTTTGAACAGAATCCAAAAGGCGTTTCCGATCTTTATCATCCACAATCAGGCGATCAATGACTACCTCAATATCGTGGATTTTATAGCGATCAACCTGCATTTTGGCGGTAATGTCTTTAATCTCGCCATCCACACGAACCTTTACATAACCTTGCTTACGAATTTGCTCAAACAACTCGCGATAATGCCCTTTTCTTCCTTTAACAACCGGCGCCAGAATATTTACCGCCATGCCATCAAATTTATTGAAGATATTTTGTAAAATCTGATCTTCGCTCATCCGCTCCATTTTCTCTCCGGTATTGTACGAAAAGGCATCAGCCACACGGGCGTAAAGCAAACGCATAAAATCGTAAATCTCGGTGATGGTACCTACCGTAGAGCGGGGATTTTTGCTAGTTGTTTTTTGTTCAATGGCAATTACCGGACTTAAACCCGAAACCTTATCCACATCCGGGCGTTCCATGCCCCCCATAAACTGGCGGCTGTAAGCACTAAAAGTTTCCATGTAACGTCGCTGCCCTTCCGCATAAATGGTATCGAAAGCCAAGGAAGACTTCCCGCTACCACTTAAACCAGTAATCACTACCAGTTGGTTTCGGGGGAAACTCACATCAATATTTTTTAAATTATGTACCCTCGCTCCGTAAACTTCTACTTCTTTCTGCTCGCCAAGGTCGATAGATTTGTTGCTCATATATTATTGAAAATTGGATGGAATTTTGGCAAAAAACAAGGCTGAATTCCAATCTGCAAAATTGCTAAAAATTTTATCAAAAAGAAAGTGTAATCCAATCTGTATTAAGGATTAATTGTCATAATGTCGGCGGCGATTTCTAAGGAAACCTGAAGAAAAACCAAAACGCATATAACCATAATGATCCTGAAAATAGATATTATAATTATCCTCTCCATAATAGCCAACTGCGGCCATTAAAAACACATTATTCATAAATGGGAAGCTATAATTAAAGTTTATCTCCGCATTCAACCGCTTCCCAACATTTATAAGATTCTTCGTCGGGATTTTATTCACCGCATAAGAAACTTCAGTATTTAAACGCCAGGTTTCTTTCTCGGTTTTAACTTTCGATTTATTTGTTGCATTTCTTTCCATCTGACCATATTTCCGCCAGGAGAAATTATAAAGTACTCTGGTAAAACCAAAGCCCAAATCCAACGCCGGCTCATATCTGAAAAACTTATGCCATTGCAAGCCTACCCGGTGATTGAACGAATAATAGCTTTCATCTGCAGCCATAGGCGATAAGTGACCAAACCGATAGGAGGCCGTTAAATAGTTCGCATTGAAGTTACCCGTTAACGTATTCACCGTTCCATCCTGATTAACTGCACTTTGATCCTGCCCATTAGAATGATGTGTAAATGCCAGTTCTCCGTATTGATAATGATCCGGATCTGGATTTAACCGGGCATACACAGCAAAACCTAATCGATAACTTGGAGTGCGAACACCAGCCGAAATTTCGTTCCGAACCCGAACCGTAAAATCGGGAATGATGGCAAATGCCACAGGAGATTTATAACTTCCCAATAACATATAAGTAGTGGTTAGGCGACCGTTGATGACATATTTTGAAGGTGCACCCAACTCTCCGGCTGGTGCAGTATATGAAAAATCTGAATTTTCTTTATATAGATTGACGTATTGTTTATTGGCGTATTCTCTTTTGATGATAAGCGAATCTTGCGCAAAAAGATGAAAACCAAGAACTGAGAAGGTAAGCGTTAACAAAGTTTTCATCATACGTTTATAAACGTTTGTTGGGCCGTGATGGTTTTGTAATTAAATATTATAGAGAAGGAAAAACATAAAAAACACAAAGATAATGTCAACAAATAAGTAAACATGAATCAATAAAATTACGTCCTAAATTTATATATTTGTACGTACAAATTTTTAGTTATGGATACGAAACTAACATTAAAACTCAATCAGGAAATTATTGAGCGGGCCAAGTTATATGCTTCTGAAAAAAAATTAAGTTTATCCAGGATAATAGAAAATTATCTAAATTCTTTAACAACTGAACAAAATAATGACGAATTACATATTTCGCCTTTTGTTAAAAGTTTGACATCTGGCATTAAAATTCCAGCAGATTACGACTACAAAACAGATCGTGCAAATTATTTAGATGAAAAACACAAATGATCAATCTGTTCTTGGATACTAACGTTATACTGGATTTACTTGGAGAAAGGATCCCTTTTTTTGATTCAATTGCAAAAGTGGCAACATTAGCCGATCAGAAAAAAATAACAGTAACGGTATCGCCCTTATCTTTCACGACAGTTGAGTATGTTTTAAACAAGTATGAGTCTTCAGAATCTGTGCTAAATAAGTTAAGGAAATTTAAAATCCTTTGTAAAGTATGCGAGGTTAACGAAGAAATAATAGAAAAAGGGTTAAATTCTAATTTCAAAGACTTTGAAGATGCAGTCCAATATTTCACAGCGATGCAATCTAATTGCAATATCATCATAACCAGAAACGGAAAAGATTTTAAACATTCAACAATCCCAATTATGACTGCTGATGAATATTTAAGCAGCAGATATTAGTCGACAGTTGCTAACTATTAATTCAGGACAAACATCAAACTTTAATGCTACCACTCAATAGTAGTCCCATTTTCCGTAGGACGACCGGTACAAACTAACACCCTTCCTCTTTCAATTTCATCATCAGTAAGGACTTCGTTATAATCCATACGCACATTACCTTTCGTACAGTTGGCCACACAGGTACTGCAAACCCCTCCCCTACAACTGTAAGGTAATTTGATTTTGTTCTCGAGCGCAACATCTAAAATTCGTTTTGGCCAGGGAACTGCCAGATTATAAACCGCTCCATTAAAATTCAGAATCACAGAATAAGTATTTTTATCCACTACTTTTTCTGAGCTATCATCTTCATCTACCTCATCTTCGGGTAACACAAAAGTTTCTCTCTTAATCTGTTTTAAATCGAATCCCATTCCTAACAAAGTGATCCTACATAAATCCATATATATAATAGGTCCGCAGGTATAGAATAGTGCATTTTCGCGATTGAAATGTAAATTTTCTTTCAGCAACCTTTCGATATAGAACTTATTCAGCCTGGCAGTCATCAGGTTTTTACTATTGCTAAAGATCCAAATTATTTTTAATCGTTCCGGATACCGTGCCTGCCACTCCAAAAGCTCATCATAAAACAAAGCGTCTTCCACCGACCGATTGCTATAAACCAGTGTGATTATCGATTTCTGCTCACGAACCAAAGCTGTTTTCAAAATGGAAAATAATGGTGTGATCCCAACGCCAGCAGCAAAGAGAAAAAGATCTCTTTCTAAATTTTCCTCAGGCAAATAACTGAATAATCCTTGCGGCTCCTGCGCCAATAAAACATCGCCTGTTGCTGTTTTATGATGAAGGAACCTGGAAATCTCTCCATTTTCTACCCGCTTAACCGTAATGGCTAAAGGCTCATCCACATCCGGCGAACTGTTAAATGAATATGACCTCCTCACCTCTCTATTCTTGCCTTCAAAAACCAGGGAAACAAACTGACCTGCCAAATAAGTGGGGTATTTTTCTCCAATCTCTTCAAACTGAAAAGTAATATTGTCTCCTGACTGACTGATAATCTTGTTGATACGAAGTTTGAACATATTGCAAAGAAAAGAATTTGAGTTGAAAAGTCGTTAGTCGTTAGTCGTTAGTCGTTAGTCGTTAGTCGTTAGTCGTTAGTCGTTAGTCGTTAGTCGTTAGTCGTT
>JAZBLX010000050.1:0-24951 GCA_037033465.1 Bacteroidota bacterium | reverse complement strand
CGTTAGTCGTTAGTCGTTAGTCGTTAGTCGTTAGTCGTTAGTCGTTAGTCGTTAGTCGTTAGTCGTTAGTCGTTAGTGTCAACAGGTTGATCAGACCATTGTTTTAGAAAAAAACAAATAAACATCTTCACATTCTAGTTGTAGCGTCTTGCTACGACTTACTCTTCACTTATCTCAAAGAATAAGAATCATGAACAATTCCAATTTAGAAGAAAAAAAAGGTGGAGAATATAGCCTATGGCTAACCTCTCCACCTTTTAACTTTTAACTTTTAACTTTTAACTTTTAAACTCAACCCTATTTCTTGTAGTATTGTTGTGCTTCTGGTAGATATTTTTGAATCTGAGCGATCCTTGTTGCATCACTTGGGTGAGTACTTAAAAATTCTGCTGGTTTCTGTGCACCGGCAGATGCGGCAGACATCCTGTTCCAGAAACTCGTTGCATTTTGCGGATTATATCCTGCCATTGCCATAAAAATTAAACCTAAGCGATCTGCTTCTAACTCTTGGTTACGGCTAAATTTAAGCATTGCAACTGGTGTACCTACCCCATAAAGTGTATTGAAGATAGATTGTGTTTTAGGGTTCCTGGATAATGCTACTCCTGCGGCAGCGCCAACTCCCTGGGCAACCATTTCTTGTGACATACGTTCTGCCGAGTGTCCTGCAATCGCATGAGCGATTTCGTGTCCCATAACCGTGGCTAAACCAGCATCATCCTGCGTTACCGGAAGAATACCTGTGTAAACCACAATTTTACCGCCAGGCATACACCATGCATTTTTTTCATTATTTTGAACTACGTTAACTTCCCACTGGTAATCAGCGATTAAGTTGCCATAGTTATTGCTGTTCATATAAGACTTCACTGCCGCAATTAACTTGTTCCCTACAGTTTTTACCTTCAGTGCCTGCGCATTGGATGCGGATAGAACCGTACTTTTATTTTCCGTTAAGAAAGTACTGTAAGCCTGGAATGCCATTGGCAAAACCTGATCGTTACTCACTAAATCAAATCGACTACGCCCTGTTAATGGAACAGTAGAACATGAATTAAATAATAAAACGCCAGCAATACTTGCTGCTAAAAATAACTTTTTCATAATGTGATTTTAGTTTAGTGTCCCTTCAGGCAAACCGAATTTTAAACAGTAAGCTGCTGAATTAGTTTTAATGATTGTGTTTTTGTTGTTAATTAGTTTTCTTCCTAAACAAATACACTTTAGATTCCTTGCCTTTCAGCAATCTTTCGAGATTTTTTTGATGCGTAACCAAGATTAAAACACAGACAACCATGCCATAAAGCACTTCTGATTTTATAGAAACCTGGAACAAAAAGACCACACTGAGCGGAAAGGTAAAGCCAGCACAGATTGAACTTAATGAAACATATTTCGTTAATAGTAATACAATCACAAAAACCAGAACGCAAAGCATAGATGCCTCGAAGTTAACTGCCAAAATCATTCCAAAAAGTGTAGCTACTCCTTTTCCTCCCCTGAAACCAGCAAAAACGGGAAACAAATGCCCCATTACAGCAGTTACCCCCAAGGCAAGCTGATAATTAACAAAAACGACTGAATTTTGAGGGCCGGTAACCGACATACCTATAAGATAAGCTAAATTAGTTGCGGTATAGCCTTTGGCGATGTCGATAACCATTACAGCGATGCCGGCTTTTTTACCTAAAACCCTAAAGGTATTGGTTGCGCCAGCGTTGCCGCTTCCATATTCACGAACATCAATACCATAAAAGGCCTGACCAAGCCATACCGCGGTTGGTATGGATCCAAATAGATACGCAAATAATAAAGCAGTGAGCGAATAAACCGTAACCATAGCCTACAATGATACAAAAAATAAGCTTTCAATTTTGTAGCACATCACTTTTAGAATGCTTTTAAACTGATGTCGAGGCTTTTTACAGAATGTGTAAGCGCCCCCATTGAAATAAAATCTACTCCACAAGCAGCATATTCTGTCACATTTTCTTCGGTAATCCCTCCGGATGCTTCGGTTGTAAATCTCCCGTCAATTAAGGCTACTGCGGCTTTCAAATCGGTAAAGTTAAAGTTATCAAGCATAATGCGGTTAACACCACCTACAGCCAATACCTGAGATAGCTCTTCCAAATTCCTTACCTCGATTTCAATTTGCAACGTTTTGTGATGATCCGTAAGGTATTTTTGAGTAGATGTGATCGCATTTGCAATTCCGCCAGCATAATCAACATGGTTGTCTTTAATCAAAATCATATCGTATAACCCGATCCGGTGATTAACACCTCCGCCAATTCTTACCGCCCACTTTTCAAGATACCGCAAACCCGGTGTTGTTTTGCGTGTATCTAAAATCCTTGTCTTAGTATCTTTTAAGAGCGAAACAATGCGGTGCGTTTTAGTTGCAATGCCACTCATCCGCTGCATGCAATTGAGCACCAAGCGTTCTGCAATCAGGATAGCATGTGTGCTTCCGCTTACTGTTAAACCAATATCGCCAACTTTTACCGCTTCACCATCCTGTATCAATACATTAACTTTTAAATCAGGATCAACTGTCGCAAAAATTTCCAGCGCCAGTTCCATTCCTGCTAAAATCCCGTCTTCTTTGATGATCAGTTTAGCCCTTCCCTCGGTGCCGGTAGGAATTGTTGATAATGAGGTATGATCACCATCGCCAACATCTTCAGCTAGGGCATTTTTTATGAATTGATGTATCAGTTGAATATCCAAAATATAGGTTTTATGCTGCAAAAATAAGAATTATTTATTATCAGGCAATTTACCGGCAGATATTAAGGTAGGTTGATAGGCGTTTAAGAAGCATTTAGAAAGAAACAGCCTAATCTTTAGCGGTTTCAATTCTTAATTCAGTAATCTGAAAGCTATTATTTACTTTTTTCATGGTAATGGAAACCCGGAAAGTTTCTTTTGAAGTATTGAGAATTACCACGCCAAACCTGTAATTCGGACTATTGTTAATTTTATGAAAAACACTTGTTTTAACGGGGGGATGTTTGATGAAAAAATCACGCAAAATTTGTTCACCCTGTGCTTTAGAATAGACATCTTCTTCATCAATAATGATTAATTCAATCGTTGATGCGAAATTTTTAGCAATCTCTTTGGCGTTTCCGGCTTTAAAATAAGATGATAAATCATCAATAATGTCCGCCTGGATAGCAACAGGACGATATAATGATGTCAAACTAATAACAAGTAAAAACAAGCTCCGGATCATTTCTGTATTTTATACTGAACCCTGTAGCTAAAATTATGCCATTAGCTTATCAAAAAACGATTTCTTAATTTGTATAACCTGCAATAAAGTTATATTTGCCATAAGAATAAAACACTAAAACATGTTTTGAAAGAAAATGTTTTAACATTGACGAATAAATTTTTCAATTAATATGGTAAACAATAAAAAACTCGCACTTATAATTTTAGATGGCTGGGGCTACGGACGTCAGGATAATTCTGATGCCGCCTACGCTGCAAAAACACCTTTTTTTGATTCCTTGTTGCAAAATTATCCTCACTCAAAATTAGAAGCATCTGGTGAAGCTGTAGGATTACCTGCCGGGCAAATGGGAAACTCAGAAGTTGGGCACATGAATTTAGGTGCTGGTCGCGTTGTTTATCAGGAACTGGGCCGAATTAATAAAGCAATTGCCGATAGAGAATTGCACAGTAATCCTGTTTTACTGGCCGCATTTGATTACGCAAAAGCTAATAATAAAGCCGTGCATTTTATTGGTTTAGTTTCTAATGGCGGCGTGCATGCACATATTGAGCATTTAAAAGCGCTGTGTGATGCAGCAAACGAAGCCCAGGTAGAAAAAACATTCGTTCATGCTTTTTTAGATGGCCGCGATACTGATCCGAAATCCGGATTAGGTTTTATTTCAGATCTTCAAAGCCATTTGCAACATGGAAATGCAAAATTAGCGACCATGATTGGAAGATATTATGCAATGGATCGCGACAATCGTTGGGAACGTGTTAAAAAAGCTTATGATGTAATGGTAAACGGTGTTGGTGAAAAGACACAGGATGCCTTAAATGCCATCCAGAATTCTTATATTAATGGCATCACAGATGAATTTTTAAACCCTGTTGTACTTACTCAATTCAATGGCGAGCCTGTTGCAACTATTCAACCAGACGATGTGGTGATTTGCTTCAACTTCCGTACGGATAGAGGCCGAGAAATTACAACGGCACTTACCCAAAAAGATTTCCCGGAACAATTGATGCATAAACTGCCATTGTATTATGTTACCATGACCACTTACGATGAAAGTTTCGATAAAGTAAATGTTATGTTTACTAAAGATGACTTAACGAAAACCATTGGTGAAGTTTTATCAGAAAACAATAAAAACCAGATCCGAATCGCGGAAACAGAGAAATATCCACACGTAACGTTTTTCTTCTCTGGTGGTAGAGAAACCGAATTTCCGAATGAAAAACGCATTTTAGTGCCTTCTCCGAAAGTTGCTACGTATGATTTACAACCGGAAATGAGCGCCGCTGGTATCACCGAAGCCATTACCGCAGAAATGGAAACTGGCTGGGCAGATTTTATCTGTTTAAATTTTGCTAATCCAGATATGGTTGGCCATACGGGCGTTTTTGAAGCGGTAATTAAGGCTGTAGAAACGGCAGATAAATGTGCAGAAACCGTGGTAACTAAAGGCCTTGAAAACGGCTATTCATTTATTTTACTGGCCGATCATGGTAACTCTGAGTATATGGTAAACGGAGACGGATCGGTAAACACTGCCCACACCACCAATCTTGTTCCTTGCATTTTAATCGATAATGATTATAAAACTGTTGCTGATGGCAAACTTGGTGATATTGCACCTACCGTTCTTAGAATTTTAGGCATTGATATTCCAGCGGAAATGACAGGAAACGTTTTAGTATAATGATTAAAAAACTAGGTATTCTGGTATTCGCCATGGCTTTTTTCTCTTGTAACCAAAGGGAAGCGGCAAAGGCGAATACCGAATTATTGTACTTTGACTTAAAAGGATATTTCGGCAAAGAAATAATCCGGCTGAGAAACGCAAAAGTAAAGGTTAACAAAACGGTGAGTATAAACGGTGTTAATGAAACCAAATCTTCGCTAATTGCAGATTGGGATAAGGAACTTGCTATTTTCGTCAATGCCGACATTAATAAAACCTCTTGGAAAGGGAGTTTTAAGGTGACCCGGCAGAAAGGCTTAGATAGTTACACTTCTGACAGTAAGAAGATTCCGATAAAAAAAGTTTCAATAACGTATAAAGATTCCAAGATCAGTAAGGTTGAAATCATTGTTAACAGCAAAAACATCTTATATCAATCGCTTGATACCCTCACCTACTCCCCGGACGTATTATATAAGATTAGGAAACAACAAAAAATACGCTTACTCGCTCCAAAAGATTATGCTATTGTAGCAAAATTTAATCCATAAAAAAAGCGGTCAGAATTTAACTTCTGACCGCTTTTTTGTTTTATAAGATTACTTTAAACTCGCAATCTGCGCTTTGTCGTAAGTGACCCAATCAATAATATCTTTCCTTAACGGCTGCATGGTTAATACCTTTTGAAAGTCGGCAATAGAGTTGTTAAAAAGTGCTACACAAGCTACTTTTTCGGCACTTTTCTTTACTTTGTATGATTTGAAAATGGCATAATCCTTATAGGCTAAACCGCGATTCTGAAACATTTGCGTATCCTCATCACCAGTAATTTCAATGGCTTTGGTAAAATCTCTAATGGCAGCGGTATAAAAGTTCTCCCGCATGGTATTTAAAGATTCTTTTGGATCATTTGCAATGTTTAGCCGGGCCTTACCGCGGTAGTAATAGGCAGATACTTCTGAAGGCTTTAAGGTAAGTAAACGGCTATAGGTTGAGATACATTTTTCGTACTCTCCATTTTGAAAATAAGAATAACCCAGCATTTTTAACACAGCAGCGTTATCAGGCGTTTTGGTATCGGCTTTTTCTAGTTGAGTAACGGCAGTCTTGTAATCGCCCTTCATCATCGCCTGCATGCTTTTCTCATGCTGGGCAAATGTTGTGGTTGATGAAAAAATGATTAATCCTAAAATTGCTTTTTTAAAATAGTTCATGTATGAATAATAATTTAGATAACTCCAGCACCTTTCCAGGGCGATTTTTTTTTGCAATATAATCCTATTATGATAAATTAAAAGTTTTTAATTTTCTTCATTGCAAACGGAAAGCCCTTAACAATAGGTAAACGCTTAAAATAAAGAAATATGATATTGTCATCAATAAATATATTTCTCTGCCTTTTTAACATAAGTTTAATATAGTTTTTACTTTGGCACAAGAGTTGAAATTATTATATTACTAACATAATTAAACAATGTGAATACGATTAAACTGCCAGTTTGTCGTTAGAGGAAACGTGATAATGAGTAAACAAGATATATTTGATTTTCATTCTGCTATGCCAATTATAAATGAGGATACCGAATTTTTCCCTTTGATGTCTCAACAAGATGAAGAGGAAATGAACAATGAGGATACGCCGGAAACCCTGGCTATTTTGCCATTGCGAAACACTGTTCTGTTCCCAGGTGTGGTGATTCCAATTACCGTTGGACGGGATAAATCAATAAAATTAATTAAAGAAGCTTACAAGGGAAATAAGATTATTGGAGTCGTGTCTCAAAAGGATGTTTCTATTGAAGATCCTACTTTTGAGCAGCTTAATAGTGTGGGTACGGTAGCTAACATCATTAAATTGTTGCAAATGCCTGATGGCAACACCACAGTTATTATCCAGGGAAAACAACGTTTCAGCTTAATTGAAGAAGTTCAGAATGAGCCTTACATTAAAGCTGTTGTAAAAAAGTTTGAAGAGCAGAAACACAAAGCGGATAAAGAATTTAAAACTTTAATTGCTTCGATCCGTGAGATGTCCGCTCAAATTATTCAGCTTTCTCCGAACATCCCGAGTGAAGCAAGTATTGCCTTAAAAAACATTGAAAGCAATTCATTTCTGATCAATTTTATTTCATCAAATATGAATGCCGAAATGGCCGATAAGCAAAAGATTCTGGAAATGAATAAATTGCTTGATCGTGCGCAGAAGGTAATGGAATTGCTGATGATTGAATTGCAGATGCTTGAATTGAGAAATCAAATTCAATCTAAAGTTCGTACTGATCTGGATAAGCAACAACGTGATTACTTTCTTAATCAGCAATTAAAAACAATTCAGGAAGAATTGGGTGGTAATTCTGCTGACCTGGAATTCGATGCTTTGCAAGAAAAAGCAAAGTTAAAAAAATGGTCGAAAGAAGTTAATGAGCACTTTGAGAAGGAACTTGATAAACTGGGTAGGATGAATCCTGCAGCACCAGATTATTCTGTTCAGCTAAATTACCTTGAACTAATTTTAGATCTGCCCTGGAGTGAGTATACCAAAGATAATTTTGATTTAAAAAGAGCGCAACGCATTTTAGACAAAGACCATTTTGGTTTAGAGAAGGTTAAACAACGGATTATAGAGTATCTGGCGGTATTAAAGCTTAAACGCGATATGAAAGCGCCCATTCTTTGTTTGGTTGGCCCTCCGGGAGTTGGGAAAACTTCATTGGGGAAATCTATTGCAAAGGCATTAGGCCGTAAATATGTACGGATGGCTTTAGGTGGCATTCGCGATGAAGCAGAGATTCGTGGTCACCGTAAAACGTATATCGGTGCGATGCCTGGCCGCATCATTTCATCCATAAAAAAAGCTGGCGCAGATAACCCTGTATTTGTTTTGGATGAAATTGATAAAGTCGGAACGGATCACCGCGGCGATCCGTCATCAGCATTACTGGAAGTTTTAGACCCGGAACAAAACAATGCCTTTTATGATCACTATGTAGAAATGGACTATGATTTGTCTAATATTCTGTTCATCGCGACGGCTAATTCGCTAAGTACTATACAACCTGCGTTATTAGATCGTATGGAAATAATAGAAGTGAATGGTTATACGATTGAAGAGAAAATTGAAATTGCTAAAAAATATCTGCTTCCAAAACAAAAGGAAAACCACGGTTTACAAAACAAAGATATTACCCTTAAACCTGCGTTGATTGAAAAGGTAATTGAAGATTACACGCGTGAATCTGGCGTTCGAGGTCTGGAAAAACGAATCGGCTCCCTGGTTCGTGGGGTAGCAACGAAGATTGCTATGGAAGAAGAGTATAATGTTACTTTAACCAATGAGGATGTTGAACGCATTTTAGGTGCACCAATTTACGATAAGGATTTATACGAAGGCAATGAAGTAGCAGGTGTAGTTACAGGTTTAGCCTGGACAAGCGTTGGTGGCGATATCTTATTTATTGAATCCAGCTTGAGCCCGGGTAAAGGGAAGTTAACCTTAACGGGTAATTTGGGCGATGTAATGAAAGAATCTGCAGTCATTGCACTTGCTTATCTACGTGCCCATGCTGCGGAATTTGGAATTGATTACACTTTATTTGATAACTGGGATGTTCACGTACACGTACCAGCCGGTGCTACACCAAAAGATGGTCCATCTGCTGGTGTAACGATGTTAACAGCGTTAACATCCGCATTTACGCAGCGTAAAGTGAAGCAGCATCTGGCCATGACAGGGGAAATTACCTTGCGGGGTAAAGTGCTGCCGGTTGGTGGAATTAAAGAAAAAATTCTTGCCGCGAAGAGAGCCAATATCAAAGAAATTATTCTTTGTAAAAGCAATCGCAAAGATATTTTAGAAATCAAAGAAAGTTATATTAAAGACCTTACTTTCCATTACGTAACAGAAATGAGTGAGGTAATTGAATTGGCTTTAACCAAAAATAAGGTAAAAAAGCCTTTAGATCTGAGCATTAAAATTGCCCCGATTGTAAACTAATTGGTAAATCTTTTGGATGAGCTATCGAATATCCAATAACAATAAATACTTTTATAGCCTGGATTAATCATCCGGGCTTTTTTATGAAATCATTTTTTACTACTGCCATCCTTTGCTTAATCTGCATAACAGGTTTTGGCCAATCTTTTAAAAACGAATTCGGTTTCAAAACTGAAAACGATGCTTACCTGGCTACATTAAACGATCGGTACTATACTAATGGATTGTTTCTTTACTTCCGCAGGGCAATAGACCCGGCGAAGTTTTCTGATAAGATAGAAAAGAAAACTTATGAAATTTCTGCCGGACAAAAAATTTATACGCCTTATTGGGGGCAGGTGGCGAGAAGAGAAGATCAGGACAGGCCTTTTGCCGGCTATCTATATGCTGGTGGCGCTTATTCTGTTTTTTATAAAAATGAAAGTGTACTGAAAACCAGTATTGAAGTGGGTACCGTTGGACCAAACTCGCTTGCGCAAGATGCGCAAAGGTTTCTCCATAAAACTGTTGGATTTTATAGTCCTGCCGGATGGGAATATCAAATTAAAAATGAAATAGCTGTAAATCTGGCGGCAAATTATAGCAAACTATTGCTTCGCTCCAACGATCAGGTTGTTGATCTAAGCGGACAAGGTTATGTGAACTTAGGAACTACTTTTTCTGGTTTAGGTGCATCGGCATTATTCAGAGCAGGAAGGTTGAACCAATTGTTTAATAGTGCTTACCATAATGCAGTAATTGGTGATTCAAAAACAGCGAGCCTACATAAATCTGAGTTTTTCTTTTACGCTAAACCGCAATTAAATGTTGTGGCTTACGATGCGACGATTCAGGGAAGTTTATTTAAGGATAATAGTCCGGTAACTTTTGATGTAAAACCAATCGTTTTCGAACAGCAATTTGGTGTTAATTATAGTTCAAAAAGATTCACGGCAGATTTTAATATCATCTTCAAAACCAAAGAAGTGAAAAGTGTTGCCAAAGCCCAGAATTATGGTGGTTTGAGTTTGTATTATCGGTTTGGGAGATAAGGTTATTCGTTAATCAGAAATCAGGGGTAGACCTGTTTTTCTTTCGCTCAGAAGTATAAGCCTTATTTTTTAACCGCTTTTCGATCACCCCTTTTGGAGTTTTAGTCGGCTTCCTCTTCTTTTGAACATGAAGAGATTTTTTAAGAAGTTCGATTAGCTTCGCAACAGTCTTTTCTTTATTCAGAAGCTGGCTTCTATCTTCCTGAGAAACAATGTGAAGTAAGCCTTCACTATCCAACCTGTTTTCAAGACGAGATTTAAGCAACGTTTTCTCTTCATCACTTAAATATTCGTTCGCCGCTAAATCAAAAATGAGTTCAACTTTGCTGGAAACCTTATTTACATTCTGTCCACCTTTGCCGCCACTTCTGGAGGTTTTAAAAGTAACGGATCGTAAAATTTCTTCTCTGGTGGGTAACATGTTCCAAAATTATAAAAGATAATCCAACTAAAAAAGCTAGCAACTGAACAGTCTTTTTTTACCTTTGTAGCAGAATGAAAAAGAACTTGGTTATAGCTATTGATGGCTATTCATCGTGTGGAAAAAGCACCCTGGCAAAGGCACTGGCTAAAAAATTAGGTTTTATTTATGTAGATAGCGGAGCAATGTACCGTGCAGTTACCTTATACTTTTTAAGAAACAATATTGATGTAAGCAATGATGCCGCGGTTATTGATGCGCTACAACATATCGAACTGAACTTTCATTCACGAGATTATGAGTCACATATCACTTTAAACGGAGAAGAAGTATCAGACGAGATTCGTTTAATGCCCGTTTCACAAAATGTAAGTGAAGTATCAGCTCATAAAATTGTTCGCCATGAAATGGTGAAACAGCAACAGCGGATGGGCAAATCGAAGAGCATCGTAATGGATGGCCGCGACATTGGCACAACTGTTTTTCCGAATTCACCGTTAAAATTTTTCATGACCGCTGATCCTAAAATCAGGGCTGAAAGAAGATTCAAAGAGTTGGAAAGTAAAGGTAACAATTTAACAACCTTGGAAGAGGTTTTCGAGAACCTCGCGCATCGCGATTATGCAGATACGACCCGGAAAGAAAGTCCGCTGGTGAGGGCTGATGATGCCATTATTTTAGATAACACGGACTTAACGCAGGAAGAACAGCTTAATTTCGCCATTGGAAAAGTTGAAGCATTGACGCCCAGATAGCATTTAAAATTTATCTCTTTATTTTAATTTCATACATTTAGTGGCAACAATTAAGCTACTATGAAATTAAAACACGTCGCCCTCCCCTTTCTTATTTTCGCTTGCTTTTCCATTACAGCTTATGCTCAAAAAGGCTGGATTAATCTTTTCAATGGAAAAGATTTGAAAGATTGGAATGTAAAAATCGCCAAGCACAACTACAAAGAAAATTACGCCAATACTTTTCGTGTAGAAGATGGTTTGATGAAAGTAAGTTATGACGGCTACCAGGAATTTGACCAGCAGTATGGTCACATATTTTATAAAAAGCCTTTTTCAGCATACCTTTTAAGCGTAACTTATCGTTTCGTCGGTGATCAGGCAAAAGGTGGAGAAGGCTGGGCAACCAGAAACAGCGGCGCCATGTTACACTGCCAGGATCCGGCTACGATGCTGAAAGATCAGGATTTTCCTATTTCTATAGAGGCCCAAATTCTTGGTGGAGATGGCGAACATGTTCGGCACACCAGTAACGTATGTACGCCAGGAACGCTCATCAATTATCAAGACAAACTTTTCATCACACATTGCCTGGATTCCAGATCAAAGACCTATGCAGGTGATCAATGGGTAACCGCCGATTTTCTCGTGCTGGGCGATTCGGTAATTAAACATATTATAGATAATGAAGTTGTTTTAGAATATACCAAACCACAGATTGGCGGTGGCAACGTTACTCACTTCGATCCCAAAGTTAAAGTAGATGGCACACCATTAAAGTCTGGCTACATCTCCCTGCAAAGTGAAAGTCATCCTATAGAATTTAAAACTGTGAAGCTTTTTGATCTGGCGCCTTATACTAAAAACAAAGAAAAGCTTAATCACCTCATAGAGCGATTGTTAAAAAATAAAACCAATTAATTGCTCCCATAAAATGTTGATAAAATTTTAAATCAGATTTCTAATGATGCTCCACATTCAGTTCTCCCTTAAAAAGTTAACGATCCTATTTCTTTTATTTATATCTGCTACCGCATTCGGACAAAAAGCCTATACGGTTGCAGAAATTCCAGACCCTAAAAAGAATGGAGGTGGCTGGGTGAGCGACCCTGATCATATCTTATCAGCTATTGATATCGAAGAGGTAAACAGCACAATTTCTAATTTTGAACAAAAAACGAATGTTCAGGTAACGGTTGTTATCGTAAATAATTTTAACCAAAATCAGGAGGACTTTGATTTTGCATACGAATTATTCAACACCTGGGGAATCGGATCTAAAACAAGCAATAACGGCTTACTTCTTTTCATTGCTAAAGACAGGCGTAAATACCGTTTTGTAACCGGCACCGGCGTAGAAGGCGTACTGCCAGATGTGAAATTGAAACACATTGCTGAACAGAATTTGCTCCCTGCCTTCCGCCAGAATGATTTTGGTACAGGAATAGTCAATACTATTAACGCCATAGGAACAATTATCTTAAACCCTGAAAACAAATCTGAACTAAATCAATTTTTCACTCAGCCTGAAAATAATAGTTCACTTGAGAAATTCTGGCTTCCAACGATAGTAATCATACTTGCTTTTTTTGGCATTTTTAAATTGTTAAACAGGCAGGCCAGACAATTACCAAAAGCAAACCCTAAGGCTAAAACTGAATACCATAAAGGGATAATAAATGGATGCGTGGGCATTTTCTTTGTTGTTTGTTTCGTTTTTGTTTTCACCGGAGCTACCGGAATACTTCAAAGACTAGAAATCAACTCAATTCCATATATTCTCTTTATAATTTTATCAATAGGACTTCTTTTTAGGTATATATCCTATGTTTCTGAATTACGGAAAATTTACAACGATGATGAAAACTATTTTGAAGCCGTTAAGAACTTTCAAGGAAAGAATTTCTGGCTGGTCATATTCTCACCTATTATTCTAATTCCCATCCTTCTAAACCTTTTAAACCGCAAAAAACAGACTGATCGTTTCAGACCTATTTTGGATACTAAGAACCAAGAGATGATCCGCGTTGATAGAGATGTTAATCTTGAAGGAAAGCCTTTTCTAAGCGAAGGGCAAAGGAGAGAAGAGATTTTGAAAGCATACGATTATGATATCTGGCAAAGTGTTAATCAAAAAGAGCATATGATTAAGGCCTGGCCGGCCGAGGAATATGATGATTTTACAGAATGTCCTTCCTGCGGTTTCAGGGCCTATAAATTAAATAAACAGGTGACTACAAAGTCGGCTACTTACACTCGTGAAGGGCAAGCAAAGATTATAAATGAGTGCAGTTTCTGCAAACAAACTGAATTTATCAGATCGATCACACTGGCCATGTTAGTTAAACCAAGTTCATCATCAGGGTCATCTTCCACAAGTAGCAGTTCTTCATCTTCTTCTTCTTCGAGCAGCTGGGGCGGCGGCAGAAGTAGTGGTGGTGGCACCGGCGGGAGTTGGTAGAAAATTACATTTTGATTCTTTACACCACTAATTGAAAGTATTTTATAATTTTGACACGCTTAGCACGATGTTTGCGCTTTGCGTTGTTGCAGAATTACCCTAAACTGATTGCAGAATCCATCATGATGAACAAAATTTTCTTTTTAATAATTGCGCTTTTTATTTTCTCCAGCCGTGTGTCCGCTCAGGATTTGTACCGTGTAAAAGCAGACAAACTAAGGGTTAGGGAAACCAAAGATGCAAGTAGTAAAGTAATTACCAATATCATCCAGAATGAAAAAGTGACCGTTTTGGATGCCAGTGACGCTAAATTTTACAAAATCAAACTTCGAAATAAAGAAGGATGGGCAAGTAAAGATTTCCTGGAAAAAATCCCTTCTGCAGTGCCGACACCTGCAGCGACACCATCAAATGCAACTCAACCGAATACAGTTGCGGCGCCTGCTGAGGATGTGATCTATCGCGTAACCACGGATAATTTAAGGGTTAGGCAAAAAGCTGATTCGAAAAGTAAAGTGATTGGATACCTTCCTGAAAATGAAAATGTGGCGGTTTTAGACTCAACAAATGCGAATTACTTCAAAATAAAAGTAACCAATGGTGAAGGCTGGGTAAGTAAAGAATTTTTAGCAAGGGTATCTCCTGTTAAAGCAGTAGTTAAGAAAAGTGCGGTATCGGTTGAAGTTCCTAAAATTGCCAAGGATTATTCAAATATCATTTTATTTGTAATTGTCGCCTTAGTTTTTGGAACCATCCTATTCTTCATTTTCAAATACTCTAATCAAAACAAGATATTAATTGGCATCTCTGCAATCTTGGTAATGGTGGTTGTTTATTTTTGCTTTGTCACTTTTATCCAGGCGAAAAATGTTTCAGGAACATTTGTAAGCGATAGCGATACCCAATACAAAACATTTGATTTTAAGGCTAATGATTCTGTTGTCGTTAAAGATACTTACACTGATTCTACCTTTACCGCAAAATATGTCATCGAAGGGGATATGATTAAACTTTATAATCAGCAAAACATGATTTTACTATTGATCAGGGATGAAAACACCTTAATTGGGGAAGGTTTCACAAGGGGAACATTTACGAAGAAATAATTAAAGAAGCTGTTGAAGAACTGAAATTGGTAAAGCAGGGAAATTGAAGGGAATATCAGCAAAGCAAATGCTGATGAGTTACGATGTTATAGCGGGTTCCAGGATTTAAAAAGGAGTTTAACTCTCTAAAACACCATTCACTAAAAGCTTAATTATTAATTAAATTAGAAATCAGATATTCAAAAATTTCCCCGCAGCTATAAGAGAAAAGGTCCACAGATTTAAAATGATCTAATTTAGCAACACAGCTTTGCATCTGATAAACGCTCCAAGTCTCTGTTTCTTTTCTTTTCTTTTCTTTTCCAATTCCCTATTCCCTGTTTCCTGTTTCATATTTCCTACTCTCCACCCCTAAATCTACTCATCATTTCCCATTCTCTCTTTGCTCCTTTAAGCGCCAATCCTGATACTTGATATTAAATACCAGATACTCCTATTCTAATCCGTTAAAAATCAGCAACATTTATTAAAAAAATCTTTTCTATTAATTAAAAAATTTTTACCTTTGCAGTCCCTCAATAGGGAAAAAAGGAGATAATTAATTAATGGCTAAAAAACAAGTAGCAGAAAAAGAATTAGCAGCTAAAACAGCTGAACTTCAGGGAGAAGGCGGACGCCTGACTGAAAAAGAAACAATTGAATCAGAAGCTGATTCAGTTTCGATCGAATCGATCAAATCATCATTAGCTACACCAACTGAAGATTTCGATTGGGATGCAGATGAAAAAGTTTTTGGTAATTACAATGATGCAGACCGTAAAAAGTTTGAAGATATGTATGCCGGAACATTCAATCAGATCACTAAAGGTGAAATCATTAGCGGTATCGTTGTTTCCATTAACAACAAAGACGTAGTATTAAACGTAGGATTTAAGTCAGATGGTTTAGTTTCTACTTCAGAATTCCGTGATACACCAGATCTTAAAATCGGCGATTCAGTTGACGTTTTCGTTGAAGCACCAGAAGATGCTAATGGTCAATTGATCCTTTCTCGCAAAAGAGCAAAAACCCAAAGATCATGGGAAGCTATTAACGAGGCTCTTGAAAATGATAGAATCATCAATGGTTTCGTTAAGAGCCGTACTAAAGGTGGTTTAATCGTTGATATCATGGGCGTTGAAGCTTTCTTACCAGGATCTCAGATTGATATCAAACCTATCCGCGATTACGATGTATACGTGGGTAAAACAATGGAATTCAAAGTTGTTAAAATTAACCATGAGTTTAAAAACGTAGTAGTTTCTCATAAAGTGTTAATTGAAGACGATTTAGAAAGCCAAAAAGTAGAGATCGTTTCTAAATTAGAAAAAGGTCAGGTATTGGAAGGTACTGTTAAAAATATTACGGATTTCGGTGTGTTCATCGATTTAGGTGGTGTTGATGGTTTACTTCACATTACAGATATTTCTTGGGGCCGCATAGAGCATCCAAAAGAAGTATTATCACTAGATGAAAAAATCAACGTTGTTGTTTTAGATTTTGATGATGAGAAAAAACGTATCGCTTTAGGTTTAAAACAATTAACTCCACACCCTTGGGAAAATTTAGATGCTAACTTAGCTGTTGGTTCTAAAGTAAAAGGAAAAATCGTAACTGTTGCAGATTACGGTGCTTTCTTAGAAATCATCCCAGGTGTTGAAGGCTTAATCCACGTTTCTGAAATGAGCTGGTCACAAAACTTAAGAAATCCTCAGGAATTCTTAAAAGTTGGTGATGAGATCGAAGCTGAAGTTTTAACTTTAGATAGAGACGACCGCAAAATGAGCTTAGGTATTAAACAATTATCTAACGATCCATGGCAAGAAGTTGCTGCTAAATTCCCAGTTGGAAGCAAGCACCAGGCAACTGTTAAAAACATGACTAACTTCGGTGTTTTTGTTGAAATCGAAGAAGGTATTGATGGTTTAATCCACATCTCTGATTTATCTTGGTCTAAAAAAGTAAACCACCCTAATGAATTCACTAAAGTAGGTGATGTATTAGATGTAGTTGTTTTAGAACTTGATGTTGATAACCGCAAATTAAGCTTAGGTCATAAACAATTAGAAGAAAACCCTTGGGATACTTTTGAAACTATCTTCACGTTAGATTCAGTTCATCAGGGTACGGTTGTTAAAGTAACTGATAAAGGTGCTGTTATTGCTTTACCATATGGCGTAGAAGGTTTCGTACCAACTAAACACATGGTTAAAGAAGATGGTACTTCGGTTAAAGCAGAAGAAACTAACGACTTCAAAATCATCGAGTTTAACAAAGAAGCTAAACGCATCGTTGTTTCTCACGCTCGTATTTGGGAAGAAGTTAAAGCTGAAGCTGTAGCAGAAGAAAGAAATGCTAAGAAAAAAGAAGCTAAAGCTGCTGTAACTGCTGTTAAAAAAGTTAAAGATTCTGTAGAGAAATCTACTTTAGGAGACTTAGACGTATTGGCTCAATTGAAATCGCAATTAGAAGGCGAAGAAAGCAAAGCTAAAAAAGGCTAGTTCTTTTTAACTTAATATATTAATCCCGATAGCGAAAGTTATCGGGATTTTTTTTGCCTGTTTTTGCCACGAAAACACGGAGTGCACGGATCTCCTCCATGAATCGTCATCCGATAGCTATCGGATGCGAGGCTGGGATTGAGCGAGACGAAGCAATCTTTTTCGCTTTTCTTTTATCAGAGCGGAAATTTGCAACCTGAGCATATATTTTCATAAATGCAATGCATGGTGATAATATTTAGGAAACCGAAGCAGGCACCCACCGGTAACTCCTGCCCCGCTATTCGTTCAATCTTTTTGAATATGCTGTCATGCTGAGGCACGAAGCATGACAGCATATTCAGGGTTGCGGCAAACAAAGAAACGCGCAGCAGGTTAATGTAACAATGTAATTCGTCCTTCCCACCTTTTCCTTTCATCCGGTCATAATTCTTACTTTTGAAAAGCGTAACCTACCATTTTCAGCATGAGAAAAATTATCCTTTTGTTTTTAACAATTATTTCCATAAAACTTTCTGCACAGGACGTTAATATTATTCCACAACCTGTAAGTGTTAAAATAGAAAAAGGTGCAGCAAAATTTATCATCGATAAAAACACCGAAATTATTGCCTCTGGTGATTTATCAAATTCAGCATTATTTCTACAAAATTATATCCAGCAATATTATAATCTAGACCTTCAAATCAGTCCTAATTCAACAAGTGAGAAAAATATAATCAAACTGGAAATAATTAGTCGGATGATTAAAGACCTGAATGAATATGAGCTTACCAGCAACAATGAGCAGATAAAAGTTTATGCTTGTTCAGAAAATGGAATTTTTTATGGTATGCAAACGCTGATTCAGCTATTGCCTTACTCACACAAAGCGTTTCCCTTAGAGATCCCCGCAGTGTCAATTATTGATTATCCCCGTTTCGATTATCGTGGCATGCATCTGGATGTAAGTCGGCATTTTTTCGATGTGGCTTTTGTAAAGCAATATATCGATTACCTGGCTTTGCATAAAATGAATTACTTCCACTGGCATTTAACCGATGATCATGGCTGGAGAATAGAGATCAAAAAATATCCTAAGCTTACTGAAATAGGTGCCTGGCGTAACGGCAGCATCATAGGCCTATGGCCCGGAAAAGGAAATGAAAACATTAAATATGAGGTATCGCCAGCCGAAGTAAAAATTACGCCAAAAAATGCGGAGATTAAAACCGATGGTATTCGTCATGGTGGGTTTTACACACAGGAACAAATTAAAGATGTGGTTGATTATGCTTCAAAACGCTACATCACCGTCATTCCTGAAATTGAAATGCCGGCACATAGCATGGCATTGCTTGCAGCGTATCCGGAGTTGGGAACTGAACCCAATAAAAAATACGCTGTTGCCGAAACATGGGGAATGATGAATAAATACAACAATGTTTTGCAGGCCTCAGATACAACTTTCAAATTCCTGGAAAATGTATTAACTGAAGTAATGGAATTATTTCCATCGCAGTATATCCATATCGGTGGCGACGAAGCGTCAAAAATCTGGTGGAAACAATCTCCGCTTTCACAACAGATTATAAAAGCGAACAACTTAAAAACCGAAAGCGAATTGCAAAGTTACTTCATCCGCAGGATGGAAAAGTTTATCAATAGTAAAGGAAAAACGATTATTGGCTGGAATGAAATTATTCAGGGAGGCCTCGCACCAAATGCGGTGGTAATGAGCTGGCAGGATGAAAAAGGTGGCATTGCTGCTGCTAAACAGAACCATAAAGCCATCATGACCCCTGAAAACAAAATGTACTTTAACCATGGTCAATTTGCTAAAGAAGATAGTTTAACGGCGAGCACGCCTTCATTACTGGCAGATGTTTACAATTACGAACCCATCCCTGCAGAATTAAATGCAGCACAGGCAAAATTAATCTGGGGCGCACAGGGTTGCCTATGGAGCGAATACATTACCAACCCGGCCAAAGTCCAATATCAGCTTTTTCCAAGGTTAGATGCTCTGAGTGAAATTTTATGGAGCCCTAAAGAGAAACGAAACTATCCGGATTTTCGAAAACGGTTAAGAATTCAATTTAAAAGATACGATTTGATGGGGATTAACTATGCTAAAAAATATCTTGAAAATTAATGAACCTGGTGATGTGCAACCTTTAACTGATAGGCACCCGGCGTAGTACCCATCATTTTTTTAAAAGTTCTGATGAAGTAATTCGCATCGCTAAAACCAAGTTCATAGCCTATAGAAGCAACTTTTGCACCCGGTTGACACAATAGAACTTTCGCTTTGTTCATCTTCTCTGCCAGGATGAAATCATTCGGACTAATACCTAACTCCCGCTTAAATAAGCGATAAAAAGTTGCTTTACTCATGCAGGCTTTCTCACTCAGACTATTTATGCTAATCTTCTCGCTCAAATTTGATTTAATATAATTCAGCACAAAGGCTAGTGGATTTTGCGCCGTATTATAGGTTTCCTCCGCAATTGTTTTCAAATTTTGCGTTTGCATAATCCTAACCAGTAATTCTTTCAGTGTTAAATCTGCCAACACATCTTTTTCCAGCGATTTTTCAGAACAAATTCTAATCATTTTATTGATCAGAAAAGCAATTTCTTCATTGTTGTAAAAGTGATATTCATCGTAATTAAGCAACCACTTTTCATCGCTTCCCGCTTTCGGGAAAAATTCATTCAGGTAAGCGATCGTCTTTTTGATTTCATCCTGATCAATGGCTAAAGCAATACATTGAGTTGGGTTGTGATCGGTAGCCTCCGGGAAATCAATCTTCATGGTAACTAATGGAGGAACAATAACGGTTTGGCCGGGGAAATAATCGAACCCCTCTTTTTCAAACAGATGCATCACCTTCTTGCCCCGCAACATGCTGGTGATCACAAAATCATTAAACGTTAGCGGAACTTTATAAGATTCTGTATAGGTCTCAAAAACACTCAATTCGCAATGTGATAAAGTGTAAGCGGTTCTGTTTTCTACGAGTGTTTGCAGGCTTTCGGTTTTACTTAAGCCAACCTGATTTAGTAAATGTGGCATAATGTTACGATTTGGTTAGCTAGAATTCGATTTACTCAAATATAATAGTATTTCAGGAAGGTTACATACCATGCAACGATAATGCTATACTTTGAGGCAATTATACTATCTCTCGCAATCGCTTTCCTTTAGGTTTGTATTAACCAAATCTTAATTCGCTAAAAATCATGATGAGCCTTTCGATTCAAACTGAATCTACACATATGCTTGTGGTGTTTTTTATCATTAAAAAATCAATAATAATATGGAAAATTTAATTGAGAAACCAGCATTCAAATCCCATTACGATAACTATATCGGCGGAAAATTCGTCGCACCTGTAAAAGGTGCCTACTTTGATAACATCTCGCCGATTGACGGCAAGGTTTTTACCAAAGCCGCACATTCTACAAAAGAAGATTTAGCACTCGCCGTAGATGCGGCGCATGAAGCTTTCAAAACCTGGAGCAAAACTTCATCAACTGAGCGGAGCATCATTCTAAATAAAATTGCCCAGCGTATGGAAGATAACCTGGAATATCTTGCTACTGTAGAAACGATTGATAACGGCAAGGCCGTTCGTGAAACGCTAGCGGCCGATTTGCCTTTGGGTATCGATCACTTCAGGTATTTCGCAGGGGTGATCCGGGCAGAAGAAGGCTCCCTTTCTGAGCTGGATGCGAATACCGTTTCTTTAATTGTTCATGAACCAATCGGCGTAGTGGCTCAAATTATCCCATGGAACTTCCCGCTGTTAATGGGAATCTGGAAACTTGCTCCAGCACTTGCTGCTGGTAATTGCGTGGTACTAAAACCGGCAGAAAGCACACCGATTTCCATCATGGTTTTAATGGAGTTAATTGGCGATTTATTGCCTCCAGGGGTAATCAACGTGGTGAATGGTTTTGGAGCAGAACTCGGACGTGCATTGGTAACAAATCCAAAAGTATCAAAAGCTGCTTTTACCGGATCAACACCAACAGGAAGATTGGTAATGCAATATGCTACTGAAAATATTATTCCGGTTACATTGGAGTTAGGCGGAAAATCGCCGAACGTTTTCTTTAGTTCAGTGATGGATGAGGATGATGCTTTCTTAGATAAAGCCGTAGAAGGTGCGGTAATGTTTGCGCTGAATCAGGGAGAAATTTGTACCTGTCCGTCGCGTTTGTTAATCCAGGAAGACATTTACGAAAAATTCATTGCTAAAGTAATTGAAAGAACGGAGTCCATTAAAGTTGGTAGTCCGCTGGACAGAACGGTGATGATGGGCGCGCAGGCATCAAAAATCCAATTCGAAAAAATTGCACAATATATTAAACTGGGAAAAGAAGAAGGCGCTGAAGTATTAACTGGCGGCGAGGTGAACGAATTACCTGGTGAGCTTGGTGGTGGATATTATATTAAGCCGACCATTTTCAAAGGCCATAATAAAATGAGAATTTTCCAGGAAGAGATTTTTGGTCCGGTGCTGGCAGTAACCACTTTTAAAACGGTTGAAGAAGCGATTGAAATTGCTAATGACACCCTTTATGGCTTAGGTGCCGGTGTGTGGACGAGGGATGCTCATGAGCTTTACCAGGTTCCAAGGGCTATTCAGGCAGGTCGTGTCTGGGTAAACCAATATCACTCTTATCCTGCAGGTGCACCGTTTGGTGGTTATAAACAATCGGGTGTTGGAAGGGAAAATCATAAAATGATGCTGGGCCATTATCGCCAGACGAAAAACATGCTCATCTCGTATGATAAGAATAAATTAGGATTCTTTTAGTCAAATGAAAGAACGAACAGAAGGTTAACCCGTTGATTGATTGAGTGTGCCGCAGTTGAACTCGTTTAACTGCGGTTTTTTCAAATCCTAAAGTATAATTTATGATCAGCAGAATTGATAGCACAGCAGTGGCGAATGAATTGATTACCGTTCTTAAGGAAAAACACGGAGCGCTCATGTTCTACCAGGCAGGAGGCTGCTGTGAAGGTACCCAACCACAGTGTTTTGAAAAAGGCGGCTACTATTTACGAATGCGGGATGTTTGCCTTGGCGAAGTAGAGGGCTGTGAATTTTGGGTAGACAGAGACCTCTTTGAATACTGGAAATTTTCGCACTTTACACTAGATGTACTGGACGGGTTTGGAGTTGGTGGATTTTCGCTGGAAACACCCTTACAAAAAACCTTTAAGATCCATTATCGCCTTTTTACGGAAGAGGAACTTAAAGACCTGGTACCCGTTAAAACCGCTGAGTAAATACGATTTATTATTTTAAGGTCAGTTCGGAGCAATCCGGCTGAATTTTCATTTTATAGCGATTGGTATTGAAAATAAATACAATCTTTGCATCATGAGAAAAGTTTTCGCAGTCATTTCTACGCTGATTACGCTGTTTATTTTAAAGGAGACGATTACCGTATTTTTTACTGATGAAGCAGATATTGTTAAACAACGCGGAATTTTCATCGTCATTTGGCTGAGCATCTTTATTCCTTTTAGTATTTTGAGTTTTTGGTTATGGGCGCCAAGAAATAAGAATAAAGATGCAGAATAGGTTTGCATTTGCTTATCGGGCTGGTATCAAACCGAATGAAACAAAAATTTATTTTACTTTTATCAGCTTCGCCATTCTAGCCCGTTAAAATTTCGGTAATTTTACACAAACCGCTAGAAAAAGCAGGCCATGAATCAAGTTTAGGATGACGAACTGCAGAAGTTTATCGACCAGACAATTGCTACTGTTCAAATAATTATCCCGCAGATTAAGGAGATTCGCGCAGAAAGCAACCAGCAAAAATCTTTGAAATCATGTTGATCTGCCGGCCAAAGCCTTGTATCACATTAAGTCATTTTCCTATCATTTGATGTCTCACCAACAGAAAAGACTTAGCATATAAGTCGGTGCCCACAACAACTGAAAAACAAAAAATTGATTTTTAACTGTTGCTACAGAACAATTTAGCATACAAACCATAAAACAATATACTTCCAACTTTTCTACCTTAAAACATTTTTATATATTTGTCCAATCCTTCTTCAATGCAAAAGAAAACACTTCTTGACGGACAGAAAATTCAAATAACAATTAAGCGGCTCTGCCATCAATTAATTGAAAACCACGACGATTTCGCAAATACCGTTTTAATTGGCATTCAGCCGAGAGGAATCTTTTTGGCAGATCGAATTCAACAGGAACTTCAAGTCATCTTAAAGAATAAAAAAATCCTGAAAGGAAATCTCGACATTACCTTCTTTAGAGATGACTTCCGCCGGAAAGATGGCTTGGTAACCGCCAGCAGCAATTCTATCGATTTTATCATCGAAGGCAAAAAAGTAATCCTGATTGATGATGTACTCTGGACAGGCAGAACCATCCGTGCTGCACTTGATGCCTTATTAGCCTACGGCCGACCAGCAAAAGTGGAATTGCTGGTTTTAATCGACCGCAGGTTTAGCAGACATCTACCAATTGAGCCAGATTATATTGGCCACAAGGTGGATAGTTTAAACTCGCAACAGGTAAAAGTAACGTGGGCCAGTGAAGGAGCAGAAGACAAAGTGATTTTATTATCCGAACCGCCCTTACCAAAATAAACATAAACGTTTTACAGAGGGTATTTTGGCATCGAAGCGCTATCTGACAGTTAATAACATTATAATACACAGATAAAACAACAATATAGAAATGGCAGCAGACAAATTATCAACCCGACATCTTTTAGGCATTAAAGATATTAACCGGAATGATATCGAATTGATTTTCGAAACTGCAGATAATTTTAAAGAAGTGATTAACAGACCGATTAAAAAGGTCCCTTCTCTTCGAGACATTACCATTGCCAACATTTTCTTCGAAAATTCTACCCGAACCAAGCTTTCTTTTGAACTGGCAGAAAAAAGGCTTTCTGCCGACGTAGTCAATTTTGCTGCATCTTCCTCTTCCGTAAGTAAAGGCGAAACCTTAATCGATACCGTTAACAATATTCTTTCGATGAAAGTTGATATGGTGGTGATGCGTCACCCCTATGCTGGTGCCGGTCAGTTCTTAAGCAAACATGTTAAGGCGCAGATTGTAAATGCCGGAGATGGCGCACATGAACACCCTACTCAAGCTTTGCTTGATGCCTTTTCCATTCGACAGAAGTTAGGCGATGTTGCCGGAAAAAAAGTAGTTATCGTAGGCGATATTTTACACTCCCGAGTTGCGATTTCAAACATCCTTTGCCTGCAGCGTTTAGGCGCTGAAGTAATGGTTTGCGGCCCGACGACATTGATTCCAAAACATATCCACCAACTTGGCGTAAAAGTAGAACATAACCTGATCAAAGCACTGAACTGGTGCGATGTTGCCAATATGCTCCGTATTCAATTGGAACGTCAGGATATCAAATACTTCCCGTCACTCAGGGAATATGCCATGATGTATGGCTTAAATAAACAAATTCTCGATAATCTTGATAAAGAAATCATCGTGATGCACCCAGGGCCAATTAACCGCGGTGTGGAGATCACCAGCGATGTTGCGGATAGTAAGCAATCCATCATCCTGGAACAGGTAGAAAACGGTGTAGCAGTAAGAATGGCGGTGCTTTATTTATTGGCAAGCCAGGGGTAGCTGGAGTTGGGAGTCTTTAGTCCAGAGTCGGGAGTCAGTTATTAGTTCATTAGTCAATAGTTTATTTGTACCAGGTGGCAAAAACTGAGAGTACGGAGAAAGTCATTGGTTTATTAGTCAATAGTTTATTTGTACAAGGTGGCAAAAAACCAGTGAAGAGTCG
>JAZBLX010000049.1:0-25690 GCA_037033465.1 Bacteroidota bacterium | reverse complement strand
GCCAGAAATATGTATGATCCGATTGCTTTAAATCCGGATCAGCCAGTTGATACCGCACATGTACCTAGTTTTAAAGGTCATGCTGCCCAGTTACCACCAGCGAATACAAAACCTGTAGGCTTTACAGAATATGATGAGTATCCTAATACTAAAGAGGGATATGAAGCAGCGGGTGTGAGCATGGTAAATCCATTACCAGTTGATACCATTAATCTGGCTGACGGTAAACATTTGTTTACTGTGTTTTGTAGCCCTTGCCACGGTGATAAGGGAGATGGACAAGGACACTTGGTGAAAATTGAGAAATTTAGCGGTGTTCCGGCTTATCAGACAGGTGCTTCATCAAGAGGTGGTAATATGGTAGATCTTACACCAGGCAAAATTTATCACACCATTACTTACGGTGTAAATAACATGGGCTCGCATGCTTCACAGATTACACCAACAGATCGTTGGAAAGTAGTGATGTATGTTCAACAATTACAAAAAGGACAATAGTAAAGCAGAATATAAATGGGAACTCACAATATTAATTTTAGTGAACAATTTGAGTTTACAGGGAAAGTAAAAACTTTAAGTATAGTCGGCATCGCGTTAGGCGTAGCTGCTATTGCTTACGGTTTCATTGCCGGAGATAAAGTAATGCATGAGCGTACTTTTGCCAACCTGTTGCTTATGGGATACTACTTCGCATGCGTTTGTATGTCGGGTATGTTTTTCCTTGCTGTTCAATATGTAGCTCAGGCTGGTTGGTCTGCATCTATTTTACGCGTACCGCAGGCCATGGCTAAAACGCTGCCTATTGCTGCTGTAATACTCGTTGTAATCATTACAGCAGGTTTATTTACGCACAACCTATATCATCACTGGAATGCAGAGGGAATAACAGATCCAAAGAGTCCTAATTATGATTCATTAATTGCTGGTAAAGCAGTTTTCTTAAATGTTCCATTCTTTTTAGGTCGCCAGGTTGTATTTTTAGGGGTATATAGCATCTTCGCTATGCTTTTCGTTAAGTTATCATATAATGAAGATCTAGCAGGTGGTTTAGAATCATATAGAAAAGGATTTAAAAATGCTTGTATCTTTTTAGTAATCTATGGATTTACTACACCGATCTTTGCTTTTGATACCATCATGTCTTTAGAAGCACACTGGTTCTCAACCATGTTCGGCTGGTATAACTTTGCAGCAATGTGGGTAAGTAGTTTAGCTACTATTGCGATTATCCTGATCTTATTAAGAAGAGCTGGTTACATGCAATGGGTTAATAACAGCCACTTACATAACTTAGGTCAGTTTATCTTTGGTTTCTCAATCTTCTGGACTTACGTTTGGTTCGCTCAGTTCTTATTGATCTACTATGCAAATATGCCTGAAGAAACTGTTTATTTCTACAGACGCTTTGAGTATTACAAGTTTTGGTTTTTCTTAAACCTGGCCATGAACTTCTTAGCTCCAGTATTATTGTTAATGGATAGGGATAACAAAAGAACAGATGTGAAATTATTATTTGTATCTATTGTAGTATTGTTAGGCCACTGGGTTGATTATTATCAAATGATTATGCCAGGTGCAGTAGAGGATGGACATAATGGATTTGGAGTAATTGAGATTGGTACTGCAATTGGTTTCGTAGGATTGTTTACCTTTACGGTTTTAACGTCATTGAGTAAGAAACCTCTGATTGCAAAAAATCACCCTTTATTACAAGAAAGTTTGCATCACCAACTTTAGCAGGTGACATTATAAGGGCAAATATTTATATTATTATTATAATTAGCAGTACAGCGTACTACTTTTAAGAAAATGAGTTTAAGAAAGTTTATCACGAATAAAACGACCGCAGCTTTAGCAGTACTACTTACTGTTTTAGTGAACATGAGCGCGTTTGCGCAGGATGCATCAGTAGCAGGTGCAGCAGCGGCACCGAAAGTTGATATGGGTGAGATTTATAAATCAGTAATATTTTACATTCTGATTTTCCTTGCCGTATGTTTATTCATTGCAATTATTGGAAAATCAATAAAAGTATATGAACTAAGCCGCGAAGCGCAAGGTAAGCCGGTAGGTATCAACTGGAACAGGGTTCATGCGAGTTTATTTGCGTTGTTCCTGGTTTTAGGTTTATATGGTGTGTATTGGGAATATACGGTACATGGTTCCATGTTACTTCCGGATGCAGCTTCTGAACACGGAAAGAAAATTGATGAGATGTTCAACTTAACGCTGATCATCACGACCATCGTATTTGTTTTCACGCACATTTTATTGTTCGGATTTTCTTATATCTACAGATATTCTGCTAAAAGAAAAGCTTATTACTATCCACATAATAACACGATTGAGAAAATCTGGACAATCGTTCCGGCATTGGTTTTAACCGTATTGGTGTTAATGGGTTTCTTAACCTGGAGATCAATTTTCTTCAAAACTGAAGATCCTAATAACAAGCCATTACAAATTGAAGTTACTTCTGAGCAGTTCAAATGGTCTATCCGTTACCCGGGAGCTGATGGAATTGTCGGAGATAAGAACTATAAACTTACTACAGCAACCAATCAGTTAGGTATCGATTTTAAAGATATTCACTCCCGTGATGATGAGATGGCAGATGAAATGGTTCTTCCGGTAGGAAAACCAGTTAAATTGATCTTAACCAGTAAAGATGTAATTCATAGTTTTTACATGCCACACTTCAGAATTCAATTGAATACTGTACCTGGTATGAGAACATTCTTTGAATTTACGCCAACAAAAACTACGGCACAGGTGCAGCAGGAAACAAATGATCCAAACTTTAAGTTTGTTCTTCTTTGTGCTAAAATCTGTGGATCAGGTCACTACAACATGCAGAAAGTGGTACGTGTTGTTTCTGAAGCAGAATACAAAACCTGGCTGGCAGAACAGAAAACATATTTAAACGACGATTTGAGAAAAGAATTTAATTTGCCGGTTGCGCCTGCTGCTCCTAAAGCGGCATCAGATTCATCAGCTACTGATTCAGCAGCTGTGAAAACAAACCAAATGGCTTTAAATAAATAATATTACCGCAGAGCGAAAGAATTATGTCAACAATAGCATTACACGACGAACACAATCACGATCACGCTGATCATGGACACCACAAGGAAACCTTAATTTCTAAGTATATCTTCAGCATGGATCACAAAATGATTGCTAAGCAATATCTAATCACGGGTATTATCATGGCAGTGATTGCGATGGGCTTATCAATTTTATTCCGTATTCAATTGGCATGGCCAGATAAAAGCTTCCCTTTCTTAGAAACATTTTTAGGAAAATGGGCTGAAGGCGGTCGGATCAAGTCTGATTTTTATCTTGCTTTAGTAACTATTCACGGTACCATCATGGTATTCTTCGTATTAACAGCGGGGTTGAGTGGAACTTTTAGTAACTTATTGATTCCATTACAGTTAGGTGCCAGAGATATGGCATCGCCATTTTTGAACATGCTTTCATACTGGTTATTCTTTATGGCTTGTGTGATCATGATGTCTTCATTCTTTGTACAAACAGGACCAGCATCGGGTGGTTGGACGGTTTATCCGCCGCTATCTATTATTGCTAAGGCGATGCCGGGATCTGGTATGGGGATGACGTTATGGTTAGTGAGTATGGTGCTTTTCGTAGCCTCATCTTTAATGGGTGGTATTAACTACGTGAGTACAATCTTAAACATGCGTACAAAAGGTATGGATCTTTGGAAAATGCCATTAACCATCTGGGCACTTTTCTTAACTGCTATCTTAGGTATCTTATCTTTTCCAGTTCTTGTAGCTGGGGTTGTGCTAATGGTATTTGACCGTAGTTTTGGTACCAGTTTCTATCTTTCTGATATCGTAATGGGTACTGATATTTTACCAAATGAAGGTGGATCTCCAATTTTATGGCAACACTTATTCTGGTTCTTAGGTCACCCTGAGGTATATATTGTAATTATGCCTGCATTGGGTATCTCTTCGGAAGTAATCTCGGTAAACTCACGTAAACCAATCTTTGGTTACCATGCAATGGTTTACTCATTAATTGGTATTACTGTACTTTCGTTCATCGTTTGGGGTCACCATATGTTTGTAACGGGTATGAATCCATTATTGGGTGGTGTATTTATGATTACTACCTTAATTATCGCAGTACCATCTGCAGTAAAAACATTTAACTACCTGGCTACATTATGGCGCGGTAATATCCGTTTTACTCCAGCGATGTTATTTGCAATTGGTTTAGTTTCTTTCTTTATCTCTGGTGGTTTAACCGGTATCTTCTTAGGTAACGCATCATTAGATATTAACTTACACGATACTTACTTTGTGGTTGCCCACTTTCACCTGGTAATGGGGTCTGCAGCGATCTTCGGGATGCTTGCAGGTGTATATCACTGGTTCCCTAGAATGTTCGGAAGAATGTTAAATCCTAAATTAGGTTATTTACACTTCTGGTTAACTTTCATTGCAGCTTACCTGGTATTCTTCCCATTGCACTTCTTAGGTTTAGATGGCGTACCACGTCGTTACTATGCGTTCACAGAATTCGAATTCATGAAGAAATGGTTAACGGTAAACGTATTTGTAACCTGGGCCGCGATCATTGCAGCTTTAGCGCAAGTGGCGTTCTTGTTCAACTTCTTCTATTCAATCTTTAAAGGTAAAGTTGCTCCTCAAAACCCTTGGGAAGCGAATACTTTAGAATGGACTGCACCCGTAGAACACATACACGGTAACTGGCCTGGAGAAATTCCGACAGTTTACAGATGGCCATATGACTACAGTAAACCTGGTCATGATGCGGACTTTATTCCACAAACTGTTCCTTTTTCTCAAACCATGAGCTCTAACTTGCCTCACGATTTTGAAGGAAATGCAGAAGCAGAAAAAATACAGCAAGATTGGGAATTAGCTAATCCTGTAGAAGAAAACAAAGGCTAATAAAGAGCTTCAATACAATTTAAAAGGGGTATCTGATTAAGTTTCTGCTTATCCAGATACCCCTTTCACATAAAAAACTATAATGATCAGCAGATCAGAACAACGTTTCATCAGGATTAATTTAATAACCATTATCGTTACGTTGATGGTTATACTTGCCGGTGGTATTGTAAGAAGTACAGGGTCTGGAATGGGGTGTCCTGACTGGCCTAAATGTTTTGATCGTTATATTCCGCCTACAGATGTTTCACAGTTGCCGGCAGATTATAAAGAGAAGTATGTAGCCGGACGGTTAAAGAAAAATGAGAAGTTTGCCAAATACCTGGAAAGTATGGGTAAGGTTGCATTGGCCGATTCAATCAGACACGATCAAAGCATCACCATTCCTGAGGAGTTTAACGCTACTAAGACCTGGGTAGAGTACATTAACAGGTTAGCGGGAGTTTTAGCAGGAATATTTTTGTTCTTAACGTTAGTTTATTCGTTCGCTTATAAAAAGACCGCAAAGAGAATCATCGTTTTAAGTGCGCTGAATATTCTGGTGGTTGGTTATCAGGCCTGGTTAGGTTCTATAGTAGTATCTACAAATCTGGCGCAATGGGTAGTTACGGTACACATGCTTTTGGCATTGGTTATTCTGGCGATTTCAATCTATACGTATAATTATGCTAAGCAGCTGAATAAAATACCTTCGGTTATTATGTACCGGATACTTTGGTTAAAGGGCTTTTTACTTTTTACCGTATTGTTGAGCATTGTTCAGATCATTTTTGGTACAGAAGTAAGAGAGTCTGTTGATGTTGTCGCAAAATCGTTGTCGAATGGTTTAAGGGATACCTGGATTTCAAGACTGGATTCTATTTTTACTTACCATAGAGATTTGGCTATTTTAGTAGTGATAGCGAATGTGATTGTGTACAAGATGGTAATTGATCGGTTTAGTGGCAAAGCAGCCCCGCTGTTAACAGCAAGGCTTATTCTGGCTACATTACTGATACAGTTATTAAGTGGTTTCGCATTAGCGTATTTTGCATTTCCACCAGCAGCGCAGGCATTGCATATATTATTCTCTACGTTGTTATTTAGTTTACAGTTTTATTTGTACTTGTTGGTTTATCGGACCAGTACCTATAAACAATAATATTTAAGGAAGTTGAAACAGGTTTTCTCAGATTTTTCTAAACTCATCAAATTCAGGCTATCGTTTACGGTGGTGTTTTCGGCATCGATATCATTTTTGATCGGGCAGAAGATGCAGGTAGGTAGAGCGCATATTCCTTCGATCAACTGGGGGAATTGGTTGATACTTATCGCAGGGGGCTTTTTGGTTACTGCTGCAGCCAATTGCTTTAATGAGATCATTGAAAAGGACCTCGACAAGTTAATGTCTAGAACAAAGGATAGACCAATGCCAGCGGGAAGGATGACAACAGGGCAAGGCTTAATTATTGGGGTCTTTATGGCTTTCTTAGGTACCTGGTTATTAGGAAAACTAAATCTGGAAACAGGTCTGCTTTCCGTATTCTCTATTTTGCTGTATGCATTTGTTTATACGCCTCTAAAAAGAAAATCTCCTATTGCAGTGTTTGTTGGTGCAATCCCCGGAGCTTTGCCACCACTGATTGGTTATTTGGCTGCATTTGGTAGCTTAAAGGCCGAAATGTTTCATGAGATTGATTATTATATTGCTGGAATTTTATTTCTGATTCAGTTTGTTTGGCAGTTTCCTCATTTTTGGGCCATTGCCTGGGTACTGGACGATGATTATAAAAAGGCTGGTTTCAGGTTGTTGCCTACTAAGAAGCGGGATAAGACTTCAGCCTTGCTAACTTTTTTAAGTACATTAATTTTAATTCCGGTGAGTCTGCTTCCAACCTTTTATGGTTTTGGAGGTTATTATATTGCAGGGTTATCGCTAATTGCCGGACTGATCTTTAGCTGGCTTGCACTCAAACTTTTATTAAGCAGAGATCTTGCAGATGCAAGGAAGGTAATGTTCTGCTCGTTTTTTTACATCCCGGCCGTACAGCTGGGCTTATTATTAAATTTTATAGCAAAATAATTTTATGGTGCTAACAATGGAAAAGATCCAAGATACATTTGACCCAAAACCCCGCAAGTTTATTGTCTGGCTTTTTGTGGTTTCATCCACCATTATGTTTGGTGGGTTTACCAGTTATTATCTGGTTTTTGCCGCATCAAAAGGTAAAGGCCATGGTTTGGTTTTACCAGATGCATTTATTTATAGCAGTTTAGTGATTATTGCCAGCAGTATTTCACTGGTACTCGCAGCAAAGGCGATGAGAAAGCTGAATTTCAGCCTGCAACGCAATATGTTATCGGTAACGGTTATTTTGGCCATTGCATTTGGTGTAATGCAGTTTAATGCCTGGGGAAGCATGGTAAAAACTGGCGCAACCCTTGTGGGCAATAACGCGGCAATTTCTTTTATTTATGTGGTTTCCGGCCTACATTTATTGCACATTATAGGAGGAGTTGGATTGATTATTAATGCTTTGGTAGGGAGTTACAAGAACATCTCGCCTGCTAAAAGCAAATACAGAATGGAAATCGCTTCTATTTTTTGGCATTTTATAGATATATTATGGATATATCTTTATGTTTTTTTACTTTTGAACCGTTAAATTTGTTAACAAACTATTATACTATTTCCAAATGAATTCAGTATCACAATTAGATCAAATTAAAACCGGGCCATGGAATGGTGGCCGTTCTCCGTGGTCGGTAGAATATGGCAAAATCATGATGTGGTTTTTCCTTTTGTCAGATGCTTTTACCTTTTCATCTTTATTAATCTATTACGGCGCTCAGCGTTTTTCTAAATTAACATGGCCAGATCCTGATTTGGTTTTCCAATCGGTTCCCGGTATTACTGATTCAGGTGCACCACTTGTTTTCGTAGGGATCATGACGTTTATCTTAATCATGAGTTCTGTTACAATGGTTTTAGCCGTTGAAGCAGGTCATCGCCGTGCAAAGAAAGAAGTAATCTGGTGGATGGTTGCTACGATTATTGGTGGTTTCATGTTCTTGGGTTGTCAGGCTTTAGAGTGGACGCACCTACACCATGAAGGGTTCTGGTTTGCTCAAATTCCAACCGCTGAGAAATTGAAAGAATTCTTCGATGGCGATGTTTCTGTAGTTGCCGCACAGCAGTTTGCTAACTTATTTTTCACCATTACCGGATTTCACGGTTTCCACGTATTTAGTGGAGTAATCATCAACATCATTGTATTGGTAATGACCATCAATGGTACTTTCGAAAAAAGAGGTCATTATTTAATGGTTGAGAAAGTTGGTTTATACTGGCACTTTGTAGATTTAGTATGGGTGTTTGTATTTACATTCTTCTATTTGGTTTAATTCATCACATTTATAAAATATTATTATGTCAGAACATCACGCACATACAGAAGGGCACGAGGAGCACGCAGGTTTATCAAAAGGTAAAATCTGGCAAGTGTTTGGCATCCTGTTATTGATCACAGTAATCGAATTTATCGTAGCACTTTGGGTTTTACCAAACGGTTACATGAGTCATTCAATCGGTAACTTCGTTTATATCGCTTTAACATTAGTAAAAGCTTTCTATATCGTTGCCTATTTTATGCACCTGAAATATGAGAAACTAGGTTTTCAGCTTTCTTTAACATTATCATTAATTTTCATTATCTACTTTATTGTTTTAATGTTAATTGAAGGTGGATTTTTGAATATCCACATGATGAATCATTAATGAAAGGAAAATCTATCCAAAAAGTATTAATCCTGGTAAGCGTTTTAGCTGTACCGGGATTTTTGTTTTTTTACTTATTGCCACAGTTCGCTAAGAACCGGTATAAAAGCCTTCCAATCTTTGGAGAGAAGGTTGTTGCCTCAACCTTTCATACGGTGAAGGGTAAAAAGATTCCAGATACCATCTATCATCAGATATCTGATTTTAAGTTGGTTAATCAAAGTGGAGACAGTGTTTCATGGGCAACCCTGAAAGACAAGATCATCGTATTAAATTTGGTTAATACCGATGCACCAAATGCAGGTGTAACTAAATACCTTCAGCAATTAGCTTCAGGATATGAAAAGAAACCTTTGGTGAAGTTTTTAAGCCTGTCTGTAAATCCTGCTGACGTATTGAAAATTAAAGCTTATGCTGATCAATTGGGTGCCAAGCCAGAGAAATGGAACGTTCTTGCCGGGGATTCCAGCATTACTTATCCGCTCATCCGGAAGGGCCTTTTATTAGATGTGATAAGCGACGACAGTCAGGATAAGACGCGCTATATTTTTAGCAGCAAACTTTTATTAATCGATGTACAGCATCGGATAAGAGGTGTTTATGAAACTGACAGTCCTGAATCTACAGCCCGGTTGGAAGATGAAATCAAAGTGTTGATTGCAGAGTATTTGAGGAACGTTAAAGACGGGCGATAGTTTGCAGTTGTGAGTCTGGAGTCATTAGTCTACAGTCAACTAATCGAACATCTATCATCATAAATGATGTTCGAATAAATCATAAAAAATAAAGAGATTAAAATACTCATGGAAAATACTTCGATTGAGAAAAAGTATAGCAAGTGGATCATTATTCTTTCCATCTTTATACCTGTAGCAGTTGCGTTTTTATTTGTAGTGAAGCTAAAGGATTTAGGGATCGATGCACCAACGCTTCCCTTTTTACCTCCTATTTACGCGACAATTAACGGTATTACTGCAATGTTATTGATCATTGCAGTTTGGGCCATTAAGAATGGTAAGATTGCACTTCACCAAAATTTAATGAAATCTGCAATTGGTTGTTCATTATTGTTTCTGGTGATGTACATCGCTTATCATATGACTACCCCTTCTACGAAATTCGGAGGTGAAGGCGCAATAAAATATGTTTATTTTTTTATTCTGCTTACGCATATTTTATTGTCTATCGCCATTATTCCACTGGTATTGGTTACTTATGTAAGGGCTCTGGCCCAGCGTTTCGACAAACATCGTAAAATAGCAAGAATCACCTTTCCCTTATGGTTATATGTAGCCATTACGGGGGTAGTGGTCTATCTGATGATTTCTCCTTATTATCAATATTAAGTCTTCGCCATTTTAATATTCTTTTTTATTAAACATTAGCCAATATTTTGTATTATTGGTACATGCTTAGGGCTTCTACTCTGATAGCTTAAGTACATCTCTTTTGATATCCTCGTGATTTACGTATTGAAAACGAATGATGACCAATTGATATATGGCTTTGAAGGATAGGGGCAAAGAGCAGGAACTAATTAAAGAAATTGTAGAAGGAAGCGAGAAAGCATTTTCAGTTCTTTTCTATAGTTACATTTCTGTTTTATATCCGTTTGCACTTAAGTTTACCAAATCTGAACATGCTGCTGAAGAAGTGATCCAGGATGCTTTTTTGAGAATCTGGCTAAATCGGGATAAGCTGGATCATGTTGAAAACGTGAAAGCTTATCTCTATAAGTATGTTTCCAACGAATGTTTAAGCCATCTTCGGAAAAAAATGAAGGAGGATAAGGCAATTGATCTCTTAAAAAGCCGTCATTCTGACCTGGATAACGTAACCTGGGATGCTATTCATCTCAATGAGGTAACGAGGTTAATCGCATCTGTTGTAGAGAAACTACCTCATCAAAGGCGTAAAATTTATGAATTAAGCAGGGGAGAAGGTAAAACCATTCCCGAAATTTCAGAAATATTAGGCTTGTCGTCTAATACAGTGAAAAATGCACTGGTAATTGCACTGAAAACGATTCGTGAAAACCTGATTCAACATGGTATTTCATTATTTTGGTTGATTTTGCTTGGGATTTCGATAAAAAAATAAAAAAAATAATTTTCGATAGTCCTTTTTCTTTTTTGCAGCTTCTTAGTATCAGATCTATGGAAGAAAGAATAAAATTTCTGGTAGCAAAATTTCATTCGGGCGAATTGTCAGCGGTTGAAAAGGCTGAATTACACCGCCTGGTTGAGAATTACCCTTCTATGGTATCTGCCGAAATAACGGATCTGCTCTATGCATCTGAATCTAATTCAGAATTGCCAGCCGCTGTTGACCAACACAAGTGGAATAAAGTACTTGGTAAGATTTTAGCAGTCGACAGGCATCTTACCGTAAAGAAATCGCCCGTTAAAATTTATTTAAAGTGGATTGCTGTTGCTGCAGTTTTAGCGCTTGTAATAGCTGTAGTTTTACGGATTCAAACTGGTGGCAGAAATAAAGATAGTTTCGCAACTGATATCGCCCCTGGCGGAAACA
The DNA here is from genome assembly GCA_037033465.1 of Bacteroidota bacterium. GTDB lineage: Bacteria > Bacteroidota > Bacteroidia > Sphingobacteriales > Sphingobacteriaceae > Pedobacter. The sequence continues at coordinate 14,452 of JAZBLX010000049.1, read as the reverse complement.
GGGCAACCTTAACGTTGGCTAATGGGAAGAAGATATCTTTAAATGAGATTGCAGAGGGCGAATTGATCAGGGAAGCTGGATTATCCATTTCAAAAGCAGCCAATGGACAACTGATTTACCATATTGAAAAAAATACCAGCACTGCTGACGATACCGGGGTTAATGTAATTTCTACACCGAACGGTGGTGAATGGCAAATACGTTTACCAGACGGCTCTTCGGTTTGGCTGAATGCGGCTTCCTCTTTAGAATACCCAATAAATATTGGTTCAACAACTTTACGTAAAGTAAAATTAAAAGGTGAAGCTTATTTCGAGGTGGCAAAAGATAGCAAACATCCGTTCATCGTGGAAACAGCTGAACAAAAATTAGAAGTTTTAGGTACGCATTTTAATGTAAACAGCTATGCCGACGAGAATCTTACTAAAACAACTTTATTGGAAGGAAGCATTCGCATTTCTGAAATTATAAATCCTGCTGCTTCCAAAATTTTAAAACCCGGTCAGGAGTCAGTTTTATCCGCAACCGGTATTCGCATTAAAGACGTAGATACTGATGAATCTATTTCCTGGAAAAACGGGTATTTCATGTTTAACAATGAAAAACAGGAAAGTATCCTCCGGAAAATAGCCAGGTGGTATAACGTTAAAGTGGAGTATGCAGACGAAGAAGCTAAAGATGTAATGTATTACGGTACGGTAAGCAGATTCGACAAAATTTCTCAGGTATTAAGAAAGTTCGAGCAAACTGGCGAAGTTCGTTTCGATATTGATAAAAATAAGATTACAGTTTACAAAAAGTAAATAATAGAGATGAAGAAGTAACTATCCTTTATCTATAAAAATAATTAACTAAAACCTTTTAACCTTAACCTAAACAAACCATGAACAAACTTCAACAACACTTCTGACGATCGAAAGCCCGTTAAATAATAAAGGAGTGCTTGCAACACCCCTCTATTTATCTGTCTGGCCATTTCCGGCAAACCGGAACGATACAAATCAATTATTTCTTGGATAACCGCGATACGCAATTATGCGCTTAACTATACGTGCGTTTCGCAAAAACAGACTATTAAATGTACAAAATTTATGTTAGAATTTTATGTATGCATCGCCGCTACATACCTAAATTGCTATTGATGATGAAGTTAATCACGGTTGTACTACTTGCCTCCCTAATGCAAGTTAGTGCAGCTTCATTTGGACAACTGGTTACATTAAAAGCAAAAAATGTAACATTAGAAAGAATAATCAAGGAGATTAGAATGCAGTCTGGTTATGATGTTCTGCTATCAACCAACAAGATCAAAAGTACTACTACATTCAATGCCAACTTTAACAATGCCTCTATTGATGAGGTGATGACGAAAATCATATCTGGCAGAGATTTAAGCTATAGTATTGAAGACAAAACAATCCTGATTAAACCGAAGGATAAAACAATCTTTGATAAAGTAGCTGACTACTTCGCTGCTGTAAAGATAACAGGTAAGGTAAGAGATAAGTCTGGCGCGGTACTTCCGGGGGTTAGTATCAGAGAAAAAGGTGCTGCAAATGCAGTTTCTACAACTACAAACGGAGATTATACCATCACAGTAAAGGAAGATGCTGTTTTAGTTTTTAGCTATGTGGGTTATAAAACCATGGAAGTTCCTGTTAATGGTAAAACAGTTGTAAACGTTGTTTTGGCAGAAGATGCAGAGCAACTTAGCGAAGTTAATGTAGTATCTACCGGCTACCAGGAATTAAATAAAAAGTTATTTACCGGTGCTGCTACATCATTAAAGGCTTCTGATGTAAAAAGAGATGGTATCACAGATGTAAGCAGAATGCTTGAAGGTCGTGTGGCCGGTGTATCTGTTCAAAACGTCTCCGGAACCTTTGGTGCGGCGCCTAAAATTCGTGTTCGTGGTGCTACCTCTATTTCTGGTGATAATAAACCATTATGGGTAGTGGATGGGATTATACTGGAAGATGTGGTCAATATTTCCAACGAACAATTATCTACAGGTGATCCCTCAACTTTGGTTGGATCTTCAGTAGCGGGTCTTAATCCTGATGATATTGAGAGTTTTAATATTTTAAAGGATGCCGCAGCAACTGCGCAATATGGTGCCCGCGCCATGAATGGGGTGGTTATTATTACCACTAAAAAAGGAAGAAATACCGCTGGAAAACCAGTTATTTCCTATACAGGTAACTTCTCCAGTTACATGAAACCCTCTTATGATAATTTTGACATTTTAAATTCTGCCGATCAGATGAATGTTTATCTGGAAATGCAAAATAAGGGTTGGTTAAACCACTCCAGTTCATCGCGTAGTGCGAATGGTGGTGTATTTACCAAAATGTACAACGAAATGTATAAGTACGATGCCGCAACGGGAACTTATGGTTTGAAAAACGATGCTCAAAGTCAAAAACAATTTTTACAGCGTTATGCAAATGCCAATACCGATTGGTTCGATGTATTGTTTAAGCAATCATTAATGCAGGAACATTCAGTGAGTGTGGCTACGGGAACTGAAAAATCTAAAATTTATGCCTCAACCAGCTTTTTACAAGATAACGGCTGGACAATTGCTGATCAGGTGAAAAGGTTCACTGGAAATTTTCGCGGAAATTTTGAGATTAGCGACAAGCTAAGTTTTGAATTAATTACGCAAGGATCAATCCGCGATCAGCAAGCACCGGGTACATTGGGCAGAAATGGAAATCCTGTTTATGGCACCTACGATCGCGATTTTGATATTAATCCATTTAGCTATGCTTTAAATACCAGTCGCGCATTAACGCCTTATGACGCCAATGGTAATCGGGAGTTCTTCACTCAAAACTATGCCCGATTTAATATTCTTAATGAATTAGAGAATAATACTTTAGAACTTGGACTTATTGATTTTAAAGTACAAGGGGGTTTAAAATATAAAATTACCAAAAATTTAAAGTATTCATTTGACGGGGCTTATCGCTTTGCTAAAACTAGTCAGGAGCATAAAATTACCGAAAACTCCAACATGGCGCAAGCCTACCGGGCGGGTATTAGTCCTGATGATGCAACCATCAGAAACAATAATAAATTTTTATATAGAAATCCTGATAATCCAAATGCTTTACCTGTATCTGTATTGCCTTATGGCGGATTTTATAAAACCAACGATGATAACATTGTTAATTATTATGTGCGTAATAGTTTAGAGTATGATAAGACATTTAATGAAGATCATTTATTTAATGTTTTTGCAGCTCAGGAGATGCGTTACATTAATCGTCAGAACAAGATTTTCGATGGTTATGGTTATCAATATGATAAGGGGGGCGTTCCTTTTATTGATCCTAACATTGTGAAACAAAATGTTGAAGGTGGCTTTAACTACTACAGTATGAATTATCGCTATGAACGTTATTTAAACTATTCATTAAGGGCAGCTTACTCATACAAAGGAAAATATAGCATTAATGCCACGGGTCGTTATGATGGTTCAAATTTATTAGGAGAATCACCAACAGCAAGATGGTTACCAACATGGAATGTTTCTGGTGCCTGGAATATTGATACTGAAAACTTCATGCAAAATGAGCGGCTTAAACGTATTGTTAGCCGCGCTACCTTGAGAGCAACTTATGGCTTGGTGGCAAGTATGGGCTCTGCAACCAACTCTAGTTTAGTTGTACAAAGTATAGGTACCCGCCGTCCGTATTTAGGTGAAAAAGAAACGAAATTATACATTTCAGGTCTTGAAAACTCTGAATTAACCTTCGAAAAATTAAATGAATTAAATATTGGCCTGGATTTAGGCTTATTTAAAGAACGTTTAACACTAACGGTTGATGCCTACAGGAGAAAAAGTTTTGATTTGATAGGTGCTTTTAGGACTTCAGGTATCGGTGGGGAAGCAATTAAGCAAGCAAACTATGCTGATATGAAATCAGAAGGTATCGAAGCAGCATTAGGGGCAAAAGTGATTACTTCTTCTAATTTTAACTGGTCTACACAATTAATATTTGGTTACAATCGTAACGAGATTACCAACCTAAAAAACCAACCATCTATTTTCGGTTTAATTGGTGCTGATGGCGGTCCGCTCGAAGGTTATTCTCAAAGAGGTTTGTTTTCGCTTGATTTTCAAGGTTTAGATCCTTTAAATGGTTCGCCAAGATTTATTAATGATGAAGGCATTGTTAGTGGAGATGTTTATTTACAAAGTGATGTAATTAAGTACTTAAAATATGAAGGGCCAATTGATCCTCAATATACTGGTGGTTACTCCAATACATTCAGGTATAAAAATTTCACCTTGTCTACCTTGGTTACCTTTGCCGCAGGAAACAAAGTACGCCTTTCGCCATCTTTTAAAACCAGCTACACTGATTTAGATGCCATGCCTAAAGCTTTCTTAAGCCGTTGGGAAATGCAGGGTGATGAGTTGAAAACCAATGTGCCTTCTATTTTAGATGTATTGGAAGCTCAGGCTTTTGGAAATAATTATGCTTATAACAACTATAATTATTCTACAGAACGTGTTGCAGATGGTGGCTTTGTTCGGATGAAACAGATTATTTTAAGTTATAATATTCCAGGTAAGTATACTAAAAAGTTAGGCTTAACTAATTCCTCAATTAGCGCTGTTGGTAATAACTTATTCTTAATCTATTCAGATAAAAAATTGAATGGTCAGGATCCTGAATTCTTTGGATCAGGGGGTGTGGCCTTGCCAATTCCCCGTCAATTCACATTATCTCTAAAGGTTGGATTCTAAATAAAATATCATGAAAAGAATATATATATCGATCATTGCTTTAGCGCTTATATCTATAACTGGATGTAAAAAGTTTTTAGAGCAGGCACCAGATCAAAGAACTCAAATAAATACTGTTGAAAAGGTTGCGGAATTGCTTACAAGTGCTTACCCTGAAGGTAATTACATTGCATTTACGGAAACTTCTTCTGATAACGCCGAAGATAAAGGTCCTGGAATTGGTACTGAAGGCAGAACGGTTTCGCTGCCATACTATTGGTTGGATAATGAAGATAATATCGAAGATACGCCAACGCAGTACTGGAATTCTTGTTATGAAGCTATAGCGGCAGCAAATGCGGGACTGGAAGCAATTGAACTAAATAATTTAGGAAGTGCTGTACTTCCATACAAAGGTGAAGCATTAGTGGCCCGTGCTTACGCTCATTTTATGCTGGTAACCCTATATTCAAAGGCTTATGATCCGGCAGGAAGTAATGATTCTCCTGGTATTCCTTATGTTACCACGCCAGAGAAAGTGGTTTCTGCTCAATATAACAGGGGTACAGTTGCTTCAGTTTATGCCAGTATTGAAAAAGATTTACTAGAAGGGTTACCATTAATCAGGAATACGGCTTATAAGATAGCTAAATATCATTTTAACGTAGCAGCTGCAAATGCATTTGCAGCAAGGTTTTTCTTGTTCAAAAAGGAGTATGAAAAAGTGATTCAGTATGCAAGCGCAGTTTCGCCAGGTAATGCTTTTGCGACGATACTTAGGCCATGGAATACCAGATATAATACCTACACTTTAGATGAACAGGTAATCAACTTTACCCAGGCTAGTGAACCATCAACCTTATTGTTAATAGAAACAGCCTCAGCATGGGCAAGAACAACCTCGCCAAGATATGGTTTCGGCCAAATTCAAAACAATGAAATGTTTACACCAAATGTTACCGGAGCACGTTGGGCTTACAAATCTGCCTATTATGGAGTGCCACATTATACGATGCTAAAGTGGAATGAATACTTTGTAAGAACAAGCCCGAATGCTACAATTGGTTTTCCATATACCATTGTGCCAGTATTAACTGCAGACGAAGCTTTATTAAACCGGGCTGAAGCTTATGCATCTGCCGGGCAAAATGCTTTGGCCCTTGCAGATTTAAATACTTATGCCAGTACAAGGATTTTAAATTATAATTCAACAACACATGCTGTGACCTTGGTGAAAATTGCTGCCTTTTATGGTACGACTGATGCTAAGGCAGGTTTAATTGCTACCATATTAGATTTCAAAAAGAAGGAGTTTACACAAGAAGGCTTAAGATGGTTTGACATTTTAAGATACAAATTGCCGGTTCAGCACAGAGTTTATAAGGTTAATGGCTCATTTGAAACCATTACACTTACAGCAGATGATCCACGTAAGTTATTTCAGTTACCTAATCAGGTTACACTTTCTGGTATAGCCCAAAATCCAAGATAATTATGAAAAAGACATTAAAAAATGGATTTGTTGCATTAGCCATGTTAACAGTCCTTGCATCTTGTAAAAAAGAAGAAACGCTGAATGCGAATTTAGATGCTATTGATCAAAACATTATTACCAATAAAAACAGCACAGATATTTGGTTAGACCAAAACTTTTTAAATCCATACAACATTGAAACGAAATATAGATTTGACCGTTTTGAACTGCCTTCTGGTAAAAACATTACGCCACCGGTAGTTGAGCAGGTGATTCCTGCAATGGAAATGGTTCGTGATGTATGGATCAGGCTTTTTGAGGCCGCAGGAGGTGCTGATTTTATAAAAAAAATATCGCCAAAGCAGTTTGTCCTTGCAGGTAGTGCAGAATATAATACTAATGGAACCATCACTTTGGGAACAGCTGAAGGTGGAAGAAAAATTGTTCTTTATGTGATTAACCCTTTTGATAAAACGAGTCTGACTTCCGTAAAGCAGATGATCCAGGTTATTCAACATGAGTATACGCACATATTAAATCAAACTGTTGATTTTTCAACGGAATATCAAACCGTTTCCAGGGGTGGTTATGAAGCCAACTGGACGCAGAGATCTTTAGCCGAAGCGTATTCTTTAGGTTTTATTACACAGTATGCAAGGGTTTCGCCAGGAGAAGATTTTGCAGAACAGTCATCTAATATGCTGATGATGGGGCGTGTACAGTATAATGCAATTGTAGCCGCCTTACCGGCTGATGCTCAGGTCAAGTTGAAGAAAAAGGAACAATATGTTGTTGACTATTTTAAAACCGCATTTAATATAGATTTTTATCAATTACAAAGTGAGGTGCAGAAAGCGCTTTTCAAAATTTCGCCTCCTGTTTTACATAGAATGCTAGGTCCGGGAATTGGTTATACAACGCTAACAACAAACCCATCAATAGATCCGAATCAATCCACAGAATTTTTAGCTGCGTGGAATACGGCAAAAACAGCAGTGCCCGCAATCGGAGGAGCAGGTAGGCAATTAATCAATATGCAATTAATTTTTGGGACGAATAATCTACTTACGGTTAGATATAACTATCTCAATGCGGCTGGCTCCGCTCTACAAGCAGATGCGGACTATACCATGGCTGTAAACGCAACAACCGGAGTGGCTTCAATAACTTTGAATGCTACACAACCCACTACTACTACGTATGGCAATATGAATACCTTAAGACCTGGAGTGTCTTCAATAAATACATATCTGACAACTGGAACATTTAGAATCAATTGGATCAATCAAATTATTCCGGGAAATATTGGCTTCGTAGGTTCATTAGGTGCATTCTATAAAACCACTAATGCCAATTCATATTTTTATGGTACAATGGGTCAATAACTTAAGAGGAAATCAACATGAAAAAAATATTAATATATACACTCTTATCTCTTGCCTTGTTTACTGGCTGTAAAAAGGAAGAGGTACTGATAGACGGTGAAAGACCGGAGGAAAGAACTACAGACGCAGTAACCAAATACACCAACGAATTAACCGGAAGCACCAACGGCTGGAAGGCATTCTTATACCCTGAAGGCGGAGGGGGTTATTCATTCTACTTCAATTTTACCAAAGACAATAAAGTTAGTATGTATGCTGATTTGGATGTTGATCCGGCTAGAGAAAGTATGGAGAGTACATTCAGGGTAAAAGCATTACAAAACCCAACATTATCCTTCGATACTTATAGCTATCTGCATATTCTGGCCGACCCTGATCCAAGTACTTTTGGAGGTGTTGCTGGCTGGGGTTCTTTTTCCGATTTCGAATTCACTTTTGATAAGCAGGTGGGCGATACCATTATGCTTACTGGTAAACTGCTAAAAAGTAAATTGGTATTAGTAAAGGCTACTCAGGCAGAGAAAAATCTCTATAATGCTGAAGGCTTACTCAATTCTATTTTTACCTCTGTTGATTACGTTGATAATAATAACAACATGTACTTCACATTAGTTGATGCCATAAAAGTTCAGACCTCAATTAATTATAATCAAAAGGTGGTTACATTCATCTGGGATGATGGAAGTGGAGGTGTAAGTACTGCTTCAACGGGATTTGCATTCACATTAACAGGTATTAGATTTAAGGAAGCTTTAATTTATAAAGGTAAATCTATAAGTGAACTTACCTGGGATCCGGTAAAAAAACTTTTCTTTACCACAGTAGATGGTGCAAGGCTCGAAGTTTTATCTTCTCCAACTACACTCTATCCTTTACATTTATTACTCGGGATACAGTATTCTGCAATTGTGGTGCCGAACGCCACAAATTACCCTGGCTGGGGAACAGAGTTTGTTACCCGCAGAGCGGCTGCCGCTGCAGGAACATTAACATCTGGATATAATCTCAGATTAGATAGAATGGTATTTAATTTCAATACGATTAATAATACTATGTTATTAAGTGCTGATATTTATCAGGGTGCAAATAGATTTGTTGCTGATTTCCCTTATACATTTACAAAAACAACTGCAGGCATTTATAAATTCACTGGCATTGCACCAACTGGAAATGCCTCATTAATTGTAACGCAGATGGCGCCGTTAACTACACAACGGATCAACGCTGATACTTTTACGCTGGCATATTTTACAAACCCAACAACGGGTGAAATTCTGGGACAGTTTAGAAGCGTACAAAATCCGAATTTTACTTTTTCAGGATCTCTGTTTTAAATAAAGATTTTCAGTAATGGTCTCTCAATTAACCCTCGCCTCACCAGCGAGGGTTTTTTTATGACATAATTTTTAACCTCCTCCAATCGTTAAATCATTATATTTGTGAACATGAAAAGGAAAATCATATTTATCTTATTTCTGGCGGTGCTCAACTTTGTAACGGTATTACAAGCCAATGCCCAGTGTGCCATGTGTAGCATCAATGCAGAGCAGGGTAACAAAAATGGCAACACGGTTTCTGCGGGATTAAATACCGGTGTAATTTATCTTCTGGCTATACCGTACCTCATGGCCATTGTGGTTGGTGTGGTTTGGTATAAGAAATACCGGAAGAAAAATGTTCACCTGGAGATGAAGAAAGAGCCGTTTAATTTGAATTAATCGATGGCTGAACAAACCTCCAAACTTTCTGCTATTATACACTGTAAATGTCCGCATTGCCGTAGAGGTGATATTTTTACAGGTAGTATGTATGGATGGAATATTCAGCATACGAAAGTGATATGTAGCCATTGTGCGCAACGAATAGAAATTGAGCCTGGTTATTTCTATGCAGCCATGTATGTAAGTTACGCCATGAATGTGATCGAAATGCTTATTGCCAGTTTTGCCACTTATCTTGTTTTTGGCCCCTTAGCTGATGATACTTTCTGGCATTATCTAATTGTGATTTTTGCAGGCTGTTTCATCCTTTATCCATTCAATTACCGGTATTCAAGAATGATACTCCTGCATGTTTTATCGCCTAATATTAAGTATAAGCCCTATTACGATCAGTAATTTACCGGCAATTGATTCGAACGTTTTAATTTTGATCATCTCGAACCAACATTTAAGCTTTTGAACTGTTTTCACTGCGTTTATGGTACAAAATAACTAAACCGTTCATTTCCTAGCCCTAATTATGTTAAAAAAAGAAACGCTGAAATTCATAAAAGAAGTTGCCGAAAATAATAACCGGGAGTGGTTTGCTGAAAATAAATCACGATACGAAGAGGCAAAGCAAGATGCATTAAATTTAGTTTCCGCGCTCATACCGGAGCTGTCTAAAGTTGATCCGTTAATCTCAGCAGAAACGGATGCGAAGAAAAGCCTGATGCGCATTTATCGTGATGTCCGCTTCAGCAAAAATAAAGATCCCTACAAAAATAATTTCGGTGTCTGGTTTTCAGCTAAAAGTAAAGGCGGCAACGAACCTGGCTATTACCTGCATATTCAGCCAGGAAAAAGTTTCATAGCAGGTGGGTATTGGATGCCAGAGGCACCTCATATTAAACTCATCAGGCAGGAGATAGATTATAACATTGGCGAATTCAAAGATATTATCAACAATAAGGAGTTTAAAAGCAGCTTTAAACTTGGCACTGCAAATGCTTTGAAAAATGCACCAAAAGGCTATGATCCAGCCGATCCGAATATCGAATTTTTGAAACTTAAAAGTTTTGAAGCAACAATGGAATTAGCTGATGAAGAATTCTTTAAGCCTACACTCGTTAATAAGTTAATAAGTTCTTTTAGAACGGTAAGCCCATTAATTGCATTTTTAAGGAATGCAATTGATCAGTAGATCAATTAGCAGTTTTCAGTTAACAGTTTTCAATTTCTGTTAGCGGTTTTTTATTTAAAATAAGCTTACTAATAACCACTAAACCCTCTGTATTTACATGAAAAATACCTTTTTTGCTTTTGCTGTGCTCTTATTTATATCTTCTGTCACATCATGCGTTGTTCTATCTCCAAAGAAATACAAAGCATTGCTTGGAAGTAAAGATTCCTTGTATACTGCTTTTAATGAAGGCCTTGTTAAAATAGAAAATTTAGAAAAGGAAGTGGCCAGGCTTAAAAAAGATACTACTTTAATGGCAGAAGAATTGAGAGATTTGCAAAATAGTTACAATGATGTTGACGCGAATTATAAAAAACTCAAAAACAACTCAACCAGCGAAATCACCAAATTATCAGGAGATTTAGCTGCAAGAGAAAAGCGTTTAAAAGAGGTTGAAGAAGTGTTGCGGAAACGCGATGAAGCAACCAACTCGTTAAAAGAAAAGCTTCAGCAGGCATTGTTAGGCTTTACCAAAAGTGGCCTGACTGTAGAAATTAAAAATGGCAAGGTTTATGTTTCCTTAACCGATAAGTTATTATTCCCTTCCGGAAGTATCATTATTGATGAAAAAGGTAAACAAGCCTTAACCCAATTGGCTAATGTATTAAAGCAACAGCCTGAAATTAACATTGCGGTTGAAGGTCATACGGATAATCAGAAAATAAATAACCTTGGTCAGATTAAAGATAACTGGGATTTAAGTGTATTAAGGGCAACATCGGTGGTGCGTTATTTAACCGAAAGTGAGAAGGTAGAAAGTGTAAGAATGACGGCCACAGGAAAAGGAGAATTCCAACCTTTAGGTGCAAACAATAATGCAGAAAACAGGAGTAAAAACAGACGAATTGAAATTGTATTGTCGCCAAAATTGGATGAGCTTTATAATTTGATTAAATAAGATATCATAAGGCCTGTTGAATAATCCCAACAGGCTTTTATTTTCGATATGATTTTAAAACCTTAAAAGTTTGTTCAAACTCGCCGCCATTTAAGTTGGTGTAGTCTGGCATCGAGATTTTATGATGGGTTAAGAAGTTTAACAACTCTTTAATTACGTTTGATACTTCTTCAGAAACATCAGCATGTTTGAGCGAATCTATCTTTAAGAGGTAAAGCGCTACTTCCATCATTTTAAAATCGTCTTTTTTAGCGATTTCTAAACCTAAATCACTTTCAACTACAGCTTGTTCATATTGGTGAATACAGTTATAAAAACTGGCTTTAAATACAAAAAAGCCAACAGAAATGAATTGCGTGTAATAAGTGTAATCGCTTTTAATAATCTTCTCTACAAAATTTACAATTCTCTGGGCTTTCTTATAATAGTTTAGTTTAAGATAAGTATGACCTAAATGAATAAGCAGAAAAGGGGAGAAGACAGAATTTCGCAGATAGAAAATATTTGGATATTTATTTAAAATGGCCATAATAAAGCGGTGGCATTCAGCATAGTTTCTTTGTGCAAACAAGGTGTTCAGCACCAATCTGTAAGTGAGTATTTCGGCCGTCGTTATTTCTTCATTTTTTAACGGTGGCGTCCGGTCAATCTGGTGGCAAAGCTTAATAATTTTATCTTCCAGCGAACCACCTTCAGTAGGTTTGTTGATCAGATTATTATAAAAATATAAAATTAAATCATAAGGATTAATCGGAAACAGTTCATTTAGCCGTTTGTAGTTTCGCTTCAATAACTGCATGGTATTACCCAACGATACCTTGTCAATATCTATCAAAAAGATATTGCACTCAATAATGTGCAGCATGATTTGTATATCCTCATTCAATACATTGTCGGAAATGTTTTTAATGGTTTCTTTGTACAATCTACTCATCGTTCTGCCGGAAGCCATCAGGTCTATAAAATCCTGCCCGATATTTTGCTTATTAAATTTGCAGTTCGGTTTACTGAGCTCATATTTTGCAACACAGCAAATAAAATCGAAGGCATTATTCTTTTCCTCATTAGAAAAAGGAAGCTTCAATATATTTTTCAGTACTGCAATCTCGTTTCTGTTCACGCAGAACCTAATAGACCAATTCAGGATATTATTTCTTAATGTGGTTTTTGGTGAGAAATTTTGCAGTATATACTCAAAGAATGCTTTGCTCGACCGGTATTCGAAAATTTCGGTAATCTGGATAAAAACAAAATACGTGTAAATATCATCATTTAAAAAACGAATAACTTCGGTAGGAATGGCTGTACTTAAGCGTTTTTCCTGTATTAAAATACCCGTGTATAACAATTCCTCGTACGCCTCAGGGTAAGAACTGATGTAACTGATCACATTTTCTTTAGCAACGCGCAAACCCTTATTGCCTTCAGAAATATGATTGCTTATCTTTTTTAACAGGTGAATTTTTTCTGTACTCTTCTTAGCTAAAAATATTTTTTGCTCTAAAAAATAATTAATCAGCTCATAACATAAGAGCGGATCATAAAGCTCCAATGTTTTAGTTTCGCTGATCAGTTTATAATAAACCTGTAACCAAAACGGGGTTTTAAATTGGGTGATCAGGGGCTGGCTGATATCTTCTATGGTTACGAGCTTTTTTTCGATATGACTCAGCGTATATAAAATCTCTTTTGTGCTAAGCGGGGGCACATTGCATAGGGTATCATCATCATAAAATACACCCGTGTACCAGGTTTTTGTCAAAAATGCAGATCCTGTTAAAACAGGTTGCAGATTTATCCAGGTGTTGGTACGTAAGCTGATCATGATTTTGAGGAAATTATTCTCCTCAATGCTGTATAGAAAGTCTATGAATAATTTAAATCTGTCACTATTCGACAGGTATTCATCAATACCATCGATTAAGATTACGAAACGGCCTTCTTTGTTGTTGGGGTTATTTTTAAAATAGGTAATTAATTCACTTACGCTACCAAAATTAAACTCTTTTAAAAACCATTCTTTTAATGTTAATCCTGCCTGAATAGCAGAATTAATGGTGTTTGGGTTAATTAATAAAACAATATCATTTTTATATAGCGCATTATCTGCATTGAAAAAATGTTCAACCAGATGGGCAATTAAAATGGATTTACCATGACCGGGTTGTGCGCTAATGGTAGCAAACTGGTAATTGTTTTTTAAAAAGTAATCAAAATCCGGATAATAGAAACTTCTCTTTGCTGTGAATTCAAATGGAACGCCCGAATTATTTTTTTTAGTTACGAGCGATAAACCTGTAATAGACTGTGCTTTCAGCTTAAGTGTTTGCCATAAGCTTTGCGATACAGTCAAGCTATTCTGCTTATCCTTTGTAAACGCATCCCAATCTGAATAGCCAATGTATTGAGACAAGCTATTTAATGTGAACAAAGAAAATTTATGAAGCGTATTGGCAAAACCAAAGAAACGTTTGATAGTGGTTTCACTAACATAGTTTTTGGTTTCCTGGAATACATACTCAGAAATGACTTTACAATGTGCAGGGTCGATATTCCTTAATCCTGACTTGGTAAGTACAAACTTCCTGAGTTCTATAAGGAGTTCGTTTGAGTTCATTAAATATAGAGATGATGACTTCGCTAATCTCATCAAAATTTCACAATACGAGAAATGATTTAAGTAATAAATGGAAGTATGAATGAAATGAATGAAATGCGGTAGCCAAACAATGAATAGAAATGGATAACACAGATGAACTGCTCTAATGTAGATTTGTGACCATTGTACTGCTGTAACAGAAGTACAGCCAAACAAACCCAGAGTCACCTAAATTACGCCTGACATGATGAAAATCTCTACTTCGCTATCCTTAAAATGGATTATTCGCAATGCACTAACATTTGCTGTAGTAGTTATATTAACGCTAATATTTTCCAAATCGTATTCGCAGACAAAAATTTATGCGAATTCGGCAACAGCATCAGGGAACGCCACCAGTCTTACTGGTTGT
>JAZBLX010000048.1:0-26088 GCA_037033465.1 Bacteroidota bacterium | reverse complement strand
TTCCGAGGCCGGTAGCGAGGTGGCAATAGCGATATTGTCATTCAGAGCGCAGCGAAGAATCCCTGCGTTTTTGTCTACTGCCTTCAATCAACACCGAATCTTTTTACGTTATTCATAAGCGATGGGCTAAAGCGGTCATTATCTTGAGCTTGATTCAAAACCTATGTTTTGATCTTACTTTTTTAAATCAATAGTTGCGATGAATGCTTTTTTTCTCTCGCCCTTTCCCATCCATGGGAAAGGTGCCGACAGGCGGATAGTGACTATAACAATCATTGTTTAACTATTCTTTCGTCTTCCTTGTTTTTTCTGCAACTTTGTCTTTAACATTTACTCAGTTTTACATTCAAATGCACGCATTATGTTCAAACGAATCCATCATATAGCCATCATCTGTTCGGATTATAAAGTCTCGAAGGATTTTTATGTTAATAAATTAGGCTTCACAATTTTGGCGGAGGTTTTTCGCGAAGAGCGGAAATCTTATAAATTAGATCTGGCTATCAACGGACTTTACCAAATTGAACTTTTCTCATTTGAAAATCCACCAGCTCGCCCATCCAGGCCGGAAGCCCAGGGTTTAAGGCACCTGGCTTTTGAAGTTGATGACATTGAAGCAGAAATCAATCGTTTGAATGCCTGTGGGATAATTACTGAACCCATCAGGATTGATGAATTTACTGATAAAAGATTTACTTTTTTTGCTGATCCGGATGGTTTGCCGCTGGAATTGTACGAAGTATAAGATGAGTATTTTTAGATTTAAACAGTTCGAGATAGACCAAAGTGGCTGTGCTATGAAAATCAATACCGATGGTGTGCTGATTGGTGCCATCGCGTCGAATCATCAACCTAAACGTGGCCTGGATATTGGAACCGGAACCGGAGTGATTTCCATGATGCTGGCGCAACGCTATCCTCAGCTATCCGTTCACGCGGTTGAAATCGATGCACAGGCTGCCGAAAGCGCAGGGAAAAATTTTGAAAATTCTGATTTTAAAAACCGGTTAAGCGTAAGTCATGTCGCTATTGAGCATTTCGAAACAGCGGATAAGTTTGATCTGATTGTTTCCAATCCACCATTTTTTGTTAGTGATTTAAAAAATGAGGAAGTGAGAAAGGGGATTGCCCGGCATGCTGACCATAAATTTTTTGAAATGTTGATTGGCAAGGCAAATAAATTATTAGCCAAACAAGGTCGGCTTTGGTTAATTCTTCCTGTTAAGCAAGCCAGCGAAGTCATTGCCTTGGCATTAACTCACCAACTTAAGCTGGTGGAGAGAATAAACCTTCATTCGGATGCGCAAAAACCTATTTTTCGGCAGATTATATGTTTAGCGAGGGAAGATTTGGAGTTTAGAGAAACGGATTTTAATATCTATGAATCATTTAAAGTGCATAGCCAGGCTTATAAAGTGTTGCTGAAGGATTTTTTCTTAGCCTTTTGATGGAGTGAAATATGATAAGATCGTACATTGAAAATGAATTGGTCATATTTGTGCTAAGCGCCAAAAAATTGATTCCGGTTCTTTTTTCTTATAAATAGTTAAACTAAATATGGTTGCCGGCGTTTGTAAACATTCAGCACAATTAAATTCACAAAATGAGAAAAATAGGTTTAATTTCAGATACTCACGGTTACCTGGATGATGCGGTTTTTAAACACTTTGATCAGGTGGATGAAATCTGGCATGCAGGTGATTTCGGTCCCAATGTTGCCGGGCCGCTGGCTGCCTTTAAACCCTTACGTGGCGTATTCGGAAATATCGATGATGCAGAAATCCGCTCAGAATTTCCTGAGAAAAATCGATTTAGCTGCGAGTTGGTAGATGTTTGGATGACACATATTGGCGGTTATCCGGGGAAGTACTCTTCGTATGTCAAGCCTGAAATTTACACTAACCCTCCTAAATTATTCATTACCGGGCACTCGCATATTTTAAAAGTAATGTTTGATGAAAAAATAAAATGTTTGCATATAAACCCCGGTGCGGCCGGAAAACATGGCTGGCACAAAGTGAGAACCCTGATCAGGTTTTGCATTTCTGACGAAAATATTCATACCTTAGAAGTTATAGAATTATCAGGTAGATAATGTAAAATATACACTAAGTATGGGTTTTGGCGTAGTAACACTAGGGCAATTTATTATAGAAAAACAAGCAGATTTTCCTTACGCTAAGGGAGAACTTTCGAGGTTGTTACGGGATATCGCAATCGCGGCAAAAATTGTAAACAGGGAAATAAACAAAGCCGGTTTGGTTGATATGATCGGCAATGTTGGAACAACTAATATTCAGGGAGAGAAACAAAAGAAACTTGATGTATATGCTGATCAACAATTCATCGCCGCGCTAACCAGTGGGGGCGAATGTTGTATTATTGCAACAGAGGAGGAAGAAGAAATTATCCATATCGATTCTCCGGTTTCTAAAAATGCTAAATATATTGTTTGTATAGATCCAATGGATGGTTCATCCAATACAGATGTCAATGTAGCAGTTGGAACGGTTTTTTCGATCTACCGCCGGAAATCATTAGACGGAAGAGCAACCATTGATGATGTTTTACAGAAAGGTACTGAACAGGTTGCCGCAGGATATATCATTTATGGCTCTTCAACCATGTTGGTTTACACCACCGGAAAAGGGGTAAACGGATTTACTTTAGATCCTTCAATTGGGGAATTTTGCCTTTCGCACCCGGAAATGAAAATTCCGGAGACAGGTATAACATACTCTATTAATGAAGGAAATTATGTCCACTTCCCCGAAGGCGTAAAAAAATACATTAAATATTGCCAGGTGGAAGATGAAAGTTCAGAACGGCCCTATACTTCCCGTTACATTGGTTCTATGGTTGGTGATATTCATAGAAGCCTGATTAACGGCGGGATTTATATTTACCCAACTACCTCTCGTTCGCCGGAAGGTAAATTGCGTTTGCTTTATGAATGTAACCCAATGGCCTTTATTATAGAACAGGCCGGAGGCAAGGCTAGCACAGGTTTCGAACGGATTTTAGAAATACAACCTACTGAAGTTCACCAACGCGTTCCTATATTTATCGGATCGATCCGGATGGTAGAAAAAGCGGAGGAAATGATGTTACATTATACTCAACCTACACTTAAAACCGAAAGGTTGGAGGCAAAATTAAAGGATTTAGGCGTAATCGGCGGACTGGATTAATTACATTAGAACTGCTTGATAATGATTTATATTTAGGCTAACACTATGTGGACTGCTTTGTTAAGGCATCTCCGTGTTTTATAAAACTATTCGAATTAAAATCTAAACTTTTAAACAACATTGTTTCCAATGTAAAACGACCAAGGTACTGGCTGTCTGATTGACTATTGCGATCAGCAGCCACAAAACCGATATAAAGGTCTACCTTAAGACGTGGATTTATTTCAACGGTAGCCTTTCCATCACTTCTGTATGCACTATCAAAAATTTTAGTCACTGCATATTGATTTTGAAAATCATATAAAAGAACTAAAAGCTGATCACTCCTGGTGAGCGCGTTCACACTATCGGTTTTCCAAAAGATATTTAGATGGTCATCATTGAATGCTACCTGAGGATCAATTGCAGGTTCCAGATCTCCTCCACTAATTTTAAGACGGCCTGGCTCGATATAAAAGCCAGCATCACCCTGTATAACCGCATTTTTTCGCGTGTAGGAAACGGCAGCCCTAAAGCCGCCCGTTTTAGTATAATAGTTTTTAAATCCTACCTTCAACAAGTCTAAAAACGGAGCCAGGTATTTTTGAACTATCCCAAACTTTTCCTGATTCTCCAGTTCTTTTTTGGTGAAAGGTTTGGATCGCTGTGGCCTGGACCTCAGAATATATTGATCGCCCACCTGTACGCCAACCACCGGACCTATTTTGCCGGAAAGACCTCCGAGAATTCCATTTTTAATAGTTGCCATAAGTTTTATATTCGTTAGTATAAATATAACAACTTTTAGGAATAACAACAATAGACTATATGAGATGCATGCCTGGTTTTAATAGGGTTAAAAACCTAATCCCGACCGTGTAATCACCCTGTTTATACCCTGTTATCACCTGGTTTACCTGAACAAATCTATCATGATTGATATAGCCTTTTAGTAAAAATACAGCCGTAAATAAGATTTTGCTTTACTATTACTGCTTAGTTTATTGAGAAATAAATAATGATCATTTACAATAGTTTATTTCTCTCGGCTTCAAATGCGGTATCTATGCCGAGATTTTGTTTGTCTTGCGAAGCAAATACTGCGAGGCGATCGCAACGTTCATTTTCAGGATGTGCGTTATGTCCCTTTATCCACACGAATTTTACCTGGTGCAGTTTGTAAAGTTCGAGGAACCTGATCCAAAGGTCTTTATTCTTTTTATCTTTAAAGTTCTTGGTTACCCAGCCAAAAAGCCATTTTTTCTCCACTGCATCTACCACATACTTCGAATCAGAGAAGACCGTTACTTGCTGATTGAGGCTCTTCAATGCTTCGAGGCCTTTTATTACAGCAAGTAATTCCATGCGGTTATTGGTCGTCATTCTAAAACCACCACTTAGTTCTTTGTAATGTTGTCCGGCTCTTAAAATCGTTCCCCAACCGCCTGGTCCGGGGTTGCCACTGGCGGCTCCATCTGTATAAATCTCGATCATAAACGTGGTAAAGTTATGTTTTTAGGTTTAAAGTAAGCGGTTTTAAGTGTTGGTGAAAAAATATTTTAAATTCAAATAATTGAATAATAACCGATTAAAAAAATGTTGCTGAATTTTGAAAAAAAATATTTGCAGGGAATAGTAAAAATCGTACTTTTGTGACACTAAAAAATACGGTGGTTGTAGCTCAGTTGGTTAGAGTATTGGTTTGTGGTGCCGAGGGTCGTGGGTTCGAGCCCCATCAGCCACCCCCAGTGGGGCAAAGATTTTTTCGAAGATCTTTGCTCCATTTTTTTTGCTCCTAATTCTTTGTTTTTCAGGTAGATATGTTGAGCAATTTCATTTACCAAAAGTGTTCGATATCGGTCTCCATTGTATTCCATTTTTTCAGGAAAAAGGCAGCTAACTAAGTATCTTTTGCCTTCAACGCTGGAATTTTCATAAAATAAGTCAAGATCCGTTAAATTTTTAATAGCGCGCTCTGCAATTGGTCTGATGTTCAGTATAGCCTTATTTTTTGTATTGAGTTCGGATAGTTTAGATTCTACAATAGATATTTTCTCACTACACTCATTTTTGATTGATCTAAAATCTACAGCATCTATGTCATTATCTAGTAGTAAATCCCTTGCCTTCTCAATTTTTTTATTCAGGTCTTTTATTTGTTTAGAATATAATTTTCGTTCATCTAAGATTGAACCAACCTGATTTTGGTAAGCATCCGCAATAGTTTCGACAAATATTTCCTCGTATCCTCTTCTAGGTAAATAACTCAATAATTCCAGAGCAAAGGCTTCGTTTACCTTTTCAGAACGAAAACGGATACCACATGCTGATGTGCAGTGGTAATAGGTGAAGTGTCTTTGTTTTCCTTTTGATGAACTACCGCTTAGCGATCTGTGACATTTTGGACATTTTAAGAATCCTCGAAGGACGAGGGCCTCGGGAGTAGAGATGGGCTGCCCCAGCTCTCTTTTTCTCCCATTGAGGATGTCTTGAATGTTAAAAAACATTGTTTCGCTTATCAATGGTTCATGTAATCCTTGAGCCAGAAAGGCCTCTTCATTTTTGTACTTTGGGACAATTACCTTTCCACAATAAATTGGATTTCTTATAAGCGTATAAAAGTTGTTTTTGCTGCAATTTAACCCTTTTTCTCTGGCAGAAATTAATATCTGCTCTCCGGAATAGATGCCTTCAGCCAATTGGTCGAATACCCACTTAACCAGCGATGCCTCTGGTTGTTTTAAAGCAATATATTTTTTTC
The DNA here is from genome assembly GCA_037033465.1 of Bacteroidota bacterium. GTDB lineage: Bacteria > Bacteroidota > Bacteroidia > Sphingobacteriales > Sphingobacteriaceae > Pedobacter. The sequence continues at coordinate 20,157 of JAZBLX010000048.1, read as the reverse complement.
CATTTTCTGCGGTCTTGTTAATGTAACCCATCGGTGCTTTTCCCGTCCATCTCCCTTCTTTCTTGGCTTGTCTGATGCCTGCCTTGGTATTGAGTCCCCTTCTGTCATTTTCAATTTCTGGAGTAGTAAGATAGACGGCCAGCATCATTTTATTCTCTGGTACATTTAGATCTAATGGCTGTTCTATTGCTTGGGGATCGATTCCCAATTTATTGAGCATAGCAATTGTTTGGTATGCGTCGCTGGTGTTTCTGCTAAACCGATCCCATTTTGTGAACAACAGAAGATCGGTTTTACCTTTGTGTTTTTTGAGGTCAATCACTAGCTTCTTCCATTCAGGTCGATTGAAAGTTTTAGCGGAGTAATCTTCGACAACTATCTTTCTAATTTTAATGTCGTTTAGCTCGCAGTATTTAGTCAGGATATCCTGTTGACTTCTTAATGAATACCCTTTCTCTGCCTGCTCATCAGTGCTTACCCTTACATATAAATCAGCTATTTTCATGATCGTATCTTTTTCTGGATTGTCTTTTGAATTTTTTTCTTTTGTCCTTAGTATAACGCTCCGGCAATTGACTAAGTGTCTCTTTCATAGATAAATTACTTAATTTGTAGATGAGTTCCAAGATCTTTTGAGCTTTATCTATACTAACTACTGTGCCATGATTCTCTAGTATCTTTAACATTTTTTCCGGCGTTATTAATCTTTTCTCTGTAAGCTTGTAATAGTCCATACCTTGATTTTTAATCAAGGTTCGATACATTCCTAAAATTAATTACAGTACTCCTAACGTGATTACGGATGATTTTGCAGGATTAATAATGGTGTCGTAAGCGATGAACTCAAATCTAGTTTCTTAGAAAGTCAATAGATTTATTAATTGATTTCTGGTTAACTGCGGTCTGGTCCTATTCATAGTAAAGACATAAATGTACTTACCTATACGACGATATAATATTTAATTGACGTATGATTTAAAATGTACTTTCTGTAGTTTAATTTCAGATATTTTAGTATTTTTAAACTTCAAATCTAAAACAATGCTCAAAAAAACGCTCTCATTAACTACTGAGGTCCTTATCGGATTTTGTAGAACTTCGGTACTTGAAAGTCCATCTTCAGTCCATTCACATCTGTTTCGTTTCCAAAGGGATTTTGGCTAAATAATGCCTTGTAAAATACAGATTAGATATGCGTATTAATTATACTTTTTTAATGTGTATATCAATGTCGTAAATTATTAAAACTAATCACCATTCAACCACTTTTCATGAAAGCGACGCTCCTTAACATCACCGATATACTAAAAGGATATCTCCCTCTGGACAATATGCCTGAAATATTGTTCGATTCGCCTGCAACAAATCAAGAGTATAACGACAAAAGACAGATATTTAATACTTACTTTCAATTCCGGCCGATGGCAATTGTATTCTGTACCAATACAGGACAGGTTTCGGACGTTATTAAATGCATCAGAAAGTACAATTACACCGGTCCTTTGAGAATCCGCTCCGGCGGTCATGATCATGAAGGGGAATGTTCAGCCACTGATGCCCTGATAATAGATCTATCAAAAATGACAGGGATCGATATCAGGGCGGATCTCAATTATGCAACCATCCAGCCAGGCATCATGTTTATCGACCTGATAAAACAGATGGATGCCCAGAATGTGGGATTGCCGCACGGAACGTGCTATTCAGTACGCATTGCAGGATTTACATTTGGTGGCGGGTGGGGACCATGGACCCGCCAAAAGGGAATGGGATGCGAGAGCCTTGCCGGGGTAACCATTGTATTAGGTGATGGCTCGTATCGGACAATCATCGATAATAAACTTATCCCCGAATATAAAGCTCATCCAGTGGCAGATCTTAGTGAAGAAGACCGGAAACTTTTGTGGGCATTACGCGGTGGCGGCGGTATGAGTTATGGTGTTATTACTGAACTGATTTATAAAACATTCAAAATGCCTGATTATACGACTAAATTCACCGTTGCGTGGGAGCAAAAATTTGGTCAGGATATTCCACCTGCTGTTGATATACTTAAACGTTGGGAAGAGCTTATAGGGTATAACGATAACCCTGACCTACTAGGTACCAATCTTAAAGTAGTTACCAAATTCAAAGCTGTACAGGATACAACTCCGGTAGAAAAATCTTTGCATGATTGTTACTTCTATGGATATTATATGGGTAACAAGGACGAGTTCCCGAAACAGCAGGATTTTGAAGCAAACCTGAGAAAAATGATTGAGGCAGATTGGTTTCCAGAAAATCAGTTTGGGCAGTACAATGTTAATTTTGAAGACAGTATTGAGGCCGTATTATCCAACAATGTTACCAATAGCTCGGGTAAACTCACTGCTGTACCTGATGAAAACAGACGAAAGTGGAGCGTATTCTCAGCCTGGGACAGAATAGTGAAATGGGATAACAAGGAAGATAAACATCCGTTATTGGAGCGTGTCTATGACACCGATTCCTTGCCTCCGCATTTCCAGGCGATTCCACCTGAAATAGACAAACCTGCCCCACACAAAATCACATCAAGGTTTGCTATGGTTACCAATGATGAAATGCTTGCCTCGCGAAGGAGAATTCAATTGATTGAAAGTCTTGAATCAAACCTTTTAGCTACTGAGGGCGAAAATCAAGGCATGAATACCTATTTTACTTTGGGAGCTATTAGTGGTCGCTATTACCGGGATTATGATTTTAATGTAAACCAATTTCCGAAAGGAAGTTCTTTTGCGTATAAAAAATGCTTTTACACTATCCAATATCAAGCGTGGTGGGATAATGACGGTATTGAAAACCCGAAAGTACAACCCTATGTTAACCGTGCTATAGATTGGTTAACGATTTGCAGAAACTATGAGATCGCGGCAACCTACGGAGCTTTCATTAGTTTTAAAGATGACAGTATTCCAACGCATGTTTATTTTCAGGAAAGTTATGACAGGCTCAAAGAAATAAAAGATGCCCACAGTAAAGATCCGGATAACTTACTCAGCAGCAGAAAGACGATTATCTAATATTACAAATACTATAGGTAAAACCACGATAAAGCTTTTCCAAAAGTTGATCCTAGGAATATCGCCAGTACATTTTAGGGCCTGCACAGCAGATTTTTTTCTATCAACAATGAAGAAATGGATCCGAGTGGCGAATATTCGAGATGTAGGGCTTCTGAGATGCTTATATGCTGGTTTCTTTGGTAAGACGCATAATTCCTCTTATAACCAAAAACATAAACATGATGTCTGAAATCAAACAAGTAATCATCCATCCGGCCATAGGAGTTGCCAGGGTAGGTAACAGTCCGAAGGAATATTTCCTTTTGCCGGATCTAATTAACGAACCGATCATTGATCCCGGCAACTTCCGGGATAACGTTGGGCGTATTAAACGCCAGGCGGCGCGTTTCCGGCTTTATGGCGCAGATCAGCACGGAAATATTATCCGGGAGCTTACTGCAGAAGATGGCGATATCACCTGGACCGTTCATGTGGCTAATAAAAAGGCAGCATGGTATAATTTTGATCTTGCCCTGGATATACCTCAGGCTACAGGCGTATTCACCGGCTACCCGCCAGTGGAAAGTACCTTACGCAATGTAGCTATCAGTGATGCCGACCGATCCAGGCTTATAATTGATGGAGGTGTGGTCGAGATTTCCGGAATTAATACCAACCCTGACGGCAATGACCAGGGCTTTGCGTTTGACAAGGGTACTTTTTATTCGCCGGATGGTAAGGATACAACGGTTTACCTTGGTGAGCTGCGCACAGACGACAATGGTTGTCTGCTTTTTTTGGGTGGTTATGGTCTGTCGGCATCTTACGATAATGAACCTGCAGTTACCTTTGCCAATAACGACACCTGGCATGACGATACTTCAGACGGGCCAGTTGACGCAAAAATCAAGCTTAAAACGGGAGAAGTGTTTGAAGCTACTGGCGCATGGGTGCTCACTACACCGCCCGATTATTCACCAGGGATACAGGCATTTGTGACGGGGTACGACCTGTTGGCGCAAACCGCAACTGATATGGGGCAATCTGTGCTGCCGCAAGTTCCTGAATTTTGGGAGCATATCTATCCAATGCTGGAGCGCATGCCGCTTAATGGCTGGGTAAATGCCGGTATTTTTAAGCAAAGTGGATGGGGAAGTCCGGGTAATCTCTCAACCCCTGAAATGGTGGCAAAGCTGTCAGCTGCTTCCGATCAGTATTTTGAGTTGCGCCAGGCTATTTTTCGCCAGTTCCGAAATCCCGATTATGTAACCATGCAGGCAGAACTTTTCCCGCCTGTTTATGGTGATGGACTGCAGAGCTTCAAAAGCAGCGATACCGACCCGCGTAATTTCATGGCCGTAATGCCCTTTCAGTATGAATATCTACAGCAATGGGCCAATGGCAATTTCACTTTGGGAAATAGGCCGGGAACCAGGAATTGGAACGATATCGCTCCGGCAGAACAAGCTGTCCAACTAGATCGTACATCGCTTGATGAAACCATAGGAGGGCCTTTCCATCCGGGATGCGAATTTACATGGCCGATGCGGCAACCAATACTCTATTTGGCACCATTTCGAATCAAGCGCCGGCTTGATGATCCACTTACTTATGGACCGGTACTTAATTCACAGATCGCACTAGAGATCGGCGGGCCACTGGATGGTTCGGCAGCCGGGGACATTACAAAATGGATGGCAGTACCCTGGCAAACCGATACTTCCAGCTGTCTCAGTGGTTATAAAGGCATTATGGGTCAATATATACCAACCTTTTGGCCGGTCCGGGTTCCAAATGATGTGCTTACCGAAGCTGATTACGAGGTAATGATGAATGAAGATGCCAGCCTGGAAGAGAAGAATGCTGCGTTCAGTAACCGGGTTAAGTGGCTGCGTGGTATCGTGTATCAGTACGGTTATCCTTCGGTAAAGGTAAGCCCTTATACCAAAGGTATCAACGATTTTATCACTCAGTGGCCTGATGTAGGTATTCTTATCCAGAAAGAGGGTAATGGTGATTCGAATTTCCCGGATAAGATCTGGGTAGAGAATGGACGAACAATAGGTGAAGAGCCGGTTGCTGCGGAAGCAACGCTGATGGCAGCCTCAGAGCAGGAACAATCAGTTGAAGATTCGGGGTATTTATGGATGGTAGAGCGGGCTGAAAAGAGAAAGAGAGGATGATAACAGACGTGCTGATTATAGGTAACGGCCCTGCAGGACTAGCCTCAGCCATCACTTTACGGCAGCAGGGTGCATTGGTAACGGTGGTGCATCGGCCTGCGGATGCACATGCTATCCGGGCGGGAGAAAGTCTCGCTGCTTCCGCCCGGATAGCACTTATGGAACTTGGCTCGTGGGATGATTTTTTAGCAGCAGCGCACCCACAATGCTATGGCAATTCCTCTTGCTGGGGTAATGACCGGCTGTTTTTATACGATTTCATTCAATCGTCTTTTGGAGAAGGCTGGTATGTGAATCGTTCGGCTTTTGAGTCTATGCTTTTCCAAAAAGCAATAGCGTCCGGAGTCAGGTTCATTGAAACGAGCCGTGCCTTCCGGCTGGTAAGGGAAGATATGTACTGGCGATACACCGAAGGTCATTCTGAGATCAATGCCGCTACGATAATTGATGCTAGTGGCAGGAACAGTTGGCTGAGTCGGCAGCTTGGCATAAAACGCATCCGCATGGATAATCAGATAGCGGTGGTCAGCTTGCTGGCCTCCGCTAATTCCTTAAGGAGTCAACAAAGTCTTATCGAAGCAGTTCCTGACGGCTGGTGGTATATTTCGGATGGAGGAGAAGGAAAGGCAGTGCGTATCTTTTTTACAGATCCAGATCTTCATCACCGGGAAGACTGGCTGGATCCCTTGTACTGGCAGAAAAAAAGCACGGAGACGCGCTTTGTAAAGCATCGGGTGCCTATAAGCCGTTACAACGATCTTCTCCCTCCACAATATACCTCTGCAGGAAGCCATCATCTGGAATCTTATGCTGGTGAAGGTTGGCTGGCGGCGGGTGATGCAGCCTGTGCATTTGACCCATTGTCATCCCATGGTATCGCTTTTGCGCTGCGCAGTGGCATTGATGCTGGCCTTGCTGCAAAAGATGAACTGGCTGGTATTTCAGCAGCAGGAAACAATTATGATCAGAAGATCCGGCTCGCCTTCCGTTTATATGAAGAGCAACGTGAAGCACTCTACCGAAAGGAGACTCGTTGGACAGACCATCTTTATTGGGCAAGAAGACAAGAAGCACAAAAGCCGGCATTCGCTCAAGGCACTATGGTCATAGCACAAGATAAGGAGAGCTATTAGTTTATAAAATATGTGCAGGGATTCAGACGGTTAATAAGTTCTGTCTTTCAGGTAGATACAATAAAGACTAAGCGTTATTGACTGTAATATAAAAATCTTTATTTAGTGTAAAAATTATTAGGATATAAAGATTGAAACCAAAAATTTAGAGAAATATAACATGAGTTATTCAAACGAGCTAAGACCAGCAAAAATTTTAAACCTTCCTTCGTTAAAGGAACTGAACGAAAGTCTTTTTCTTACTAGAAACAGTGATACTGAATTTTTTAGTAAAAAAAGAACGGAAAATAACAGTGGCCGTTTCACCTTTTCCCTAGCTACATCAGATGTCAACATCCAGCCCGTAATACGGCAGGTGATCTGTAACAATAAAGGAAAAAGCTATAACAATTACCTGTCATTTTTGATTGAACCTAAAGTAAAATCTATGGGGATTGTGGTCATTATGATTAAGCTGGAGGATAAACAGACTCTTTCTTGCAATGTAAGAATTCTTCCACTTAGCAGCCTTAGCGATATAGCGGAACCGGAAAACGACGCTCAACTTCTTACGGTTAATCTTGAAAAATCAAAATGTATCTTGAAAACGGATACTACGATCGTTGCATCCAATACAAGAGAGGCCTTATATGCAGTTCTCGACGTAGATTTGAAAGCAATATCCGACCTTGTAACTCCAAATGAAATTGTCGAATTAAAAAGAGAACTGGAATTTCAGGGGTCGAAATTAATTGCTCATTATTTTCAGGAAATTCTAGAAAATCTCATCAATGAAAATCCTACTAATCCAGGAGAAGTATCTCTTATTGCCGATGACTATTTACTAAATATTCCTGATGACCGGTTGAAGGAAATGATTACTGCTAATGCTATTGCGGGATGTATAGCGCTGGAAATTGTTGGAAACAATGTCATTAGGGATCTGAATAGAGACTGGACTGCCGCAGCAGCTTTTTTCTCTTATTTGTTTTAGGTTGGGTGCAGTAAAGTTCATTTAGGTGATTCAGGTTGTTATGCCTAGTGATAATAAGAGGTAGGATTCAAACCAAAGAGCTTTTTGCCGTTTCGATAATTCTAGAAAGCTATGTTGTAATTATGAACTTTTGATGGAATATTCTGAAAAGTATGTTAAGCTTATCTGGCATAAATTGTTATACAAAATTGGCTTCAATGTTTAGCAAAATCCGCACGCAAACTGTCAATATCATGCTGATTTTCAAGTCGCTAGTTTATTATATTGCATTATAATTCATATCTAAATCTCAAAAAAATGAAAAAACTATTTTTTATCGCTTTTTCCGCTATTGCGCTAAACAGCTATGCAGGCGTTGGTAAACCATTCTTAAAAACGTTACAACCACTGTCTGCGTGCACAACTTCAAGGTGTGTAACAATAAATTCATTCTTTTACTGCACTTATACAAATGTTGCAACAGATTTTACTGTAACCGGATGTTATGAGGCAACTGCTGCTACATGCCAATCGGCCGCTAATCAAGCGATGACTGGAGCAATCCAAAGGGCGAATGATCAAAAAACGGCTTTGCTAGCAACCTTATCACAAGGTTGCAAACCTACCCCACCCCCAATATTGAATTAGATTATTTCATTAGCTTAGCTTGCCTTATTTTCTAAATATTGATTTATACGCAGGCTAAGCATGAAATTGATTTTACCGTTTATTCTTTTTTCTGACTAACACTAAGCGGAATTCATTTATCTAAAATGCATTTAACTAATCTAAAATGAAAAGAAATATCATTATTTGGTTTTGCCTGCTTCCATCAATGATATATGGTCAAAACCTCATTGCGAAATACCAAATTACAAAAACTGTTTCTAGCGGAAATTCGGAAGGGATAAAATCTTTTAACTTGCCCTTAAATGGCCTGTTGTATAGAAAGGGCCCTCAATATGTTTATTGGGAGGAACCTAAATATTTAGACAAATATCCTAAAGGTACTATTGATTTTGACCTAGGAAGTGAGCAAGTCAGCTTAATTTTGAATACGGATAGTATTCAGAGTGTATTTTATACAGACTTTGATAATCATATTCAGCGTGTTGCAGCCGTAAATTCTAGCTTAGCAACTTATGAGAACGAGTTTGATGATGATTTCGCTCTTGATTGGGTTTATAAGCAGGAAACTAAAACTATTGATGGATTAAAGTGTCAATTAGCCGTTAGTAGCAATCAATGGAGTGTTTGGTTTTGTGCTGATATCCCTTGCCGTTCAGGAATATTTAATATCAGAGGTTTACCAGGTTTGGTAGTAGAAGCGGACTGGCTTGCAGCTAAAGCACATTATAAATTGATTAGTTACGATACTCAAAGCGAAGTTGCTGATGATATATTCAAATTAAAAATTTTAGAGACAAACGTAATCAAAGGCGACAAGTTGAGGTCAAATAAACTGCCAAGGGAAAAAACAAAAGAGCAAAAGCGCTTGGAATTAATTAATCAGAATCATTAATAATGCGCCAAATATTCTTTTTGGCTATGATGTGCTTTTTATTTTTTCAAGTAAATGCTCAGCGTGTTAATTTGAAACTTGCGATTGTTGATGATACTGAATTGAATCAAATTACAAATTGTAACATCAAAATATCTGGCAATAAAAGCACGAGTATCTATCTATATTTTAATACTGGTGATAAAAATACATTTGATAAAGATCTTTTACCACAGCTAAAAGATGATAGCCTACGGGTAAGTATTAGCCATATTAATTATCGCGATACTACGATAACTATTTCTTCAAGAACAACGTTAACGAAATTCACTGCCAAACTTGGTTTAAAAAATATTCATCTCGAAGACATCGACATCAAGGGCCCTCCAATGTGGAAACGTGGTGATACAACTAATTTCAGAGCAGATGCGTTTAAAGAAGGAGATGAAAAAAAATTGAAGGATCTGGTAAAGAAGATGCCTGATTTTGTCCTGGAGGAAAACGGAGGTTTGTTTTATAAAAACAAACCTGTTGATAGGATAATGGTTGATGGGGAGGAACTGTTCGCAGATAAAGTTAAACTATTATTGAATAGCTTTCCAGTTCATGTGATTGATCTGGTACAAGTTACTGAAAATCAAAGTGGCAATAAATTGCTGTCAGGATTTACAGGAAGTGAAACTTACCTAAACCTCACATTAAAGAAAAATGTATTTAAGCTAAGTTTTGGTGATTTTGAAGCTGGTGTAGGAAACAAGGATCGCTATATGATTAACGGTGTTTTGTTTAGTCTCGGTAAAAACTTGAAGTTAGGATATATAGGAAATTTAAATAGTGTTGGAGATGGTTTGGATTGGAAATTGAAAAATGAAGTAAAAACCCAGGCGGAACAAGAAGTTGAATCGCTCGCAACACTTAGTAATCCAACAAATTTTATTCCGAACCTTACAAACCGCTACTATCTCCATAACAATCTATTTGATAATCGTATCAATCTTCTTATTCCTGTAAGCAAAAATATAAAGGCGAAAACTGAACTCACTTATTTAAGTGATAGGCAAAATCAAACGAGTTACAATGAAAATACTTTCTATAACGGACAAGCCTATATCAATAGGCAGGAAAATAGTTTATCAACTTATAAGCCGAAATTATTCAATATTAAGCAAACTCTAAATTTTGAACTCAATTCGAAAAATCTGCTTCAATTTAAGGCTAGTTGGTTATCAGATAGATCACAGGGAAAACAAAATTCAGTTTTTATTCAGAATGCTACAAACAGTAATATTTATAATTTGATTGAAAACAATTTCAATAGCATTGCAGTAAATGCTGCGTTGACCAATAGAACTGACCAAAAAAGGGCTAGCGAAACTACCCTTGATTTTAATATACAAACAATTAGACAATCTATAGATAACATCTCTCCACAATGGAATGAAATTTTTGGTTTACAAGACTACAAATACAATCAGCTCAATCAGGACATTGACAATATATACCGCCAGTTCAGATTAAGCCACCAAAGATATTTTACTCTGAACGGAAGTAAAATCAAATGGGATAATCGTCTCCAGATTTACAGTTTAAAACGTATTGATCAAGCAGTGTTATCTGATTCCCTTCAAAAGCTTTCGATAACACCACCAATAGGAAATGACAACGGTGTATACACGAGACGTCTGTTAACATCAGGTATCTCTGGTAGAAATGGATCAGTAGATAATAGTCTTGGCTATACGGTAAATCTTGGTTTAAGCCAAACAACATTGTTGGAAAACGATTTAAAACAGAAATATGTTTTACCTGAATTTGAAGGAAATATACAATATGGCTACACAACTTTTAGTAAAATCCGTAATATTACAAGCTTAAGCCTTACCAATTCAGCCATTCCTATTCAGTCGATAAATAATACTTATAGACCTACGACATTAAGCAGCTACGATAGAATCTTGGCTATAAACAAATCATTAAAAGCTATAACTTTAAGTCATAACGTTTTCTATAAATGGCCAAATCAACTAGGTAATAGTTCGGTTTATTTTTCATACAATTATGATTTTAATAAGGCCATTCCCAACTTTTATTTCCGTGATTTTTTATCATTTAGGACAGATAGTTTAGTTAATAAGGGGGTGAATGGATTTAGAATATCAACTAAGCAGGTTTTTCCGTCTCTGATGCTTAAAGCTGTAATCGAAATCAACGCAAGCTTTAGTGAATCTAAAAACCTATTACCGATTTTACAAAATGTATCTATAGTTGTTAGTCAAAATTCGACATTAGAAGTATTGTTAAAAAAGAATTGGAATAAATCTTACTACTTAACTCTTGGTGCAAATTATATTGGCAATCAAGTGCGCACACCTGATGTTTTAATTAGCCAAAATAATTCTATAACTAAGTCTGCTGACATAGTTTCCAGTATCAAGCAGCGCCTCATACTTAAAAATAACATCAATATTTCACTGAACACCAAGTTAGTCTATAACAATCTAAATACCAATTACACTGCAAATTTTATGCTAATGGATTTAGAATTAAATATGAAACCTAGAGTGGTGCCTTTATACTTTTCGGTTAAAGGTGAAAATCTTACTAACAGAAAATTCTACACAGTATTTTATCAGTTTGATGCTAATCAAACTTTGAACCAAGTTCCCCTAATTGGTAGAAGTTTTTACCTTTCAATTCGTTATGAAATTTGAAGAGATTAACAATTTTTTCATGAAAAGATGACCGGGTAAACGAGCTAAAGCGATACTTGGATATATGTACACTCGAGTGTTAATGAAAATGAGGCAAATTGATAGTCAGAAACTTCATCTAAATCCACATTTAAATGATAATTGAAAAATTACTGCAACAGCATCAAAAGTTGAAAAATACATCCAAAGTTAACTGTATAAGTCCGTTAAGGTTGTTTTTAATCATACTAGATATCTATTTTTTTAAATCAAAATTGTATATTGCAGTATGGAACAAGACGATGCATTTAAGAATACCAAAATCAGTTCCCTCACCAAACTCATCCTTGTCATCGTTATTGCTTTAGTTTCTGTTTTCTTTTATTATGGAATTACAGCATTTATTTTCGGAAAAGATTTTTGGCTTCAATCTTTAGTAGGAGTCAAAAAATAAATATTTCAAATCTCTATTTTTTTTATCCCAGTGCAGGTAGTTGATTCTATCTGCATTTTTTAATTGAGCCTTAATAGCACTAATTTAGCTTAATGCAATCTCAATTTGTACATAAATTATCATAATTGACTAAGCAACGAAGCCACCAATTGGAATTAAGATGGCACCACTTAGGAATTTGGTTATCTTGTTTTTTATTTTTTCTTTGGTGAGATATTCCCGACTCAGCAAAGTCTTATTAGCTTTTTTATGTGTTCTTATTGCTAACCCCTTAAACAGCCTTAAATAAGAATCTAGAACTGTTGCCGAAAGTAAATTATACCCGATGTGGTGTGCCTATTATAATTGCAAGTAGAAAACCTAGCCACAATAACCTAATTTCAAGAGCTTTCTTCATATTTTAAATATAATTGTTTATAAGTCGCTTTGTTTATGCTAAAAATATTAGTAAAATTTGCGTTGTGAGATTGATAAAGGTTATTAAACATAAGGGTTTAGATATTGAAATAAGGGCAGCATCAAAGTACTTCCAAGACGCCAATATTTATATCAAAGATGATTTCTCGGAAAGTATATTAGACAACAATTGTATCCCGAAGGTATACTAGATGAATCATTTGAGCTCGTAATAAAAGAGCAATTGTAGACATGGGAGAGAGCATCTCCATTAAATTAACAACATGAATATTAAAGCAGCAACTGAGCAAAGAAAGCTTAAAGTGGGAAATGAAGTGATAACCATAGATGGCGTGAAAGGTGATGCATTACTTTTTAGAGTGACAATAGACAAAGTCTTTAAGGGTTACATTCAGAAAAGAGATGGTGAGTATTATAGATTAGATGGTAGCGATATCCATAATTTGATTTTTGCCAGAATCTGCCATGTAATGGATCATTAAGCTATGTATTTGGTCACCTGATTTCGCCTTTGAAATTTATAAGCAGGGTATCTATCAAGTAACAAGTAAAGCATGGTTTTTTTCTTAGTAAAAAGTGGATTTATTTTAAATATTCTGTTAAAACTAAAGGCCCCTTTCAGGTATCTAATGAATGTCAGGATTCGTTCATGGAATTTTTAGCGTGAACCAATTTATTCAAGCAGGAAAGCAGGTATTTTTTATTGTTACTTACACATTCCTGATTTTTTCTTGACTCATCTAAAAGAATTAGCTAAGGTTCCAAATAAGTTTAACATTAAATAAGGCTCGTTTGAGACAGAATGTCCACAATTACAATCCGAGATCTCTAACTCAGCTACAGACATTCCACTTCCTAATTCAATCTTCTATTTTTAACTTCTGATGCAATAGCTTTGTTAGTCTTTTGGCTATTGATAATTATAAACACAAAAAACAACTGAAAACAAGTAAAAAAACCAAATACGCCAGTAATGATAGACCTTATACGAGGAAAAAAATATTCTTTGGTCATGTTATTAAAAGTCCTCAAATTTTAACTATTCTGTCTATGTCATAGGTTTCCCTAAAAGGCTTAAAAGTTATAAGAAAAACATAGCGCATAGGAAAAATTCGTTTTTTGAGACTTGTTTTCTCTTTGCAGTAATTTTGTTCGATTGAGCTTATTTGTCTTTTTATGGTGACCAACTTAATTGAATCTAGTTAGAATGTTTTAAAAATTTCTCAGCCATTAATTTTATGAATCTTCTGTCTTATGTAAATAAATTTCCTGCTGGCTGAATGGAATTTTAATGCTGTTTTTCTTGAAAGATTCATTTATGGCGATGATCAGGTCACTTTTTGTTGGACCATTTTCGTTCAGGGTTCTTGTCCAAACCAATATCTTAAGATCAATAGCATTTTCTCCGAATGCTTCAAATTGGACAACAGGCTTTGGGTTTTTTAAAATCCTATCCTCACTTTCTAAAATTTCAGTAATTAACGCTTTACACTGTCTTAGGTCTGTTTCATAGCCCACACCAATAGTGATAGTCATTCGTTTTCTTCCTCCGGCGAGTGTCCAGTTCATTAAATGGGAATTCAAAAGATCGCCATTTGGCATGACCAAGTCTCCGCCGTCGAATGTGGTAATCACGCTACTGCGAAATCCTATGGATTTCATTGTTCCTCCCTGACCATCCACATCCACGAGATCGCCAACATTTACCGGTTTTTCAAATGCAATGATCAGTCCGCTCACTAAATTGTTGACCAAAGTCTGTAAACCAAAACCAATTCCTACTCCTAAAGCACCAATAACAATTGTAATCCTATCTAGGGGAATGCCTGCAGCTGCCAATGCGAGAAACAATCCTATGCAAAGTATCACCAGTCTTACCAAGAGCACCCAGCTACCCAAACCTCTTTTTCCAGATTGACCATTTTTACTATTGACAAGATGGTCATCTGAGGTAAAGAAAGATACAATTTTTGATGTGATGACTGCAATAGCCATAATGCCGAAAAATAGTAACAATCCATTAATGCTAAAGCTATAGTCTCCTATACGGTGTTCGCTCTCTAAAAGGTTAAGTAATGGTCTGGAAAGCAAATCAAATTGCGGAAAATTGTGTCCCATGAGGACCAGCCATCCCAGTACTAAAAGCAAATATAAAATAGTTGGAGCTTTGCTGCCAACCTTTCCCAGATTAAGATAAAATAGTTTTCTATCCTGTACTGTATAAACATCGAATGCCAAAAGAAGTCCTTCGTTAATCAATCTAACAACCCATAGAAAAATGATCGATATGACCACATTTAAAAAGCCAACCAGGAATAATGTTTTAGAAAGATTGAAACGACCATAGATATTGAAAAAAGCAGAAATAACTTCAAATACGACCATGATGCCAATGGAATAACAGATCCATTTTTCTTTTAACTCGGCATATCTTTTCTGCAGAAGGATCGTTATCCCTGCACCAGAACCCAATATAGAGAAACCGAGCATAAACCACCGCTCATCACGGGAAGATTGAAGTAAGATATTGCCAAACGAGGAAGCTAAGAGTATCACCACCATGAACAGCCATACCTTCATCCAGTAGCTGGTGATAAAATTCCTAAACAGTATGGTAAGAGAAATGGCACTAATTATCCAGATAATCAGACTAAGTATAAATGGGGGTGAGATGAGGATGAACTGAAATAGGTTTAATACAGTTATAATTGCCGATAATGATGGATAACGTATGGCGAGCTGCCCGTCCAAGTCACTTTTGAGAAGACCTTTACGCCTATAAATATTTTGTAATGCGCTCAAGTATAAAAAGGAAAAGATAACCAAAAGAAAAATAAGCACAAGCTTACCTATATTGTTGCTTGCATAGTATTTTAATGTTAGCAGGTTCTTCTCAATGGAAAAGCTAATAATCTCCTTTAAGTTACGAAAGTGTTTTGGATGCTGCCAGATGTTTGGTAATTCGCGGGCCAATGAATTATAGATCATAGTGCGCTCGTACAGCTCCACCTGTTCAATGCTATTGGTAAGTTGACTAATCGTTAAATTATAGGTATTCAATTGTTTCTGTACTTGCAGGCTCCGGGCTTTCAGAATAGAATCCAAAGGGGCCGTTTCGTAGGCAACAGTCCCGAGTGTTTTTAGATAATCAACTACCGAGGTAGAGTCTTTTGGGAAAGCAAAAAGTTCTGGAATAGATGAAAGAGAATCAAGTTTGTAATGAAATGCGGTCAAAGACTTTTGCCGGGCATCCAGGTTTCTCTTTATTGTGGTTGTGGTCTGTAAAAGCTCCCTTAAAATCCGCTTTGTTGAAGCAAGGTTTCGGTAGGTTTGAATCGAACCAACGTTAATAAACACGCCATCAGATGCTATCTTAAAGACAGATTTAAGATTTTTTAGGTGATTTTTTATGAGCGAAGTATCATGGGAGGTTTTTAAGAATGCCTTAGCATTTTCCGTGTTTACGCGAATTTCATTAATGACCTTGAGTTGTATGAGTGATATGTTATCTGTCTTGAAATCCTCTTTACTTTCTTTTTCAGATTTTCTGGCAAAGGCCTGCATTTTCTCAAGAAAGGTTTCTGACTTAGCTCTTACGCTGTCCGATTTTATTTTCAAGGGATTATCGCTTTGGGCGAAGGCAGTCTGGCTAAAGAAAACGCCTATAAAGGCAAATAAAGATAGGAAAATGTTCTTGAGGTGGCGCTGATACAGGTTCATGAATCAATACTACATAAAAAACTACCCTATAGCAAGCGGAAAGGATTTTGTAACTATTTTAATATTAATTTTATAACTGATTAGCATTTGCTATCTTAAGGGATATCTAAAAAGCTATGAAAAAAATCTATCTGTTAATGCTATGTCTTTTATTTGTAATCTGCGGTTTTGCGCAAAACCAGTCACAAGGAAAAGTGGATATCATCAAAAAAACCAATGGGGAGGAAATTAAGGGAAAAATTATTAAAATCACAGATGCAGAGGTGTCTTTTGTTTATGCCGGCGAAACCGCGGAATATGTAATCAAAAAAGCAGATATATCGCAAATCGTTCATTCCAGTGGTCGATTGGAAACTTTATCTTCCATGAATATGCCTGCGAGCACAAGACAAGCGGATCAAATCACGATGATTGCAACGCCTGCTGATCATCATAATAAAATTGCCATTATCCCATTCACTTATTTAATGAATAATCAACCAGGAGCAGCAGCTATAGGTTTGAAAGCACAGCAGGATGCTTATAGCCTACTACGCCAACATTCGGCTGGTTATACCATTATAGATCCCCGAACCGCTAATGCGACATTAGTTCAGGCTGGTGTAACGCCTGAAAAAATGATGAGTTTTACCATGAAAAACCTTTGTGACATCCTGGGAGTGGAATACATCATCGATGGTACGGTTACCCAAAACAAAGGGTATTCAACAAGTACTACCTCTAGTAGTGAGAATACCAAAATTAAGCGCGATGACGGTGATAAAGTAAAGGGAGTTTCGAATAGTGGTTCATCTTTCAGTAGCGCAGCCCAGCGTTATGATATTAGTGTAAGTCTTCAAATTTATATGGATAATAATGCGAGTATCTATAATGCAAGCCACAAAGCTTTCTTGAGTAATACAGATGGATCCTATAGTGCACCACTGGAATATCTATTGAAAAGGTGTCCACTATATCGTAAATAAAGTGATCATCATGATAGACTTGTAGTGAATCTTTCGTCGTGAAAATTCAAATTATGAAATGTTAAATTCCTGTTGTATTTGATCAGGTTCATCCCATGTTTTCGCAGTATGAATATTGCGCGTAAGTAAATGTTGGAACGTTGCATTATCTTTTACTATTATCTAATATTTATCGGTGCATTTGCAGCCTTTTACCACAAAACAATCAGCACTACTGTTTGCAGCTTGGTTTGCAAAGAACTGCATTTTTTTATAAATCCGCAGTATTTTTAGTAGTTAAGAATTAGGTTATGAAAAGGCAATTGAACACGAAAATAAATTAAAAGTATTATTTACCTAGTAAAATAAGCCGTTGGCATATATTATTATGCCTTAATTAATCCGGTTTTTCCTTACTTCTTGTTGACTTAACAGATATTTTTCTTCAGCAGGAATAACTTTTCGGATTGTTTTTTCAATGCTTAAATTTTGCTTGTTCCAAAGAAATGGTAAGAATAAAAAGACATCATCAAATGATAATTTACCCACGTCCAACCTCCACGTCTTCCATCGCATGCCCGTATAAAATTTATCTAAATCTCCGGAAAAGCAGAATGATAAAAACTCCAAGTAATTTAAATTCAGGGGCTGATATTTAAGAGTTTTAGGCGAAAAATAGTAAACCATTGCAGTATCCGTTCCAAGTTCCCCCAGGTTTAGCGCATAATAGCCGCCAATAACATCATCAGCAATAAGCATGAAGGCTTTTCCTAAAGTTTTATTTCTATTCCATTGCAGAATATCGCGCCTAAAGTTCTCATTTCCTGATCCGAAGATTCTTATCCATCCGTCATCAATGGAAATACCTCCAGTGTTATAAGCTATAGCAGCAATAGGGTCACTGGTATCTAAATTAAGGGAAATAAGGTTAATTTCAGATTTTTTCTTTTTAGCTGTTAAAATCACAACTTTATTTGTAGCTTTTTTGCTTAAGGAATCAATTCTAAGCCATGTGGAGTTAGCGGTATCTGGTAAAATAGTTTTAGTATATTGAGACCAGGAAAGATAGGGGTAAAGAAATAACAATGTTAGGGTAAACCCTCTGCTTAGAATCATATTGACAGGTGTAAAAGTGAGTAAATTAGAAAATTTGAATGGATGATTGTCCTAAAATTTGCAAGGGCTTAAACCCTGAATTCTTGATAGTCTGCGTTTGATATAGCTTTAATGAGGAGGCGATGAATGAGGGCTTTTTCATATTGAGGGTTACTTAGATAAAAGACTTAACTAAAATAAGCAAATGTTTAACGTGTTTGATAAAAAAAAGAGAATTCTATTTGCATTTATGCTTGCAAGATAAACCCTTATTTGTATTTTTAACTGATCACATCATCCAATACTTAACGGCCTCTTTTTATGAAAAATCTGCTGCAATTTTTTATACTCTTTTTACTGTATTTATTTTTTATTATCCTTTAGCATATGATACTTATTCTCAGGATTTAATTTTTATTATCCCTTTGAGCATCGTAAGGAGGTTGTTTTACAAAATTTAGTAGATAGGTTTCCCGAAAAGACAACTGAAGAATGCAAAAAAAATTAAAATAAATTCATAAAAACTTGCAGGCTTCCTATTTGAAGCGTATTTGTCCTGGTCACCCGAAGATGGAAGTATGAGCTTGAAACACTTAATCAGCTTATCATGAACTAATTTTAAATTATGCGATTAATTTTGGATAAATTATCGATTACCTTGATTGTATTATCTATTTTTTTGCAATTTCCGGGCAATACTTTCTGCCAGGAACATAAAGCCAATGATACACTAAGTCGAAATCACCCAATTTGGAATTCAAAGGCAGTTAGGATAATTAGTGTTCCTATAATTCTATTTTCCGGGAGTGCAGGAATTTGGGGCGTCAGGGAAGACGTTCGGACCTTAAGAAATAGGTATCTTCCGAATTTCCGCTACCACTACGACGACTACTTACAATATGCTCCGGTGGTTGCAGTTCTGGGGCTTCATGCTAGTGGCGTTAAAGGTAAAAACAAGATTGGCAGAGCTTAAGTTAGTTATGCATTTTCTGCTGCAATAATGGGCTCAGATGTTAACACAGTAAAGTATTCCGCCAAGGTTGAGCGTCCTGATGTTAGCAGTCGCAATTCATTTCCATCTGGCCATACCGCAAATTCATTTATGAATGCTTCTTTCCTTCACAAAGAATACGGGGGTCGTTCTCCCCTTTATAGTGTTGGCGCTTATACGGCCGCCACTGCCACAGCAGTTGGCCGACAAATGAATAATAGACATTGGATCTCAGATGTCTTTGCTGGATGTAATCGGGAAATAACACTGCACAGGAATTGGCAATTAAGAGTGCACCAAAAACGGCAACAAGAGTACACAGTTTTACAAAGCTATACTTCTGGTTCTAACTTGCAAATATTGTTTTCCTATTTTCCATTCTGTAAGATTTTCCTGCAAGACTGATTACCTCACACCGGAATAGAAGCCTGTCCAGCAGAGCTGTGGCCAGCACCTCGTCATCCAGCATTTTGGCCCAGTCAGCAGGCATTTTGTTAGTGGTGATAATAAACGAAGTGCTTTCATAAAGTTGATTTACGAAGTTGAAAAGATTCACCGCCTGGGCCTTTTCTACCGGGAAGAGCATAATGTCATCGATAACAATAAGGTTTGCCCTTGCCATACGTTTGTACTCTGCCATAGCCGCTCTACTGAACTCTTTCATTCTCAGCATTGTCATGATATCCTCCATCGTTCTGAAGTAAGCTCTGTAGCCTTTTTCAATTGCGTCAGCACAGAGTCCTGCTGCGAGAAACGATTTTCCGGTCCCCGAAGGGCCCATTAACATGATGTTGAAAAGTTGATCCATCCATCCCAGTTCCCTGAGAGTATTCATTTTTTGACTGGTAAGACCACTTTCACTTCTTTCCTCATAATCGTTCAGGCAGGATTTCAATGGCAGGTTCGCAGTCTTTAGCTGCCTTTCCCTCGCCTGCCTGTCCCTATGTTCAGCCTCTTTATCAAAAAGCCGCATCAAAAAGCTTGCATAGCTTAGCTGGGAGGCTTCGGCCTGTTTCACTGTTTCATCAATGTTCGATGCCATTCCCATTAT
>JAZBLX010000047.1:0-26623 GCA_037033465.1 Bacteroidota bacterium | reverse complement strand
GACAATCCAAGTCTAGCAAGCTATCTAAAAACAAGTCCGATCAATTCAGTGGTTTTCACTAATGTTCATGAGTATATGCATACTCAGCAGAAAACGACTATTGCCCAAAATCTTTTAGGGCAATGTATTCTGGAGGGAGTTGCTGAGTTTATTGCTGAAAAGGCAACAGGAAAACATTCTACTCTTCCAGCCCTTGCGTACGGTGATGCAAATAAAAAGCATGTTGCTGAAATATTTGCCTCACAGATATTTAATACATCAAACGGTTTTTGGCTTTATAGTAATGCAGAAAACGAGTTTAAAATTAGAGATTTAGGTTATTATGTTGGCTATGCGATTTGTGAAGGGAATTATAATAAAGCTTTAGATAAAAAGCAATCGATAAAAGAAATGATTGAGTTAGATTATAACAATCAGGATAGTCTTCTCATTTTTACTGAACGTTCTGGCTATTTTGAGAAGCCCATAACTGGGTTAGCCAAGAAATATGAGGCAAGTAGGCCAACCGTGACAGGAATCGTTCAAATTGGAGAGGACAAAAAAATGAGCGTATCTATAAAAGTAATAACCATTAACTTTTCCGAAGCCATGGACAAAAGATTTCGAAACTTTGAATTAGGCCCACTGGGGAAAGATAATATTTTAACGATTAAAAATATGCTTGGATTCTCAGAGGACGGTCGAACTTTAACTTTTGAGGTTGAGTTGAATGGAAGTAAGCATTACCAATTAGTTGTAGGTGATGGATTCCGTAATTTAAAAGGCATTTATTTAAAGCCTTATCTAATTGATTTTACAACAGAAAAGTGATATAGTGGATAATAAACCAAAATAGATTGACACCGCCTCACCAGCAATAGATTTGTTGTAAGTTTTTGATTGGCTGCGTATTCGTAAATTGGCGAAAAGCGGTCAAATGTATTGATATGGCCAAACATGGTAAACAAATTGCTCAAACAAAAGGATCTTTCTTTGGTTTAGATTTGGAATATCCATAATCAAACCCATGAAAAACCTGTACCAATCTCCGATTTTCCTGTTGGCTTTTGTCATCATGACTATGCTCTTTATCGCTCCGACTTTTGCACAGTCACAAACTGCCATGAATACGAAGGCCTATTCGGACTATAAAAAAGCAGATGCGGAACTAAATGGCGTGTACCAAAAGATCCTGAAAAGCTATTCCAGGGAAACTACTTTTATTAAAAAATTCAGGAATGCACAGCGGCTCTGGATCCAGCTTCGTGATGCAGAACTGGCCGCTAAATACCCCAACAGCGGAACCTATGGTTCGGTGGCACCCATGTGCGAATCGATATACCTGGAAACGCTGACCAGAGACCGGATTAAATTTTTAAATGTATGGGTTACGGGAATCGAAGAAGGTGAAGTTTGCCTGGGTTCGGTCAGGATGAAATCTTAGTACATTCCAGTATTTCAATCATGCATTAATCAATACTATCAATTCCATATACTTTTACTAACACCAACAACAATGACTTTTTATCAGCTCCTAAGACGATTCTTTTGTCTAATCTTACTAATCAGTATATTAACCTGCTGTAAGAAAAAGGAAGATCAACCCCAACCCGAGGTAGATATGCCGACGGTAATTACAGGAAAGCTATACGGATCGCCTTTTACGGCGAAAGTGATACTGGAGCGTTATACAAAATTTGGTATGAACAACTATCGCCCCGAAGACCTGTTCAGTATATACCTGGCAGGAGATGGATCTAAAAGCTGTAGCTCTCCATTGAGTGATTTTTTGATACGCCTGACGGTGCCTAAAAAGATAGGCACTTTTTCGGGCAATGATACCTATATCCTGGTTAATGATCCGGGCGACCCCAGTGGTCAGAATGGTTCATTATTCTCTTCAGAACAAACCATTATCACCATTAGTTCCATTACAGGGGATAAGGTGAGCGGCCAAGTTAATGTGAAATGGCCGGAACAGAATATTGATTTTAAAGGGCACTTTGAGGCTTACTATTGCAAATAAGATGAGAAATGTTACTTTCGATTAGGTTTCATTACCGGAGTGATCCAACGATGACTATTTTTCCATCGGCTAAATCTGGTTCCATGGTTATAATTAAGCTGGTTCTTCACTCAATGGAAACCAATGACTGGAAGAAAAGAAAGACGATCGAAAGTCTGACAGACTAATTTTCTATTGGTAAAAAGTGGTGATGAACAATACTGCTTTGCCCTTGCAAAGAAGGATATTTTTTCTTAATTATCAGAATAAAATTAAGGGTGAAACTTTAACAAAAGTCTGCCATGCACCCCTGAAAATAGCGAAATGAGAAAGTAAAACCCCTCTCAGAGTATCAAAAAGGCATCTACGGAGAAGTATAATTTCGATTAGTTTTAATTTCGATTTAAATCTATTTGATTGAATGAGATATCTTTATCCCTTACGTTATGGATACTGAAAGTTTTATGCGTACAACAAACATCCGATACACAGCAGAGAGACTGTTGTATTATTTGTGAGTTTCCTGACAAAACCAACTTCTAGCTATTTTCCATTTTTGCAAACACCGACTTCAATTCATTAGAAGGGAATTTGTGACTTTCGAAAGGCTTTCAATATGTTCGATACGGCTAAATGCAGGGGGCTTGGGAAACTTTTAATAGTTTAGATATCCGGCGACTTAGATCACTTCGAGGAAATATCGGTGAGTAAAAAATTACAGCTAGTTCTTGAGATGATATTTTTCGAGTGCTGATTGACTCCTTATGGGTATTGATATAAGCTTTGTGCTGTTTCAAAACTTAAATCAATATAGCCAGATTAGTCAGACATCCTAGTATAAATATTTTTTGGCAGCTCTCCCAACTTAAAAAAGATACTTTCTGTATAGCAAAATGACCGTTATGTATATTGTTTTTTTGGTCTGTGAGTTAGAGTTATATTTTAGTCCGCATAACTCTAAACTTAACCATATGCTAAATTATGTGACGCGCAATAGGACCGCAATATGCTACCTATTAATCTTTATCCTTACTACTGCGGGATGTACAAAGGAATTTAATAATAATGTTTCCTCAGACTTAGGAAATAAAAAGGGATCTTTACTTTCGGCAAAAAAGGACGCCAACAGTCTTGCTAGCTTTCAGTTGGCAAGTGGCCAGGAGATCTTCAATGCGATCTATTTTATGGAAGGTGATTTGGTAGGGGCGATCCCATCATTACAAGCCTACAAATCTCAGCTGGATGAAATGACGGTTGGACACCCGGAAATCGTTGCAGTCAAGCAACAGTTTACTGCAGAACTCGACTCAATTATCAATGCGCAGGATCCTAATTATTTTGCGAATTTTAAAAACAACTTGTCTTCCTCAGATTTGTATGTGGTGGGTACAACCTTGCAGTCAGGTGCTACTATGGTTGAGACAGCAGGAAAAGCTTCTCTTAAATACAGGAACCTTTTCAAACTTACCGATGCAATTATGGCCAATCCCACCGCTGTCTCACAAATCGAAAATATCATCTCACAGGATACAGCTTTCAATACTGCTTTGCAACCTCAGGCCTTGAGGTCGGGTGGGTCAAATTCTGTATCTTCTGTGGTTGGTCCTCCACAACCTCCGACAATGGCAACGAGCATTTCTACCCCTGGTCCCTCTCTCGAAGTGGCTCCTAAGTTGAGTGAAGCAAGTTTATCAGCTATTGCAACAATTTCGATGGATAGCGCCCCACCAGAATCTGAACTTCTGGTTTGCACGCCCGGAGTTGCCGTATGCGTATATTATCTAATCGCTGCAGCAGTGCAATATGTAGCTGCAGCTCACAGTGCAATTGCAGCAGCAAATGTTATTGGCTATTTCACATTGTTGGTAAAGACAAAAGCATATTTCTGGGATGTAACCACGCCTTCAGAGCCCTTAAAACCAGTTGAATTGTTAAGCGTAGAAATAGCGGACTTACTTGCATCTTAATTATGGGTAAGTTTTTTTTTCAGAAACTTGCGGTGCAGGGATTATGGATCGGCTTTGGCCTGATTATATTACTTAGTTCTTTTAAAAACAATTTGGTACTATCCCCAGCGCTATCCGCTAAGGTTAGAGGATATTTTCCTGAAGGGTGGGGATTTTTTACTAAAGAGCCCAGGGAGGAATTGATGGATGTGTATTTTATCAACAATTTTGGTCTCCAGGAAGCGGACCTGGCAAATGTAAGCGCTGGGAATTTGTTTGGACTATCCAGGGAGTCCAGAATGAAAGGGTATGAATTATCGATGATTTTAAGTAAAATTCCCAGAAAGTTTTGGAAATCTGGCAATCGTCGGAACCTCATGTCTCATATAAATGATCTGCCCGTTAAAGTTAAGGATGTCAAGAATTTTAAATATTTCAGCCATGGACGCTTGCTGATTAAAATGCATAAGCCAGTACCATGGATTTGGGCAAATCGTGGACAGGAAGAAAATACGCCGTTTAAAGTTCTTAGAATTGATATTAATGAGTAAAAAATATAATATATATACCAGTTCGTTGGGGCTTGGAAGGTCTGTGCTTGCTTTAGGTAACTTAACAACATTACTATTTAGTAGCATTTATGTGTTATTTCCCCCTTATCACCTTGCGGATCTGAAAAGATCAGTCAGCGGTTTAGAGAGAGGTAATCTATTTCTTCTATTTAACTATAATCATATATGGATAGCTTATTCGATCGCTGTAGTCATTCTATTGATAGTCATCTCAGGGATATATCCAAGAGTAACTTGTTTGCTGCATGCCTGGGTGGCCTGTAGCCTCTATCAAAGTATTCTTATCGTTGAAGGAGGAGATCAAATAACAGAAATCATATCATTACTTTTGATTCCTATATGTCTTTTTGATCCCAGGAAAAACCATTGGAGCCGGCTTGATAACGATCATCGGCCCTTTATTATTCGATATTTTGTTTATTGCGCCTTGCTATTTATTCAATTTCAAATGGCTGTTTTGTATTTAGATGCTGGTGTTGAAAAAATGCGCGTCGATGCCTGGACAGAGGGAACCGCGGTGTATTACTGGTTTAATCATAATGTTTTTGGCGCTCCCCATTGGTTAAGAACCGGGCTCGCTGGCGGCTTAAGTAATTCGTTTTTTATCTCTTCAATCACCTGGGGAGTCATCCTTCTTGAGCTATTTTTATTTACTGCGATTTTCCATAAAAGAAGATATAAATATGTGCTTTTCCTTTTCGCAATAGTCTTCCATTTTGCAATCTTCTTAACTCATGGATTACCCTCTTTTGGGTTATCCATGTATGCTGGGTTGATCTTTTATCTCTGGAGAATGGACTTCACTGTTAAAGAAAACTATTTATCTATAAGGAGAATTTTCAAGCCTATAAAAAACTTCCGACTGGGACGTCTGAAAGTGTTGGAAGAAAGGGTTTTTGATAATAGAGATCCCGAATTTAATTTAAAGTCTTTAGATGAAAATTCAAAAGTATCTTAATAAAGCATTGTTTTTTTTCGTTTTAGAAAGTCCTATTTTTAACTATTGAATTCGTATTATTTCGCTCCTTATATATGTATAAAACTTTTCGTTCAAAAATAGGTTTTGGCTTGCTCATTCCCATAATTGTGGTGATAGGAGGCGTATTGATATTGAGCATTTTTAATGGCTTGTATTGGATTGGTGTTTTGATTTTGTTGCCAATTATCGTTTTTGTGCTTCATATGTTCTTAAATACATGGTACAAGGTGGGGGATGGCAAATTACAAATCAAATGTGGTTTTTTTTTTTCATATGCATATTGAAATCGCATCCATAAAAAAAATCAACCCTTCTTCAAGCCCTTTGAGTTCGCCGGCGCTGTCGTTTGACCGGCTGGATATTTCGTATGGCAAATTTGATCATGTGTTGATTTCTCCAAAGGATAAAAAATCTTTTCTGTCGGCGATCCTGGAAATAAATCCCGCTATAGAACTTGAAACAGTATGAAACAGCTCGAAACTCATCAGACAACTGGCCCTGAAGAAATTTCACCTAATCATGCCTTGCAGCCAACTTGTTCAATTTACATGATATTCTTTTCTTTGGTTATATGTTCTGTGTGGATGTCGACTCTGATCTTGATAACTTCCGTTCAGTCCCCTTTCAATTTGGGCAGTAGGGTAAAGCGAAATGTATTTTATTTTCTTCCTCAAGGATGGGCTTTTTTTACGCGGAATGCCAGAGAGGAAAAACTGTGGATTTATTCCAGGTTGAATGATGGTACCCTTGAGCTCGTCTATCCCCCAGGAGGTAGCTATAAATATATTTTTGGTTTGGACAGAACCGGCAGGAAGTTGCCCTCGTTATACATAAAGCTTCTCAAGGTAGTAGACTCTGCAAAGTGGACTGCTTCTTCGGGTGACCTTAATTTGATTGCCAGGCAGTCTAAAGAAATTCCCTTTTTGTACATAAAATGCGCAAAAAATGCCATATACAATAAAGGGGAATTACTCTTTGTCCAGTCCCCAATTGTGCCATGGGCCTGGAGTAAAATGAAAACTGTTGCTATGCCTTCAAAATATGTTAGGATATACATTGTTAAATAAATTTCAGAAACGGATTAACGCTTGCATTGGGCTTTTTCTTCGATGCAACCTTTATCAGTGTAAAATCGGTATTGCCCGGTCTATCCTCGCCCTTTCTACATTTTTGACATTGCTATTTAATGATCCGATTCTTCTTTTCGGTGAGATTAAGCAACTCCATACTAATCATATTTTTTTCCAACAGTTCAATTTTTTTGATCTTTTTAGTCACCATTACTATGTTTCAAAATTCTCTGCACTTATTATAATTGGTGTTGTGATTTCCGGTTACCGACCTAGATGGACCTGTATATTACATTGCTGGATTTGTATTAGTTTTAATTATTCCACTATGTTAATCGAAGGGGGAGATCAGATTGCCGGTAATCTGTCTCTGATGCTCATTCCCATCTGCTTGTTTGATGATCGTGTTTGGCATTGGCAAAGAAGTGTCATAGTATCGGATATGGCGAAGCTCATTTCTAATTATGCACTTTTGATTATCAAGATCCAAATGTGCCTGATTTATTTCCATGCCGGAGTGGGGAAACTCTTGGTAAAAGAATGGGCAAATGGTACAGCAGTATATTATTGGTTAAATGACCCAACCTTCGGTATTACTCCTTGGATGCATACCTTTATGGATCCGCTTTTGAGTAGCGCTTTTGGCGTTGCAATACTGAGCTGGGGAACGATTGTGCTGGAAATTATGCTCTTTATGGCAATTGTGATGAACCGGAAGTGCCAAATCTATTTCTGCATAGCAGGGTTGACTTTGCACTTTGGAATTCTTTTTTTCCAAGGTCTTGTTTCTTTCTTTTTTGCTATGGCCAGTGGACTCCTATTTTACCTTTGGGTGGATAACCCGCTTGGTAAAATCGGCAATAGCTTCAGCACTCGTAAAAAAAAGCTGCCTGTATCATCAGGCCATTCTTCAACGCCGATCTTAAACTCAATATAAAATTTAATCAATGGAAAAATTATTACAAGGTAAAAAAAAGGTCTATATTGGCCTTATCACAGGAATCACTCTTGCGGCTGGCGTATTTGGCTTTACAGCAGATGATAATCACTTGGACTACACTTCATCAGGAATCAATTTCAGCGGACAAACAATTTTCAAAGCCGTATTTTTTGGAGATCGGGCCGTTGGGAGTTTTATTCCTCAAATAGCAGATCAGGCCGCACCAACAGTAGACAAAGCTGGTATAACAAAGGTAATGAGGAAAATTAGTTTATCCCATCCTAAATTCTTTCAATCTTTCAAACTTGCTATGGAGAGTGGTGACCCCATTAAAATATCGACTGCTTTAAACGGTGCTAGAAGCATGCTAGATGCAGAAAGCCATGAAGTTATACAGCAAAACCAATCAAAGGTTGAAGGCCTTGATGTTTACGTAACTACTGCAGGTACAGACATCACATGGGTTCCAGGGCCCCTAAATAACCTGGCTAAGTCTACCCAAACAGATACTAATCCAAATCTCGCTTTAGAACGTGAGAAAGCCATTGCTTATCTTGCTGTTCAGTTAAAAAAATAGAATTCAAAAGGGGGGATTGATCGGCCTCCCCTTTATTTTATTCCATGCCTATCGAGACTTAAAATTACTTTTGATTACGTTTGGAGTGGGTTCTCCTGTTCTTTATCATGGAAATTTATGGATAAACCGAACAATTGTATTTCCCAATTCTGTGTTGATTTTCAGTTGTGGGGATTGGTATGTTTTTAAGTTTTCCTCCCTTGAGATCGGTGCATCTTTGAGTACGTGGTTCATTCCCTGGATAATGGAGAGCTGTGCGTCTGGACAGGATTTTGCTAAATTTGTTACCTGTTCAGTACTGATTTGGAGATCACTGGTGCCGCCAATGATTAATATGGGCATTGAGAGTTGTTTAATTTCATCCTTGGCTTGATGGTGCCTGGCTGTCATAAGATATTGCTGAGCAGGCAGGTTAAAGATGCTGTTAAGCGATGGGCTTATTTCGCCCCTGTAGAATTTGTCATGGTGTAGAGAATCAACTATCGTTTTGGCAAGTTTCAAATCATTTTGGTCGAGTACAGTTTCCAATTGCCGTCTCAGCACGGTGAGCAAATCAGAATCATAACCGTTCAGTGAGATGAACGCAAATGGTGGTGTTTTTTTTGCGGCGATGATGGCAATTCCAGATCCTTCGCTGTGACCAATTACGAAGACTTTTGAAAATCGTTTATCATCTTTAAGTTCTTTAATAAATGCTGCGGCATCACTGCCGTAATCATCCATTGTAGGTAGCTTATTTTCCAGGGCAGCTATGCTTTTACCTACACCCCTTTTATCATACCTTACTGTAGCAATTCCATGAGCGGCCAAGGTATCTGCTAACATAGAGAAGGAATTGGTTAAAAGGGCATTACCTTGGTTCATATTACGGTCTGTTGATCCGGATCCTGCGATTAATAACACCACAGGAACGGCTTTTGCTGAATGCGGAAGCTGGAGTGTCGCATAAATTCTTTTTTCTCCCTCTCGGATACCATAATTGTCAGGGCTTTTGGATTGTAGGCTGTTCTCGGGAGGGATTTCTTTAGCAACCTGTCTGAGTCCGACAATCTTTGATCCTTGAATCATTAACATGATATCCACTACAGGCTGTGCAAAGCTTAGCCTGTAGCTTTGCATCTCAGCTATTTCTGCGGATACTTTTGTAATATTTTTGATTTCTCCAAGTTGCGACATCAATTGAGCAAAGAGCTGGTCACTGGCGGTTTTGGAGATGGCCGATTGCATTTCTGTTGACATCATTCTGTAAAGTTCATCAGGGCGGTTTTGGTTGTAGGCCGCCGCAACAGTTTCGGCCTGCAACACTGGTGCGTGCTGGGCAAGTATTAGCTGGGCTTTGAAAAGCAATATCACACAAAATAAAATGTTTTTCATAGATAAACTGAGCTCACAAGCAATTATTAACTGTGGCTAAGCGTAAATTTAACAAAGTTGTTTAAGGAATTCCCAATTCGATATATAACAGTCTGTATGCAGTATGAAAGCTAATTTTTGCAGGATGAAAGGGGTATTGAACGCGTAAGCTATTGAGAATAGCCTAGCTTAAATCCAAATAGATCTCAATCTCAAAGGTATTTTCCCGAATATGATGTTGGTAGGCTGCTTTTTCGATATAGCTGTGCTGCAATCGTGACAGAATGTTCTGAAGTCCTTTGCCATTGCTTTCTGCCATAGGATTTGGATTGATCAGGTTCGTTGAGCGAATGGTAAGCCTTTTCTCATCGCAAGCCACAAGTAATGTTGCCGGGTGGTCAGGCAAATTGAAATCGGCATACTTAATCATATTTTCAGCTAAAGTGAGAAGTACCAACGGGATAAACATGACGTCCTTAGCTTGTTCATCAACATCAATATGGACATGCATCATGGTAGGTCTTCTCATCTGATGGAGGTTCAGTAGTTTTTCAACTTGATCCATTTCTGTACCAATTCGCACAAAACCCTCTTCATGACTGACATTGAGGGCATAACGCATAATTTCTGATAGTTGTATAATTGCATCAGCGGCCTCCGTTGAGTGCCGGTTTACGTGATGATGGATGTAGCTGAGCGTGTTGAATAGAAAATGCGGATTGATCTGTGCTCTAAGAAAGGCATTTTCGGCAGCTTCGACGGCGGCCTGTATCCGTTCATTTTTGATGATGTCTAATAGGCGTTCTTTTTCTATTCTGACAGCATTTCGACTCACTTTTAGATAACTGATTGAAAAGTAATAAGCAGTGGCAAATCCCAAAATGTAGATGCAACGGTAAAGTACCCTAAGTACAAATTCTCTGTTGAATTCTATCTTTTCTATATGAGTAATAAAATCCTGCTTAACTAACCATCCATCTAAAATGTAATTTGCGAGAATAAATCCGGATATAATTAGAGAAAAGCCCAGTGGAATGGCCCAAATGAGTTTGAAGCGACCCCGCAGGCACCAAGGTAGTAGCCATTCTGCTGTAGCGTAAAATAGGATGATCACTAGGATATAATGTAGTAGATAGGTTAGCGGATGGCCAAAAACGCCAAATATCAATCCTATTACCACGGCCTCGTAAACAATAAAAAGGCTCCATACGATTAGGTGGAGCCATATTTTCTTTAAGAAGTTGTTTATAATCTTTATCATGAGAAAGGGCCTTTTTATATAGTATAATTTAGCTTGTACATAATTTTTTTTCTTGGGTTGGCGCACCTGGCTAAGTTTCGAGAAAAAAACATGAACAAGACAAAGATTTTATTAGTAAAGACAACAATTTTTATATTTAAAAGGAAAATTAATCCTAGAGACCAAGCCAATACTACAACCGACCCCACTACACTTACCAGTAGTATAACCCTTACAGGCATTTCAGATTTTCCGAACATTACTGACTGGAGATAATGCGGCTAAGGGCAGCGCTTATTCACGGCGCTTCGCCTTTATCAAATACTGACTAATAAATTTGTTAAAATCTTTTTTATAATATTCCCCTACACTCATTTTCAAACCAGTGGTCATTTTGATGCTATTTCCCTCAATGTTTTCGATGAAATTCTGGTTGATAATGAAACTGCGTTGAAATTGTACGAAGTTTCCCCGCCCTAATAATCGCTTGGAAATTTCGGTAAGTGACATATATGTAAGCATACTTTTCTTTTCAGTATGAATATTAATATAATTCAAACTACTTTCAACCGCCACGATTTCATCAAAACGAACTTTTATCAATTTGAGAGAATCTTCTCTACTTTTGATGAAAAGGAATTGCTCAGCGTTTGACGCCGGCGGATTGATTTCGCTGTGTTCTAGTGGAGCACCAGGAAATAACTTATGTATTGTTGTGATAAATTTTGCTAGGCTAAAGGGTTTAAGTAAGTAATCATTCGCGTTTACACCAAAGGCATCAAAACCATATTTCGTGTGAGCCGTGGTGAAAACAAGTTTATCTGTTTTGGCCCGAAGTTGTCTGGCTAACTCTATGCCAGAAATTTTCGGCATATCAATATCCATAAAAACAAGATCAACTTTTTCAAGATCAAAGAAAGCACGCATCGCATCCACCGGATCATCAAAGACGGCTATAACTTTCAATTCTGGTAATATCTCAATATAACGTTTGAGATTGTCTATGGCATGTTGCTCGTCATCAATTATTATACATTCCAGCATAGAGGTTATTTAGATTATTTCAAATATATCGGTTTTGAATTGGTGATTCCAAGTTCTTTTTCATTTTTAATATCACCGTTTGATATCTCTAGTATTGCAGAAAGAAAACATACGGGTTGATAAGCTTGTTATAAATGCTTTATAGTAGGCGGGTAAGTTTGTGTTCAACCTATTTGATTTTGATATGAATACAAAGAAAAAAATTAAGCCAGGATCAAACCTATTCTTCCGTCAACTCCGTACAAATATCCGCAGAATAATCATTTCCATTCCTCAACCCGATAAGGAATTAAGAGGTTACATCATCCACAATAAAAATAAAATCAATACCTACAAACTAAAGTTACCTATAGAATACTTTAACCACTCGGGTGTTTTGCTAAAGCCTGGATGAAGCTGGATCTAGACGGCCCCAGAGACAGGCACAAGAACTTTAATATGAATCAATATCATGATCCTTCTTATGGATTTAACTTAAAAGAGGTGCTGGATAAGTTTAACATCAAAGAGCTTGAAAATCCCAAAGAAAGGGAAAAACTGGAAGCCCAGCTGAAAAACGGAGACCGTCCTATGATAACGGTAGAAAAAAATGGCGAGCAGGTTAAGCTTCAAGTTGAGGCTGTGCCGCGTTATTCTCAAATCAATATGTTTGCTGCCAGTGGCAAGCCGGAGAAAAGAGAGCAGTTCTTAAAAGAGCCATCGCTCAATAAATCCGTTTCCAAATCCAAAGGAAAACAAGTTTCCGCCAGCCAGGGTTTGGGCGCTTAATCGCTTTTTGTATTTTAGCGTTCTTTAGAAATAAATTAAATCGCTAAACAATTACAGTTAACAAAAGAATCAATTATGGAAAAGTTTGAAAAAGTAAAAGAGTTGTTGTCAGCGGTAGAGGCTGATGCAACCAAATTCTATGACGGGGGCAATGCTGCCGCTGGTACGCGTGTGCGTAAAGCGATGCAGGACCTGAAAAATTTAGCGCAGGAAATCAGAACTGAAGTTACAGAAATGAAAAATAGCGCAAAATAAAATTCTTCGCTGTTTTGGGAATGATGAGTCCTGGCATTGTCCAGGACTCATCATATTGAAGTTCGTTAGTGAAAATGTTGTTTTAGAGCTGATAATATATTTAAATTTCCATTCACCGAAGCTTAAACTCTTATTTTAACTTAGCTATCCTGTTGACTGTCCCTGAATGAGCCTTAGCCATGAGCACCAAGTTTCCTGTATTCATTTTAAATCTTCCGGCAGCCTATTTTTACAAATAGCATCAATTCTGATCCTAGATTCGTTTTTACCTATATAACATTGCTTATTGCATTTTCTTAACCAGTATCAAGTCGTTTTGATAAAACCTGGATTACTGAACTTCTTCACCTCCTTGTTATCATAGCACTTATCTTTTTCTATGAATTGAAGAAATTATTCCCCTTGTTCAATCATCACCTGTTCTGATATTACTTCTTATGCTGGTAATTCGGAAACTGGAATCTATAGGAGGTTAACCTGATTCAAACAAACTTGTTAAATAAGCACAAAAAATGAAGATGAATTTAAAAACCGAGCCGAAATGCCGTTTTTTCTACAGTGTCCTGCACTCATCACTATGTTTTTCGCTTCAACAATAAACGCGGTATGGATGTAATCCAGGATAGTCTTAGCGGTTTTCTGCATCCTTTCCATCCGGAAATTACGGATGAGGATACCGCTAAGTTTGTTTGAAGCAATCTCTCATTGGTTTCAATTCTGTTACAATGATATGGGCCTGTTTCTACCCGGTTTTTATAACTTTGGGCGATCCTTAAGTTAAAATGTCAAGAAACTACACGTCTATACCCCTTATTCTGCTTTCCTTGCGTTGCAAGGCGATGGTGTTGGGGGTGTTGTGTTTTGCCTTATTTAACTTTTCTTCCTCAGGTATAACCAAAGATGTAGGGTCGCAATTGGAGAAAATCGGTAATCAGGTAACCAGTTTTGTAGGTCTGGATGATCAGCACCTTGATAATCCATTTAGCTTTGTACAAAATAGGGTCAGTAAGTTCCGTAAAAGGTACAAACACGTCAACGATTATTCGCTTGAACTACAGCTTTTTGGTAAACGAATTTATCAGAAGTATGCTGTTCCCTATTCTATAATTGGTTATACGCAGCCCCAGTTCGCCTGTGCCCAACATGGGTTTCTCTATCGGCTTACTTATTTCTAAAGCAATTTTACCCATTTTGCTATTCCTGCTTTTAACCAGGAACAAACACTGTGTAAAAATAATTTGCTATAGGCTGGCTTCGGCTATGCCTTTATTTTAGAAATAATAGTAAACAATGAACTTAAGATGGATGGTAATTCCCATGCTTGCAGTGGCTTTTCAAGCTTGCAAGGGTGGTGATGATAATAATAAAAAAACAGATTTAACAGCGATTCCGGTCCTGAAACTCGAGGCGCAGGACACCTCCCTAACCCATGATTATGTTGCAGAGGTACAGGCAGCGAAAAATGTAGAAGTACGCTCACGCATGCATGGATTCATTGATCGGGTATGGGTCGATGAGGGGCAGGAGGTGAAGCAGGGCCAGCTACTTTTTCAACTCAATGACCGGGAGTATGCCATTGCTTTAAATAAAGCCAAGGCAAACCTGGCAAGCGAGTTATCAGCTGCAAGTATTGCGCAGGTGGAGTTGGAACGGATCAAAACTTTAGTAGATAAAAAGGTGATCTCTCCCTCCGAACTTTCTTTGGGGGAAGCTAAGCTGTCAGAGGCTGAATCCAAAATCAAAACTGCAAAAGCAATGATTGATGATGCTAACCAGAAACTCACCTATGCCCGGGTGAGGGCACCATTTTCAGGAAGGATAGACCGGTTGCCGCTTAAAGCGGGCAGTTTGGTCGAGGAAGGAGCGCTGCTGACCACTGTTTCGGATACCAGGCAGATGTATGCTTATTTTGATGTTTCTGAAAATGAATATCTGCAGTTTGTGCGCAATGGCAAGGGCCGTTTTGATCATGACAAAGAAACCACCCTGGTACTCTCTGACGGGAGTATTTATCCATTAAAGGGTAAAATCCAAACGCATGAAAATGCTTTTTCAGACAATACCGGATCTATTGCTTTCAGGGCTATGTTTGATAATCCCCGTCATCTCCTCAAGCATGGCGTATCAGGTAAAATCCGTTTAACTTCAAGCCTTTCAGCCAGTGTACTCATTCCTCAAAAATCTGTTTTTGAAATACAGGATAAAAGCTATGTTTTTGTGCTGGACAAAAACAACATCGTAAAAATGAGGAGTTTTGTTCCAAAGCTTAGCTTATCAGGCTATTATGTAGTGGGCTCAGGTTTAAAACCAGGTGAGGTGATTGTGTACGAAGGAGTGCAGGAACTTCGCGAGGGCAAGAAGGTGAAACCGGTTTATACCTCTATGAAAAAACTGCTGGCCAGCAAATAATTAATTTTTCTTTTCTTGACGAATGCCGTCTGCGCTATGCGCCGGGCGATGCATTTCAATTATAAAAAAATGGTAGAAACATTTATCAGGCGGCCCGTGCTTTCACTGGTCATCTCTTTGATTTTAATATTACTGGGCTTACTTGCGCTCTTTAAGCTGCCCATCACGCAGTTTCCGGACATTGTCCCACCATCAGTAGTGGTAACCGCAAGTTATAACGGTGCAAATGCAGAGGTTTGTGCAAAAGCTGTTGCAACTCCCTTAGAACGGGCCATTAATGGCGTACCTGGCATGACTTACATGAATTCGGTAAGCAGCAATAACGGCGTTACACTTGTTCAGGTTTTTTTTGATGTGGGTACAGACCCTGATCAGGCAGCAGTAAATGTGCAAAACAGGGTCACCACTGTATTGGATGAGCTTCCAGAAGAAGTGATAAAAGCAGGTGTAACCACAGAGAAAGAGGTAAACAGTATGCTGCTTTACCTCAATGTCACCAGTAGTGATAAGGAAATGAATGAAGAATTCATCTATAACTTTGCCGACATCAACGTGCTACAGGAATTGAAGCGTATTGATGGGGTGGGCTTTGTGGAAATCATGGGTGCCCGCGACTATTCGATGCGGGTATGGTTGAAGCCGGATCGGATGAAATCTTACAATCTGTCAGTTGATGATATTGTAGGAATGATGCGTAAGCAAAACATTGAGGCGGCGCCGGGAGTTGCCGGTGAGAATTCAGGGACGGGGCGTGAAGTGAAACAATATGTATTGAAGTATGGCGGAAAATTCAATAGTAAAGAAGCCTACGAACGCATGGTTATCAAAGCTGACCGTAATGGCGCACTGGTCCGGTTAAAAGATGTCGCCGATCTGGAATTTGGAACGGTGAGTTATGATATGGTTTCTAAAACTGATGGAAGCCCTTCAGCCTCGATTATGATTAAGCAACGCCCAGGTTCAAATGCCAGCGAGGTAATTGAAAACATCAAAACTAAAATGGCGGAGTTGAAGGAAACGAGTTTCCCGCCCGGGATGCAATACAACTACGCTTATGATGTTTCCCGGTTCCTTGACGCCAGTATCCACGAGGTGCTTCGGACATTAATAGAGGCCTTCATTCTGGTATTTATAGTGGTTTATATTTTTCTCCAGGATTTCAGAAGTACGCTGATTCCGGCACTGGCAGTACCTGTAGCTTTGATCAGTACCCTGGCTTTCTTACAGCTTATGGGCTTTTCCATTAATATTTTGACCCTATTTGCTTTGGTGCTGGCGATTGGTATTGTGGTGGATAATGCTATTGTAGTCGTAGAGGCGGTACATGTAAAAATGTCCGAAGAACACCTTTCTCCGATGGACGCTACGATCGCTGCAATGAAAGAAATTAGCGGAGCGATTGTGGCCATCACTTTAGTGATGTCGGCGGTTTTCATCCCGGTTGCTTTTCTCTCTGGTCCGGTAGGGGTTTTTTACCGTCAGTTTTCGTTAACGCTGGCCATTTCGATAGTGATTTCGGGTATTAACGCATTAACTTTAACCCCAGCCTTATGCGCTTTAATGCTAAAGCATGATCCGTCATCCAGAAAAAGAAAAAGCCTATTAGCGCGGTTTTTTGACTTGTTTAATAAGGGTTATGACAAAACTGAACGCAGATTCGGTAGTTTAATCACGCGGATCA
Organism: Bacteroidota bacterium; assembly: GCA_037033465.1. GTDB lineage: Bacteria > Bacteroidota > Bacteroidia > Sphingobacteriales > Sphingobacteriaceae > Pedobacter. Next base: position 9,805 of record JAZBLX010000047.1, on the reverse strand, counting down.
CCAGCCGGAAGCCTGTGACCTTACTGATGCTCGCTTTCTTTATTTTCGCTACCTGGCTGGGGAGCAGTATTCTACCCTCTGGCTTTATTCCCACTGAAGATCAGGGCATGATCTATATCAATGTGACTACACCACCGGGTTCTACTGTGGAGCGTACAGAAAAAGTGCTTGATCAGATACAGCAGGTTACAAAAGGATTTAATGCTGTCGAAAATGTAAGCACCCTTGCTGGTTATAGTTTAATGAGTGAAATCACCGGTGCCTCTTACGGTATGGGGATGATCAACCTTTCTCCCTGGGATTCAAGAGAAGAAAGTGTCGATGAACTGATTGCGCACTTGAAAGCCAAAACCAGGCATATATCAGATGCTTCCATTGAATTCTTTTCCCCGCCGACTGTTCCGGGCTTTGGAAATGCGAGCGGATTCGAATTGCGTATGCTGGATAAGAATAAGGGTGAGGACATGCGCAAAACGGCTGGTGTAACTCAAGAATTTTTAAAAGCGTTAAATGAAAGCGAAAGCATTTCAGGTGCATTTACCAGCTTCGATCCCAATTTTCCGCAGTATCTGATTAATGTTGATCAGGACATGGCTGCCCAAAAAGGGGTGACTATTGATAATGCGATGAATACCCTGCAAACGCTGGTAGGGAGCTACTATGCCACTAACTTCATCCGTTTTGGACAAATGTATAAAGTGATGGTACAAGCCTACCCCCAATACCGTGGGAAGCCGGAAGATTTATTGAAGTTATACGTCAAAAATGATCGGGGCGAAATGGTACCTTATTCTACTTTTATATCATTACAAAGGGTTTATGGGCCAGAGCAGATTAACCGCTATAACATGTATCCTTCCGCCATGATTACCGGCGAGGCTGCTTTAGGGCATAGCAGTAGTGAGGCTATCGAAAGGGTGGAAGCGACTGCAAAGGAAAAACTCCCAAGGGGTTATACGATTGAATGGTCAGGAATGACCCGCGAGCAGATTCTCTCAGGCAACCAGGCTATTTACATTTTTATTATCTGTTTAATCTTTGTTTACCTGCTACTTGCCGCGCAGTATGAAAGTTTTCTGCTTCCTCTGCCCGTGCTGTTATCATTGCCCGCCGGGATTGCAGGTGCATTCTTCACCTTGAAGCTCGCAGGGCTTGAAAATAATATTTATGCGCAGGTGGCATTAGTAATGCTGATTGGACTTTTGGGTAAAAACGCAATTTTGATTATTGAATTCGCCGAGCAAAAACGGAAGTCTGGTGTGAGCGTCATAGAAGCCGCCCGAATGGGAGCAGTATCCAGGCTAAGGCCAATTCTGATGACCTCGTTCGCATTTGTTGCGGGCTTAATTCCTTTGTGTATTGCCTCTGGCGCAGGTGCTATTGGTAACCGTTCCATTGGTATGACTGCAGTAGGCGGCATGCTCATCGGTACCCTGTTTGGGGTATTCCTAATTCCAGGTTTATATGCCTTGCTTGCGCCTAAAAAACGGGAGGTTATCGCTCCGCACTTATCATCAGAAAATCATTAGTGACATGAAAAGAAGAAAATTAAATAAAATACAAGTTCATATTTTATCAGCAGGCCTGCTGCTATTGGCCGCATGTAGCGCGGTTAAGCAGGCGACTTTGCCAGCCTCTTTAGACATGCCGGAAAAGTTTGATGCGCGCACATCAGGTAAAGAAAAGGCAATGGACTGGAAAACCATATTCTCACAGGCTGACCTGGATACCCTTATTTATACTGCTTTAAAAGAAAACCTGGAAATGAAATCGGGCTTGCAACGGGTAATGATTGCAAGTGCGAACCTGAGGTTGAGCAAGGCTGCACTTTTGCCTGCTTTAAGCGCAAGCGTATCTGCAGGTCTTGATCAGTTTGGAAAATATACGATGAATGGGGTAGGGAATTATGATACAAACTTTTCAGGGAATATAGATGCGAATCAAAAAATTCCGACTCCCACACCTGATTATTTTGCCGGCTTCAGAAGTTCATGGGAAATCGATATCTGGGGTAAACTCTCCAAAAGGAAAGCAGCAGCCTATCATCGCTACCTGGCCAGTGCTCAGGGGCTAAGATGGTATCGTACGCAATTAACCTGTCAGGTGGCCTCTTTGTATTACGAACTTATTGCTTTAGATAAAAGATTAAAAATTCTTAAAGAGAATATTGCTTTGCAAAACAGGGGATTAGAGGTAGTAGAGGCCCAGATGGCCGGGGGACGTGCCACCGCGCTTGCGGTTAGTCAGTTCAAGGCGCAACGTACCGCAACGCAAGGCAAGCAGTTCGAGATCCGGCAGGCAATTACCCGGGTTGAAAATCAACTGAATTTGCTTCTTGGCAGATATCCTGTGAAAATCAGGCGGGATACTTCAGCCATTGATCTTCCGCTACCCAGCCAGCTTTATGCTGGTTTGCCATCAGCAGTAATCCTAAATCGTCCGGATGTACAACAGGCTGAACAGGAATTGAAAGCCGCTAAGGCTGATGTCTCTGCAGCCCGAAAAGCCTTTTTGCCAAGTTTAACACTTGATGCTTATGCCGGCTATAATGCTTTCAGGCTTCCCTTGCTTTTTTCTCCTGGATCCTTGGCTTCAGGTATTTTAGGTGGCTTAACCGCTCCTGTGCTCAATCGCGCAAGTCTGAAAAATGCAAGTCAGGTGGCCAATGCAGGTCAGCTCGGTGCATTTTATCAATATCAGCAAAGCTTAATTAATGGCTATCAGGAAGTAACTATGCAACTTTCCGCACTTAACAATTTTAAGCAGGCTTATGACTATAAAACCAACGAGGTAGCAGAACTGAAGACTGCTGTTTCAACCGCAAATGACCTTTACCTTGCTGGCTACGCCAGTTATCTTGAGGTGATTGTGGCACAGGGCAGCGTGCTGAATGCCGAAATGGAGCAGGTAGATCTCAAACAGGCTTCTTATACTGCTTTAATTGGGCTATATCGTGCATTAGGCGGATAGCAATTCAATTCAACCGGGGACGTTGCTTATTTCAAGATTGAAGAATAATAAATAGCGTAGCAAGTTCCCGGTTTAAGCATTTTTGGTCTTATGCTTAGGTAAATTTGATGCATTAAATTCGTATATTATCAAATAGTATCAATGTTTAAAGGTTTATGAGCGAGGTTAATAAGTTTCAGGCATTTATGTTGGTAAATCCTGGAACTGCTTTTTGTGTATTATAAACGCTAAATAGCAACATATACTTTGGTGATCCCTGTATCAACTAATGCAAATATTTTTATCGCTTATTTGTCGGTAAATCATGATAAATGAATGAACAGAATTTTTTTATCCAGCTTCAAATTTTTGGAATAATAATTTCCCTGTTTGGTATTACAATTGTCGCCTTTGCTCTACGCAGTAAATATCTACGAGGGAGCATTCAGGGTATCCATATGTTTGCGTTGACAGATAGCGTGCCATTGTCAAAACGCTCAGAACATATTTTGCAAAATATTGGTCTGTTGATGATACTCGATGGAATGATTTTGATTGCAGTTGAGGCAGTGCAACAGTACCAGCAGCTAGTCTGGAGCAATAGGAGCAGGTTAGTAGTACTTAAATCAAAACTAGATTAAATGTAGTTCGTTTGAGTTATTTTTCTGCATTTTGTAGAAAAATGAGACTCAAGCTATTTTTTCGCTATTCTAATATAAATGTCTGGATGTTTTTATTAAGTAAGGTGTTTCATTTAATTCGCTACAAATTTCGGTATTGCTTTCCGGCACGCAGGTAGAAATTCCGGCATAAACCCGCCTGTCGCCTTTGCCCGCACTTCCATTTATTCCGTTGCTTCCACTGCTTTGGCGGAACGCAAACCAACCCGGTACCATAATTAAATTAAATATTATGGAAAAGACAACCTATCAGGCAGCAAAAATCCAGATCAGCTACAAACCTAATTTCAAAGCTTCAGAAAGACCAATGATCGACAGTTCAGACAAGGCGTTCAATGTGCTGTATTCCAACTGGAGTGAAGACAAAATTGAATTTTTGGAAGAATTCAAAATTGTACTGCTAAACCGGGCAAATCATGTGCTTGGCATCGTTAATATCTCTCAAGGCGGACTGTCTGGAACTTACATCGATCCAAAAATACTCTTTGCTATTGCCTTAAAAGCCAACTCAAGCGGAATCATCCTGAGCCATAATCATCCTTCAGGCCAATGCCGGCCCAGTGAAGCAGATGTAGAATTGACTAAAAGAATGGTACAAATTGGAGCACTGCTTGAACTTCCCATTCTTGATCATATCATCATTTGTAAAGATCGATATTATAGCTTTAAGGATGAAGGGTTGATCTAATTAAGCTTGCTCCTGCTTTGCAGGAGCAAGCTTAATTGAAGCCATGTTGATCTCCGAATTGACTTTAATTTGATTTTTTAAAAAATCAGTGCGGCCATTTGGAGCAAGCAATACCGAAACATTTGTTCCGAGAAAAAATAAATAATGGTCGGAATCTTATTCCAGAGATCCTGATTTAAGTTTCCATATTGCTTGTAGTTTTATACCTAAATTATTTATGACTTATCCTTCGATTTAGGTACAGGTTTGAAAACCGCTTTTTGAATAGCAAACTGTTTTGCTGGAACTGCATTACTGTCAAGTAGTTCGTTAAACCGTGCATTCATGACCCAGACCTGTCCGGCATTCAGCGTAGCCGTAGCAGGATAGGTAAACCGATCTGCAATCAGGGTAGTGGCCGCGAGTTTGGCACTTTTCCATTCATCAGTTGAAACCAATTTAAAGATTTTGTCGTTTCCTCCGTTTACAACAATGGTAAGCGAGTCAGATGCATTTAACAGCAATCCGTCTGCTCCCAGAAAAAACTGATCGGTCTTGATCAGTTCCACGTTTTTGGGATTGTTCAGCGGCACTTTATATAACATTCCGGTTGCACTGTTATCTACAATCAGGAAACCTGACTTATGGAAAGCGATCCCATTGATGCCAATTCCGGCCGTTTCGAATTTTTCATTACTTGTAAAAAGACTCGCCTTGGCATCTGCATCGATCTTATAAATTGCATGAGCGAAGCTGTCGGTAATATAGGCATTACCTGCATCATCAAAGGTAAGATCATTTGGGAAATGCTTGCCAGGCTTCAGCAAGGATAGGTCCACATCCGATAATTTTCTTCCGCTTTCCAAATCAATGATGAGAAGACGCGCCATCTTTGTTCTGGTATCAGCAGCAGTAAACTTGCTGTAGTTCGCATCGCCGATGCAAACGTATAACCTTTTTCCATCCGGATGGATTTTCATGCCATAGGATGATTTAAGGCTGTTTTCTGAGTATAGTGTGGAGTAGGTGCCATTAGGGCTGACTTTTCCGATGGTTCCAAGTCTTGCCGATGAAACATAATAGTGATTGCGGGCGGCATCAAAAGCAATGCCTTCCGGGTAACTGTCTTCTGCAGTGAAGCTGATCCGCTGGGTTGGTTCAGGTTGCAGAACCTTGCATCCTGCAACCACGAAAAGCCCTAAAAATATATAATGATGTATTTTCATCTTAACTAGATTTTTTGTTTGATAGAATAAATGACTCCGTTTGCATCATCTGAAACATAGATAACACCTTTTTGACTAATCGTGATTCCTGCCGGTCTTCCAAAACGATTATTTCCTTTTAAAAAGCCTGTAAGGAAATCCTCTGCGCCAACTGCAGTGCCATTGTTGAAACGGATGCGCTGAACCTTGAAACCAACGGCTTTTTTAGCATTCCACGAGCCGTGCCAAGCTACCAATCCATCACCTTTATAACCGGCAGGGATTCCAGCCTGATCCTTAAAGAAAACGAAAGCGATGGGTGCCATATGCGCAGTTAGTTCCAGTACCGATGGCTGAGTAGTTTTGACAACAGACTCTTTGATGTCGCCTGCCGGATCTTCTCTGCTTTGATCAACTTCCTGTTTTCCGTATGCAAATGGATAACCATAGTTTCCACCTTTTACAATTCTGTTCACCTCTTCCGGTGGCCATGTATTTCCCTTTCCATCGCCCCCGTTGTCTATGCCCCACAACTCTCCGGTTTGTGGATGGAAATCGAAACCGATAGTGTTTCGAAGTCCGCTGGCAAATATGGTTCTTTTCCAGTTTTTGGGATCAATCTGCAGCATGGTAGCAGCTTCCCTGTCGTTTTCCTTACAATCATTGCACAACGTTCCGACAGATAAGTATAACATGCCATCCGGTCCGAATTCCATGGTACGATTTGGATGCTGACCACCACTGGGAAGATCGCTGATGAGAAGTTCCATATCACCAAGGGTGCCGTCTGTTTTAATCGGATAACGTCTGAGTTGGGTATTGTTGCAGAGATACAAGAAGTTATCCTTCATGGTAATGCCATGCACTCCCTTGAAATCGTAAAGGACGGTCTTAATCTCGTCAAATTGATCGTCCCCATCCTTGTCTGTAAGCATCAGCACATCTCCACCGTCCCGACGCGTGACGTACAGCGCCCCATTTGGTGCAGGATATAACATTCTTGGTTTTCCCAGTCCGACAGCCGCTGCTTTCACTTCCCAACCCTCAGGAACTTTTAAAAGATTGACCATCTCAGGCAGAAAATCCAGGTGCTGGGGATAATTGGTGACCATTGTATTTTTAGTGCCCTGTTTGGGCGGAAGCCCGCGCTGGGCTTGCACGGATACTAGACTTGAAGAGAGGCCCAGGATCAATAACAGTGTTTTTACTTTCATCATATAGTTTTGTTTCTATCAAGAGAACATGGACTATACTTTATAGTTTTAGGTATAAATACCTTGTTTAATACGTAATTACCGGTATTTTAAAGCCAGGATTTTAATTAGCTTGCAATAGCTTACTAAAGAAAGCTAAGCCGTGTCATAGGGCAACTATTTAGCGTGAGCGCAATATCCCGCTGACTGCTATAGCAATTTTAGAAAAAGGTATCTGGAGATAATTTATCGTGGAAACGAAATATCGGCGGGTGTATCTGAATCGCTATGCTTTTAGCTACAATTGCACCTAAGTTTGATTTTAAGAAAACGATTGTCAATTAAAACATCAAAAATCTCTAATCAGTGCAGCCCTAAAGATTTGCGCTACTGTTCTAGTTTATTGAACTTAAAAAAAATAGGGTAAATAAACGAGATACCTGATTTTACCTGTAAAGCCATTGGTATGTAATTAGGCCTTATGCAACAATGATTCCTGCCATTCAGGACTTACCAGCCTCCTTGTTAAGTAATGCATATTAAAATTTAGTTCTTTGAAGCAGTTTAAGAAATTTTTTTCAGCTTTTAGCTGGCTATAGATATCCTGGTCTGAATGAATATATCAGCGGAAAAATTACCAAATGGTAAATCTGATGCATTTAACTTTGATTAACTTGCAGTAATGAAAGAATTGATTGACTACATTTTAAAGTTTGGTAACCTGAATAGACAACAAATAGACCTTATTGAAAGCAATGCAATGGAAATAGACCTTCGTAAAGATGATTATTTTTCAGAAGCCGGAAAGATCCCTCATCAGGTTGGTTTTATTGTGGAAGGTGTGATTCGAGGATGCTACTATAATAACAAGGGTGAAGAAATAACGCGCTGCTTCATAGGGGAAAACAGCCTGGTAGCAGATTATGTCAATCTAGAAGCAAATGCTTATTCTTCCGAGTATTTGCAGGCATGTACGCCTTGTAAACTCATTGTATTTTCTAAACAAAGCTGGGAAGAGCTTTCTCACACGATCGTGGGATGGGATAATATAAAGAACAAAATGGTCCAGATATGTATGTTCCAAAAATCAAGGAAGGGTCCTGTTATATCACAAAATGCAACCACTCGTTATTTGGAATTTATGAAGAATTATCCCTTACTTACTAACCGAATTCCGCTGGCTTATATTGCTTCCTATTTAGGCGTCACCCAACAATCACTAAGCAGAATCAGAAAAAATATTACTTAATCGTTTTTACCAAATGGTAAATGGTTTCCTTCGTATACTGTCCATTTTTGTGTTATTCACTTAAGATGATAAAATGAAAACAGTATTAATTACAGGAGCCAACAAGGGCATAGGATTTGAAACGGCAAAACAGTTTTTGCAAAATGATTTTTACGTATATCTTGCAAGCCGGGATCTGCAAAAGGGAGTTGAGGCTGCCAGAAAATTAAAAGCTGAGGGACTGACTCAGGTAGAAGCCGTACAGTTGGACGTAACAAACGAAGACTCCGTGAACCAGGCTCGTCAACAAATCGGCAGCAAACTGCGTGTACTGGATGTTCTCATTAATAATGCAGGGGTAAATGGTGGAATGCCCTATACGGCCTTGGATGCCACAATGCAACAATTTATGACAGCATTTGATACCAATGTATTTGGGGTGGCAAGGGTTACACAGGCGTTTATTGATTTACTGCGCAATTCACCTGAGCCGAGAATTGTAAATGTCAGCACGAGTGTAAGCTCTCTTTCGCTTCAGAGTGATACATCCTGGCCAGCTTATGACTATGCGAAATATGCGGTATATGGTTCGTCAAAAGCAGCTATGAATATGTACACGATTCATCTAGCCTATGAACTGCGTGATACTGCTTTCAAAATAAATGCTGTTTGCCCGGGTTATACCAAAACTGATTTTACCAACCAGAATGGGGGAGAGGTTGAAGAGGCGGCCCGGCGTATTATAAAGTATGCAATGATCGATCAAAACGGGCCAACCGGCAAATTCTTCAGCGAAGAGAGCAATCCAGAAACTAGTGAAATTCCCTGGTAACTAATCCAAAGTAATTTCAAATTATTCTCTAGTCACCATCGGGTCTATATACTAAAAAGGCTGAAAGTTTGTTGCTTTCAGCCTTCCTACAGTCAAACCGCTACTTTTCAAAGGGCACATAGATGCCCGAGCCTGCATACCACTGCAATCTTTTATAGTAGTAAAGATTGACATCATTAACAGCAGGAATGTAGCAGGTCATGCCGGAAAAACTTTTTATGCTAATTCCTAAGAAGTTTGTTGTTGCTGCCTTGAACAGTATCGCTTTGTTTAGCTCTTTGTACACATCGCTCAGATCCGCTGGTTGAAAGTTTTTGTCCAGGAACCCTCCAAAATCATAGTTTGCCACAGGAAAACCAAGGGTAAAGTCCAGGCGCTGAACGCCCTCACTGACCAGTTTATCCCCGTAAGTTTTTTTAGATATCATCAGGGTCTTCATGGCAAGCGCTAATGCGTCCAATTCACTTGTCTGTACCAACACCACAGTGGCAGATTGCAGATCGCCAGTATAAGCATTATAATAATCATAATAGGCTTTTGCGATATCGTCCAACTGATCCGAAGACTTGAACAGAAGGGGGGTGATGGTTTGGTAGGGGAAACTTTCAGCAAGTGTCTCTGCAGGTGAGGCAATGATGTACTTTGCCTTTTGCCTGAATTCATACAGCACTTCCACGCCTCCCATAGAGCAGGCATCAAAAATAATAAATTCAAAATTATTTGGAAGGGCGTTTTTAAGATCGATAATGTCCATTTCTTTGCCATTGTCCCGTCCGAAAGATTTTGTTTTCGCTGGGGCGGCCGGCGCCCATGATGTGGCATGCGACCAGAGTACCAGGCCATAAGTTTCTGCCGGATGTTCACTTTGTGTATACTTCACTACATCTTTTAGAAATTCCGCATCTGAAACCGGGTTTTCGAAAACCTTCAGTGTATCGCTTGTGATCCTGTTCAGGTCCTCATCATGCCTGATCTTTAAAAGATAGGATCGGACGCTGCTGGTTTTGATATAGACAAGCAGTGTACCGTCAATTTCCTTTGCACCTTTTTC
>JAZBLX010000046.1:0-27456 GCA_037033465.1 Bacteroidota bacterium | reverse complement strand
AAAAGTTAGATTGATGATTGAAATGATGTAAGATGGATCATGGCATATGCATTCCCTTTTCCATCTTACATTACTTACTATCCTTTAGGCGTAGTTGGCCTGATTTCGATCTTGCTTGGGAGCGTTCTTGCAGGCATAGCCAACAAATCTACAATCAGTTTTCCCATATCTTCTGGTTGAATTTTCCATGCATCGTTTTCTGCATCAGGACTATGATCATTGAAATGAGTAGCCACAGAGCCTGGCATAATGGTACTCACCTTTACGCCATACTTTCTTAAATCTAACATCACCGATTGAGTAAAACCAGTTAGTCCAAATTTACTGGCGTTATAAGCTGAACCTCCAGCGAAGAAATTTGTGCCGGCCAAACTTGAAATAGTGAAGATATGTCCTTGATTTCTTTTAATCTCTTCAACACTGGCTTTGATGCTGTAAAATACACCGGTAAGGTTGGTGTCAAGAATGTCATTCCAAAGCTCAATATCCATTTCATCAATGGGTGCGAAACTTCCTACTCCTGCATTGGCAATCAGAATATCAAGCTGACCCCATTTTTCAATGATCAGGTTTACTGCGCTTTGCTGTGATTGGAAATTTTTAACATCAGCCTCGATGGCTAAAACATCTCCATGCGCTACCAACAGCGATGCTGCCTGGTTTGCACTGTCTATCGTTCTGCTGGTGATTGCTACCTTATAGCCACTTTTTAAGAGAGATTCGGCTATTCCAAATCCAATTCCTTTGCTTCCGCCTGTAATTAATGCTACTTTCATAAAGTATAAACGTATGTAGCTATAAAATGTTTATGGTGCATACTAAAGTTTTTTGATCAAGATTTCTTTAAAATCTACAGGTTGTCCTTCACTTTGTAAAGCAATGAAACCGCTTTTAAGGGCTTTTCCGTCGACTTTAATTTTCGGATCGAAACCATTTGCTACGCCGCCTCCAATTTGCGGTTTGCTATATTGTAAAACGGTATCTCCGTTAATGATGTGTTTAACGATCGAATCTCCCATGACGATTAATTCAGCAGAAACCCATTGATCACCGTCATAGGTTTTAGATTTTGAATCAAGGCAATGGTCGGGATATAATTTTCCCTGGTAAAATATTTCCGTGCCCGGCGAACACATGTTCCCTGTAGATCGTGGCCTTCCATCACTTAAACCACCCAGAAATTGCATCTCTACTGAAATTGGCCAGTCTTGCTCTTTCGGCATGGTAGCCGGATCCTGACTGTGAAACATCACGCCGCTATTTCTTAAGGTGTAGCTGGGCGCGCCTTTTTGTAGTTTGCCAATAAAACGGTACTTTAATTTTAAATGATAATTTGAAAATGGAGTTTTATAATATAAGTGACCAAACTGATCGTTAAAGTCGCCATATTCATCATAATTAACCCTGATCATGCCATCTTCCACCCGAAAGGTATTGCCATAATTCTCTTTATATTCATGGTGATGGATTTTAACATTCCAGTCTTTAATATCTTTCCCGTTGAATAAGGAAGTCCACTCATTTTTAGGCTGAGTCTTTTTCATACTGGTAGTACATCCAAAAAGTGTGGTTGCTGCAATTAGATAAGTTAATTTTTTCATGGCAATATTTTAGTGGCAAAATACGAAAAAGGAAATAAGTGTTTATACCTTTGTGCCATGGCCAAAAAACGAGCTCCTCAGTCTAAATCCAGGAATCCATTGTTGAAAAAAATCATTAATGTCATAAGTAAAGTTTTCCTGTATTTTTTGCTCGTTTCTGTGATTTGGGTAGTGGCCTATCGTTTCATTAATCCGCCTATAACACTATTAATGGCACTTCGAAACATTGAGCGTAAAGCCGATGGAAAATCTTTTAAAACAGAGAAAAAGTGGGTAGATTTTGAAGACATGTCTAACAACATGAAACGTGCTGCAGTTTCTGCTGAAGATCAACTTTTTCTAAAGCACATTGGCTTTGATATGAAAGCGATAGAAAAGGCATTTGCCAGTAACGCTAAAGGTAAAAAAGTGAAAGGTGGGAGTACCATCTCTCAACAAACAGCGAAGAATGTATTTTTATGGCCAGGAAGATCGTGGGTCAGAAAAGGTTTCGAAGCTTATTTCACCTTACTGATTGAAATATTCTGGAGTAAGGAGCGGATTTTAGAAGTTTATCTCAATGTTATTGAAATGGGGGATGGTATTTATGGTGCCGAGGCAGCTGCTCAGGAATATTATGGAAAATCCTGTGTAAAGTTAACCAAAAGGCAAGCTGCGCTGATCGCCGCATGTTTCCCAAATCCACTAAGATGGACGCCAAAAAATGCAACACCTTATATTCGCCACCGCCAGTATTTGATCTTAAGAAATATGAATAGGTTAGGACCGTTGGATTTTTAGTTTTTAGTCAGTAGTCCAAAGTCTAGCGTCTAATCATCATGCTGTACGCTTTGAGAGGGAGATTATCGGACTAATGACTCCCAACTAAAGACTCCGAACTAATCTACTCATGATCCTTATTCCACCTGATTTTAATCCCGCCTTTTTCATCATCAATGGCTTTAAGATGGAGCACAATGCCTTTCATTCTTGCTTCGCGTTTTTCTGCCCGGGTTAAATTTTCGTCGCCTTTTGGGTTCCTTAATGGGATATCCATTTCCACATTGGTGCCATAACCTAAAGCATAAATTCCCTTAACATTAAAATTCATCGCACTGGAATTGATCTGCATCGGACTGATTTCGATCTTATCGCCACGAACAGTGAGTGTACCATCCAGCTTTTTGATTTCGACATTTGATAAATTTCGATTCGCAAAAGCAAAGTTGCCCACTTTAACCATCGGCTCGAAATTCACCAATGCAGCATTATTTAAATTAAATATCACTTTACCGTTGATAGAACGCGGAATAACCTTACCGGTATGAGATATCCTTCCGGATATATTGACTAAAGATGACAGGTAGCCTTTCAGGTTTTTGTTAGTGATCGTGTTCTGTCCGAAGTTATCGAAGGAATAAAAAAAGTCTTTCACACTTACATGACTAATTTTTGAACTCATTTTGAAGGTATTTGAGCCTGGGAGCTGGATGATACTTCCATTCATACCGATCAATCCGCCGGCATGTTCTACACTGATTTTATTAAAGTAGATCCCTTCGCCACGAAGCGAAATATCTGCGGCAAGGTTCTTTGCTAAGAATTTATTGTAAATTGCCTTACCCACCGTAAGGTTAATATTCATCTTCGATACTTCCAATACATTACTTAATTCTTTAGAAGCGGTTTTCATTGATTTGGCCGATGATGCTTTCTTTGTTGTACTTCTTGGTCCCAGAAAAGGTAAAAACTCGTTTAAATAAAGCTGCGGACTATGCATTTTAAGGTTAACGAGGATTTTTTCCGGATCTGAGTAATATAAGTTTGCAAAATTGGCAATGCTGCAACTTACATTTAATTCGCTTTTTCCAAGCTGGAAATGACCATTTTGAATGGATAGGTCGTTCTGGTTGAAATTGATATTCAGCGCGCTTTTGACCAGGTGAAGTTTTCGGGGCAGGTAATTAATATCTGCATTTGCAATTTTAATGGCTCCGGAAACAATTGGTTTAGTGAAAATGAAGTTATCAATATCTGCCTTGCAATACAATCTTAAATCAGCAGTCCCGTCTTTAAACTCAAAATCCTGAGTACCTAAAGAATTATTAAGGTTTGATAATGGAAATTTCGAAGTCACTAGGCCTGTAGCGATAGGCCGGGCTAAGTTGTTCACAGTAAAAGTATCGATCTTAATTGGCGCATTAAAATATTTAGCGGTTAACCTGTGTAGTTTTATCGATGAATTTTCATCCCCTATAATGCCTCCAACAGTATCCTGATTCGTAAATGAACCGTCAAAGTTAGCTTCAGTTAGTTTTCCGGCAGGAATAGAAAGGACATTATCACGAACCTTAATGCCTACTTTAATTAATGGATCGCCATATTTACCTGAACCATCATCAACAATATTCCCACGAATATCTACCGGGTTTTCAATGCCAAATTTCAAGAGCTTAGAGGAGATATTAGGCGAAAGTAGTAAAGCAACTTCTTTAAATAGAATTTGATCTACTGCAATGTTAATAGCGAAAGCAGATTTACCGAGATCAATTTTTGCTCCAATTTTGAATGGGTGGCTACCAATGTTCAGATTTTCCGGATCAAGAATCACGGCATCAAGATCCCTGCTGTAATGGGCGGATAGGGTGCCATCTAATGTTTTCCCCTTTAGGAAACTACCTTTTCTAGTGTTAAACGCAAAATTATTAACCAGTGTTTTCAGTTTGATCTTACCTGTCCAGCCGCTATCAGGGTATTGCATTCTGCCTTGTATCTGATCAATATTAAAATTAAACAGCTTAAATCGCTTCTGATTATCCACAATTAAACTCAATCGGTTAAAATCGATTTTTCTTACTTCTAATGCAGATGATTTTAGTGATGATTTTTTTTCTTCAGTTTTCGGCTTGCTTTTGAATATACTGGTATTGCTATATCCCGTAGTGTCGGTGTAAATATATACTGCCGCATCGTTAATTGCGACTCTACTGATGTTTACGTTTCCAACAATCAGTGAGAGGATATTTAAAGAAACATCGATGTCTTTTGCTTTAAGCAGATCGTGTTTGTGCTGACTCCACAAACTATCCCTCAACAAAACATCATTCAAAGAAACGGAAACACCAGGAAAACTTTTTAAAAGCGTGGGTTCCATACTGCCAGCAGTAATTTCTCCATTTAAGTTTTTGTTAAGCTGGGCGAGAATAGTAGATAGAATTTCTTTCTTATTGCGACTAATATAAAAAGCAGCGGCAAGCCACGTTAAGATAACCAGAATGACAAGAGCAGAAAGGATGCTTAAGGAGATTTTGAGCCAGCGCTTCATAGATATTATTTGATTTATTGATACAATATGTTTTACTGCGCAATTGTTTTAAAGCACGGTAAAAAACATGATCAAAATGCGATTACTGAAAGCCGACTCAGGAAAGTTTACATAAGGTGTGCAAAAACTGAAGAATGCCAGCTATCACGAAAGGGTACTTCCCATTTAGCATTTAATTCTTCGAGGTTTTGAACCATGTTATTGAAAACAATAGTATCTGCTGTTACCTGTTTGATGTTTACAAGGGTTTCAAAATTCTCTTTGCCCTGAACTTTTACTTCTTCTTCAACTTTATAGGCAATGTTAAAACGGTTAAAAAGATCGACATGAAACGCTTGTTCTATTTCTTTGATCAGTCTTACCGAACTATCAATAGAGCAACCCGTCACACCAGCCTGACTTTCATCAACCGTTAAAATAATGAAATAGCCATAGCGAATTTCGGCTTTTGCCATGAGTTCATTGCCATGGGCCTTCCATTGATTAGTGAAAACTGATAATTTGTTTAATATTTCTGTTTCTTCGCTTGCGGTGAATTGACGGTCGCTTTGATAGATCCAGACTCTGGATTGTGGAGAAAAACTCATATACAAATTTATAATTTTAATTAAATTGGATTGCCTTAAAATCACCTCCTTATGAAAAAGTTTACATTGTGCTTGAAAATATCACTTATTTCAGCTACAGCGGTATTTCTATGCGCTATTTCAGATCCGGGATTGATGGAACAATACGTCGGTTTCCTTCAAAAATCGTTCATTGATCACTATGACAGCAGTCAGGAAGTTAAGCAAATTAAACGTTATGAACTTAATATTACTAACAATGGCTTTTGTAGGTATAAAAGGTATTTTAATAACGGAAAAACAGAATATTTCGCATTCAAACTGGCAAAATTTAAAGATATGGAATATTATGGGACAGCGACGGCAGGCAAATTGTACCTGCGTACCAAAGGTGATGATGTGATTGTTCAAACTTATAAAGACAGGGGAGGTGATGTCGATTCGATGGCTACAGAATTTGTCATTCCAGTTAAAAATATGGAGGCTGAGGATTTAAATGCAATCTATGAACGCCTTACGAAAATCTGCAGTCTGCCGCCTGTAATCACTCCGTAGCTATTGGAAGATTTAAGCCCCGCAGCTTCTAAATTTGCGGGGCAGTCCTTACAAGTTATAGACCGTTCGCTCTCGCTGTAATTTCTGCGATATCTAATACCTTCACTTCCTGTTCTTTATCTTTTAGTTTAATGCCGTCGCTTAACATTGTCATGCAAAACGGACAGCCAGCGGCAATTACCTGAGGGTTGGTTTCCAAAGCCTCTTCAATGCGTTCTACGTTAACATCTTTTTTGCCTTTTTCTGGCTCTTTAAACATTTGAGCACCACCGGCACCACAGCATAATCCATTGCTTTTGCAACGTTTCATTTCCACAAGCTGCGCATCTAACACCTCAAGTGCTTTTCGGGGTGCTTCGTAAACGCCGTTTCCACGACCTAGATAGCAAGGATCGTGAAAAGTAATTTTCTTCCCTTTAAAACTTTCTCCGCCTTCAGCCTTTAGCTTCCCTTCGTTGATTAAATCCTGAATCAGCTGTGTATGATGAATCACTTCGTAAGATCCGCCGAGGCCAGGGTATTCATTTTTAATGGTATTGAAACAATGCGGACAACCCGTTACAATTTTTTTAATATTGTAGGCATTCAAGACCTCAATATTGGTCATGGCCTGCATCTGGAAAAGAAACTCATTACCAGCACGCTTTGCGGGATCTCCGGTACAACTTTCTTCCGTGCCCAAAACGGCATACTTCATACCAACATGATGCAAAATCTTGCAAATGTCTCGTGTAATTTTTTGCGCCCTTTCATCGTAACTTCCTGCACATCCAACCCAAAATAATATCTCTGGTTCTTCACCTGCGGCCATTAATTCGGCCATTGTAGGTACTTTAAATTCCATTTTCTTGTATCAAGTATTTAGTATCAAGTATTAAGGTTTTAGTATTAAGTATCAAGACCGGGAGTACATCTGAAATCAGACTTGCGACTCCAGACTAACCTTCATTTGCCCAGTTAAAACGATCGGCTGGAGAGTATTTCCATGGTGCCTGGTTATTCTCGATATTGCTCAGCATGGTATTAATGCTTCCCGGCGCCTTTGATTCTTCCATGACTGCAAATCTTCGCAGTTCCATAATAATTTGAAGCGGATCTATATTTACCGGACATGCCTGCACACAGGCGTTGCAGCTCGTACAGGCCCAGATTTCTTCTCGTGTAATGTAATCATCTAACAAAGATTTCCCATCCTGATGTTCTGCACCATTTTTATCAACATTCTTCCCGATTTCGGTGATCCGATCGCGGGTATCCATCATGATTTTTCTTGGTGATAATAATTTTCCGGTAATGTTGGCCGGACAGGAATCGGTACATCGCCCGCACTCTGTACAGGTATAGGCATTCATTAAATTTACCCAGGATAAATCTGTTGCATCTTTAGCGCCGAATTTCCCGGGCTCGGCTTCTGCAGGTACAAATGATGGATCAAGCATGGCTTTAACTTCATTAGTTACAGATGCCATATTGGTAAATTCTCCTTTGGGTTCCAGGTTTGAAAAATAAGTATTCGGAAAAGCGAAGAGGATGTGGAAATGCTTGGAGTAAGGCAGGTAGTTTAAAAAAGCCAGGATTCCGATGATGTGAAACCACCAGCAGCCTCTTTCTATGGCTATCAATGAACTTTCTGACGAAGGTAAAAGATTAATCAGGTATTGACTAATCGGAAATGCGCCTGCTGTGGTATAGTGTGCTGAACCTAAAACCTGCAATTTAAGATCGGCGGCATTCATCATTAAGAAAGCCGTCATCAATAAAATTTCGGTAATCAGGATATAATTGGCATCGGATTTTGGCCAGGATGTCATTTCTACCCCTCTGAAACGCTTTAATTTCAAAACATTTCTTCGGATCAGAAAGATGACACAAGCTACCCATACAGTAAACGCAAGTATTTCAAAAGATGCGATCAGAAAATCGTAAAATCCACCAAGACCGTGGAAAATTCGATGCGTTCCAAAAAGGCCATCTATCATAATTTCTACAACTTCTATGTTGATGATGACGAAGCCGATGTAAACGAAAAAATGAAGGAACGCCGGGATAGGCCTAACCACCATTTTAGACTGGCCAAAGGCCACCCGTAGCATGGTCATTAACCGTTTCTGAGGCTGATCACTACGGTCAACAGGCCGGCCTAACCGAATATTGCGAATAATCTTTCGCGAGTTATAGGTAAACAGCACAATTGCTGCAAGTGTTATTACTAGAAAAATGATCTGAGCCACCATGCAAGATTAGATTGTTTTATGCTAAAATAGGGTTTTAATCTAAATAAATTACTATGCATGCATAAAAAAATATTTAATTATAGTTGTTTGTATTGATTCTAAGCTAGTTTTGAAGACGATTTTTTAGTGATTAAAATTTAATTAATTGATTATCAGTATAAGACTGAAATAATTAAAAAAAAGTTTTGCTTTTGAAAAAAGAACGCTACATTTGCAATCCCAAACGGTTGGTGCCTTAGCTCAGTCGGTAGAGCAAAGGACTGAAAATCCTTGTGTCGCTGGTTCGATTCCAGCAGGCACCACAACCTAAAGCCTTACAGAAATGTAAGGCTTTTTAATTTCCTTCAGTGGAAATTGTTCGGGAACAAATTTTTCAAATGTTTTAGTATTTGAAAAATAATGCTAGTTTTGCAAACTCCAAAACGGGGTGCCTTAGCTCAGTCGGTAGAGCAAAGGACTGAAAATCCTTGTGTCGCTGGTTCGATTCCAGCAGGCACCACTCCTAAAGCCTTTCAGAAATGAAAGGTTTTTTGGTTTATTCAAGTCTCGCAATTGCCTAAATAAATTTATCTCATGATATTCCGCATTCGTACAAGCTTGAAACTGATTCTCAGTTGAAAGTAATTTAATCAATGGAAATTTGTTTTTTCTCTATACTCAACTGACTTGTTACAATATTTTAGGATAAATTTAGTTCGTGTTAAATTGAAGCTGATTTCAGACAACTCAAAGATGTCTATTCTCGTATATCAATATAAATCCACCTACAAATAACTATGAAATATAATAACTATACTTACTTAAAAGTGCTTATGCTCTTAAGTATTAGCTTGTTTATGGCTTGTAAGAAAGACAGTCCGGCGCCAGAACAGCCGCCCGTTGTAGCCACAGCAAGCAGAGATGAATTAACTAAAGACTCTATCTTTTTATATACCAAGGAACTTTACTATTGGAATACTTCATTGCCTACTTATGAGGTATTTAAACCCCGGGGTTTCAGCTCAAACGAAGCCGAGCTATATGCCTTAACCCAATATTCTTCAGATCCGTCTACCGGCAAACCATATGAATTTGTGAATGGCTCCAGTCAGCCTAAGTATTCTTTTTTCGAAGCAGTAACGACAGCAGGGAAGGTAGCAGCCTTGAAAGCAGATGTGAATGGAACAGCTGATGATTATGGTTTTTCAGTAAATTATCAAACCACTTCCGATTTGAGAGTAAAATACGTTTATCCAAATTCTCCAGCCAGTCTTCAAGGCTTAACAAGAGGTTGTAGAATTACCAGTATCAACGGACGAACCAATCTGACTTACAGTAATGCTACTATAAACTTTCTAAATGATGCGATCTTCGGTACTAACCCATCCATTGCGCTCACGTTTGTAGGACTGGATAATGTAACCAGAACAATTAACATCGCTTCTGCAACTTATACTGAAAACCCAATACTTTTTACAAATGTGTATACCGTGGGATCGAAAAAAATAGGTTATCTCGTTTTCAATAGCTTTACCAATAACGCAACAACGGCATTGAGAACGGTATTTTCCAATTTTGCCACACAAGGGGTAACAGAACTTGTAGTAGATTTAAGGTACAATGGAGGTGGCTTTGTTTCGACTGCAACAGACATGATTAATCTTGCTGCCCCACTCAATCAGAATGGCAATGTGATGTACACCACCCAATATAATGGCTTTTTGCAAGGCCTTACTACAGCACAGAGAAAAGCTTCGGTATTGGCTCACCAGCCGTTGTTAGATGGAGACGATAAGCTGCAGACTTTTACAACCGGGGTAAACGGTAAATTTGCTACCTATGCAGATTTAGATTATTCAGCAGCTTCGACCGATAACATTGAGCGTTTTGCCAAATCGGGATCTTTGTCGCTTTCCAGGATTTATTTCATTGTAACTGAATCTACAGCTTCTGCGAGTGAGTTGGTTATAAATAGTCTGAAACCGGTGATGGATGTGAAACTGATTGGTGAAACCACCTATGGTAAACCCGTTGGTTTTTTCCCTATTCGTATAGATAAGGTAGATATGTATGTGCCTGAGTTTGAAACGAAGAACCAGGCCGGCGTTGGTGGTTATTACAGTGGTTTAACTGTTGATAAAGAGGCTTTTGAAGATTTGACAAAGGCTTGGGGTGATGAAAGCGAAACCTTATTAAGTTATGCACTTTTATACGCCAGAACTGGAAGCTTTGTAACCACTGCAGCAAAAACCGCCAGCTTAAAAGCTTCCTCAACGGTAATGCCAGCGCGCCTATCTTCTACAGAACTTAAGCAGGTGGCTTCAAGTCTAGATCAAAACAGTTTCAAGGGGATGCTGTTAAAGCCTACAAAAAAATTCTAAGCAGCAAATACTGTTAGATAGAGATTTAATCTAATTTTAAAACCCAGAATAAATAAAATAAGAAAGGCGATTTTCAATTATGAAAATTCCCTTTCTTATTTGTTGATTAATGCTATCAGCCATATTATAACAAAATCTTACTGCTGATATCCTTATTAATGGTAATATAGCCTGGATATTTCACCGGTGTGTTGCCCAGCATAAAAGTAGGCTTAATTTTAATGGTTAAAAGTCCGAGTTTTTCATCTTTAGCTGATGATCCCCTTTGGGCTGCCTTAACAATGTCGTTAAAAACATTCCCGTTTGATATTAATCCGTAAATATTGCTCACCAATTGAACTGGCACCGTAACGGTTTGTCCTTGTGCAATACTTACATTCTGGTTTACGATTCCCTGGGCTAAATCGGTATTGTTAACCAGAATTTTGTATTCAAACTGATTGATCGCAGCAAGGTTACTTGAGGGATTTGTGATTTCCAGATTTAAATTTGCCCTTAATGGAATGTCTTTTCTCAGCAAGCCAAGCGCTACACCCGGCAGGCTGGTTAAACTGAAAGTTTGTTGCTGCATCAATTGTTTAATATCTGTACCTGCAATCGAAACCTGCTTTACACCGGTAATTTTATAAGTGCAATCTTCCAGCGCTTTAATCTGCTGTGCCTGCCTGTTTATACCGCAACTAAATATGGTAATGGTAAAGAGGCAAAGCCATAGTGTGTTTTTCATGTTAATCATAACGGTAATTTAGTAAAACTATTTCAGCAGCGATCATGCTTTAACAAAAATTAGCATTATGCATTATGGGGTTACCGTTTCAATCCCGTTGTGATCGTCGTTAGAACGAGTGCCTTCATCTTCAGTTTCCGCTGATTCGCCTGTTTCATCGTCCTGTTTAGGTACCTGTTTTTCCGGAGATGATTCTTCGTCTGTTCCGGATTGATCAGCATCTGTAGCTGGTTTTTCAGCACCTTCTTCGCCTTCCGTTACTTTCTTCCCTTCTTCTTCTGTGGGCTCATCGGCAGGTTGCTCTTCATTATCATCGACAGGAGTCTCATCCTTGCCCGGTGTAACTTCTGCTTTGTGTGCAGATGGAACTACCGTTTCAATATTCATTTGAACATCATCTGTTGGCTTAGGTTGCTCATTCGTGTTTTCTTTGGCTGTTTTATCGTTTTCGTTTTCCATGGCATTATCTTTTCTTTAATAAATGGATTCAACCGCAATTTTGTTTGAATTTTCTTCAATGCTTTGTTTGCGATTTTTAACTTTGAAGAAAAATGCATCATGGGCATCACCTATAGAGAAATAAACGAAAGGGATAATCAAGAACTCGCTGAGGTAATCAGAACGATATTAAGGGAATTCAAAATAGATAAGCCAGGTACCGTTTATACAGACCCAACGACGGATCATTTATCGGAGGTATTTAAGGCAGAACAATCTGCTTACTGGATTGCGGAAGAGAATGGTGAAATTATTGGTGGCTGCGGTATTTACCCAACTTCTGGTTTGCCTGATGGTTGCGTAGAACTTGTCAAACTTTATACGGCTGCAGCTGCAAGGGGAAAAGGAGTCGGCAAAATGCTAATGCAGAAAAGTATTGAGTCTGCTCAGCAGTTTGGTTATAACGAAATTTACCTGGAGTCTTTCCCTGAATTAACAACAGCAATAGGCATGTATGAGAAAGCAGGATTTAAAAAACTATATGCCGCATTGGGTAATTCCGGTCATTTTGCCTGCAATGTTTGGATGTTACTGGTGCTTTAAAAATCGCAATACCTATAGAAAACTTTTTAAAATGTCTTTTAGCCCCACTACCTTAAACTTCTTTTCGAGCACGATAGATTGTTAAGTCGTGGCCATATAACTTCTTAAACCGAGTACATACCTGCAATTATCTTTAAAGCTAACGCCGCTGATCGTTTTAAGGTAAATCTTTCAAAAACAGTTTACAGGCTAAAAGCAGGTGTTGGGATAATTTCTATCGGGTTTTGAATAAGAAGATTGAGTGTTTCGAAAGCTTTATTTAGCTTTAAGGCATGAAACAATTCAAAATCATTTCGATTCATGTCATTTGCTGGCTTTTGATTCTGGTTTACCAGTATAGTGGTTACCTGATCGAATCATCATCGTTTGCAACCGTGGCACTCGGTGTTTCCATGTCGTTCATCAGGATTGTCGAATTTTATATTTGTTATCTGTGGATTTATCCCAAATACCTGAAACGGGAAAAAATACCGCAATTAATTGCCGGAATGGTATTTACACTTGTGGTATTTATCGCTTTGCGTTACCTCATTGAAGAAGTACTTTATTTGCACTGGTTTGACTTTCATAATTACTCGAACGATACCAGCGCCTTATCGTACATTTTAGATAATATTTATTACGGGATTTCGTATATCATTATTCCCGCTGCGGTGTATAGCGTGCAGGAGAATTTCAAAACAGAAATGACCAACAGGAAACTGAAAGATGAGGTAGTAAAATCTGAACTTGCTTTTTTGAAATCACAGATTAATCCTCATTTTCTATATAATACCTTAAACTATATTTATTCGCTGGCTATTCCTGTTTCTGATCAGCTATCGAATGCGGTTTTGAGGCTGTCTGATTTGATGCGTTATACGCTCACGGAAAGTCCGGATGGAAAAGTTTCGCTAGGCAAAGAAGTAGAATACCTGGAAAGTTATATCGAACTGTTTAAAATGCGTTTTGAGCCTCATTTTTATGTTAATTTTGCTATTGAAGGCGTAGCTAATCAGAAAATTGCAGCGCTGGTATTAATTCCTTTTGTAGAAAATGCGTTTAAGCATGGTGTTATAAACGATGAAAAGCAGCCCGTTCGGATTAAGCTGAAAATTAACGGAAAGCGATTGAGTTTCGAAGTCAGTAATAAAATCAGCCATGCTCAAAAAGACCATTCGAGCGGAGTGGGTTTGGCTAATATCCATCGAAGGTTAGATTTAATCTATCCGGATCAGCATGAGTTACTGGTATCTAACAATGGCAATACCTATAAAACGACTCTGGTAATCAACATTTAGTTTACAACAATTCCTTTATTTATAACTTTACTTAAAACTTAATTGCCGTTTATGATCCGCTGTTTAGCTGTTGATGATGAGTCTTATGCATCAGATATTATTGCCACTTTCATCAATAAAACACCATTTTTGGAGTTGGTAGCAGCCACCACCAATCCCTTTGAAGCACTAAATCTAATTCAGGAAGGCAAGGTTGACCTGGTTTTTTTAGATATCCAGATGCCGGAGCTCACTGGTATTCAGTTTTTAAAGATTTTGGGTGGCAAGTGTAAAGTAATTCTCACCACTGCGTATCCGGAGTTTGCGTTAGAAGGCTTTGACCTCGATGTGGTAGATTACCTGCTGAAGCCAATTCCATACGAACGTTTTTATAAAGCTGCACTAAAGGCCCAGCAAATCATCGTGCCGGCACAAATAGAAACGGTAAATGTAGCTCCGGCGGCTGGTAATGATTTTATTTTCATTAAAGGCGATACCAAGAATAAGTTTATAAAAGTGAACTACGGTGATATTTTATACATTGAAGGATTGAAAAACTATGTTTCGGTGTATACTTCCACGCAAAGAATCGTCACTTATCAGGCCCTGAGAGAGCTGGAAGTGGATCTGCCTAAACCACCATTTTATCGCATTCACAAATCTTATATTATTTCTTTGGATAAAATTAAAATGGTTGATGGAAATACCCTTTATATTAACGATCAATCGTTACCGATAGGAGATACCTACAAGGAGGAGTTTTTTAAGGTAATTCGGGATCGGAGCTAAATTGGTTTGTTGATTCTTATAAGTTCTGGCGCTAAATCAATGTGTTTTTTTTACTTTTACTGCTGTAAAGATTAAAATAACAAACCATGCAGGAAACGAATTCACTTAATCAGGTTGCTGAATTTCACACGACTTTTAAACATCCAATTTTAGATTCACCAGTGATTCCATCGAAACAAAGGGCGAATTTGAGGATTGCACTTTTGGCTGAGGAGTTGAAAGAATTACAAGAAGCTGTAGAAAATGATGATTTGGTTGAAGTGGCCGATGCCTTGTGCGATTTGCAATATGTACTGGCAGGAGCGATTCATGAATTTGGTTTAGGTGGAAAGTTTAAAACGCTATTTGATGAAGTCCATCGTTCTAATATGAGCAAAGCATGTAAAACGGTGGAAGAGGCTGAATTAACGATTAAACACTATTTTGATAAAGACCAAACTGCTTCTTACTATAAAGAGGTTGACGGATTATTTTTAGTATTTAGAAAAGCGGATGATAAAACCTTGAAATCAATTAACTATTCACCTGCTGATTTAAAATCACACTTGATCTTATAAATAACACAGATTTGAAAAGACTTAAACAAATTGCCAGTTCATTAATAGCAACCGCTGAAAATCCGGATGATGCGCTGATGCGCGAGTTTATTTTCTACTCACCCAAGATCCCGTTGCGCATTCATCAGGAAGAATTGATTGCTGCAGCAAAATTTTTTTCACTCGAGGTTTACGATCCTTATTTTACACAATCCAACCTGGAGATTAATTGCTTCAGCTGGGGCGATGGAAAAACAAAAATACTCTTAACCCATGGCTGGGCATCTAAAGCATTAGATTTTTATGAATTAATAGTCGAGTTGCTTAAAATTGAAGATGTAGAAGTGATTGCTTTTGATGCACCTGGAAATGGAAGTTCTGTGTCTGATCTCTCCAACCTGATGTTTTATGCTGACGCTGTAAAAGCAATTGCCTCAAATTACGCAGTGCCAGATTTTGTAATCGGCCACTCGCTGGGCAGTATGGCAAACGTAATTGCCTTGCAGGATATGAATCTGTCGACGAAAATGCTTTTCAGCATTGCGCCATTAATCAAGCTTAAAGAAAACTTTGCACATAGTCTTACTTCAGTTGGCATTTCAGCCGATCATCAGAATCGGTTTTTTGATAACTTTGCTAAAGAGTTTCCAGTTCCCGCCAGCCACTTCAATTTAGTTAATCTCTATGAAGAAAATAGAAACTTCAATCACTTTGTAGCTTTCGATCCGGAGGATGATATTTCCACTTATCCGTTCTTAGAAGAGTTTCTAAATAGATTCCCTGATGTTAACGCTAAAGTTTACCAAGGTGTTGGTCATTATAAAATTCTAAAATCTGAAGCTGTAATTAACGACCTTGTTGAAAAGATAAGTTTGGCGATGTAGCCTCCTTTCGAAGTCTTCAAGGCCAAAAGCACCGAAAGACTTCGAAAGTTTGGAGCAGAAACTTGCGAGAGACTTACGAAGTTTCCTAATTCAAAGGCCTGCTAAACTTCGTAAGCGAATAGAAGCCGATTAACTTTCGAAGTCTGAAAGGCCCAGCGTACAGAAAGACTTCGAAAGTTTGAAGAAGAACTTGCGGGAGACTTACGAAGTCTGAAAGGCCCAAAGCCTGGAAAGACTTCGGAAGTTTGGAGAATAAACTTGCGGAGACTTACGAAGTTTCCCTAACGCACATGCAATTAAACTTCGTAAGTCGATTAACCTTCGAAGTCTGAAAGGCCCAGAGCCTGGAAAGACTTCGAAAGTTTGGAGAAGCAACTTGGCGGGCGACTTACAAAGTTTTCCTAACACACATGCCAGCTAAACTTCGTAAGTCGATTAACTTTCGAAGTCTGAAAGGCCAAGAGCCTGGAAAGACTTCGGAAGTTTGGAGAAGAAACTTGGCGGGAGACTTACAAAGTTTACTAATTCAAAGGCCTGCCAAACTTCGTAAGTGAATAGAATAAAATTGTTGGTACCGACATAACAGTGCATAACAGTTAAACATGGTGTATTTTCTATTTTGGACCAACCAAATATTCAATATAGAGCATGCAGGCAATTTTAGGCGTAATTTTTCATTTCTTCGGCGGGTTCGCATCGGGGAGTTTTTATATTCCATACAAGAAGGTTAAAGGTTGGGCCTGGGAAAGCTACTGGATCGTTGGAGGAATTTTTTCCTGGCTCATTGTTCCGCCGCTGGCTGCCTTTTTAACCATTCCAAATTTTACTGATATCATTGCCACCACAAGTGGGAATATCCTTTTATTAACTTATTTCTTCGGTGTGCTTTGGGGCATTGGCGGCTTAACTTATGGCTTAGGTGTTCGTTACCTTGGCGTATCGTTAGGTAGCAGCATTATCCTTGGTTTATCAATGGTAATCGGTTCTATTTTACCTTCTATTTATTTCGATATTTTCCCGCAAGAAGGCAAAGATACCTTTACCATGTTTTTACATACCGATTGGGGTAGGATGGTTATGCTGGGGCTTTTGGTCTGCATCATCGGTATCGTAATCTGCGGTAAAGCGGGGGTAATGAAAGAGAAAGAAATCAAATCTGATGTAACTGATCCGCATGGGATGGAAGTGAAAACGGAATTTAAATTCGGCTTAGGGTTATTTGTAGGAATTGTTTCCGGCGTATTGAGTGCGTGTTTTAACTTCGGTTTGGAAGCTGGAAAGCCAATGGCTGATGCTGCAAATCAAATCTGGAAAGCTGCCAATCCATCAGAAGCAGGCAATTTTCTTTTCCAGAACAACGTAACCTACGTAGTGGTACTTTGGGGCGGTTTAACCACCAACTTCATTTGGTGTATGATTCTTAATGCCAGAAATAAAACGTTTGGCGATTACACCAAGAAATCAACACCGCTACTAAAAAACTACATTTTTTCTGCGCTGGCCGGAACCACCTGGTTTTTGCAATTCTTTTTCTACGGAATGGGAGAAAGCAAAATGGGGAACGGTGCCAGTTCATGGATATTACACATGGCCTTCATCATCCTGATTGCAAACGTTTGGGGATTGGTTTTGAAAGAATGGAAAGGTGTATCGAGAAAAACATTAACAACCGTAATCGTTGGTATAGTAACCATTATCGTTTCTGTGCTGATTGTAGGCTACGGTAATTCAATTAGATAAATTTTAAAAAAAGTAAACATTAATATACATGTCTGTTAAAGAAACAAATTATAAGTACGTAAGCTACTTATGGGATGAAGAAGAGGCCGCAAAACTGGCTGGAGATGAAGTTGCATTATTGATCTACCGCTCTAATTTATTGGGTGCAGATTTGCGCCTGACGAATTATGGTGGCGGTAATACTTCATGCAAGTTAATGGAAAAAGATCCGCTTACCGGCAATGAAACCGAAGTTATGTGGGTTAAAGGATCGGGTGGCGATTTGGGTACATTAAAGAAAAGCGGTTTAGCTGCTCTTTATGTAGATCGCCTGCGGAGCTTAAAAAATATTTATCGTGGTGTAGAACACGAAGATGAAATGGTTGAACTGTTTAACCACTGTATTTTCGATTTAAGTTCTAAAGCGCCATCAATTGATACGCCTTTGCATGGTTTCCTGCCATTTGCACATATCGATCACTTGCATCCGGATGCCGCCATTGCCATCGCTGCGGCAAAAGACGGAAAAAAAATTACTGAAGAATTATTCGGCGGAACAATTGGTTGGGTAGAATGGAAAAAACCAGGGTTTGAACTGGGCTTGCAATTAAAGCAATGTTTAGATGAAAATCCAGGCATTCGTGGAATCATGTTGGGCTCTCACGGTTTATTTACCTGGGGTGATACTGCTTACGAAAGTTATTTAAATACCTTAGATGTAATCGAAATCTGTTCAGATTACCTGGCTCAGAACTACGGTAAAAAAGGACCGGTATTTGGCGGACAAAAAATAGAAAGTGCTACAGATATTAACCGCAAAAAACAAGCGGCTGCATTAGCGCCAGTATTGCGTGGTTTATGTTCTTCTAAGCAACACATGATCGGTCATTTTACTGATGATGTACGCGTACTGGAATTTACCAACTCAAATGATCTTTCCCGTTTGGCTCCAATGGGTACCAGCTGTCCGGATCATTTTTTAAGAACAAAGATTAGTCCCCTGGTTTTAGATTTAGCCATCGATGCTGATCTAACCGATGTGAAGGCGATCAAAGAACAATTATTGCCAGCTTTTGAGGCCTACAGAGCCATGTATACAGATTATTATGAAACCTGTAAACATCCAAACAGTCCGGCTATCCGTGATACCAATCCTGTTGTAATTTTATATCCGGGTGTGGGAATGTTCACTTTCTCGAAAGATAAACAAACGGCGAGAGTTGCTGCAGAGTTCTATATCAATGCCATTAACGTAATGAAAGGTGCTGAAGCCATTTCAGAATACACTTCTTTGCCTCACCAGGAAGCGTTTAACATTGAATATTGGTTATTGGAAGAAGCAAAACTTCAGCGTATGCCAAAACCAAAACCACTTACGGGTAAAATTGCCCTGATTACCGGAAGTGCAGGCGGCATTGGTAAAGCAATTGCAAAGAAGTTTGTTGCTGAAGGTGGAGTAGTGATCTTAAATGATATGAACGCAGAACGTTTGGCAGAAGCCGGCGCTGAGTTTGCAAAACTATATGGTAAAGATTCTTACAGCACTGCAACCTTAAACGTCACCAGTCAGGAAGATATTGATGGGGCTTTTGATGCTGCGGCACTGGCTTTTGGCGGTATAGATATCGTGGTTAACAATGCTGGTTTATCGATCTCTAAAACCATCGGTGATCACACTGAAAAAGACTGGGATTTGTTATATGATGTGTTGGTGAAAGGACAGTTTTTCATCACTCAGGCTGCAACAAAAGCGATGCAAAAGCAGGATGTTGGTGGAGATATTATTAATATTGTGAGCAAGAACGCATTGGTAAGCGGACCAAATAATGCTGGTTACGGAAGTGCAAAAGCTGCGCAGTTACATTTAAGCAGGTTAAACGCTGCTGAATTGGGCGCAGATAACATTCGTGTAAACGTTGTTAATCCTGATGCTGTAATCAGTGACAGTAATATCTGGGCAGGCGGATGGGCCGAAGGCAGAGCAAAAGCATACGGTGTAACGGTTGCTGAGCTGCCTGCTTATTATGCCAAACGTACTTTGCTAAATCAAATTATTTTACCTGATGATATTGCAAACGCTTGTTTCGCTTTTGTTGGCGGATTGTTGCAGAAATCGACAGGTAATGTGTTAAACGTTGATGGCGGTGTAGCCATGGCATTTGTAAGATAGTATCATTAGGTATTTCATTTTAGCCATGGGCTGATCAGGAAATACCTTCAAAGATAAAGTTAGTTTTAGTAAGTCGTTTTCATGGTCTGTGGTTTCCACAGACCGAAAATGACTGTTAAAATTTATATCCGGTTTACTGGATAAATAATGGCGGTTTTCGCCGAAGATTAACCTAATAAAGCAAATATTGCAATGAATATTGAGCAGAACCAAATAGAAAAACATAACGACTCCCTCTCTACTTCACACCAACGCAAGCTGGATTTTCTGAAGGAAGACTGGTCGCATGTTAACCTTGAGAGCATTATCCAGAAATTAGTAGATTTTCAAATTGCCATTCCGAGTTGGGCCTTAGGAACCGGTGGAACCCGTTTTGGCCGTTTTGCCATTACTGGTGGTGAGCCACGAACCATTGAAGAAAAAATTGAAGATGTAGGTTTGTTACATGCCCTTAACGGTGCAAGTGGTGCGATTTCGCTTCACATCCCATGGGATATTCCTCAAAACGCAGAAAGCTTAAAAAGTCTGGCTTCCAGCTATGGCCTGAAGTTCGATGCCATGAATTCAAATACTTTTCAGGATCAGGCAGGTTCCGCACATAGTTACAAATTTGGATCACTTCAAAATGTAAATAAAGCCATTCGCCAGCAAGCCATAGAACATAACATCGAAGTAATTAAACATGGTATAGCCTTAGGTTCTGATGCTTTAACGGTTTGGTTGGCTGACGGATCATGTTTCCCGGGACAATTGAATTTCCGCAAAGCTTTTGAAAACACCCTGGAAAGTTTACAGGAAATTTACGCCGCATTACCGGAAGACTGGAAAATGTTTGTAGAATATAAAGCTTTCGAACCTAATTTCTACTCTACAACTGTGGGCGATTGGGGCCAGTCTTTATTGTATGCCAGCAAACTGGGTAAAAAAGCCTATACACTGGTAGATCTGGGTCACCATTTACCGAATGCGAATATCGAGCAGATCGTCGCTCTACTATTGATGGAAGGAAAATTAGGCGGTTTCCATTTTAATGATTCAAAATATGGTGATGATGATTTAACGGCTGGAAGTATCAAACCTTACCAATTGTTTTTAATTTTCAACGAACTGGTGGAAGGTATGGATGCGAAAGGCATGAACCACGCCAAAGATTTAGGTTGGATGATTGATGCTTCTCATAATGTGAAAGACCCTTTAGAAGATTTATTACAATCAGTAGAAGCGATTATGATTGCCTATGCCCAGGCGTTGTTGGTTGATCGGAATGCTTTAAACGCAGCGCAGGATAATAATGACGTAGCTAAAGCACAGGAAATTTTGCAAAACACTTTCCGTAGCGACTTAAGGCCATTAGTTGCCGAAGCGAGATTAAGAGCGGGTGCGGCATTATCGCCAATTGGTTTGTACCGTGATTTGGCTGTGAGAAGTAATTTAGTTAATCACCGTGGAAATACTGTAGCTACAGGTTTATAATCGAAGAGGAATTAAAAATGCCTAAACCTGTTATAGCCATATTTGATGTTGGAAAAACAAATAAGAAACTTTTTTTAATCGACGAGAACTACAGCATTGTTTACGAACGATCTGCCCGTTTTGTAGAAACTGCAGATGAAGACGGTGAGCCTTGCGAAAATCTCGAGAGCCTGAAATCGTCTGTTTACGATTCGCTGAACCAGGTTTTTCAAATGAAAGAGTTTGATATCAGGGCCATAAACTTTTCTACTTATGGTGCGAGTTTCGTTTACCTGGATGAAAACGGCGAACCTTTAACACCGCTTTATAATTATTTAAAGGAATATCCGGAAGCATTAAAAAAGGCTTTCTATGATAGATATGGTGGAGAGGAGAAAATCTCCCTTGAAACGGCTTCGCCGGTTCTTGGAAGCTTAAATTCCGGAATGCAGCTTTATCGTTTAAAGAACGAAAGACCAGAGCTCTTTGACCGGGTAAAGCATGCGCTGCATTTACCACAGTATTTAAGCTATTTGCTTACGGGTAAAGCGGTGGCAGATATTACCAGTATTGGATGCCATACCCAGCTTTGGGATTTTAATAAAGATGAATACCATCACTGGGTTTCAGCAGAAAAGATTATTGACAAGTTTGGCGAATTTACGCCTGCAGATTCTACTTTGAAAACAACTTTTGAAGGGAAAGAAGTGAGTGTAGGCGTTGGCTTGCACGACAGTTCTGCAGCACTTATTCCTTATTTGGCCAATTTTAATACGCCGTTTGTATTAATCTCTACCGGAACCTGGTGCATCAGTTTAAATCCTTTCAATCAGGAACCGTTAACGGCCGATGAATTGAAGAAGGACTGCCTGTGTTATATGCATTTCAAAGGCAAAGCCATAAAAGCATCCCGGATTTTTGCAGGTAACGAACATGAGATTCAACTGAAGCGGATTGCAGCACATTTTGATCGTGCAGCTTATCTGTTCAAACACCTGAAGTTTAATCCGGGCCTGGTTTTGAAGCTGGTGAACAAGGTGCCTGAAAATCAGAATGCTCAAACAGAATTTTCATTGGTTTCTGCATTTCCTGCCAGAGATTTAAACACCTTTCAAACCGCAGAAGAGGCTTATCACCAGTTAATTTTAGATTTAGTTAAGCAACAGGTTTACTCGTTAAAATTGATTTTGAATCCTGGTGTAACCAGAATTTTTGTGGATGGAGGCTTTGGTAAAAATGCCATTTACATGCATTTGCTGGCCAGTGCCGTTCCGGATATAGAGGTTTACGCCTCATCGGTATCGCAGGCTACAGCCATTGGAACTGCACTTGCCATCAATGATGTCTGGAATGATAATCCTGCACCAACGGATATGATTAATTTAAAGTACTATTCTGCTATCCAGCGAACGATATAACAAAAAGATCTGCTCTGGTAGCAGATTTTTTTTTATATTCGAAACCCAAGCCAAATTCATTTGAAACCAGAAGATATCCTCGATTACATTCAAATTGATGAGTATTCATCTACGCCAAAATATAAGCAGTTAACCAATGCCATTTTGAATGGAATTGATATGGGCAAATTAAAAAAAGGCAGTTTACTTCCTTCCATTAATGAGCTCAGCTTCAGTTTAGAAATGTCTCGCGATACCGCAGAAAAAGGCTATAGAAATCTTCGGAAACTGGGGGTGGTAGATTCGGTTCCTGGAAAGGGTTACTTTATTATCAATACTGATTTTTCGAGAAAACTGAAGGTGTGCCTGCTTTTTAATAAGTTAAGCACCCACAAAAAGATTATCTACGATTCTTTTACTAAGGCCATTGGGGAGCGCGCAGCAATCGATTTTTATATCTACAATAATGATTACGTTTTCTTCAAGAAAATGATCATGAGTAAAAAAGACGATTATACGCATTTTGTAATTATTCCCCATTTTTTAGAAGGCGGCGAAAATGCCCATGAGGTAATCAATACCATCCCAAAGGAGAAGTTGATTATCCTGGATAAACTCCTGCCGGGTGTAACCGGCGACTATGCTGCTGCTTACGAAAACTTTGCCCAGGATATTTATGCCGCTTTAGAACAAGCTTTAGACCGGCTTTCTACTTACACCACAATAAAAATTATTTTCCCGAAGAGCAGCTACTTTCCACAAGAAATTTTAAGTGGCTTTTACCGGTTCTGCCAGCAATATGCTTTCGCCCATAAAGTGATTCATAATATTAAAGATGAAGAAATTAATGTCGGCGAAGTTTATATCAATTTGATGGAAGATGATTTGGTGACGCTCATTGAGCGGCTGATTGTTTTAAAGCTTAAAATTGGTAAAGATGTGGGTGTAATATCTTACAATGAAACCCCATTAAAAAGAATTATCTTAGATGGCATTACCACCATTTCCACAGATTTTAGCAGCCTGGGTACACAGGCAGCGGAGTTTGTATTGAACGGAAAAACTGAAAAAGTTGCTGTTCCCTTTTACTTAAATTTGCGTAAATCACTTTAATCAAGCTCAGGAATCGACGCATCTGAAAACTTAATCTTTGATTTTTCATTGCGATATAAATGCTATTTTTACGTTTAGAAATTGAGTTAAATGAGGGAAGAGCAAACAGATCAGTTAAATACTTTAAATCCATACGATTATGTATTGCATGATTTCAACCTCAAAGATCTAAACGGCATATTTATCCTCAAACACCTGAGTGGAGAAGTACGTACTGATGCCCGCGGTTTCTTTAATCTTTATCCTGAACAGATCGAAATTGATTTTGCTGCATTTAGTCAGCCAGAATCCGATACGTTGTTTCCAATTGTACAGGTGCAGCAAAACCAATCTTCTGTAAAGTTATCGTGCCGCTGTGCTACCCCTAAAAATAAGCTTTGTACTCATCAGGCCCAGGTTTTATATAATATTTTACATCGGGAAGATTTTGCTATCTTTTTCGATGAGCGGTTACGCCGACAGAAGTTGCATACACTCGCATTGGATTACGGGCTTGAGAAGGAAGCTAACATGGATACAGTTTTTTCGATTACCCATAACGATGGAAGTTTTCAGATTAAGCCTAAAATCGCCGCCTTACAGCCCTTTAATAAAGAAGCGAAAGAACAATTAACGGCACTTCTCTTACCAAAAGAAAACATAACATCCAGGGTTAAACAGGCTAACGATTTAAGTAAAACCATCATAGTGCTGGGGCAGCATCGTTATTACAGTAATCTTTCCATCGAATTATATGAAGGTGAAAAAACAAAGGCCGGAAAGATAAAGAATCCACTTCAAAGGATTAACCTGAATAATTTACTGTTTAAAACTGATGACAGCGACGAGCTAAAATTTTACAGCGGTATAGCTACCTTTCAGGCAAATTACAATAATGATCAAACCGGCGAAGAAATTGAGGCGCTGAAAGCCATTGTAAAGAATCCGCAACAAATCCCTTTTTATCTTCAGGATGCAAGGCAGGCTAACATTCAGGCGTCCACGCTCACACCTGTAAATGTTCAGTTTCTGGATCTTGATTTAAGGTTGTCTGTAAACCAGCTTAAGGATTTTTATGAAATTACAGGAAGGTTAACCATCGAAGGGAAGTCTTACGAACTCGACCAGTTGGTTTTGGTCCATCAATATTTTATCAGACTGAAAGATGAGCTTTACCTTATTACCAGACCAGACTTTCTGCGCGTGATTAGTTTTTTTAAAAAACAAAGTAATCGTTTAATCTTACATAAAACCAAATATCCCGAATTTCAGAAATTGATACTCATCCAGTTGGAAGGCAGCATCAAGGTAGATTACACTTACCTGAAAGCGGCAACACCAGACCAATTGGAAGAAAAAGGATTTGATCTTGAAAATGAGCAGTTAATCTACCTTTCAGAGTCTGAAGATTTTATTCTCCTTACGCCAGTAATGCGTTATGGAAATCTGGAAATTCCGGTGCTTTCTAAACGACAGATCCAGGCGCAGGATAAGTTAGGCAATGTATTTACCTTGCATCGGGATGAAGATGCCGAGCTGCAGTTTATTTCCAATTTGCTGAGGCAACACCCTTACTTTTACGATCAGGAAACCAATGATTCGTTCTATTTACACCGGAAACGCTTTTTAGAGGAAGGCTGGTTCCTTGATGCCTTTGAAGAGTGGCGAAATAAAGGCATTCATATTTTAGGCTTCAATCAATTAAAAAACAATAAGCTCAATGAACACAAGGCGCAAATTAATATTGAGGTATTAAGCGGTACTGATTGGTTTGAAACTAAGGTTAAAGTTAAATTCGGCAAGCAACAAGTGGCCTTGAAACACTTACATAAGTCGATTCGGAACAAGCATAAATTCGTTACCCTAGATGATGGTTCACAGGGTATTTTGCCGCATGAATGGATTCAGAAATTCACGGATTATTTTAATGCTGGAGAGGTAACTGATGAGGCTATCCTGACACCGAAAATAAAGTTTGCTACTTTAACCGACTTATACGAAGATGCGCTTCTGGATGGAGAGGTGAAAAATGAGTTACAGCGGTATCATCAACAGTTTGAGGGAACAGATGTCATCCGTGAAGTTGAAGTGCCGGCTGCCTTAAAAGCATCTTTACGACCTTACCAGAGAGAGGGCCTTAACTGGCTAAATTTCCTTGACGATTTTAATTTTGGTGCCTGCCTGGCGGATGATATGGGGCTTGGAAAAACGATCCAGATTCTGGCCTTTATCTTATCCCAAAGAGAAAAGGTAAGCCATAATACCAATTTGGTAGTGGTTCCAGCCTCGCTTATTTTCAATTGGAAAGCTGAAGTTGAGAAGTTTGCGCCATCGATTACTGTCAAAACCATTTATGGTAACGAGCGCATTAAAACTACAGATGATTTTGATCAGTTCGAAATGGTGATCACCTCGTATGGCACTTTACTTTCTGATATTCGTTTCCTGAAAGATTACCGCTTCAATTATATTTTTCTAGATGAGTCTCAAAATATTAAGAATCCGGAATCTCAGCGTTATAAGGCTGTTAGGCTGCTGAAATCGAGGAATAAGGTAGTGATGACGGGAACGCCGATCGAGAATAATACCTTTGATCTCTACGGACAGTTGTCTTTTGCCTGCCCAGGCTTGTTTGGCAGCAAGCAACAATTTGCCGATTTATATTCTACGCCAATTGATCAGTTTAAGGATAAGAAACGGGCAGAGGAATTACAAAAGAAAATCAGGCCGTTTTTAATGCGGCGTACCAAAGAGCAGGTTGCAAAAGAATTACCAGATAAAACTGAAATTGTGCTCTATTGTGAGATGGGTGTCGAACAGCGTGAAGTTTATGAAGCCAATAAAAAGGAGATTCAGGATTTTGTTTTGGGTAAAACGGAAGATGAATTGCCAAAGAGTTCTATGCATGTGTTGAAAAGCATTACCATGTTAAGGCAAATCTGCAACTCCGCGGCATTATTATCTGATGGGAAATCCTATGTGCAGGCATCTTCGAAAATTGAAGTGCTGATTGAGCAGATTGAAAACAAAGCAAGAAACCATAAAATACTGGTTTTTTCTCAGTTCGTAACTATGCTGGATCTGATCAAAAAGGAATTGGAGAAAAGAAATATTAGATACGAATACCTCACTGGCCAAACCAGAAAGCGGCAAGACCCTGTTAAATCCTTCCAGGAAAATGCAGATATTCCAGTGTTCTTAATCAGTTTGAAAGCTGGTGGAACCGGATTAAATTTAACACAAGCCGATTATGTTTACCTGGTAGATCCTTGGTGGAATCCGGCGGTGGAGAACCAGGCAATAGATCGGGCTTACCGCATCGGACAGCAGAAAAATGTAATGGCGGTGCGGTTGATTTGCCCGGATACGATTGAAGAGAAAATCATGAAGCTTCAGGCTTCAAAAAAGGATCTGGTTAAAAATCTAATTCAACCCGATGGTGGATTTTTTAAAGGACTAAGCAAGAAGGAGTTGTTGGGATTGTTAGGGTAATTTAATAATGAAATTCATTTTAGCGCTATTCATCTATCGGCTGGTGTCATTACCTACCGAAACTTTTCCCCGCTGCGCTGGCCCGCCTCGGCTAACCGTTTGCTTTTCTAAGAGCAAACGATAATCTCAAGTACCAAAGACTAAGCTATTTCTTCCAAAAAATTGTAATTCAAATGTTTGGGTACATTTACACTTTCAATTACCTTCCATGCATTTTTCTCTGGAATGAATTCGGGTGCTACTAATCCAGCTTTGTCTGCTGCGGCAGTATAAAAATC
>JAZBLX010000045.1:0-28138 GCA_037033465.1 Bacteroidota bacterium | reverse complement strand
GGTGAGTTAAGTTTACTAGTAGTTTAACCTAATCTAACGATGTAACGACCCTACTGGTTGGTGTCTCACCAACCAGCTTAAGAATGATTGATAAGCCAGAGTCTTTCTGTTGGTGAGACACCAACCGATAGATCGAAAAAAGAGATTGGTTCATTGGTCATTTGTTTAGTGGTACACGTACATTTCAAAAACTTAATTGAATCAAGGCCTATTCTATACCATATTTGTCATCAAGTAATTTAATGCAGGTCCGTTGCCCCCAGATCAAAATGATTTCGCAGATTATTGCTCCTTGCTTCTGCAGAAATTCCTTATCTGCGGGATAACTATTTCATCAGGATGAATTTAACTCCCTGTTTGGCGTTTCACCAGCCAGCTTGGGTATGATCTTAATAATCCATAATAGCATTGAATTTATGAGTTTAGTTTCTATTGTTGAAACACCAACTGATGGATTTGGTGAAATTCTCAAACGGAAGTGAATTAAGTTTACTAGTAGTTTAACCTAATCTAATGATGTAACGACCCTACTGGTTGGTGTCTCACCAACCAGTATAAAATGATTCATAAACCTGAGTCTTTCTGTTGGTGAGACACCAACCGATAGATTGAAAAAAGAGATTGGTTCATTGGTCATTTGTTTAGCGGTGCACGTATATTTCAAAATTTAACCTAATGCAAGGCTTTGGGCCGCAGATCAAAATGTTTCACTGATTATTGCTCCTTGCTTCTGCGGAGATTCTCAAAAATCTGCGGGAAAACTATTTCATCAGAATGAATTTAACCCACTGTTTGGTGTTTCACCAACCAGCTTGGGTATGATCTTAATAATCCATAATAGCAGTGAATTTAGGAGTCTAGTTTCTATTGTTGAAACACCAACTGATAGGTTTAGTGAAATTCTGAAACGGAGGTGAGTTAAGTTTACTAGTAGTTTAACCTAATCTAACGATGTAACGACCCTACTGGTTGGTGTCTCACCAACCAGCATAAGAATGATTGATAAGCCAGAGTCTTTCTTTTGGTGAGACACCAACCGATAGATTGGCTGGATTCTAAAGCGGAGCTCAGCTGAAGTTTATGCTTAGCTTAATCTAAGCTGAACAATGGGTAAAATGAAAAATTTGTCTAAAACAAAAAAGTCCCGATTTTCATCGGAACTTTTTTAAAATATGATTGTCGCCGGAGCGAGAATTTCTATTTTACTGCATCAATTACAGCTTTGAAAGCTTCTGGGTGATTCATTGCTAAATCAGCCAATACTTTACGGTTTAAACCGATTTCTTTTGAAGCAAGTTTACCAATTAATTGAGAGTAAGAAATACCGTGCTGACGAGCACCTGCATTAATACGTTGGATCCATAATCCGCGGAATTCTCTTTTCTTAACTTTACGGTCACGGTATGCATATTGCAAACCTTTTTCTACTGTATTTTTAGCAACCGTAAAAACTTTACTTCTTGCGCCCCAATAGCCTTTGGCCATATTAAGGACTTTTTTCCGTCTTCTTCTCGAAGCTACTGCGTTTACCGAACGTGGCATGTTGTTGTTGTTTTTTGGTAAGCGGCGTTCCTTTTTCTCGGAAACTTAAGGCCTGATACCTGGTGAATTAATAAATTACTTTCCGATGCAAAGCATACGTTTAACGTTACCTGAATCTGCATCTGTTACAATTCCTGCATTTCCAAGAGCACGTTTACGTTTAGTACTCATCTTTGTTAAGATGTGACTTTTGTATGCTTTGTTTCTTTTGATTTTACCTGTTCCAGTAAGCGAAAAACGCTTTTTAGCACTGGAATTGGTTTTCATTTTTGGCATAACCTGTTTTTTAATTTATAAACCTATTTTTATTTTTTTGCTACTTTAGGCGCAACTGTTAAGAACATCCGTTTTCCTTCCAACTTAGGTAATAATTCTACTTTACCTACATCTTCCAAAGCCTGGGCGAATTTCAATAATAAAATTTCTCCCTGTTCCTTGTAAACAATTGCCCTACCTTTAAAATGCACATAAGCACGAACTTTTTCACCGTTCTCTAAAAAGCTTACTGCATGTTTCAATTTAAACTGGAAATCGTGATCGTTCGTATTCGGACCGAAACGAATCTCCTTAATTACAGTTTGTTTAGCATTGGATTTAATTTCTTTCTGCTTTTTCTTTTGCTCGTAAACGAACTTGCTGTAATCGATAATTCTACAAACAGGTGGTACAGCATTTGGAGAAATCTCTACCAAATCCAATTCCAAATCATCAGCAAGCGCCAAAGCTTTTGCCAAAGGATAAATCCCCGGTTCAACATTATCGCCAGCCAAACGCACTTCAGGCGATTTAATGTACTGATTAATGTTATGCTCTGCTTCTTTTTTCTTAAAAGGTGGACGTGGTCCCCTGTTAAATCCTGGTCTTCCTAATGCCAAATGTGTAACTATTTTAATTTAAACTGTTATTTCTTTTTTTAATAAATCGCTGAACTCCTCCAACGTCATTTCCCCTAAATCTCCCTCACCGTGTTTACGTACTGAAACTTTTCCTTCTGCCATCTCTTTATCGCCGATAATCAGCATATAAGGGATCTTTTTAACTTCGGCATCACGAATTTTACGCCCGATTTTCTCATCACGAAAGTCAATCAGCCCGCGAATATCGGAATTATTTAGCTCATCTAAAACTTTTTTTGCATATTCTTCATATTTTTCTGAAATAGGAAGAATAGTAAATTGCTCCGGACTCAACCATAAAGGGAAATTACCAGCACAATGCTCTATTAGAACAGCGATAAATCTTTCCAATGAACCAAACGGCGCACGGTGAATCATCACAGGTCTGTGTTTTTGATTAT
This sequence comes from Bacteroidota bacterium, assembly GCA_037033465.1. Classification (GTDB taxonomy): domain Bacteria; phylum Bacteroidota; class Bacteroidia; order Sphingobacteriales; family Sphingobacteriaceae; genus Pedobacter. The sequence goes on along the minus strand of JAZBLX010000045.1, from coordinate 25,299 downwards.
CACTTCCGGTATACTCCAGTTCAAAACGCTCAGGCAAATTATAATCAACCTGAATAGTACCCAACTGCCACTTTCTACCCAAAGCATCTTTCACCATAAAATCTAACTTCGGACCATAAAAAGCCGCTTCGCCATATTCTACAACAGTGTTCAATCCTTTTTCAGCAGCAGCTTCGATAATTGCATTTTCTGATAACCTCCAGTTCTCATCAGAACCAATGTATTTTGATTTATTTTCCGGATCCCGTAAAGAAACCTGTGCTGTATAATTATCAAATCCCAACGACTTGAATACGTAAAGTACTAAATCGATTACTTTTTTGAACTCTTCCTTCACCTGTTCTGGCATACAGAATAAGTGGGCATCATCCTGAGTGAAGCCACGTACACGGGTTAATCCGTGTAACTCACCACTTTGTTCATAACGGTAAACGGTACCAAACTCTGCAAAACGAACCGGAAGGTCTTTGTAAGAACGAGGCTTTGTTTTGTAGATTTCGCAGTGATGCGGACAGTTCATCGGTTTTAAGAAGAACTCCTCACCTTCTTGTGGAGTTTTAATTGGCTGGAATGAATCCTTGCCATATTTTTCCCAGTGACCAGAGGTTACATATAAATTTTTGTGCCCGATATGAGGCGTAATTACCTGCTCGTAGCCTGCTTTTGCTTGTGCTTTGGTTAAAAAGTTAACGAGACGTTCGCGTAAAGCAGTTCCTTTAGGCAACCATAACGGTAAACCCATCCCTACTTTTTCTGAGAAAGCGAATAACTCCAGCTCTTTTCCCAACTTACGGTGATCACGCTTTTTCGCTTCTTCGATCATCGCAAGGTATTCAGTAAGTTCGCTCGCCTTTGGAAAAGTTACACCATAAATCCGGGTTAACTGTTTTTTAGTTTCATCGCCACGCCAGTAAGCACCAGCCACATTCATCAGTTTTACCGCTTTAACGAAACCAGTATTTGGAATGTGGGGACCACGACATAAATCGGTGAACTGACCTTGAGAATAGAAAGTAATCTTTCCATCTTCCAAGCCATCAATTAAATCCAGTTTATATTCATCACCCTTTTCAGTGAAATATTTAATTGCATCGTCTTTGCTCACACTTTCGCGGGTGAAAGTTTCTTTTTGCTTAGCCAACTCGATCATTTTAGTTTCGATGGCTTTGAAATCATCAGAAGAAAATTCCTTGTCGCCAAAATCTACATCATAATAAAAGCCGGTTTCAATAGCCGGACCAATACCAAACTTCGTTCCCGGGTATAATGCTTCTAAAGCCTCAGCCATTAAATGGGCTGATGAATGCCAGAAAGTCGATTTTCCAGCTGCATCATTCCAAGTGAGTAGCTTAACTGAAGAATCTGCTTCGATTGGGCGTGTGGAATCCCAAACTTCGCCATTCACTTCGGCCGCTAAAACGTTACGGGCTAAGCCCTCAGAAATTGATAATGCGATTTGATGGGCGGATGTGCCCTGTTCGTACTGACGAACGGAGCCGTCAGGTAAAGTAATATTAATCATCTACAACTATGATTTGTTCCTTGTGCTTTAATTGGCGTTTCGGAACGGTTTAAAAAAAATATGAGTTTAAATCACATACAAAGTGATTTTTTATTGTCGCGAAGATAAGAAAATTTATTTCAACGTTATTTGAGACGGAAGAAATTATTTTTAAGGAACTTTAAATGTAGGGTCAGCCTCTATCCGCCTGGCGGCAACAAAGGTTCAGCATTCTGATGATGGTAGTAGATAGGAACGCAAAATTCTTTTGCTGCGCTTTGGAGTGGAATTGCATGGTTGAAAAAATCTTTAACCAAATGCAAATTGAGAAACGATTGATCAAAAAAAAGCCTTTCGAAAATACATCCGAAAGGTCTTAAAATAACTTTTTCAAAAATTAGTTTCCTGGAACAACGATTCGCTGAGCACCACCACCTGGTCTGTTCTGTCTAAAACGTTTCATCATATTGTCCATTTTAACTTTATATTCTTCCTCTGTAATTAACTTCGCTTTTTTAGGCGGCGTAACGTCTTTACTGCTTACACCTCTGTATTCAATGCTTTTTGCAATAGTGGAATTGCCTTTGCCTTCAATGGCCAATACTGTACCTTCCGTCCACATTTTAGGATTTGGAGAAAAATTGAAGCCTAAATCGTTGGTATACCAGATGTGTGTTTCTTCAGTTACCTCTTTATCCATATCCAAAATTTTCACTGATCTGGTCGATTTTACGATCACTTCCTTACAGTCAAAACCAATTATTTTTTTGGTGGCATCTGTTTTTACCACTTCAATTTTAGGAGGTGCAACATGCTTAGGTTTAGTGGTATCGCCAGGATTTCCGCCACCCATTCTAAATGATCCAACAGGGCCAGAAGTAGATAACGTTAACTTACTGGGCATGTAATAAGTGGTATCATTTAAATCGAATACCTCTGTCAGTTTCTGATCAGCGAAGCTATAATAGTATTCACGGTTGCCAGCGCCACCGCCAAAACGCATCATCATTCTACCCATTCCGCCGCCACCGCCGCCTGCACCATTGCTATCTTCCATATCTTCCACAGGCATGTAACTTGCGCTTGTAGCCGTAAATAATAGTTCGAAATTGCTTTTAGCCGCCGATGGCATTCTTGCCTTCATCTGCTCCGGAATTTGGAAACCACTGGCAGCAGCGATTGCAGCCGGATCAACCGTGGTTTCAAACTGAATGGCCCCGGAAGTTTTCTTCTGTGCATCTGCAACAGATACCACCGAAAAAATGCTCAGCAAAGCAAAAATTATCTTTTTCATGTATTGTTCTTTTAGCTTTTAGAGGCGTTGTTAAGGAAAAGGTTTAACGAGGAATTACAGAAACCTGCTAAAATTAATATTCAGTACTTTCCAGCCAGCCGTTACATAAAACATCGGCAATGTGCATGGTTTTAATCGGGATATTATTTTTTTCAATATAGCCCTGCAGATGCAGCAAGCATGATAAATCCGTAGAGATAATGTAATCGGCTTTTTGAGCCATGGCATGATTAACTTTTTGCTCAGCCATTGCTGAAGAGATCGCATCGAATTTTACAGCGAAAGTTCCGCCGAAGCCACAACACATATCAGTATCCTGCATTTCTAACATTTCAAGTCCATGCACTTTTGAAAGTAGCTGACGGGGTTCATCCTTAATCTTACACTCCCGAAGAGCACTGCAGGAATCATGATAAACCGCTTTTCCTTCCAATTCTGCTCCGAAATAATCTTTCTTCGCTACGTTAACCAGAAAATCTGAAAGTTCCCAAATGTTAGATTGTAAATTCCTACACTTATTGTGTACTATCGTATTGGTAAACAAATCATTATATCCGCCTTTCACCATGCCTACGCAAGAAGCTGAAGGTGCCACCACATAAGTATTTTCTGAAAAATCATTTAAGAATTTTGTTCCAACCTCTTTGGCTTCGTCCCAATAGCCGGCGTTATAGGCTGGTTGGCCGCAACAGGTTTGTTTCGAATTATACTCCACCTTACATCCAGATTTTTCTAATAACCTCATGGTATTAAAGGCGGTTTCCGGGTATAACTGATCAACAAAACAAGGAATAAATAATTCTACTTTCATAATATCTTAAGGCCACAAACTTACAACTTTACTACTTCTTTGCTTTCGTTTTTCCGTAAGATCAGCAAAAAGATTAAGCCAACTATAAAAAATGATGCCAAAGCAATAATTGAATAGCGAATGTTTCCCGTTAAATCTTCGATGTAGGCAAAGCTAAATAATCCAATTACGATGGCCAGTTTTTCTGTTACATCGTAAAAACTAAAGAATGATGTGGTGTCAGGCGTATTTACCGGTAAGTATTTAGAATAGGTTGAACGCGATAGTGATTGGATGCCGCCCATTATTAAACCCACAATGGCCGCCAGTGAATAGAATTGAATTTCATTTGTGATATAATAACCATAAACACAGCAGCCAATCCAGACCATTACCATGATAATTAAGATGTTCACATTGCCTATTTTTTTAGCCAGGTAAGACATCAGCAAAGCGCCCGGAATAGCAACCAATTGGATAATCAGAATTACCGCAATCAATTTTGCCGTTCCAAGTTTTAAGGTTTTTTCTGCGAAACCGGCAGCAGCCAGCATAATGGTTTGAACCCCCATCGAATAGAAAAAGAAGGAAAGTAAAAATCCCTTCAACCGCTTAATCTGCCTGAGTTGTTGCCACACTTTCGATAATTCACTAAAGCCGTCTTTAATGATGTTTGTTTTAACCTTATCAATCTGTGGTGTTCCATTTGGAAGAATTGCAAATGGAATCTGTGAAAAAGCAATCCACCACACCCCGACTAATAAAAACGATAATCTGGGCGGGAATGATGCATCGGTGATTCCGAACCATTCCGGTTTCAGTACAAACAGAAAGCAAACGAGCTGTAGAAGCACAGAACCGATATAGCCATAAGAAAAACCTTGTGCACTTACCCGATCCTGGTGCTCTTCAGATGCAATTTCCGGCAAATAAGAATTACTGAATAAAACGCCCCCGATATAGCCCATTGCAGCCAGGGCAAAGAAAATAACGCTTGACTCAAGCGTATCGAGCTTGAAAAAATAAAGCGCCATACAGGAGACACCGCCCATATAGGTGAAAAATTTCATAAACGTTTTTTTATTCCCTCTTCTATCTGCGATTGAAGATAATATCGGTAACGCCAGCGCCATAATCAAATAGGCAAAAGACAAGGCGTAGTTAGATAATGAAGTATTAACGAAGCTTCTCCCAAAAAAAGTAACCTGATCGCCATGCTCTTTCGTCGTGGTAATAATAGTATAATAAGCTGGAAAAATTGTTGAAGTAATTACGAGATTATAGGCAGAATTTGCCCAATCGAAGAAAGCCCAGGAACGAATGGTTTTCTTGTTATTTTTTTCTATCATTTATATTTTCGCTTCGCGGAGGTTAAAAAAGATTTTTGAGTTACCAAGATTGATCGCCAATACAAAACTAATATTTAATTGATCATTCCCCTACTTTCTATTTCCAATTCTATTTCATACGCTTTTTTCATCTCTATTCCCCACTTCTCTATTTCCTCCTATCTATTTCCCACTCCTCAATTCTATTTTCTCTTTTCTAAATGTAATACTTCTTCCCATCTGTTTTAATTTTCCCCGCATCTAAGAGTTCCCGAATGGCATTAATCCGATCATTTTCTGTACCGATCTTAACCCCACTTACCAAGTCATCTAAACTTAAATGTTGCTGCTGGAGTAAGGAAATGATGACAAAGTCAATCTCCTCATCAATTTGTTGCTCATTTTCAGCTTTCTTTTCAGCAATACAAACATCGCACACGCCACATTTCGAGGCATTGTGTTCGTCGAAATAAGATAATAACTGAATGCTGCGACAAACGTTGGTAGAAGCATAGGCGATTACTGCATTAACTTGCTTAAGCAGAATCTCCTTACGCAGTTCGAGGTATTTTACATCCAAATCAAAATGGTCCATATCTACACGAGGGCGAACATATTGCAATTGCGGCTGGTCGGTTTGTTGAATGTAGGTAAGCAATTCTATTGATTGTAACTTATTAAGCAACGCGACGATTTCTTTATAGGATAAACCTGTCTTCTTCGCTAAATCTGCCTCTTTAATATTTATAAAGCCATCAAAAGCACCGCCATGAGAACGCAAAATGGTTTTAATAACGCTATCATAAGCCCTGTTTTCGATCTGAAAGCGATAGATGTCTTCATGACTGGCAATAAACATCATTCTGGAAGGAAGAAAAATACTTTCAGATAAGGTTAGGTAACCATCATGCTCCAGGAACTTCAGAGCAGAAAGGGTTTTTAAGACACTAATATTAAACCGCTTACAGAAGTCAGCAACATCAAAGGTAAAGGTCAAACCTTCACCTGCACCAAAAGCGAGTTGAAAATAATTTCCGAGGTAATGGTAAATTTTTCGAATTTCATCAGGCGATGGAAAGCTGTCAATATAACGAGACTCCAGGTTCATCATATCAGATTGGTTCGCCAACAACACCGCGTAACTTCGTTGCTCATCACGGCCTGCCCGTCCGGCTTCCTGATAGTACGCTTCTAAGCTTTCCGGTAGATCTAAATGTACTACCGTTCTAACATCAGCTTTATCGATACCCATTCCAAACGCATTCGTAGCCACCATGATGCGGATTTTATTTAACTTCCAGTCTTCCTGTTTTTGAAAGCGAACGTCGCGTTCCAGCCCGGCATGATAAAAATCTGCTTTGATTTGATTACGGTTTAAGAAATTCGAAACCTCTGCGGTTTCCCGTCTATTGCGCACATAAACCAATCCGGTGCCTTTTACATTCCGGCAAATTTCAATCAGCTTTTTATATTTATCTTCTTTATTGAAAACGACATAACTTAAGTTATCTCTAGCGAAGCTTTTAACAAAAACCTGTGGGTTAGTCATCTCTAGCTTATCTACAATATCCCTTCGGACAAAGGCTGTTGCAGTTGCGGTTAGGGCCAATACAGGAACCTTAGGATGGATTTCCCTTAGTTTAGCGATTTGTTGATAAGGTGGCCGAAAGTCGTATCCCCATTGGGAAATGCAATGCGCTTCATCAACAGCGATCAGGTTCACATTCATGTATGAAATACGTACCCTCACCAATTCAGATAATAGTCTTTCAGGAGATAAATACAAAAATTTAATTTTACCATAAATGCAATTATCCAGCAGGATATCGATTTCTCTTTTTCCCATTCCTGCGTAAATGGCAATGGCTTCAATCCCTCGTGATTTGAGGTTTTCCACCTGATCTTTCATTAAGGCGATGAGCGGAGATACCACAATACAGATCCCTTCTTTTACAAGTGCCGGAATCTGAAAACATACAGACTTCCCTCCACCTGTTGGCAAAAGCGCTAAACTGTCTTTTCCCTCCAATACGGAATTGATGATATCTTGCTGTAACGGTCGGAAAGCGGAATAACCCCAGTATCGTTGTAAAATCTCTATGGCTGTCATAAATCGGCGGTATCAAAACTATAAAATTTATACGTAAAGCAATAGTATATTTACAATTGGCGCAAAACCATTTTGCAAAAGATTATTAACTTTGAAGCTTACAAACCTTACATGTTAGAAACCCAATTTATAGAAATAGTAAGCTTGATTAAAAAATCAAGAACAAACGCTATAAAAGCTGTAAATAAGGAACTTATTGATTTATACTGGAGTATTGGTGAATATGTTGATAAACGCATTAGCAACTCCGATTGGGGCCAATCAGTTGTAAAGCAATTGGCTGACTACCTTCAACGTAACGAACCTCATTTAAAAGGATTTTCAGATAAAAACCTATGGAGAATGAGGCAGTTTTATGAAAACTATAAGGATAATCCAAAACTATCTGCACTGACGAGAGATATTAGCTGGTCTCATAATTTAGCTATATTTTCAAGATGTAAGACTTTGGTCGAAAAGGAATTTTACCTCAAACTTTGTAAAAAAGAACATTATTCCTTTAGAGAACTGAACAGACAGATTTCCGTTAGCCTTTTTGAAAGAACAATAGGAGCAAACACAAAACTCTCAACAGCGTTGAGAGAATTACACCCAGACATAGACACTTCATTTAAAGATAGTTATATTTTTGAGTTCTTAAACCTTCCTGAAATTCATAGTGAATACGACCTCCAAAAGAAGTTAGTTATTGAAATGAAAAACTTCATTCTTGAGCTTGGAAAAGATTTTCTTTTTATTGGAGAGGAATATCAAATACAAGTTGGTAATAGTGACTTTTATATAGACTTACTTTTCTATCACAGAGGCTTACAATGCCTTGTAGCATTCGAACTTAAAACAGATAAGTTTAAGCCCGAGCATCTTGGACAATTGAATTTCTATTTGGAAGCGCTAGACCGAGATATTAAAAAAAGTCATGAAAACCCTAGTATTGGTATCTTATTATGCAAAGACAAAGATAACGAAGTGGTTGAATATGCTTTAAGCAAGAGCCTATCTCCAACCATGGTTTCAGAATATCAAACTCAACTTCCCGATAAAAAACTTCTTCAACGAAAAATACACGAACTATTCCGATAATATAAAATGAAAAAACTCTACTTTCTTTCTGCGCTCTCACTCCTCTTTTTCAGTTCAAATGCCCAGGAAAAAAAATGGGATGTAGAAAAATATCAGGGTACTACTAAAAATTTTACGCTGAATACAGATGAAGGTACGTGGATGAACCTCGATGTAAGTCCTGATGGACAGGAAATTGTTTTTGATCTGTTGGGTGATATTTACACCATGCCAATGAGCGGAGGACAAGCAAAATTAATCAGTGGTGGCATTGCCTATGATGTGCAACCGAGATTTAGTCCGAATGGAAAGTACATTTCTTACACCAGCGATAAAAGCGGCGGTGATAACATCTGGATCATGAGCCGCGATGGTTCGAATAAAAAACAGGTGACCAAAGAAACATTCAGGCTATTAAACAATGCTACCTGGATGCCGAACAGTGAATATTTAGTTGCCCGTAAACATTATACCGCAGGCCGCTCTTTGGGCGCAGGTGAAATGTGGATGTACAACATCAACGGTGGTGAAGGTGTTCAGCTTACCAAGCGCAAAAACGATCAGCAAGATGCCGGAGAGCCAAACGTTTCGCCAGATGGCAAATATTTATATTTTAGTGAGGATGTTACGCCCGGACCAAATTTTGAATACAGTAAAGATCCAAATGGAACCATTTACGCCATTCGTCAACTGGATTTAACCACAGGCAAATTAACCACGCTAATTAATGAACAAGGTGGTGCTTGCCGCCCTCAGGTTTCGCCCGATGGGAACTTAATTGCCTTTGTAAAAAGGGTGCGTTTAAAATCGACTCTTTTTGTTCAAAACATTAAAACTGGTGAAGAATGGCCTGTGAATGAGGATTTATCTCACGACCAGCAAGAAACCTGGGCTATTTTTGGGGTTTACCCCAACTTCGCCTGGACGCCTGACAGCAAAAGCCTCGTTTTCTACGCCAAAGGTAAGATCAGAAAAACAGAGATTGGCACACTAATCTATTCCACTATTCCATTTCAGGCAAACACTGTTCAAACCGTGCAACAGGCACTACATTTTGAACAACAGGTGTTTGATAACGAGTTTTCGGCAAAAATGCTCAGACAATTAACCACCTCCCCAGACGGAAAAACAATTGTCTTTAATGCAGCAGGATATTTATACAAGCAAGACTTACCTGCCGGAACACCGGAACGCGTAACAAATGGCCAGGAGTTTGAATTTGAACCGGCATTTAGTCCGGATGGGAAGTTTGTCATTTATACTACCTGGAGCGATGAACTTCGTGGAGCCATTAAAAGAACGGATTTGAAGTCTGGAAAAACCATCACACTAAGCGACGAAAAGGGATTTTATTATTCTCCACAATATTCAACAAAAGGCGATAAGATTGTTTTTAGGAAAGGAAGCGGGAATGATGTGTTGGGTTATAATTATGGTCGTGGTACCGGAATTTTCACTATGGGTGCAAATGGTGGCGTAAAGACATTGGTTTCTGAAAATGGTATTCGCCCTCAATTTAATAACACGGATACCAGAATTTATTTCCAGAGTTATGCAGATGGTAAGAAGGCACTAAAAAGCGTCGATTTAAGTGGCGGAAATGAAAGAACACACTTTACGTCGCAATATGCCAATCAATTTGTGATTAGTCCGGATAATAAATGGGTTGCATTTAATGAATTGTTCAATGTTTACATCACGCCGATGATCAATGTGGGTACCGCACAGGATGCATCGGCAGGAAATAAATCCATACCTGTTGCTAAAGTGACTACCGATGGCGGAACCTATATTCAATGGAGTGCTGATAGTAAAAATCTACATTGGACCTTAGGTCCTAAATATTTCACCATTGATGTAAACAGCGCTTTTAACTTTGATGCAGGCATGCATAAGGCGTCACCTACATCAATAGACATCAATTTGATTTTAAAATCTGATAAGCCCAGTGGAATAGTGGCGTTAAAAGGTGCAAGAATTATTTCCATGAAAGGCGATGAAGTAATCGAAAACGGTGTCATTTTAACCGATGGCAACAAAATTTCTGCGATTGGTAAAGCTGATGCAGTAACGATTCCTGCCAATGCAAAGGTGATTGATGTAAACGGTAAAACCATTATGCCTGGCATTATTGATGTTCATGCACACTTACGTACCAGTCCGGACGGGATTTCACCTCAAAGCGATTGGAGTTACCTGGCTAATCTCGCTTTCGGCGTAACTACATCACACGATCCATCCAGTAATACAGAAATGGTTTTCAGTCAGAGCGAAATGCTTAAGGCAGGCAGAATGATTGGCCCGAGGGTTTACTCTACCGGATCTATTTTATACGGTGCTGACGGCGACTTTAAAGTGGCGATAAATAGCCTGGATGACGCACTAGCCAACTTGAAAAGGTTAAAAGCTGTTGGTGCCTTTTCAGTTAAATCTTATAATCAACCCCGTAGAGAACAGCGCCAGCAGATTTTAGAAGCTGCCCGTCAGCTGAAGATGGAAGTTGTACCGGAAGGTGGTTCTACATTCTTTCACAACATGAATATGATTGCCGACGGACATACCGGGATTGAGCACAGCATTCCGGTTTTACCGGTTTACAAAGATGTAACTACCCTTTGGAACAACACCGAAGTGGGCTACACACCAACTTTAATTGTGGCTTACGGTGGTCAGTGGGGTGAGAATTATTGGTACGATCGCACTAATGTTTGGGAGAATGAGAAATTAATGACGTACACACCCCGTTCGATTATTGATTCGAGAGCAAGGCGCAGAACCACTTCAGAATATAGCGATTACAACCATATCGATATTGCGAAGGCAACCAGGCAAATTGCGGATGGTGGCACAAAAGTAAATTTGGGTGCGCACGGACAGATTCAGGGATTGGGCGCACATTGGGAACTGTGGATGTTTGTTCAGGGAGGATTTACACCATTGCAAGCCATTAGAAATGCAACATTAAATGGTGCAGGTTATTTAGGTATGAGCAAAGAACTCGGTTCATTAGAAGTGGGTAAACTTGCTGATTTAGTGATTATGGATGCAAACCCACTGGATGACATCCGTAACTCTGAAAAAATTAAATACGTGATGATTAACGGTCGCTTATATGACAGTGCAACCATGAATGAGGTGGGAACAAGAGATAAACTTCGAGGGAAATTGTGGTTTGAAAATGCCAGAGGTAATGGGTACATCGTTCCAAATGGCGAATCTGAAACCTGGACTTTTACAGTTCCACATTGTGATTAATCCGCTATCCTATCAATAAGACATTAGATATACGGAAGAAAAATCAGGCTTTCTTCCGTATACTTAATCAAAAAATTTAATGAAAGAAAACAGATTATATAGTATAGCCTCTCTTGTCTTCCTGTTACTTAGCTGCTTTGTCTTTTCACATAGTGACTACTATTTGCTCGGAATCCCTACAGTAAATTTATTCATGGCCTTAATTATCATGACCGCAATAACTGCTTTTATTTCGCTGTGGAAAAATAAAAAGTCAACTATTGCGTGGATTCTAGTGATTCTGAGTTCAATTATCATCATTTGCGTTATCCTTTTCCTTGCGCTTTTTAAAATGAAACTGTAAGCCAATAACCCACAGGTTGAAGGTTTTAAAGTATGGGAAAATTCATTTGGCCAAGTAAACCGATCAACAAACAACTACAAAACCAGCAGTTCAAATTTTCTTAATGTATTGATTGGTTTTGAATACCAAAATAGCTCAAAATTTTCCATTTCTTTTTCAAAATCTGATTTAACATCCTGAAAAGAATAAGTTTGACCGGAAGCTACCCTGATCTTGTTTAAAACAGAAACGAGCCACTCCCCTTCAGTCTTACTGGTTTGAATGGTAAACGTTTCCTTTTTATCATGAAAAGTGAGCGTAGCCATTTCCCACGAGTTCCCTTTTTTAGTTTTGGTAAAATACTCAGCCTCAGGGCTGGTACCTAACCAAACCACTTTAGCTGTTGGTTTAGTATTAAAGTTTTGATCTTCATTTAAAGCTTTTTCAATAAAATTCGCTGGAATTTTAGTCCTTGGAATTTTAAATTCAAACCAATCCTGAAGTTCATAATCAAAACAGATTCCATGCATAAAATTAAACAGCGACTTTTTTAAACCAAAGCTGAATTTATTATGATCAATCCCTGTTTTATCGGTATAGTTGATGTCGTTATTTGCAAAGGTGCCAACGGCTTCAGTATCTTTGACTACACCAAACCTTTCTGGGTATAAACCTACCGGACTATGAGCCGTCATGGCAAACTGATGCCAGAAACCTGACTGCAAAATTCCCATTTCAAACAATTGCCTGACCATTTCCAGGCTATCAATCGTTTCCTGAATGGTTTGTGTGGGATAGCCATACATTAAATAAGCATGCACCATGATGCCTGCTTCAGTGAAATTTCTGGTTACACGAGCAACCTGTTCGACCGTCACGCCCTTTTCAATTAGTTTCAGTAAACGATCTGATGCAACTTCTAACCCGCCAGAAACCGCAATGCAGCCAGATGCCTTTAGTAGCAAACATAGATCAGCCGTAAAACTTTTCTCAAAACGAATGTTAGTCCACCAGGTCACAGCCAATCCCCGACGAAGAATTTCTAAAGCTACTTCACGCATTAAAGCAGGTGGAGCAGCCTCGTCTACGAAATGAAATCCATTTTGTCCGGTTTTAAAGGAGAGTTCCTCAATCCGATCTACAATCTGCTTTGCCTGAACCGGCTCGTAAACTTTAATATAATCTAAAGAAATATCACAGAAAGTACATTTCCCCCAGTAACAACCATGTGCCATCGTCAGTTTATTCCATCTGCCATCGCTCCACATTCTGTGCATGGGGTTAACAATTTCAATTACGGAAATGTACCGATCCAGAAGCAAACCCGAATAATCTGGTGTGCCTACATCGGCCTGCTTGTAATCCTTTCTAAACGAATCGTTTCGGTAAGCAACTTTGCCGTTTTCAAGCATGAACGTACGTTTATACATCTGCATTTCTGCAGGAACAGTTCCGCTGATGTTCTGAATCAGCAGTTCGATTGGCAGTTCACCATCATCTAAAGTGATAAAATCGAAAAATTCAAAAACGCGGGGATCAGAAAGGGATCTTAATTCTGTATTCGGGAATCCGCCACCCATGGAAATTTTTATTTCAGGATAATGCTGCTTTACCCACTGCGCCGATCGGAAAGCACTATATAAATTGCCTGGAAAAGGAACTGAAATCAAAAATAACTTAGGCTGAACAGTTGTGATATAACCTTCCAAAACGGAGATTAGAATCTTATCAATATAACTTGGCTCTTGCTCCAACGCATGATAAAGTTCATCGAAAGAGTTAGCACTCCTGCCCAAACGCTCTGCATATCGACTAAATCCGAAATTTTCATCAACACATTCAACTATAAAATCAGAGATATCTTCCAGGTAAAGGGTTGCCAAATGTTTGGCTTTATCCTGCGTGCCCATGGCACCAAATGCCCAGTCTAATTCTTCCAGCTGTGCAAATCGTGATGCCTGAGGCAGGAAATCATCACCGCAAATCTGAAGCGCCAAGGTTGGGTTTTTTCCCTGCAAAAAGTCAATTACCGAATCTATCGTTTTTAAATATTCATCTTTCAATGCTAAAATCCGTTTGGAATTAACACTTAACGGCTTTTCGCTCTTTGTAGCAAAAAGATCTGTTAGCCCTTGCCTGGAAAACATTTTCAGTATTACTTCAATTCCTAAATCGGCTTGAGTGGAAGTGATGTTTTTAGTATTTAAAAATCCTTTTATATACGCAGTTGCTGGATAAGGAGTATTCAGTTGAGTGAAAGGTGGCGTAATGATAAAAAGGTCTGTCTTCAAAAGGAATATTTAAAATGCAAAAGTACGGGATTTTGTAGATTTTAAACCATTGGAGATATTTTCTTGCATTTTTTTATTGATTGATGAGTATTTGTTTGATACAGATAATTTTTTTACCTTATAAGATATCTCAGGTCATTGAATGCCAAATGCAACAAAAATTAATATAACAAGCCTTTTTATCTACCACACTACCGCTTATATTTTCTTATATGTCTTAGGTGGTTAATTTTACCATATAAGACATTTAAGGTCATTGAAGACCAAACGCATTAAAAATTAATATAGCAAGCGCTTAGCCTACCTCACTACGGATTATATTTTCTGATATGTCTTAGGTGGTTAATTTTTGACAAAAAAAACGCTCGAAATTGGACCTTCCGAAAAATAAGTCCTAAGAAAGCCTATCACAGGATTATTACATCAGAAACCGCAATTAAACCTACAAATCACCGTTTATATTTAAATCCACCTTCTACTACCGAATGAAATTCTTGTGCTTTAACCTTATAATCTTATTCTTTCAAACCGCCTCAGCTCAGAAAACATTTGTTTTTCCTAAAGTGAAACAACAAGGTCTAACCATTTCCCAACTCACACCTGCCAACTGGACAGTGATCGAAAAATCAGAAGGCGATCTGAATAATGATCAAACCGAAGATATTGCAATCATTTTTGAATCTAATAAAACCGCCGATGAAACCAGAACGTATGGCGATAATAATTCAGATATCATTAAAGAAACCCAGAAACCTCGCATTTTAGCGCTTTACTTTAAGAACAAAACAACAGGCAACTATCAGTTATCGGCACAGAATAATGACTTTATCTTACGTTCTGAAGAAGGTGGAAAGCTTGGCGACCCGTTACAGCAAATCGAAATCAAAGACCAGCAACTATTTTTAAGATTTAGGGGTGGCAGCGAATGGCGCTGGGAATTGGGGTATACCTTCAGGTTTCAAAATAAAGATTGGTTCCTGACTAACGCGATTAACCTTTATTTCAACCAGAATACTGGAGACATGACAGAAAGAATTTACGATTTTAATACCCGTGAGTTATTTACAACAGTTGGAAATTTGCACAGGCGCGATATTTCCAATCGTAGAACGAGCGAGGTACTTTACTTCTCTCAATTAAGAACCTTTAAAACTTTCAAAAAACCATGGGCATGGGAGATTATGCCTAATGTCTATTTATAACCTGTAAAGTACCGGTAGCCCCTCGCCGAGGTTAATTATTATAATTGCTGGGCAATTACAAAGCCGCTCGCCCAGGCCCATTGGAAATTATATCCCCCCAACCATCCTGTAACATCTAAGCATTCACCACCAAAAAAAAGATTAGGGATTTTTTTACATTCAAGGGTTTTCGAAGAAATTTCATTGGTATCAATTCCTCCACGCATCACTTCAGCCTTATCGTAACCCTTATCGCCCGCAGGCTTAACTTTAAATTGATGAATGGTTTGATCAATCAATTGAATTTCTGCGCTCGTTAACGAAGCTACAGGTTTAGTTAAAGGAAGAAATTTGCCTAATGCATCTGTCAGTTTTTTAGTATAAAAACGGTTCAACAGCGTTGATACTAATGTTTTTCCATTTAATCTTCGCTCTTCATCCAAAAGAGTAATGATATTTTCGTTCGGCAATAAATTTAGATTCACAATTCCGCCCCTGCGCCAAAATGACGAAATCTGTAATATTGCCGGACCACTTAGGCCCCAGTGTGTAAAGAGGATATTTTCTTCAAAAGAAATCTCATCGTTACTGACTTCGCAAAATACGGAGTTGCCAGACAGTTGCGCAAACCACTCTTCATCCTTTCCGGTAATGGTTAGCGGCACCAGGGCTGGAGCTGTTTCCACAATGCTTAACTGATGTTTCCGGGCGAAGCGCAAAGCAAAGTCTGTAGCGCCCATTTTAGGAATTGGTAAACCACCCGTAGCAATCACCAACTTTTCAGCAGTTAGCGAAATTGATTTGCCATTTTTTTCATAAGTAACCTTAAAACCATTCGGCAGCACATCGATGTCTCTCACGTTAGCCTTGGTTCTGATCTCTTGTCCAAAATCGGAACAAGCCGCTGTGAACATTTCCACTACGTCTTTCGCATTTTTATCATCTGGAAACAACTGACCTAATGTTTTTTCTTTACCAAATATGCCATAAGTTTCGAAAAAACTGATCGTATCTTCAACTGTCCATTGATTAAAGGCTGACTTGATAAAGTGCGGATTCGCTGAAATAAATTGATCAGCCGTTGCAAATTGGTTAGTATAATTGCACCTGCCACCACCAGAAATTAAAATCTTTGCTCCTGGTTTTTCATTCTTTTCCAGCACAATAACCTTTTTACCAAGATAGCCCGCCTGTACTGCGCACATTAATCCACAGGCACCGGCACCAATAATAATCGCATCTGCATCCATCATTAAACCTAAAATTGTTACTTTTGTACAAAATTAGCATAATTTTCAACCCCTCATGGCAAAACAGATAAGCGAATTAAAATTAGGTATTTTAGGTGGTGGACAACTGGGCAGAATGCTTATTCAGCAGGCAATCAACTACAACGTAACTTCTTTAGTTTTAGATCCTGACCCGGATGCTCCTTGCAAACACATTGCAAATTATTTTGAAAATGGTTCCATTACCGATTTCGATACTGTTTATAATTTCGGAAAGAAAGCAGATGTAATCACAATTGAAATAGAAAAAGTAAATATTGAAGCATTAGAACAATTGGAGAAAGAAGGAAAACAAGTGTTCCCGCAATCCAGGGTGATCCGTTTAATTCAAGATAAAGGTGTTCAAAAACAATTTTTTAAAGAAAATGACATCCCAACTTCTCCCTTCCAGATTGTAAATACCAAAGAAGATATTGAAAACAGCCCCATTCCTTTTCCCTATATTTTAAAATTGCGGAAAGACGGTTATGATGGAAAAGGTGTAATGAGGATCAATAGTGCTGAAGATTTAAAAGATGCTTTTGATGCACCTTGTATTATCGAAAAGCTGGTAGATTTTGAGAAAGAAGTCGCCGTAATCGTTGCCAGAAATGCCAAAGGCGACATGAAAACCTTTCCAATGGTTGAAATGGAATTTAATCCGGAGGCTAACCTCGTGGAATTTCTGATTTCGCCTTCTACCTATGCTGAAAGTTTACAGCAAAAGGCAGAGAATATTGCAAAAAATATTGCATCGGCAATGAATATCACCGGCATTTTAGCGGTAGAGATGTTCGTTTCCAGAGATGGAGAAATTTTGGTAAACGAAGTTGCACCCCGTCCGCATAATAGTGGTCATCATACGATTGAAGGAAATTATGTCTCGCAATTTGAGCAGCACTTAAGGTCGATCTATAATTTGCCTTTAGGCGATACCACCAGTATTACCAATGCAATAATGATTAACCTTCTAGGCGAAAAGGGTTCGGAAGGCGTGGCCAAATATGAAAACCTGGAAAAAATCCTGGCTATCGATGGCGTGTTTGTTCACCTTTACGGGAAAAAATATACCAAACCCTTTCGGAAAATGGGCCATGTAACGATCGTGGATATTGATCGGGATAAAGCGATTGAGAAAGCCAGATATGTACAAAAAACGTTAAAGGTAATCGCGTAAACAAAAAGGATTAAGGAGTAAAGAACAAAGATTAAGGAACAAAGATTATAAGGCAATAAAATAGATATAATGAGTGCGAAAGTTGGAATTATTATGGGTAGCAAATCTGATTTGCCGGTTATGCAAGATGCTGCTGATGTTTTAAAAGAATTTGGAATTGAGTACGAAATCACCGTCGTTTCTGCACACAGAACACCAGAGCGCATGTTCAATTATGCAAAAGAGGCACAAGGCAGAGGGTTAAAAGTAATTATTGCCGGTGCAGGTGGTGCAGCTCATTTACCAGGAATGGTAGCCTCCATTACCACATTACCGGTAATTGGAGTTCCGGTAAAATCATCAAACTCTATAGATGGCTGGGACAGTATTTTATCTATTCTACAAATGCCAAATGGTATTCCTGTGGCTACGGTAGCTTTAAATGCGGCAAAAAATGCTGGCTTGTTGGCAGCTCAGATTTTAGCAACTGCAGATGAATCTTTAACGGTCAAAATGCAGGCTTATAAAGATGAGCTGAGAAGAAAAGTGGAAGAAAGTGCTGAAAGCATGTAGTTCTACATTCCGTTTGTATGATCGCTCAAACTGAAGTTCTCAAACCGAAAAAGCACTATCAAATTCTTGATGGCTTACGTGGTGTTGCCGCAATTTTTGTGGTCGTTTTCCATACTTTAGAGGCGTTTTCAATGGGAAACCGTTTCGAACTGTTACTGAATCACGGTTATCTGGCGGTAGACTTTTTCTTTTTATTATCAGGTTTTGTGGTAGCTTACGCTTACGATGACCGCTGGGAGGAGTTAACTACGCTGGAATTTCTTAAACGCCGGCTGATCAGATTACAACCGATGGTAATCATTGGAATGATCATCGGAGCATTATTATTTTATCAAAGTGCAGGTGCTACCTTTCCTCCTATCGCAAAAACTGCAGTCTGGCAGCTAATGCTTACCATGATTGTTGGTTTTACCGTTATTCCAGTTTTACCTTCAATGGATATTAGGGGTTGGCAGGAAATGCACCCATTGAATGGTCCAGCCTGGTCGTTATTTTTTGAATATATTGGCAATATCCTATATGCCTTATTCATCAGGAAATTTTCGAAAACTGCGTTGTCTGTTTTGGTATTCATCACCGCAGGCCTATTAATCCATTACACCATTTTTGGTTCACAGGGTGATGTAATTGGCGGTTGGTCTGTTACTCCGGAACAACTCAAAATAGGTTTCACCAGACTTTTATTTCCTTTTTTCGCTGGTATTTTACTATCAAGATTTGGTAAACTAATCACAATAAAGGGCGGCTTCTGGATTTGCGCAGTTTTGCTCGTTACCGTGCTGTCCATCCCCAGGTTGGGCGGACCAGAAAAAATCTGGATGAACGGACTTTATGAATCAATAATTATCATCCTGATTTTCCCGCTTATCGTTTCCATTGGTGCCGGAAGCAGCATTAATAGCAGAACAACTAAAAAGATTTCTAAGTTTTTAGGAGATATCTCTTATCCAATCTATATTACGCATTATCCGCTGATCTATGTTTATACTGCCTGGGTAATTGATAACAAAGTCTCATTAAAAGAAGGTATTCCAATGGGATTATTATTAATTGCAATCAGTATTGTTATAGCTTACCTGAGTTTAAAATTCTATGATGAACCTGTTCGAAACTGGTTGCAAAAAAGATTGTTAAAAAAAAATAGCTAATTTAAACTCGGATCAATAGGGAAATTGCTGACGTGAGCATATTTTGGACCCAGGTTTACAATAACATCTCTCCAGAGCTTCTCATCATCATTACCGAAGATAAGATCAATATCTGATACCTCGCTTACCATCCACGCGTTTTGAGCCAACTCCTGATTGAGTTGCCCGTTTTCCCATCCAGAATAGCCCATAAAGAATTTAATTTCACTTTCATCTATCGCATTCGTATTGATCAAAATTTTCAGGGTTTCAAAGTTTCCGCCCCAGTAAAGGCCATTCCCTATGGGTTCGCCGCTTTGCAACTTATCATACGCACGATGAATGAAATGCAAGGTATCAGCAGCAACAGGTCCACCAAAATAGATATGGTTATCTGCTTGCCATAAATCCTGCATCACATCTTTTAAAATCACATTAGCAACCTGATTTAGGATATAGCCGACAGATCCTTCCTCGCCATGTTCCGTTATTAACACAACAGATCTTTTAAAATTCGGATCAGACATAAAGGGTTCAGAGATCAATAAACGGCCAGTTTTCGGTTTTATATTATTAAGCATGACGATTATCATTTGTAGCACCGTAAAAGATGCCTATTTTTGTTAAATGCAAGTTACTAATGAATTTCTACAAAACCTGCGCCAAGATTATAAAAGCGCCACGTTAGACGAGTCTGACGTAGATAACAATCCTATTACTCAATTTAAAAAATGGTTTGAACACGCTGTCGAAGCACAGATTCATGAGCCAAACGTGATGACATTGGCAACAGCTGATAAATCTGGCCGTCCGGATGCCCGGATTGTATTGTTAAAGGGTGTTGATGACAATGGGTTTAGATTCTTTACCAACTATTTAAGTGCCAAGGGAAAAGAGTTGAAAAAAAATCCTTATGCCGCGTTGGTTTTTTTCTGGCCAGAATTAGAACGACAAGTGCGAATTGAAGGTGTGGTAGAAAAACTTGATAAAGAGACTTCTGAAGCGTATTTTAATACCCGTCCTATCGCAAGTCAAATTGGCGCTATTGCTTCACCACAAAGTCAGGTCATTCCAAACAGATCTTTTTTAGAGGAAAAGTTTGAAGATTTAAGAGCTAAAAGTGGAGATAAAACAATTGTTAAACCAGCACATTGGGGTGGTTATATTGTAAAACCAACACGAATCGAATTTTGGCAAGGCCGAAGAAGCAGGTTGCACGATCGTGTAAATTTTGAATGGATTAAAAATGAATGGGTAAAATCGAGATTAGCGCCTTAATGAGCTATAAAATGCAATAGAGATCTGCTATCCAGCCGATCTCTATTGCTAACTAATCATTAACTAACCTAAATTTTCAAGGAAGTTTCTTTATCAAAACGCGGGATCTTCGAAATCCGACGAGTAATTTCATTTCTTAAAAGCAATTAAAATTTAGTTTTGTTTGCTTGATGAATCAAATTTATCCTAAAAGTTGAACTGCAAAATGCAGTTATCAATGAAAGCAAGCCTGGAATCGATTAAAGATTTTACTTGACTGAAACGAATTTCTTTTAAAGGAACAGCATGAAAATTAAATTACAGGTATATTACGTTAACCAAAAATTATCATGATTAAAAATGTCGCAGTTATTGGATCAGGAACCATGGGAAATGGCATTGCGCATGTATTTGCTCAATTTAATTATCAGGTAAATCTGATCGACATCAATCAAAACGCACTTCAGGGCGCATTAAAGACGATAGAAAAAAATCTGGATCGGCAGGTAGCAAAAGGTACACTTACAGATCATCAAAAGCAGGCTACACTTCAAAACATCAGCACCTTTACAGTAATTAGTGAAGGCGTAGCACATGCAGATTTAATCGTGGAAGCGGCAACTGAAAATATTGATTTAAAATTAAAGATTTTCCAAGACCTCGACCTTCATGCACCTAAAAGTGCAATCCTTGCATCTAATACTTCATCCATATCAATCACACAAATTGCTTCAGTCACCGCTCGTGGAGATCAAGTCATCGGAATGCATTTTATGAATCCTGTCCCGGTGATGAAATTGGTTGAAGTTATCCGGGGTTATCAAACCAGCGATGAAACGACCGACATCATCATGGAACTTGCAAAAAGCCTGGAAAAAACACCTGTAGAAGTGAATGATTATCCTGGCTTTGTTGCGAACCGAATCCTGATGCCAATGATCAATGAAGCCATTTACACTTTATATGAAGGCGTTGCCGGCGTGTATGAAATCGATACCGTAATGAAACTTGGAATGGCCCATCCCATGGGACCGCTACAACTGGCAGATTTTATCGGACTGGACGTTTGCCTCGCCATTCTGAAGGTATTGCATGATGGATTTGGAAATCCGAAGTATGCGCCTTGCCCGTTATTAGTCAATATGGTTGCTGCGGGTAAGAAAGGTGTAAAATCCGGCGAAGGTTTCTATCAATATATCGCAGGCTCCAAAGACTTAATCGTATCCAATAAATTCAAAAAATCCTAATTTTTTTAGCAATTTATTTTATATTTGCGTTATGAACGAAAATCTTGATCCAGATGCAAACAACCTGACCCCTACCGATCGCGATATTGAAAGGGTATTAAGGCCACAGGCTTTTGAAGATTTTACTGGTCAGGAGAAGGTAATGGAAAACCTGAGGATTTTTGTTCAGGCAGCAAAACTCCGGGGCGAGGCATTAGACCATGTATTATTACATGGCCCGCCGGGTTTAGGAAAAACCACACTTTCTTATATTATCGCCAATGAAATGGGTGCCGGTATAAAAGTAACTTCGGGTCCTGTACTAGATAAACCCGGCGATTTAGCAGGGCTTTTAACTGGTCTCGATGAAGGAGATATTCTCTTTATTGATGAAATTCACCGCTTGTCTCCTCTTGTTGAAGAATATCTTTATTCTGCAATGGAAGATTTCAAGATTGATATTATGCTCGAAACCGGACCTAACGCACGTTCCGTTCAAATTTCGCTGAACCCATTTACGCTAGTAGGCGCAACCACTCGTTCCGGATTACTTACTGCACCGTTAAGAGCAAGGTTTGGGATAAACTGTCGCCTGGCCTATTATGATGCAAAACTGTTAACGACTATTGTGCTGAGGTCATCAGACATTTTACATACACCAATCAGTGATGAGGGCGCGTTTGAAATTGCCCGAAGAAGTCGTGGTACGCCACGTATTGCAAATGCACTTTTACGCCGGACCAGAGATTTCGCACAGATTAAAGGTACCGGAAGTATCGATCCTGACATTGCAAATTATGCCTTGAATGCACTTAATGTAGATGAGCATGGTTTAGATGAAATGGATAATAAAATCCTGACTACCATCATTGATAAATTCAAAGGCGGCCCGGTGGGTTTAAAAACCATCGCTACTGCAGTTGGTGAGGATGAAGGAACAATCGAAGAAGTTTATGAACCTTTCCTCATTCAGGAAGGTTTCATTATGCGTACATCGCGTGGACGCGAGGTTACCGAAGCTGCGTATAAACACCTGAAGAAAAACTATCCTGCCCAAACCGGGAAATTATTTTAATTTCCTCATGGCTAGATTCTGCAAGTGTATTGGTTCCTGCAGATCGAAATGATTCAGACTCGAAGTTATAGAACCTTTAAATCTGCGTTCCTTATCTGTGAAAAATGTTGCTCATCTTATATAGTATGAATGTCAAACCTGAAAAGCACATAATTCACTTCATGAAGGAGTTAAACCCGTTCAGCTTTCAAGGAACATTCTTTTAATTTTATCAAACATTTAATTCCCAAAACCGTTCAGTAAGGGTAAAACCAACAAATTATGAATATTGAATTACGTAAGTTAACGCTCGAAGATTATGCTGATTTAAAAGAATCGATGCTCCAGGCCTACGATAGTATGGGCGGCTCGATCTGGCCAAAATCAAGTATAGCTAAGCTTTTAAATATTTTCCCTGAAGGGCAGCTTTGTATTGCTGTAGATAATAAGGTAGTTGCTTGCTCACTTTCTATAATTGTAGAATATGATGAATACGGCGACCGCCATACCTATAAATTAATTACCGGTGATTATTCTTTCTCTACCCATGATTCAAATGGAGATACATTATATGGAATCGAAATATTTGTACATCCGGATTTCCGCGGGCTAAGATTAGGGAGAAGACTTTATGAAGCCAGAAAAGAACTTTGTGAAAGCTTAAATTTAAAAAGTATTATTGCAGGAGGTAGGATACCGGGATATCACACCTATTCTGAAACTTTAACACCGAGACAATATATCGATAAAGTTAAAGCAAAAGAAATTTACGATCCGACCTTAACTTTTCAAATCTCCAATGACTTCCACGTTCGGAAAGTATTGAAAAACTATCTGCCTGGCGATAAAGAATCCAAAGAGTTTGCCACGCTTATTGAATGGAACAATATCTATTATCAAGGTGTAGATGCTTCCGCCAGGTCGGCAATGACTATCAGACTTGGATTGGTACAATGGGAAATGCGTTTGTTTCCAGATATGGATGTTTTCTATGAGCAGGTAGAATTCTTTGTTGATGCACTAAGCGGATACAAGTCCGATTTCATCATGTTCCCGGAGTTGTTCAACACGCCGTTACTTCAGCCCTACAATCACCTTCCGGAAATTGAAGCCATGCGTAAACTGGCAGAAAAAACAAAAGAGATTGTAGACAGGATGCATGAATATGCGTTGAGCTACAATGTAAATATCATTACCGGGAGTATGCCTTTACTTGAAAATGGAAAGTTATACAACGCTACCTATTTATGCCATAGAACCGGTAAAATAGATGAATATAGAAAAATTCACATCACGCCAAATGAACAAAAATACTATGGAATGATTGGTGGCGATAAGGTGCAGGTTTTTGATACCGACTGTGGTAAAATAGGCATTTTAATCTGTTATGATGTGGAGTTCCCTGAATTGAGCCGAATCTATGCTGATCAAGGTATGCAAATTTTGTTTGTTCCGTTTTTAACAGATACTCAAAATGGTTATACACGGGTGAGACATTGTGCGCAAGCTAGGGCAATCGAAAATGAGTGTTATGTAGCTATTGCAGGTTGTGTTGGTAATCTGCCAAAAGTAAACAATATGGATATTCAATTTGCACAGTCTGCGGTTTTCACGCCTTCAGATTTTGCCTTCCCTACCAATGCTGTAAAAGCAGAAGCTACCCCTAATACAGAAATGGTATTGGTGGTTGATGTTGATCTTCACCTTCTTGATGAATTACACCATTATGGAACTGTAAAAGTCTTGAAGGATAGACGTACAGATCTTTACCAAACTAAATTATTAAAATAGCTAGTTCTTCTTCTGTCCAAACCTGGGAAATAAGGATAAAAAAAGCCGGTTGCATCAACAACCGGCTTTCAAATTTAATCTAATGTCTAGTCCTGAAATAGCGATACAAAAATAAATCGTTATGACAATTATTATAAATTCGGGGTACCAAAAGCGTACCCAAAAGGACTATTCCTTATCCCTTAAACATCAGATTGTTTTCGAGATTGAACAGGGTGAACTATCCACAACAGGTGCTTTAAAGAAATATGGCATCCAGTCTCGTTCCACCATAGTAGGCTGGTTGAGAAAATATGGTAAATTTGATTGGGAGAATCAAACCCCATCTCATATGCCTAAGACACCCGAACAGAAAATACTGGAGTTGGAAGCCAAAGTTAAGCTTCTGGAGAAACAAAATGCCTTTCTTGCTGCTCAGAATACAAGAGCTGATAAAAAAGCAATCATCTTCGATATGATGATCGATATTGCAGAGAAGGAATATAATATTGAAATCCGAAAAAACTCCTCACCCGAACAGTTGAACAATACCAAAAAACCTACAAAGAAAGCTTAAATGCTACCTGTGGATTGTTCGGGGTTAGCAGACAGGTCTATTACCGGAGTAAGAAGAGACGGATTAGGAAACAGGATTTATCGGCAGAGATTATAGGACTGGTGATCGATGTGCGCATGAAAATGCCCCGCATTGGAGCCAGGAAACTTTATCATATATT
>JAZBLX010000044.1:0-28790 GCA_037033465.1 Bacteroidota bacterium | reverse complement strand
CATCGGGCTATATTGTTATCAGGTACACGAATCCCTACCGTTTTTTTATTCGAACTTAATAATTTTGGAACATTGTTATTCGCATCGAAGATAAATGTGAAAGGTCCGGGTAATGCTTTCTTTAATACCCTGAAAGTGGTATTGTCGATAGGTTTGATATAATCAGAAATGTGCTTTAAATCATGACAGATAAAAGAAAAATTTGCTTTTTCTGGTTTGATACCACGGATACGGGCAATCTTTTCAATGGCTTTTGGATTGGTGATGTCGCAGCCCAATCCATAAATAGTATCAGTAGGATAGATGATTAATCCACCTTTTTTCAATACGTCTACCACTTGTTGAATGGCTTTTTCGTTCGGGTTCTCTGGATAGATTTTAATAAGCATAGCGTAAAAATAACAATTTAATAGTGTTGGTTGTTTAATATTCTTAATCTTTGCATTACAAAACATACGCTAATCTATTATTATGAGAAAAGCTTTCGTGGCAATTGCTGCATTTTTAATTGCCCTCACCATTATGCTGGGCTTATATCACCCATTTTTATGGTGGACATTCCTCTTCACCGGACCTTTTGTACTTCTCGGTGTTTACGATTTATATCAGCCAAAACACAGTATCGTACGGAACTATCCGGTTTTCGGGCGACTGCGTTATTTTATGGAAGAACTGCGGCCAAAAGTGTATCAGTATTTCGTAGAAAGTGATACCAATGGTACGCCATACAATCGGTTAAACCGTTCTTTAATTTATCAACGTGCAAAAACTGATAACGATACCATCCCTTTCGGAACACAATTAAACGTATATGAAAACGGTTACGAATGGCTTAGTCATAGCATTGCAGCCATTTCTCACCATGAGTTAAATCTTGACCCGCGTGTATCAATTGGCGGACCGGATTGCAAAAAACCTTATTCCGCAAGTATTTATAATATTTCTGCGATGAGTTTCGGATCATTAAGTCAGAATGCAATTTTGGCTTTAAATGGTGGTGCTAAAATGGGCAACTTTGCTCATAACACCGGTGAAGGTGGAATCAGCGATTACCACCGTAAACCAGGAGGTGATTTAATATGGCAAATTGGAACAGGTTATTTTGGCTGCAGAAATAACGATGGAACATTTAATTACGACGCTTATGGCGAACGTGCCCAGGCTGATCAGGTGAAGATGATTGAAATTAAACTTTCTCAGGGTGCCAAACCTGGTCATGGTGGAATGCTGCCGGCTAAAAAGGTAACGGCTGAGGTAGCGCGGATTCGCCTGGTACCGGAGGGGAAGGATGTACTCTCTCCACCTTCGCATTCTGCATTTAATACGCCAATAGGTTTATTAGAATTTGTGAAGCGGTTACGTGACTTATCAGGTGGAAAACCGGTAGGTTTTAAGTTGTGTATTGGGCGTAAAAGTGAATTTTATGCCATTTGCAAAGCGATGATTGAGACTGGAATTTATCCGGATTTCATCACCGTTGATGGGGGAGAAGGCGGAACAGGTGCTGCACCACAAGAGTTTTCGAACTCGGTTGGAATGCCGTTGCGTGAGGGTGTTGCCTTCGTATACGATGTATTAAATGGTTTCGATCTTAAAAAACACATTAAAATAATTGCTTCTGGTAAAGTGGCTACTGGTTTTGATTTGGTTAAAAACATTGCCTTGGGCGCCGATTTATGTAATGCTGCCCGCGGAATGATGTTTGCCTTAGGGTGCATCCAGGCATTGGAATGTAATAGTAATACCTGTCCTACGGGTGTGGCTACGCAAGATCAAAGCCTGATGAAGGGCTTAGTCGTGGAAGATAAAACGGTGCGTGTTAAAAACTTCCATAACCTTACTGTCGCCAGTGCGGTAGAATTGTTAGGTGCTGCGGGTTTACGGGAACCACATCAGCTCAGCCGGGCGTATATCAATCGACGGGTTAGCTCTAGCGTGATGCAATCTTATTTAGAAAGTTTCCCATACATTCCTGCCGGAAGTTTATTGCAAACACCATATCCCACTCGTTTTGAATTGGGAATGGCTTTGAGTTCGGCAGCGAGTTTCGCACCAACAGACTATAAAGTCTCTGCAATTGACTATCAGCACGCAAATCCATATAGCGATACCATGCATGATGATGGAATTTAAAATCTGGTTTTGATATCAGCGCCCTGTAAGTTTTGAAATTTGCAGGGCTTTTTTATGGTAGAAATTTTTCGCTTTTTTATGAACGGTGGGTTAACACGGTCATCATTGTGAACTTACTTTAGAGCAGAGTGGCAATAGTGGGGTGTCATTCAGAGCGCAGCGAAGAATCCCCGCATTTTCTGCTACTGCTTTCAATCAACACACCAAACCTTTTTTATTACGTCATTCCATGAACGGTGGGTTAACGCGGTCGTCCTCCTGAACTTGATTCTGGACCTCACTTCAATAGGTGCTAAATTAAATTCAACACAATGATTCGGTTAGTGCATCTCCTCAAAAAAATCCGTCATTGCGAAGCAGATTTTTCATCTGCTGAAGTAATCTCCATCGAAGAATCTGCAAAGGAGATTGCTTCGTCGTGCCTCCTCGCAATGACGAGATCTTTAAGAACAGTTATAGCTACAGGTAGGCTTTACACGCTGCGCCGGCTTGCCTCGGCTGGCCGCCGAAGGGCTTCTACCTTTTTCTTGATAAAAAGGTAGCCAAAAATCAAGGCTTGGAACTGATGTTGGATTAGCGCGTCGAAATTTGAATGGCGGTAGCACAAGGGCTCGATTCGGTTTGTAATAAAGATTTTTTTTTAAAAGAGCCGTTCGCGCTACCTTGGGTAGGAGGCAGTTGAACGTTAGTACAAAAATTTCAACGGCTTCTCCTTCCATCATTTCCGAGGCCGGACAGCAGGGTGGCCATAGCGAGATGTGGAATTCCCTGAAAGACAGATCGTCTTCCTGAATTTGATTCAGGATCTTATCCAAAAGGTTGCCAATGAAAGTCTCTAGCCTCTTCGTCGTCATTTCGACCAACATGGAGAAATCTTTTCAGGTTGAAGAATGGCTGTGTCCAAGGATCTCTCCATTGCGCTGCGCTCCAGTCGAGAAGACGATGACACGATAGGTGGCCATAGCGTCTGCGGTATCCTTAATTAATATAGCGAAGTTCCGGTTAACCTGATCTTATAAGGCCATTGCTCATCGTTATCTTCCTTCCCATCCGTTAAATGTTCCCAATGTTCAATTGGTGCACCACTCACTACCAGCCATAAATACTGCGTTTCCTTTGGAACAGAAAAGGAAACAGAGCCATCGCTATTGGCATAAATTTTCCCATAAATGCGATGACCATTTTGCTTCACCGCAAGGAAACTGTATCGCCATCCTGCGTCTTCGATACGGATTTTCCTGAAATCATTATGTCCTGCCAAGCCTTGAAATTCCAGTTTGATTTTTGTTTTTTCAGCTGGTACTTTAAGTCGGATACCATTATAGCCATAATTTTGCGGACAATTTTCTGCTGAAACCTGGAACCAGTTGTCTGGTTGCGCATCCAGAAGTGTCCGATGTTGATTGGCATAAGATTTACTTGCTTTTTTTGCCTGATCCAAATCCCAGGTAATGAATTTAGCCGCAGCCAGGTGCATTTCGTCATTAAACCTGCGCTGACTGGTATTCGTAATTCTTTTGTAGGTCATCACCGGGTCTTCGCCCTTAACGGCTTGCTGCCACAATTTCCCGATAAACTTTAAGCCATGCTTGTTCGACCAGTATTCCAGTACATAAGGGGAATGATATTGATTGGTTTCATGCAGAAAAGCATAATGAGTTTTCTTTAAATAATCCTGCAGGTGATAGTTTTCAAATGTCATCCATTCCGGATAAACGTGCCAAAGCATGTATTGAGATGTCATTTCAAAAATAGGTTGCCCGTGGCTCCCTTCCGCAGCAGAAGTAAACGCCCAGGCACCATCAGCATGAACGAGGTATTGAAAAGAATGGCCTATTTCATGTGCCAATGCGCCATAGGGTGTTTTTTTGATCCTGGCGAGGGGCGTCCAAACTATTCCCGCTTTTTTATCTTCGCCACCACCGAAAGCAGTGTTTTCTTCGCCTTTAAATACGAATGCCAGCAGTTTGTATCGATCGGTAACCGAATGGCCCTTATTTACGAAGCCCAAACTGTCGGTATAAAAGTTATAGAATCTATCACATTCTTTTAAGATTTCCTTCAAATCCAACCGGATGGATGAATCCGTGTTTTTGGAAAGATCATTGCCGAATTCCTTCGACCAGTAAATAGCAACATCATTTGACTCAATCATTCTTTTGTTGCTAAACTCACTATTGTCATCCGTGAAATCATTCCCTTTTGGCACCATCCATATATTTTCCGGAAGGTAACGCTGCTTGTTAACAGGTGCCGGGTTCGTATTTGCGTTTTTAACCTGAAAACTGCTACAGGCAGACATTGCTAAACATGCAAAGATGAGCATTGATACGATCATACCGTAAAGATCACCTAATGCCGGTTGTTTTATACGTAACAGTTTGTTTAATGCAAAAAAGATCATATTGAGGAATGCAGTTGAGGTGGTAAAAACAATAAAAAACCCAGCATCGGTATGAATCCGACCTGGGTTCAACTAAACTAACTACTAAGGTTTTTTGGTGATGGCAGGGATTTGAATCGTCACCGTGTAACTGCCTGCTGATAGCGCTTTAAAACCGAAGAATACCGGATTTGCGTTTCTGTTTTCAACCGTAAACCGCGCTGGAATTCTATAGTAATTACCCGTTCCGTTATTGCCATCTTTAATTGGGAAACCGTTAGGAAGGTCAATAAAATCCCATTCCAGCGCACTGGTCGTTCTCACCAATGGGAAATAAGGATTCATTTGTGAGAAATTACCCCGGTCGCCTCTGGTTACAACCTGTCCGGCAGATGGATTGAAGGCCGTTCCATTTTTATCCAGGAACACAAATCTGATCTTATTGGCTCCTTTGCTATCGTAAGAGACGGTAACCGGAAGCAGTGATTGACCGCTAAAACCGGTTTCTGCATCAGCATCTGAGGTGGTGAAAAAGGCTCCTGCGTCTAAGGCGAAATTCGCTTTAGGGAGCAATTGAATTTTGCAGGCATTCATGATATCGCGGGTACCTTTAATATTGGTTACCTGAACATCAATCACATAATTACCAGTTGCCACATTTGCCGTAGCTTGTGAAAGGGTGATCCGGCCGCCTATCTCACTTACTTCTAAAGGGGCGGCAGGTTTCATTACAATTTTTTGATTCACCAATGCCACTGTTGAATCGGCAGCAGTAATCTGTCCTAAAAATTGTTTGATGGTAAATTCTTTCAGCATATCTGGTGCAGGCTGACCAGTATCTGAATTCCGGACAGCCAATAGCTTAACTTTCACCGGGCCTGTAGTGCCATCAAGCTCAAGGGCTTTCGAGTTCACCACGTTGCCCTGGGTGGCGATGAGCGGGTTAGGGCTGTAGTACATATAATCACTAATAAAACCCGGAGTTACTTTTTCACAGCTAAATAAGATGCCCACTAAAGCCAATGCAGATAGAGATGATATGATAAATCTTTTTTTCATGATGGTTCTCCTGGTTAGAATCTGATGAATGTATGGTTGTTATTTAGCACGTGGAGCATTCCACCCGAAGATGGTTCAATTCCCGTGGTTTGGCATTGTGCCCTTAAATCTATGTTTGGATCATTTGGAATAGGCGTTGCATTTGGAGGATCAAGCCCGCCCCTCACTTTAATGTAAAAGAGGTAATAAATCGGTGCTGACGACCATGACTCGCCTGGTTTGGGCTGTAAAACCCTTTGAACAGCCGTTTGGGTGTTTGCAGCATTCGCCACTATTAAGGGTTGTAGTGGGGCGGCAGTTAATTCTATCCTCGATTTTGAGATATACATACGCAAAGAATCGGCTGTTATATTCTTATACATATCCGTTAGGGTATAGGTGTTGTTTTCATTAATCTTTCGAACAGAGTCCAGCTTCACCCTTATGTAATTATTAATGGAATAATTGGTTGGTGCAAAAAAGGTTGCCGCACCATTCACCTCATCTTTCATATTGTAGTGATCAATAACCATAATCAGCGTATCAAACAAATGGTATCTGTGCTGTTTCAGGTAATCGTAAGTGCTGAGCGGCGTTTTTGCCTCGCTTAAGCCACCGTCAGTCAGGTACTCACTTTTTTTGCAACTGGTAAAATAAGCCAGCCCCAGGCAGGCGATTATAAAATACAGAAGTTTATTTTTCATCATTTACATCTTTGAGCTCCAGAAAGGAGTTTGGGTCAATTGTTTGTTAATGTTCATCAATGCCGGATCCAGCGGCCAGTAGTATTTGCCAGCATCAAAATCGCTTTTATTCATTTTTTCTGCGCCAAACTTCATGATCCCAGTTTTTTTACCCAGCCTAACCAAATCATAATAGCGGTGGCCTTCTAAAAACAGTTCCCTTCCGCGCTCATCAATTATTCCTTCAAACAGATTGGCATTTGTACCTGCCCAGGCGCCTAAGCCTGCGGTGGCGCGTACTTCGTTCAATGCAGATCTGGCCTGGTCGAATTGATTTAATGCGGACATTGCCTCAGCTTTGAGCAAAGCAATATCGGCAAGTCTGAAAATGATAATGTTGTTTCTAGATATAGCATTAACTACATTTTGTCCGTTAACATAACTGATGTTCGAATACTTAATGCAAATCGGATCGGTAGAATTGGTTAACGCAAATGCCGTTTTAAATCGCTTATCCGTTGGGGTATCAAACAATGTGGTTAGGGTGTTAACATTAAGCGTAAATAGGGCAGTTCCGGTAGTGGTAGTTAGGTAAGGGCTTTTTAATGTGTAATGAGCAATATTGAACGAATTTCCTTCATTTTCATCGCTCTGCGCCATTTCAAAAATCCCCTCGCTTGATTTACCCTTGAAAATATTTAAGTAGTTATCGCGGTTTACATACTGATAAAAGTTTTGACTGAGGATTTTATCAGCCGTTAAGCTACAATTCTGATAATCGCCCTGCCAGGCATAAATATGAGCCAATAGAGCCAAAGCAGCCCCCTTATTTGCCCGCACTGCCCGGTTATTTGCATTGGCATAATCCCAGCTTAATAGTTCTATTGCCGTATTCGCATCGCGAATGCATTGTGCTAAAACTTCGGCGGCCTTAGTGCGTGGTACATCCACCGCATCGAGCACATTAACAGATTCTGTTACCAATGGTACATCTCCCCAGATTCTCGTCATGTAGAAATAGTTAAATGCCCTTAAAAAATAAGCTTCGCCTAAAAGGTTATTTTTAGAGGTAGTAGAAGCAAATTTATCATCGCCAATGGTAGGGATAAATTTAATGCACCGATTCGCCTGATCAATTGCGCTGTAGAAGGTGTCATACCTTCTCATTTGCATCATTCTATCGTTAACTTCTGCGCTGCCAACCGGAATAGATAAGTCCATTCTGCTTATCTCGTAAAACCTAAAAACGCCGGCATTGGAAAATTCGTCTGTGGGTAAATCGCCATAAGCATAAAAACCAAGTCCCTCTGCTTTATTTAATGTTTTTCTAAGTAATGCGTAACCGCCAGCAACGGCCTTGTCGGCATCGCTTTCCTTTTTCCAGAAAGTTAAGTCGGTAGAAACGCTAATGGGTTCCTCATCTAAGAATTTTTTACAGGAGGTAGCCATGCTGATTCCAATAGCACAGCAGATATATATCGTAAGTTTTTTCATTGTATTCAGGATTAAAAAGTTAAATCAAAGCCGAAGGTGTACTTTTTAGGGATTGGATAATCATTCCCACCAGAGTAGCCCGTTACCTCTACCGCTTCCGGATCAGGTACGGTAGATCTAGACCAAACCTTAACATTGTCCATCACGCCGTAAAATCTAACCATGCTCAGGCCAATTTTTTTGGTAAATTTTTGAGGCAGCATGTAGCCTAATCTGATGTTTTTAATGCGCAGGAAGCTCGCATCTTCAATGTAAGTGCTCTGGCCAATATGCCATTTATCAACACTATTAGTAATCAGGCCTGGGTATTTCGCAATATCACCGGGTTTAGACCAGAAATCTGCCACGTTGAAATTTGATGCCGGGCCAGAACGCGGACCCCAGAAAAAATATGGATTATCAGTTCCTGCATCCTGAAATTTATCAGATAAATAACCATTCCGCAAGCTCCTGCCAGAGATAAAAGTTAACAGTACATCCAGCGAAAATCCTTTATAAGAAAATGAATTTAGCATCCCGCCGGTAATATCCGGATTCGGATTCCCGTAAGACACGTAATCATTATAATCAATATTGTAATCACCATTCTGATCCATTCTTGCCGGGTCGCCCGCAGCATATTGCGCTCCACCAAAATGGGTAATTCTTTTACCCGTTTTCGGATCTACGGGCACATCCGCATCCGTAGAATAGATCCTGTTAACATCCCAGACTTTGAATGTAAAGAGCGGTTCGCCTACGCTTAAGGTTTGTTGTAGCCACGGCGGGCCAAAGGTAAAATCCCTTCCGCCGTTTGGCAGTTTGGTAATGTAGTTATCGTTGTAGGCAAAATTAAAATTGGTTGTCCACTGGAATTTTGATGTGGGTGCTAAATTTCGGGTAGTTAAGGTAAATTCGATCCCGGTATTGCGTAAATCTACATAGTTATTGGAAGTTTGCGAATACCCTGTGGTTAACGGCACACCGATTTGAAACACCTTTGATTTTGAATCGCGGATATAATAATCTGCGGTTAAGGTAATCCTGTCTTTCAATAAGCCGAGGTCTAAACCTGCATTAAATTGCGGACTTCTTTCCCAGCTGATGGAAGCAGCTGAAGCGGCGCCGTAGTAATCAGGATATAACACCTGCGTGCCATTGTACGTGGTTTGTGTACCTTGCTGACCATTACCTAATACTGATGTTGGATAGTTGGCATTGGCAATTAAGGATTGATATTGTGCATAATAAGCACCGGGATCATTTCCTGTAATCCCATAACTTGCCCTGAATTTTAGGTATGAAACGATATTTTTTACTGGCGTGAAGAAACTTTCTTCTGATGCATTCCAGCCCAGTGAAACGGATGGAAAGGAGCCCCATCTGCTATCTGCACTATACCTGGATGATCCATCAGTACGGTACACCGCTTGCAGTAAATATTTTCCCTTATAATCATAAACAAAACTGCCCATCCAGGATAAACGCGAACGCTCCTGAATCTCATTGCTTACAAATAAATTAGGGCCAGAAGCTATGCCCGTTACTGTTTTAACTGCATCTGCGTTCCCTACACTTGAGCTGTATGTATTATTCAGCACATTTTTTTCCATCCCCTGAAGCACAACCATATTAAAGTTATGTCCGCTTTTGAGTGATTTGGCGTAATTTAATGTATTCTCCAGCTCCCATCGGTTGGTTTGATAAATGTAGCCTGTGGCTTCATTTTGTCCACTTCCGCTTAATACACTAGGCATAAAGAAACTGCGGGTATTATTCGTAATGTTATAAGAGATGGTACTTTTCAAATTCAAACCCGGCAAAATGGTATATTGAGCCATGGTGTTTCCATTTAAACTGGTGTTCTTATCATCATCGCGAAGCTCCTCATATCTGCCGCTGTATAATTCCTGTTCGGTCTGGCCAATATTCCAGAAAGATGAGGGGAATCCCCACGTGGTAAACGGATACCTGCTTCTATTGGGATCACCTATCCCATGTTTTGCCTTGGTGAGGCCCACAAATAAATTCGTTTGAACCAATAATTTTTTAGTTGGATTTACCTGAAAAAACAGGCTGGGGGTTATCCTGGTAATGTCATAACCTTTCATTACGCCTTCTTCAGAATAACGGTTAAAAGAGAACCGGTAAGAATACTTGTCTGTTGCGCCGGCAATACTGGCATCAACATTACTGATGTTTCCGGTTTGCAGGAACAATCCCTGCCAGTCGGTATTGTTATTGAAGGCACTGTTCAAACTGTCAGTCAGCATCATGTTTAAATTTGCTAAGCTGTTATAAAGTGCATTCCCTCCGTAAAGTAAATCCATCTTTAATCTCCTTTCGGCTGCCCCGGTTTGAATAGGCTTTAACGCAGGTTTATTTGCGATTCCGAAATAACTGGAAACCCTGATTTGCGGCGGCGCACCAGCAATGGCACGTTTTGTTTTTACAATAATTACCCCGTTAGCTGCACGGGCGCCGTATACTGCCGAAGCAGATGCATCTTTCAGCACATCTACAGATTCGATATCATTAGGGTTAATGGCCTGAAGCGGACTGCTGCCATAAGCAGAGCCAATATCATTCACATCATAAATTACCCCGTCAATAACATATAATGGCGAACTGGTTTGCCCAAAATTTACATTGCTTGCTCCACGAATGCTTACAATATTCTTTCCGCCAGGTTCTCCCGATGTACTTAAAATGGTTAAACCGGCAACACGACCCTGTAACATGGCATCGAAAGTAGAATAAGGGGTGTTTTCGAAATCTTTTCCTTTAACTGATGAAATGGCACCGGCCGTATTTTTTCGTTGAATGTTTTGATAGCCAATCGCCACCACTTCATCCAGCGCATTATCATCTTCTGCCAGTTCTACCTTGATATTTGTTTTCCCTGCAGATGAAACTTCTTTCGTTTTATACCCCACAATGCTAATGGTAAGCATTGGCGATCCTTCTTTTAGCGTGAGGGAGAATGCCCCGTTATTATCAGACGAAGTTCCGTTTGTGGTTCCTTTTTGTTTAATGGAAGCCCCGGGTATGGGCTCGTTTTTACCATCAGTTACCGTACCGGTAATTCTGGTTTGTGCAAGGGTAATAAAGGGCAGCAAAAAGAATAGCATGATGCCGAGTAACTTACCTCGCCTCCAAGTAAATTTTAATTTCATTAGCTTATCGGTTAGTTTAAATGTTGGGTTAACGTTTATAAATTTACCGTTGTAATGACTTTTTAATGACGAATATTTTACCTGATTAGCATCGTTTTTTAACCCATCCACAATAAAAAGTTCAGATTTTAGTTGAACAGTCTGTCCGCTGCTAATTGGAGTTTCTCTTTTTGCGTGCTAAAATGGTAACATGCAGATTTTATTTAATTATAAATTTAATTTATAGTGATTTAAATTTCTAATAATTCCTATTCATTATATTTTCAAGACCAATAATTATCCCCGAAAATGAAAAAGCTCCTCTTCATTTGAATTGAAAACAGGAGCTTTTAAAGAAAAAACAGATGGGTATTTTATCATTTTACCGCCCACTCATGTACACCGGTTGCGTGTTCTTTTGGGAGTTGAATTTCCATTCGAAGCGCGGTAGTATTTACAGGTTTGAATTGAAGGATATTGAATTGATCTTTGCTGATTTGATAAGGAGCTGTTTCTTCAACCGGTAACCACTGATCTCCTTTTTTATACAACAATTTGTATGCATCAGGAATCCTGCATCCGCCCCAGGGGCTGTCATCATACCAGTAAATTTTAGATTCGCTAACGGTTTGTGCTGAATCAAAATCATACTGAATAAATTCTTTGGTATCTTTTGCAGGCCACCAGTGCAGGTATGGGAAATTGGTATCTTTAGAATCGGCCGGTTCATACTGATCTTTAATGGCGGCGAACATTCTTTTGTTTTTTAAAGATGCTGATACGGTGCTTCTGCTGGCGATGGTTGCCGCAGGTTTTGGCCTGGCGGCCGATTGTTCATACGGGATCCAAACGGTCATTTCGCTCGGTCCGCGGTTGGCCCAGGCATAATAAGGAATGGCTTTTACATTTTGGTTCACCACTAAAAGGCTATCACTGTTTAATTGTCTTTTGGTACTTTGGCCTGCAATATTGATTACGCCAACACCATTTAAAAGGTTGGCATCGTATTGTGCAGTGGCGATCGCATTTTTATCAACCATAATATTCTGTACCAGGCTATCTTTGTTATCAGGTCCTTCAAGGCAATACACCATCGGACCACGCTCCAGTACAAAACGAGATAAATCATCTTTTACATTATTATTGGCAATTACTTTTTCGGTTTCCAAAGGGAGGCTTAATGAAACTAATCACCTTTTTTCCATTTTCTCGTTAACACGGCATAGCCTTTATCGGTGATGAATGT
The DNA here is from genome assembly GCA_037033465.1 of Bacteroidota bacterium. GTDB lineage: Bacteria > Bacteroidota > Bacteroidia > Sphingobacteriales > Sphingobacteriaceae > Pedobacter. The sequence goes on along the minus strand of JAZBLX010000044.1, from coordinate 16,679 downwards.
GGTGGCTTTTCCGTTGATTGATAGGGTAACCGGAAGAGTTTTCTTATCTAAAAAAGCATATAAATCGCCTGGAGAAGCTTCCTGATTTGCCCAACCCGGGATTCTGATTTTTAAAGTAAAATCTGCTGTTTTTTCCGGATTGACTGCAATGGCTACCTCACCTTTCCAGGGATATTCGGTGGTTTGCGTAATTTCTACATTCGTAACCTCAAGCGCAATTTTACTGGTATTGCCCATAAATAAATTTACGTAAAGGGTGTTTTTATCCTGGGCATATACATAACCTGGTAAGGAAGGTAAAAATCTGGCCATGTTGCTGATGCAGCAGGCACAACTAATCCAGGCACTGCGCTGATGTTGAAACATGGAGGCCAACGGATTAGGATAGAAAAACCGATCGCCACTTAAGGAAACGCCGGAGAGTAAACCATTGTATAAAGTTCTTTCCAGTACATCAATGTATTTAGAATCGCCATGCAGTAAAAACATCCTTTCGTTCCAATACACATTTCCAATGGCTGCACAAGTTTCTGCATAGGCAGACATGTTTGGCAGTTGATAGGCTTCGCCAAAAGCCTCACCAGCGCCGGTTGCACCGATTCCGCCCGTAATGTAAAGTTTTTTATTCACCACATCTCCCCAGATATCGTCAATCGCAGTTAGGTATTTTGTATCGCCGGTTAGCGCGGCAATATCGGCCATTCCGGTATACATATAAGCCGCGCGAACGGCATGGCCAACGGCTGTATGCTGATCAATTACTTTCTTATCAGCCTGGTTGTAGGCATCGCCCTTTGGTCCGCGAACATCTAAGAAGAACTTGGCTAAATCCAGGTATTTTTTATTGGCCGTAACGCGGTACATTTTAGAGAGGCCAATTTCTACGATCTGGTGGCCAGGATATTCTTCTATTTTACCCGGACCGAAAGTTTTAACCAAGAGATCTGCATTCTTAATGGCAATGTTGAGTAAGGATTTCTTGCCTGTTGCCTGGTAATGGGCAACTGCCGCTTCGTACAGGTGCCCTGCATTATAAAGCTCATGACTTAAAATTTCCTCTTTCTCCCAGCGTTTAGATCCGATCCATTCATGCGGCTGTTTCGCGTTCACCGTTCTTAAGGTAAATAAATAACCATCAGGTTCTTGTGCAGCCCCGATGATGGTAACGAGTGTATCGATATAAGCCGCTAGCTTTGGGTTTGCTTTGTTTTGAATCGAATAAGATGCCCCTTCAATGGCTTTGTAAACGTCGGTATCATCGAACGGGAACTCACTCATTTTATCGCCGCTTAATTTTTTACCGGCACGTAAAAAGTTGTCCATCCGGCCATTGGCTTTGCATTGTGCAATAACATATGGGATGGTTACGTTTGCATTTACCTCCATTTTAGGTTGCCAGAAATGATCATGTACATGCACTTTAGTAAAGGCAACCGGTTGGATAGGGTAATCTTTTTGCTGTGCAGAAAGGCTTGTTGCCGCTGCAACCATTAATACCAATGCAACTGTAAATTTCTTCATTTTCTCGATTCTGGTTTTCTGATTTCATGTTCCATTTCCAGCAGGAAATGTGAAGTGTTCTTTTGCTATTACCTAACGGAGCTTAAGCCGATTATAAAAATTTACCTGCCTGATTTAAAAGCGAAATATTTTTTTAAATAGTGTAAATGTTAAAGGCAATTATATCTGGTTCTGGTTATTTCAGTAGTTATGCTGATGGTACTAAATTAGGGAGAAAGCATGACGGCAGGTTAATCAGTTTTGGCAAAAGTTAATCGTATTTTAACTTATTTAATACCTGCTTTAAGAACTAAAAATGATCTGATTTTATGAGTGAAATCTATTTCCGGGTGTTGGCGGGCCTTTGTTGTAGGAAATACTTCGAATTTTATGGTACTGTCATCAGAACTTACCAAATTCTTCCGTGCAAAAGCTTTGAAATTTTGTAAGTTGATTAATAATTTTTAGACCACTTTTAGATCGTATATCGAAAGATTAGTTAAATGAATTATTGAAGTGCTTTCCGATTATTTTCGAAGGGGTGTTAATTCACCTGATAGAAGTCTTCAGAATTTCCTCATACCAAATCTAAATTTAACATCAGGAAAGCTAAAATCATGTTTAGTTTGATGTCAGTTTTAAATTGCTAATTGGAACATTTAGCCATTCCTGATAGGTTGCTGAATTGGCTGGCTTTTCATTCTCCTTTGTATGTTCAGCTATGCGAATTGATATTGTTGTTTCGTCGATTTTTCTTCCTTTAACCTCGTCTCCTATAGCAAAACACTTTTCTTTAATGCCTATGAAACCGCCAACTGTAACCTGGGCATAATAGGATTTGGTAAATTCATAAGAACGTTCGTCATCATCAGTTTTTTTACAACCAGCAAAAACGATGATAGCAGTAAATATGCTGAAAAGTATTTTTGTTTTTTTTAAACCATCCATATTATTAGTAATTCATTAATATCCAGGACTTTTCTTCATTTCATAGAAATCCTTATTCATTTATATAAACGGTTGAATGTCCGCAAGTGCTACATGATTGATTCTCATTTGAATATGATAATTATTCTAAAAACTTTCGATCACACGAATTGGCAATGAAGTAATATTTGTGCTAACTGACCAGTTTATCAATTTGTTGGTTGATATGGGTATTCTGGCTAAAAGAAATTGCAAATTATCCAGATTATTTAAGCAATAGTTTGCCCGGTTCAGCACTGATGATTTTAGCGCTGGATCCATTTTATCCCAGATCCGATAAACCATGGCAAGCCTGGGGTTATGCTGAAGCTTTTCCCGATGCCTGTCGTGAAAGTCCCAATATAGGCTGTTGAAAGGACATGAATTTTCTCCGGTCTTATCGCTGCGGTTTTTTGGGGGGACGTCATCTATCATAGAAACCGTAAACGATGGGCTTAAAAACATTTGTCAGATTGAACATTCAAGACATCACTCATTCATTAAGTTCGTGGTTAATATTTTGGCTGGATTAGAAGCATATAGTTTCTTCCCTAAAAAACCATCAATCAAATATCAAACTGTAAAAACTAATCAATTGTACGTTTTTTAATAATCGAACCCAGGTTTTTATGTCGGACCAAAATGCCGTTAAGTCGTTTGAAGATTGATTATGCATTTTTCCAGCTTTTGTAATTTGATAAAAGTTGTCCACCTGATTCAATACATACCAAAGTAGATAAATGAAATTTGATCCTAAACCTTGACCAGATTGCTTTCTGAAACCACAGGAAAGGAAACAAAAACTTCAAACCACCTGTTTTCAACGGTTTTTGCGTAATAAATGTGCGACTCAGGAAAAATACTCTCTAATCTCGAAGAAATATTTTCCAAGCCCTTTTTTGTACTCACAATAGAAGCAGAACGCCCCGCAATTAAGTTTCTGGTACGGTAGCACACCATACCATTTTCAACACTTACCGCTATTATAGCCTCGTTACCCTCTGCGCTCAGATCACCATGTTTAAATACATTTTCAACTAAGGTCAGCAGGATTAGAGGCAATGTTCTGGTTTGCGTATCAAAACCCGAAATTTTAAAATTTATTTTAAGCTTATCAGCAAAACGCATCTGATTTAATCGAATAATGTTTTCAGCTTGCTTGGTTTCGGCTAAAAGTAAACCATGGGCATCCATATTCTTATCTAAAGCAAAGCTCATAATTTCAGATAAACGTAAAATAGCTTCTTCGGCAAGTGTCGCATCCTTCCGCGCTGCATATTTCACAAAATTAAGGGTATTGAAAAATAAATGCGGATTAATTTGTGAACGGAGAAAATCGCGCTCTAAGGTAACTAGCCTGACTTGCAGCCGCTCAATTTCTACTGCCTTCCTCATTTCATCATTTTTTCCTTTAAGAAATGTTAATAGGAAATAATATCCGCTGCCAAAAATGATAAATAGCGTTGCCCTGTAAAAAGAGCCTACGTAATATAGCGAGCTCAGCTGAGCCGGATTTTGTTGTCCGCGAAGGAAGTTCAGGATATGACTAAAAAGAATCGTCAGCAGGAAATAAATTCCAATCTCGAGAAGTAGCAGGAAAACGAAATACCATATCCGCCTTACGTTTGGAAGGAAGTTAGGCATTACGAAAATTGCATGAGTATAAAACAAAGAGATGTTTAATGCATAAAATAAAATATAATAATAAATACTACTGAACTGGCCTTTCACTAAAGCGGCTAGTACCACCTCATAAGAAATATATACCCCCCAACAGATGAGATGCGTATTTATAATCTTTTTGTCTTCGGGTTTAATCTTCATATAATAAATACGTCTGTTGCTATAATAAATCTGCAGGGAGCGGTAATCTGAAATATCATTGGTATTCATCTCAAAAAAATTATGAATACACAGAAAACTACCAAATTAAAAAAAAGAACAGTATTCTTTTTCAGCTCCAACAGCAAAGTTAAATCTAAAGAAACAGATCCGACAACAAATACATTAACAAGTGTAACGGTAACAGATATCTGGATTTAACCAGGATTAATAGAATGACGTTTCAGGAGGGCATAAAAGTCACTCCTGAACGTTTCTCCAACAGTAAAATTAGGTGCGTCGTGAAGCTTCAATACATTTCCTTCCACTTTTTCCAGATAACGCATGGAAATGATCACCGAGCGGGATATCCTGATAAAGCCTTGTTTCTGACCCAATATCTCCTCTACATCTTTCAATCCTACATAGGTAATAAAAAATTCTTTAGTTGTATAAATCTTAATATAATTCAGCAATGCCTCAATATAAACGATCTGACTGATCTCAATCTTGTTAAAGCTATTTTTGTTGGAACCTTTAGCCAAAATATATCCATCCTCAATTTCAGGCAAAGATTTCAGGCTTGTTCTCTTGCGAAGGTCATCAATCTTTTCTATCAGCGTTGCATGGCTTAAAGGCTTCAGCAGATAGCCAGCAGCATTCACTCCAAATGCCTCCAGTGCATATTCCCGGTAAGCCGTTACGTAAATCAAGAACATGCATTTGCTGCTCAATATTTTACCCGCATCCAGTCCGTTGATCTCCGGCATGCTGATATCGCAAAATATAATATCAACTTTTCCAAAATCATCCAGGAATTCAATAGCAGCAGATACATCATGAAAAGTTTTCTTGTTTTCTATTCCGGGAGTGCGGCCTATTAACAATTCCAATTCTTCTGCAGCATGAGGTTCATCATCAATTACCACACTCGTCAATTTCATATCACTGGATTTTAGCGTTGTTCAATGATATGTTTTTTTAGCTAAAAACACAAAACAAATCGATCATTCATATCGAAAAATACCAGATTCATATAATATTCAACGCCCTTGCTATAATAAAAAATACCTCAATACACAGAACAGATAAATTAGTTCAACTAGTCATGAAAAATATTAACGATCATATCCCAACTTGCACCAATCCCACACCAATATACAATGGGCGCTCGTGTTCATCCTTTTCTTTTATTAGAAATGGAGCGTTTTATTCATTCCTGACGGTCACTTTACTTGCGTTTTATGCAAATGCCGGAATGGCACAAAGTGTAAAAGGAAGGTTAACATCGCCAGCTAATTTAGCGGTAGGAGGAGCAGAAGTACAGCTCACCTCCACTAAACATCCTACAGCCTACCGGATTGCACTCAGTGAGGATAACGGCAACTTCGAAATCAATCTTAAAGGCATCAATATTCAGGATAGCCTGCAATATCAATTATGGATTCACGCAATTGGCTTCGAAGAAATGATAATTGACCTCAAAACGACGAGTCTGAAAGAAGGGCTTACCCTTCCAGCGATAAACCTTGTTAGTCAATCACAGGATTTATCGGAAGTATCCGTAGTTGCAAAGAAAAAAATGCTCAGCAGACAGATCGATCGTTGGGTACTGGAACCTTATAAAAACCCTAATGCCGCCGGTATGAACGCTTTTGAAAGCTTCAGGCTCCTGCCAGGTGTAAATGCACTCGATGAAAAAATTTCTGTAAACGGCAAATCAGGGGTTAAATATCTAATCAATGGGAGGCCAACAATCATGTCTGGAGCCAACATTGTTGACTTTCTTAAGGGCTTAAAACCCGATCAGATTGAAAAGATCGAACTACTTACCACCCCACCGGCAAAATACTCGGCTGAAGGTACAGCAGCGATTATCAATATCGAACTAAAAAAAAATGTGCTCAATGGATTTTCCGGCAAACTATCGACCCAATATGAACAAGGAAAATATGCCTCAAAAAGAAACTCAGCAACACTGGGTTATAAAACACTAGGCTTTGAAGCAACATCATATCTAAATGGTAACCTTACCAATTCGCTTTCTGATGGACTAGAAAACCGCACTTATACCAACATAGGGGCAGTTGACACCAAACTCAATGCAGATTATTTTGAAAGGCACAAAGGGAAGACACTTTCATATTTTCAGTCGTTGGCGTTCAACCTCAATAAATCCAGTAACCTGAATATCGATTACCTATTAAGCTACGACCGTGATATTGAACCCGTTTCTTCCCGGGCAGACCTTAATAGCGGCAATGCAGCTTACACCCTGACCCAGAACGATACCAGGACAAAATCCTTTACCTATGGATTAACGGGTACTTATAGCGCTGATCTTGATACCTTAAAGAAAAACAAGCTTGAGGTCAGCGCATCCCTGTTTTCGAATCGTAATCCACGTCAATCGGCGGTTAATAACCAGTTCTTCCGCCAGGATGGAACTAGCGCTCAAACTGCCGAATTGAATGACATTACCAATAATTTTAACGGTAATCTGTACGGACTTTCTGCAGATTATTCCAATAAATCAAAAAGAGGGGAGAGCTTGGAACTAGGATTGAAATACTCCAGGCTGGAAAACCAGTCTAACTTCGGATTTCTTTCCAATAACATCCCCGATCAAATCAACGAATTCCGCTATGGAGAGGATAACTTTGCCGCTTATTTAAGCTTTGCTTTCAAATTAAAAAAACTGGAGTTGAAGTTTGGACTTCGGGGAGAATACACCCGATACAATGGCGCAGATCCGAATGAAGGTGTTACATTAGACTCCACCTATTTTAAACTTTTCCCAACGGCTTATATTGCCTATCCGATCAGCGAGAATATCGGATTTTCTGCAAACTACAGCAAACGCATCCTAAGACCCGACTTTCGTGATTTAAATCCCTTCCGTTACTATTTTGATCCCTATAGTTATACAGAGGGAAATCCTTTCCTGCGCCCATATTTTATCGATAACATCGAAACTGAATTCAGTTTCTGGGATTCGTTTTACCTTACAATGGGCTACAGTTTTGGAAGCAATGTAATTACTGACCTGACCAGAAGAAATGGTTCAGACCTTGCAGTAATCGTATTTAAGGGAAACCTGGCCCGCGAACGTAACCTTTATGCCAACGTGAGTGGGCAAAGCGACTTTTTCAAATGGTGGAACATGAGCTGGTCCATCAACTTCAACAGAAATATTTTCCAGGGCGACTATGCTCAATACCGGATTGACAACAAAATATCTTCTTGGAGCCTCAACATGTATCACAATTTTAGCCTGAGCAAGAGTTTTAGTTTCAGCCTCGGCGGCTGGATTAATGGCCCTTCATCTACGGGTATTGACCGTTACCGCACAATGGGAAGATTAAACGCGTCATTTCAGAAAAAATACAAAGCATTTGCTTTCCAGTTTGGGGTAAACGACATATTCAATACACAACGCGAAAGGGTATCTACCAGCTTAAGCAATCAGTACATCTTCCTAGACCAGCGGCATGACTATCGTAGGGGATGGTTACGGGTGGTGTGGAGTTTTGACAACAACAAAAAATGGATCACCAATAATAAAAACAGAACTAAGAAAAACTTCGACGACGATGAATCCCGGATACGGAACTAACTCATTTTCCAAGAAGCGTTAATTAAATATTTATTCACCAAAATCTCAAAAAAAAATGAAAACAAAAAACCTAGAGAGGCTAGCAGCTTTCTCAATCAAAAACGGCGCAGCATTGCGTTCAATCGTAGGTGGTATCGAAGCTCCTGCTGAACCAACTACGGATTCGACCAAAAAAGATGTTGATTCCGAAAAACAGGATTCAGCGTCAGGCGACCACTATGATTCTTAATGACTCCGTCAAGAAAAATAACCAACTTTTAACCTCAATCTTAAAAAAATGAAAAGATCAAAGCTCGGAAAGCTTGCGCCATTTGTGATGCAAAGCAATCAAATCCTGGGTGCCCTTATTGGAGGCCTTCAAGCCATTGCAGAGCCCAGTGTGGATACTAAGAAAAAAGATGTTGATTCCGAAAAACAGGATTCAGCATCAGGCGACCACTATGATTAACTCACAAAGGAGGCTGGAGAAACTTGAGTGTTTTAAAATTCTCAATCAAAGGCTTATTGCCAACATTAAGGGAGGCCTGATCGAAGCACCAGTCGCTGCGACCACCGACACCAATAAAAAGGATGTCGATTCGACAAGTCAGGACTCACAAAAAAATGATTAATCACTTAAAACTTTCAAAAAATGAAAACAAAAAACTTAGAGAAGCTAGCAGCATTCTCAATCGAAAACAAAGGGATAATGCGTTCAATAGTAGGTGGAATTGCAGTTCCAACGGAGCCAACTACAGACTCGAAAAAAAAGGATGTTGATTCGACAAGTCAGGATTCAGCATCAGGAGACCACTATGATTAAAACTTTTCTCCCTACCTATCGGAGCATTTAGAAGACGGGCGGAGTATCCTCCGTCCGTCTTTCCTCAAAAAAATATCAATAACGCTTAATGCCTACGGCAAATGAAAAAACTTGAAAAACTTGAAGATTTCCGCCTTTCATTACAAAACTGCGGAAAAATAAAAGGAGGACTCGATAGTCTTCTGGTAGACTCAGAAAAAAAGGACCACGGAGATGGAGATACCATTTCTTCTGAAAAAAAGGATGTGGATACCGTTTCACAAGATACCTACTGGAGAGATTACGAATAACAACCACGTTATGAAAAAATTGGAAAAACTCACCGCTTTCATCATCGACAGCGAAGCCTGTAAAAATATTTACGGTGGTCAAAACGACAAAAAAAAGAAAAAAAAGAAATGTGCTGTAGCCTCTGATAAAACAGATACGGCAAAAGACGACCATTTCAAAAAGAAAAGTTAAATCAGTTTAAATTTCATCAATGATTCTTATACTTTCCTACGGAAGCTTTGAACAGGGGACAGATCCGGTAATCGACTGGCTCCTGTACTACAAAGCTGATTTTCTGAAAATCACCACCAAAGACCTTTACAGGCAAGACATGGATTTTTCTATCGACTACCTGAACAAAAAAATGATGGTGATGGGTACCGATTACTTCCCTAAAATCAATAGTGTTTGGTGCAGACGTTTCTCCGAAAAAACAGATTTCGTTAGGTATAACCAATGGCCTTACACGCAGTCTATTTACGAACTCAACCGGGAACAAGATTCCTTTCAGGATTCACTGTACGACCTGCTGAGCGAAAAAAAATGGCTGATGAACCCCAGACTTGGTAGCATTAACAAAATAAACGTGCAAACAGCTGCTCACGCAATCGGGCTTAAAACCCCGCAAACCATTGTAACCAATAGCCGTGAAAAATTAAAAGCGTTTCATCAGCGTAATGGTGCGGTAATCACCAAACCAATAGAATTTAGTGGCTTTTTTAGGGCGGGTTCACAAACCTTTGCCACCTATACCACCACAATGGATCAACAGATGATTGATCAGCTTCCGTTGAATTTTACCTATTCCTTTTTTCAGCAAAAGGTAGAAGCGCATTACGAGGTGCGGAGTTTTTATCTCGACGGCGCATTTTATTCTTCGGCAGCTGTATTTGATCGTGACGAGCGACCTGCCGATATCAAGATGAACTATTTAGAAGATTTTCTGCATTGGGTAAATTATCAACTACCAGCCCCCATTGAGGATAAACTGAGGCAACTGATGCAAGGTGTGGGCCTAAATACCGGAAATATAGACCTGCTTAGGTCCCATGATGGTGAATATTATTTTCTCGAAGTGAATCCTGGCGGACAATATTCCGCGCCTTCAGAACGTAATAATTTAAATGTAGAAAAACACATTGCCGAATGGCTAATCAAAAACGACAAATGAGTGAAGAACGGACAAACCCATCAGCGCGTTATGTGACGATATTCGAAGAAGAGTTTCTTCAAAAACTACCTGTTTTCTATCGATACATGATCCTAACAGAAACCTCTTCAATTGGTGAGATGTATGCTCATACCAGATTTAGTCAGTCAGCCGCACATTTTTCTAAGGAGTATATTCAATATACGCCCGTGAATCCCTATTCAAACATCTTATTAGAAGAACAAGAGCATGATTAACAACGGAAGCCACCTGATCCTTTATTCCCACAACCGAAACATCAGGGGAGAGGAACGTAGCGTTATCTATAACTTTAAAAAAGGAACCTTATCTTTTATTCCAAACAGTTTAAGTGAGCTGCTTGATGAACTAACCGATAAGCCGGTCGCGACAGTCAGGGCAGAACTTGAAGGCGAAGACCGGGAAACTTTTGATGAATATGTTAGTTACCTCAGAACAAACCAACTTGCTTTTTACACCAATGAACCTTATGCTTTTCCGGAAATGCCGGGAGAATATTTCACTCCTGAACACATCACCTACTGTGTGCTGGAGTTTAACCTTAACAAGGATTATGGTCATTTCGGTCAGCAACTGAACGAAACCCTATGCAAAAACCTGGAAATCAGGGTGCCTCCGGGAATCGAACAACTAACTAAACTCAAAGATTTACTGGAACACCTGGCCAGTACGACGCTCCGTTCAATAGCCGTTTATATGGAAGCAGATGAACACCTACAGTTGTCTGTGCTTCAGGAACTCTATCAACAATTCCCTAAATTGGATAAGATTAATGTGTTAGGTTATAAGGAAGAAATTCCTACTGGCCATCAGGAAGATATTGCATTTTTCAAGGCATCAGCTGAAGCAGTTTATTCCAAACCCTTCCCGCTGGATAAATACCTGGTAAACAGAAAGTACTTTTTGCTTTCCAGTAATTATCACCCTTACTTCTATAAAAGAATGGAAGTTGACTTTAATGGCGAGGTTAAAAACTGCCTCCTACATCAGCAATCATTTGGAAACATTTTTCAACAAAACCTTTCGGAAATCATTTTCAACGAGGACTTCAGAAAATGGTGGAATGTTTCCAACGACCAAATTGAAGACTTTAAAGGCAACGAATTACGTTTTGCCCTATTTACGCAGCAACCCTTGAAACTCACATCTAAAGGAACTTACCAACTTGAAGCGTTTTAAATCCCATATCCAGGAAGAATCATCCGATTGCGGGCACACCTGTATTCAAATGATTGCATCACACTATGGTGCGAATATACCGCTGGAGTTTATCCGTAAAAGCTGCGGCGAACAACGGGGTGGCGTAACTTTTTTGCACATTAGGAAAGCGGCAAACCTCATTGGATTGGAAACCGCTGAAATTCAAATTGATGTAGAAAATCTAAGGGAAGTTGTAGACTTGCCCTGCATCCTTCATTGGTCAGCCCGACATTATGTGGTACTGTACCGCATCACTGTTAGCAGGGGAAAAACTTTTTATCACATCGCAGATCCTGCGTATGGCAAAATCAAGCTTACAGAACAGGATTTTCTTGAAAAATGGTATCCTGGAGGCCAGGAATTCGGATATGCTGTAGCCTTTGATATTGCTGACGAAGAAAAACTGTATCAAAAACACCAGAAGCCCTCCCGTGGAGAAAACTACCTCTGGCAGCAAATACTCCAATTTAAGAATACCATTATTGCCACCACTTTTATTCTTTTTATCACCGGTTTGCTCAGTTATGGTACCGTTCGTACCAATCAATGGCTGATCGATCTGGGTATACTTAAAAGAGATCACTTACTTATTATTGGTATTGTGGCGTTTCTGTTCATTGCCTCAATCTCAAAAGTGTTCTCCGAGGTGTTGCACCAATTTATAATACAGAAATCGGCCAACAAACTATTCATTGCGAACTTGCGGAAGTTTTTGAAAAGGTTGACCATCATTACCCCCCGGTTTTTTGAGCAACACAAAATTTCAGAGCTGGTGCAAAAGATGGACGACCATAACAAAATAGAAGAGTTCAATACCCAGGTGTTCCCACAACTGATCTTCAATTTCAGTATGTACATCTTTTATTCCATTATCTTATTCCCGATCAATACCTACCTGTTTTTTTGGATGCTGTTATATAGCTTTCTGAGCGCTGGATGGATGTCTATCTTCAATGAAAAGAAAAAACTAATCAATTACCAACGCTATGATGTGGACGTTGACCAAACCAGTTTCCTTTATGAGTTCATTATTGGCATGCAGGAGATCAAGTTATATCAGGGGGTGGAGAACCGCCTGAACAGCTGGGAGGGGAAACAGCAAAAAGAATACGCAATCAACCTGAGGGCATTCAGACTTAACAGCATCGAAAGCCTGGGCTTTAAAACCCTTGGAATCTTAAATCTGTGTTGTTTCACTGCCATCGGTGCGATGATGGTTACCCGTAATGAACTCAGCTTAGGTCAATTCTTTAGTATTGCATTTATCGTGGGGCAATTAAGCGTACCCATTGAATTTTTATCAACTTTTTTTAATTCTTACATCAATGCATACATTAGTGGAAAACGGATCAATTCAATATACGCCAAAGAAAAGGAAACGGCTGCGAGTGACTCCAATCAAATTCAGAAATTAAATCCAGTCAACACGCAGTCGCACTATATTTCATTTCGAAACATTAGTTTTTCTTACGATGCACTCACAATGCCCCCTGTGCTACATCACTTCGACCTTGACCTGAAAATAGGAGAAGTTACTGCAATTGTTGGAGAGAGCGGCAGTGGTAAAAGCACTATCGCCAAGATACTACTTCGTTTGCTCGCAGTAGACCAGGGTGAAATCTTTTATGGAACCCAGGACCTCAGCGAAGTTGCCCCAGACCATTGGCGTAAAATCTGTGGTGCTGTATTTCAGGATGGCATGATCTTTTCAGATAGCATCATCAATAATATTTGTCTGGATCAATCAAGTGTTGACCTGGAAAGGGTGAAATGGGCCTGCGAAGTGGCAGAAATTGACAGTTATATCAATACGCTTGGCAGTGGTTATCACACCAACCTTTCCCAATCTGGAATTAATCTAAGCAAAGGACAGTACCAAAGACTACTCATTGCAAGGGCAGTATACAATACCCCTGAGATCTTGATATTTGATGAAGCCACCAGCGCGCTGGATGCCAAAACTGAATACCGCGTGATGGAGAACCTTTGGAAACACTTCGAAGCGAAGACAGTTGTTATTATTGCCCATCGCCTAAGTACAATCATAAATGCCGACCAGATCATTTTTATGAAAAACGGTCAGGTTGCTGAAATGGGCACACATGAGCAGCTTATGCAAAAGCGAGGTGGCTATTTTGATCTTTTTAGTTACCAGGTATCCGCAGTTACCTGCTAAACTAGTATAATCTTTTATGTTGGGCTAGCACAGACTCCATCAAATAAGGTGATTACTAGTGATGTAGACAATTTCTGGAATGCTTACGATCAGATAACTTCCACCAAAGACAGCAGTATAAAGTATGAAATTCTTGATCGAGTTTTTATCTCAAAAGGAACCCCGGGCCTCAAAGCAATGATGGCTGCAAGAGCATAAACTGATAAATCTTTCATTGATGCTATCGAAAAATACTCCATGTACTGGAAGTCAATACGAAAGACTATGCTTAAAGCTAACAATTACTCAACAGAGATTGCTAGTAACATTGGACAGTTGAAAACCATATATCCAGCTTTAAAACCTGCAAAAATATATTTTACTGTTGGCGCTTTCAGATCTGGTGGTACTACTATGGATAGCCTTGTCCTTATCGGAAGCGAAATTGCAATGGCGGATAAGAATGCCTACACTCAGGAGTTTGAAGCTGACAATCCAAGTCTAGCAAGCTATCTAAAAACAAGTCCGATCAATTCAGTGGTTTTCACTAATGTTCATGAGTATATACACACGCAGCAGAAAACGACTATTGCCCAAAATCTTTTGGGGCAATGTATTTTGGAGGGAGTTGCTGAGTTTATTGCTGAGAAGGCAACAGGAAAACATTCTACTCCTCCATCTCTAGCGTACGGTGATGCAAATAAAAGGCATGTTGCTGAAATATTTGCATCACAAATGTTTAATACATCAAATGGTTTTGGCTTTATAGTAATCCAGAAAATGAGTTCAAAATGAGAGATTTAGGCTACTATGTTGGTTATGCAATCTGTGAAGTGAATTACAATAAAGCTTTAAATAAAAAGCAGTCGATAAAAGAAATGATTGAGTTCGATTATAGCAATCAAGATAGTCTACTCACTGTTACTGAACGTTCTGGCTATTTTGAAGAGCCCATAATTGCGTTAACCAAGAAACATGAAGCAAGTAGGCCTACGATGAGGACAAAAGATTTCGAAACTTTGAGTTAGGCCCCACTAGGAAAGGATAATATTTTAACCATCAAAAAGATGCTTGGATTCTCTGAAAATGGTCGAACTTTAACTTTTGAGGTTGAGTTAGGTGCAAGTAAGCATTACCAATTAGTTGTAGGTGATGGATTCCGTAATATAGAAGGCATTTCCTTAAAGCCTTATCTAATTGATTTTACAACAAAAAAGTGATAATGTTAAATATGTGCTTTTATTCAGTTCGTGACATAAATTCGATTATCTAAAAAAAAAACTGGGAAGACTACCTGTATATGGAAAAGCGGTATGTTTAGTAATAGCCGCATGTATGTAGTAGGATGTTTGATTGATCATTGCGTCGAACATCGGGCAGCAACACTATTGCCTATTAACCAGCGGGAGAAAGGAAATTGCAAAGGAAAGATTAGTTATAAGCCTCAGGGGTGTGCATACCAATGTTAGTAAGATAGCACAAATACAAAGAGGTGTTTTGCAAGAAAAAACGATTTCAAAAAAAGTCTTTGTTGATATTTTCGCTCAAGGCACCACACCGTAGCTAATCGTCTGTATCTTCGAAAATGTAACCGCTTTGAAATTATATTTCTTCATTCCGGAAAGCTCAGACACTATACCTTTATATTATACAAACTTTCTTCGGGTAAAAAATCTCTTGGTGAAAGTCCAAAATGATCTGCTAACTTATCTATATGAGAGAGGTTATATTTAGCTCGATTTTTAGGACTTTCAATATTGGTAATGAATGTTCTTTTTACATTTAAAACATTGGCAATGTCTTCTTGCTTTAGGTTATGTTTATCCCTTAGCTTAATGACAAAGTCTATAACATATTGGTCGATTTCAGAAATGTAGATATCTTTCTGCATACCCTGTAAAAGGATAAAAAAAATAAATGCCAAATGACATACATGTATTACATATTTTATTTATATTCGTTTATTATAATTAGGTATTAATAAGAGTCTTGCGACACCAAATTCTGACGCCGTTGAAGCAAGACAGCAACAGTCTGCTCTCTCCAAAGCCCGTAGGTTATTCATAGAAGACATATTAAAGTTTGATGATTATAGCGAATTTAAAAAGGAATACCTTGCAAATTTTAAGTGCCTAAAAAAAGAGCTCAAAGAAAATATAGATAAAGTCATGAGTATCGATGAGCAGCGCCAGTTAAATCATGGATCCGAGATAGATGTTTTCAGTGGAAACGCAAATTTGGATATAGCGGATAAAAAGCATCTTGTGCGGCTCTTCCCGCCTGAACATATAAATTTACTGACGGGAGACGTTTCGTTCAAGGCAAACCCCGCACTCTCAAAAATATTAGAAACCAAGAACGTTGTTTAGATATATAAATTTTATAGAAAGGAAAATTTCAAGCAGAAAAGGTGTCTCTATTTTGGCCAAGAGCGGAATTGAGGTGGAAGATCATGAAACCGACATCATCTTGGATTTTCTTTACCTCATGGCAAAGAACTATACCAAGAATGATAAAGTGGAAAATGACCGGAACCCAAAGGAAAAATCGAACTTGCCAAAATCCATCAAAAGGAGTGAACCAATAGCGTTTTTAGACTGATTCATGTAAGAGTCTAAAGAGGTTTTTTACTAGTTGTCGAACACCCGTTGGCCAAGATGCAATAATTTGGTTATCAGGTTTTTATTGGCATAAAAAAAGGAAATACCATGCTTTTGGTATTTCCTTAAGTAGCGGGGAGCAGGATCGAACTGCCGACCTCAGGGTTATGAATCCTGCGCTCTAACCATCTGAGCTACCCCGCCGGGTTGAAATATTTGTGTATATTATCAAATATTTAGCTGGTTATTTTTTGGAGTTGCAAATATAGAATAAATTACCTTTCTTTAGAAAAATAAATAAAAAAAAATACTCCGGAATATATTCTGGTAATGAATTAACATGGCAGAAAAGAAAAAATTTACACTTGAGTACGAGGTTAAATCGTCACCACGAATATTGTATAGCTTTATCAGTGAGCCAAATGGCTTATCGCAATGGTTTGCCGATGATGTAAATTTTCGCGATCAGGTTTATACATTTACCTGGGATGATGAACAGCTAAAAGCGAAGCTGGTTTCGATTAAAGAGAACAAATTAGTGAAGTTTAAGTGGCTGGATG
>JAZBLX010000043.1:0-29553 GCA_037033465.1 Bacteroidota bacterium | reverse complement strand
TGCTCATTTAATCAAATTTAAAAGTTTCTTTCTAATCTGACGACTAAATCCCTCTAGTCAAATGTAGCAACTCCATACAAAAGGAATTGCAATTCAGCCTGATATAAATTGTGACCCCCTAATTCTAGAATTTGACGCCGAACATTATATTCAAGAATATTGCAAAACACAGTTTGCGGGAATTGAGGTACACTTAAAAATTATTTCCTTTCTAAAAGAAATCAAATCCCATTTTTCTACTCTAACAGTTATTGACGAAGGGCAATATTGGGAAAGTGAAGATGAATTGCTACTGCAGAAACATTTCGATTATTATTTTATTGCTGCAGAAAAAGCTGTAATAGAAAATCCAAGATTAAGTGGACCATTCAGGCTCCAAGATGGTCGACTGATCGATTTGATGGATAATAATTAGAACCCTGAGATCTAGCCACTACAAACTAAAAAAGTCTCAATAAACGAATATTCCTATTTGATAAATTTTCATAAGAAAATCATTATCAACAACATAAACCTCTTTGATTGATGGAATGAGTTTCTGATAATTGGCAAAACAGAAACAGATAAATTAGGCTGTTTTAAAACAAAATTTATCATTTAAAGCAATATCACAACTCTAATAAATTATCAACTAACCAGGGTTATATGAGATGAACCCTATCTGCTGAAATAACCTGTTATCAATATCAGCTCTAGAATTACCCATTTTGAATTGATCATTGTTTGACCCTGACCACCAGCTTTGACAAACGTCTGTTATGCTTTAAACTTCTTTAAATTCCCGTTTAGGATCTTCATTAAATCTTGGTGACTTATTTGCATTGAATTTGCTGAAAGGTTAAAAGGTGAACCATAATTCTTTACATTAAATTTCAAAAGCATTTTTTTTATCTTTTTGTCCTCTTTGTCAATCCAATAATTTGAATTATTTATGTTGATAATAACAATCTTTGTACCTTGTATTTTGATTTCGGAAAATCCTTCTATGTTTTTCCATTCTATTGTTTTAATTATTGGACCTTTCGGATTGACATTCAAGCCAAATTTGTCAATTATGAGAATTAGCTGATCACTTATTAGTTGTCGAATTGAAACATATATTCCTAGCCCAAAAAATAATACTGACAAGATTCCCATCCCTTTTATAAAAATAGGACTTCTCGATCTGTAACTTGTGAGGTATTCAGCATTAATAAACATATAGATTCCACCAATGACAAAAAATAATGAGGCAATTAGTAATAAAAACGATTTTTTCTTGCTTGAGTAAATTTCAATATTCTCCATAAGTTCTCTCTGCTAAAATAATAAAACAATAGCTTTTTTCTGACTTTTACTGGTTGATGCGTTTCGGTTCTAACTTATTCCCACTTTGTTATCATCTGGGCTACTTCATGTTTCATTAGATTTGAACCAAAGCAGATTTAACTTTAATCGTCCTATATCCGGAGTCGGACCGTTGCCAAGATATTTAGAATATAAATATTCTCATTACCCAAAAATGGTGGATTTGTGATAGTCCAAAAAATCTATAGAGTAAATTTTGTCTTAAAAAACGAACGAAAATGATCCAAAATTAACGATATCTAATAAGAGCAGATTCATTAATGATATTTTGCCTAACTTGATAGTTTGAAACATACACTTCACAAGAAAGCATGGAAATATTTAATGAATTGTTTTCAAAATATAATTATCTGGAACGTTCTAAAAAACCTTCTATAACAATCGAAGATATTGAAAGCACTGTAAACTTTAAACTTCCATTGGATTATATATCATACCTTCAAAAATACTTAGGTTTTGAGGGATTTATTGGAAAAGAATATTTGCAATTGTGGGATATTGATGAACTATTAGAAACAAATAGAGATTATGGAATTTTCCAGAACCTACCTAAAACGCTTGCAATAGGCGGAAATGGAAATGGTGAATTTATTGCTATTGAGTCTGCAGATCAGGGAAATTATAGAGTTGTTTTATCACCTTTCATAGACCTTAACAGCCAATCACATATTGAAGTTGGTACATCATTTACCAACTTTCTAAATCGATTAGACAATGGACATGAATGGTTTAAATAAGTTTTTAATTTAACCCATGCTCATACCCTTCTGACTTGCTTTATTTTTGATCCATTTTTTACAAACTATCATCTCACAAAACGAACAATTAATGATCCCTCCTGAGCAACTGGAAAAATCTTATTGTGAGCGGTGTAAACATTTAAATACCCCATTAATCAAAACTAAATATCAGTTAAAAAGACCGTTTCAATATCTGGTATGGAGTTGCGAATTATGCGGGTCATAAAAACTTATTTCTCACAACAGGAACGAGGTAAAAAGAAAAGAATCGAAGCATTTTAGAATCAAATATCCCAGGTATAACTTGCTAAGTCCAGATTGAAAACTTATCAGCTTTAATTATAATATAGGATTTATTTACCTTGTAACCTATGAAACATGTTTATTTGCTTTGGCATACCAATTCCAATGAGGCGCTTTTGGCTGGAGAAGATATTAAGCTAATTGGTGTATATACATCAGAGAAAAATGCACACGATGCACAACTCCGAGTTGCACAATTAGCAGGTTTTAGAGATCATAAAAATGGATTTGAAATCTCTGTTAATACCCTTAACAAAGATGAATGGCTGTCAGGATTTATAACGGTTAAATAGCAATGTTAGCTGTAACGCTCAATTAAGTCTCCTTTTCCAATGTTTAATCTTTACTATTGGTAAGCGCCGCTAACGTAATAGACGACTCATTAGTCAAAATGAGTCGTTCAAGATTTCTCTAATCAAATGCTATTCAACAAAGTAATTTTTTTTATTAGAAAGGACATTGATCCAGACTGAGCTCCAACTCCCGAATCACTTCTTAAAGGCAAGCAGCAAAAGTTAACAGGTCAAAGAAGTTCATCAACTCACACAAAAAAGTAAGCATAGAATTACTCTGCTTCTTAACAGGAAATTACCAGAGATGTTGGAAAATAGCTGGATGAATTCGATAAGGTAATTTAAAATATTGTATACCTATTTAATTTTCTAAGCTATGACTTAGTTTTTTTTGTCCTTCGGAGGATTTGGGTCATTACCATAACTATTAGGATTTTGAATCTTCCCGTCTTTTCCATGAGGAATAAATTCTACCTTATCTTTTTTAGCAAGTTCTTTTCCGTACTCCACTGCATCTGCTTTTTTATCAAAATGTTTAGAAGCTCTTTCTGCCTCTTCTCGCTTTGCATCCCA
Organism: Bacteroidota bacterium; assembly: GCA_037033465.1. GTDB lineage: Bacteria > Bacteroidota > Bacteroidia > Sphingobacteriales > Sphingobacteriaceae > Pedobacter. Next base: position 26,297 of record JAZBLX010000043.1, on the reverse strand, counting down.
TCCCCCTTCATTGTTAGGCACGACATGTACATCTTTTTTCTTTGTCATTATTTTGTTTTTAGTGTTATTTTAAATTGATTCATTACCATTTTATAGATTATTATTTTAATGCAGTTATATTTTATAAAATTTAGCTTCTATCCCTACAACCGAAGCTTGACTTTTAAACTGTTTAAGATAAATCTCTACCCACATAAGAATGAAATTTGATTGAGATAAAATCATATAGCACGATTCAGAGAAGTTGTTCGTATCAATACTAGAACCCTCATCTTAAGATGGCAGAATTCGAATATTTTCGCTGAATCTTTAACCCCCTACCTCATCCGCTCCCTCGCTTCGATCTGCTCATTATACCAAAACTTTTGCGTAGAAAAATCCAGCGGCCAGTCCTGCTGCGCTTTCGCCTTGATACTATTATCTTCTATTGTAAGCATATATTCATATGCATCAATCTGCTCATTCACCCAAAACTCCTGCGTTGAGTAATCATCTGGCCAGTCACTTTTAGCTTTCACCTTTAACTTTTCGATGATCATTTCTTTTTCACGCTCCACTTTTTCATTCTCCGGTGACACCAGGGGTATCGCTTCCGCAGGCTTACTCACAGAATGCTCAGCAACAACTTCCCTGTTATCCGCTTCGGTAGCCTGAACGGGCCTATCCTCTTTATTTAAATTAGCAAAAATTACCACAGCAATAAAAATGCTTACCGCGATTTTCCAACCCGTTGCAATCAAAGAATTTTTCCAAAGCGCATACAATCCCACAGGAAAGAAAAACAGGCATAGCATTACCACAAGCCAAGTTTTCTCGTACCATATATCTTTTTTCTGCGCAACGAAGGGCATAAAATTTCCGGCTGGGGCATTCCGCCATTCTGCGTTCTGAACACCGACGAAAGGCAAAGTATGACTATTAACAGCTGGCTGAACCTGAGCAGACAAAAGTTTAGAAGTATAAGAAAGGATATCCTCGATATTCTTTCTATTCTTGCCCATATCAAAAGCCCCACCGAACATGATGCCGGTTTTAGGTGAAGAAGTAATCTGCACCCTCGTTCTGTTCTCGGAAATCTCAATTAACTGAATGGGAATATGCTCTCCCCAGCTATACAAGCTTACCCCTCCCTTAACCAGAAACCTCCCCTGCAGCTTATCCGCACTTTCAATTTTAAGGCCATCAATTGCCGGAATGGCAATACACATTGCCTCAAATACTTTGTCTTTTGACATCGGGAACTCACTCTCCCCGTTTTGGTCTAAAAATGCCATCTCGATTCATTTAGTTTTCATCAAAGTTAAATGAGTCCACCTTCACTACCTTACGGGTTCCCGTAAGAAGGATCAAAGACCGGCTATGTTATCTTCCAACCCATCAACCTTCGATTTGCACAGCAATCCGTGAGGATCAATGACTTGGTTTCTTGTAGCTATTTGTCCAGTGATAATTAAATATTACAACAAACATCCATCCTTAATTCATTGTTAGCTAATAATAAGGTTAACCTATGGAAAGAAGAAAATTTATAGCACAAACCGCGATCAGCTCGTTGGGTCTGGTTGCAGCGAGCACCATTCCAGCCCTGGGGCAGATAATTAAAGAAACTGATATGAATCAAGACACCTTAAAAACCAATCGTTACCGCCCACTTACCCTTTCGGGTTTCGGCGGAGTAGCCGCAGGAAATGGATTTCACGAAAACCCTGACCAGGAGGTAAATGCTGCACTTAATGCAGCCTGGGACAGTGGGGTAAGATATTACGATACCTCCCCATGGTACGGACTGGGCATCAGTGAGCGGCGGATGGGGTATTTTTTAAGAAATAAAAACAGGGAGGAATATACCCTGTCTACCAAAGTTGGCCGTTTACTCACACCAGATGCTAACTTTATTCTAAAAAGCGGCATCTGGAAAGGCAAACTCAACTTCAACTATCGATATGACTACAGTGCCGCAGGAGTAAGGCGAAGCGTGGAAGATAGCCTGCAAAGGCTGGGTTTACCTTTCCTTGATATTGTGTACATCCATGACCTCTCTCCCGATAATGGCGATATGAAGGAGAAATGGGTTGAATATTTTAAAACCGCCCAGAACGGCGCCATGAAAGAACTGACCAAGATGCGGGACGAAGGATTGATCAAAGGCTGGGGACTTGGCGTGAATACCCTTGAACCTGCAAAAAAAACAATTGAAGTCGCCGATCCTGATATCTTTCTGATCGCAACACAATATTCACTGATCAAACATGAAGATGCCCTTAATACCCTATTCCCGCTCTGCGAAAAAAGAGACATTTCCATAGTAGTCGGAGCGCCCTTGAATGCCGGCTTCCTGGCAGGCGTTGACCGTTATGATTATAGCGGAACTTTCCCTGAGGGTGTAAAAACCAAATTAACAAGCCTTTCTAAAATAGCTACCAAACACCAGGTTGATTTGAGAACAGCAGCTTTGCAATTCTGCGCTGCCCCAAAAGTGGTATCGGCCGTAATCCCGGGCGCATGGAAAGCCGAACAGTCCAGCGCAAATGCAGCATCCTTTAAAGCAAAGATCCCGAAAGAATTCTGGCAGGAATTAAAAACAGAACAGCTAATTGCACCCAATGCACCAATACCGCTAGCTTAGATCATTATTCAATATAATCCTGGGCTATTAGTTTATAAGAAAATGACTACGGCCAGTGCGCTACGCATCACTGGCCAAATCTTTACCCAAGTGAAGGAAAGGCGCTTATGCTAAGCCTTCATTTGTTCGTAACGGGCAATGTGATTTCACCTTTTCTCAAACTACATCCAGTACCCACGCACAGAGGCCTATCCTGCTGTATTCAAACCGATCATTGTTGTATCTACCTTCTTTTCCGGAGATCAAATTAAAGCTGTAAAAACCCATGCCGATCAAACAAAATATTTACTTCATACTGCTATCTCTGCAGAGATTTCCATAGATTTAAATTAAATTTCTATGTCCAAACTATGTATTTCCTACGTTTATCTTAATAGCTATTCCTGAATAAATAATTGAGTTTTTTTACCTTCCCAAAACCCTCCTCACCGGCCCTCGTAAAATAAGTTTTAAATAACTCCTGGACTTTAATGGCGGAAATCCTACCTGAACGTCCCGGACAATGTGCTTCATAAAAGACCGGAGAATAAAATTTCAGGTCTTTAATCCTTTCTTTGGTAATCAGCTTAAACAAGGGACCACCTCCATCGAATATCTCCACAACATTTTTACCTTTTACTACAGGACAACCCTCCCCTTCTATGGCATCATCTTTAATATTCCATATTTGTTCGTTTATCAAGTCCTTCCAGAACATATTTAAAATTTGCTTATCAACAACCATTACTTTTAAAAGCGTATTGATAGCGGGCGCCTGATCAATTGCCATGTAATTCACACGTGCAATGGCTTTTGCAAATGCTTTTGGTACCTCAACATTTATCGGTGTTTCAATTAAATTCCTAAACCTATAGGTATACATATTTATGGTATCACCTTTTTTGCTTACAATGAAGTAATCCGGATATTCATAAATATTCTGAAGGTGCGATAAAACGATTGTGCTGTTAGAATTCTTTTCAAAAAAATCAAATAATGGTGCAGATTTATGTCTTTGAGCATGCGCATTAAATGTAAATGACATTACAAGTAGTAATATCACCGACTTAAATTTATTTCTCTTTACAAATCGTTGTTTCAACATGCTAAGCATTGTAATCTTCATATTTAAGATAAGGGTAAGATAGGTCTTCTTTGTTAGCAAAATACCAGACCTACCCAAAGGAATGAGATCGTCCATATTTTTATCAGACCAGGAAGGCGAATCTTGAACACCGCTCCAAAACAGGCTATACGCATCTTCAAGCGTTAAACCATATGCGCTTTGAAGATAATTTGCCATCGAATCTAAATAATATTGAACCAGGGAATTGTTATCATTAAATATTTTACTTTGCGTATAGGTGATATATGTTGACCGGAAAGTACTATAATAATTGTAAGAAATCGGAATGTCTTGTCAAATTGTGAGCTATTTTTTTAATAATCTGTTTAACCCTCCGGTGCATCCGCAGTAATCGCTACCCAGGCATGGTGAATAAATCAGTTTACGCCAACCAATTCTACCTCCTGCATTAGGCTTAACAACATTTAATTATTATTTGGCAACAAAAAATTCTTATAATTGTTATTAGCGAGAACTATGAGCAAAGTATTTACTATCACAGAGGGGCTGGAGAATTTAGGCGCGCTGCGAACCGGCGGACAAGGATCTGTATACAAAGGGAAGCGCATGGGTGCCATTTATTCGGCCGTAAAATTAATTCCTACACCCATTTACACGGAAGACCGTGAGGATAAAAATTACCGCAATTTTGAAAATGAAGTATCGAAACTGCTCAGGGTAAATGAAAATCCAAGTCCGAATGTCGTAAAAATGCTCAGTTTCGGCATCACTGAAAGTGGCTCATTTCCATTCATTGAAATGGAATACATCGAAGGCCCTGACCTTTGCGAGCTGCTTCAACCGCCACACGAGAAGATTTTTAAACTTCAGGAACTGATCAAAGTTGCACAACAGCTTGCGGCAGCCCTTGCACATTGCCATAATCTGGGCGTTAAACACGGCGACATTAAAAGCAATAACGTTAAATACAATGTGCACACCGGCAATTACGTGTTGCTCGATTTCGGATTGGCCATTATGAGCGAAGAACAGCGTCGCAGTAGTATCCGGCATGCTGGCGCGGTGGAGTTTATGGCGCCTGAACAAAATGAAGGCAAAATGCTGCTGCAGAGCGATATCTATAGCTATGGCATTATCCTCTATGAATTACTGGGCGGAGAGGTTCCTTTTCCCCTTCCGGGAAACAGTGATACCGGTCGTAATGCCGTGATGATTGGCCACATGGAGAGTAAGGTGCCTGATGTGATGAATTTACGCAGGGCCAACTTACCGGCGAGCTGGAGTGAGGAAGAGAAAAACAGGGAAATGCAGGTCCCGGAATGGCTTTTAGCACTAATTAATAAGTGTTTACTAAAAGACCCTTTGCTGAGATATGGTAATGGCACGATCCTCCACGAGGCGGTAGTGAACGGAGGAATGTCTCGCCCGGTAATGCCGGCAAACAACCCCGAGACGGTATTGTTGAAACAGGAAAATGAATCACTCCGACAACAGTTGGCAGCAATGGAACCCGTAGCTGTAGCGCCCGAAAGAAAAGGGATCTTACTCTCCCATTTCACATTTGCTTGTCTAATCGTTTTGCTAATCGGGTCAATGGCCTTTCTGGGTTACTCACAATTTGGAAAAAGTGAGCCTAAAACGCCCCGGGCCTCAGTGCCTATCGACTCTGTAGCACGTGTGACTGACACCACAGCACTGGAAAGAAGAAGGTTGGCAATGAAGCGTAAAACGGCAGAAGCAGCAGCAACAAAGCGGATCGTGGATAGCGCCATCAGGGCTGAAATTGAAAAACAAAAAGCAACAGATACTACAGAAGATCTCAGTGCAGACACTTCCCTTAAACCAATAGAATTTTAATTCAATAATACGAACGCCCCCAGGCAATACGCATTGTAATTTATGGAGACTAAATCAAATTTCTGGCAACGCATCGGCATTCAAGATTGGTTTTTAACCGATGAAAGCAAAGGTAATAACGAAAAAGTACAGCAGCTCACCCCGGAAATTATCTACAGTTTCATTGTAGAAAAATTCAGGGAATCCATCAGCGAGTTATCTTTTGCTGATCGCGTGGTTTTCTATCATGAATTCATCATCACCTTTAACGCAGACGATTACCGGGCATTTATCGATAACAAGCAGGGTATTTTCGGCTTGATCGTACAGGAAACGGTAAAGAAATTTTACGAGATTCTCAAGGAATACCGCCAGGCGGGTAAAACCGTTGAACCCTCTGGGTCGAAATGGGTTTTCCGACTGGTATCCCACCCGGATTATGCCAGTGGCGATCGGGGGTTTATTGGAAAATTGCTGCCTGATAGCAGTCAAAAGACAGAAAACCTCCGGGTAACTTTTATTCCCCGTCAAACGGGTATTGCCCAAACATTTGACGTAAACAACGATATTTTAAAGGGCTTTACTTATTATAGCGATGGTTATATGGAAATTCCATACGAAGACCAGCTGGAATTGGCAGAAGGCCAGGCCGTACAGGAAAATCAGCCCGTAATTGCCCGTTTAGAAACCATCATTCCTGACAAACAGTTCGCAGGTAAAAAGATTGAGTTTCTGATTAAGACAGAAGATACTATTGTATCAGGTAATGAAGACGAAAGAGAAGATGCCAATATCTTCAAAATCGCCTCAGAATGGGCCAATTCGCCACATTTACATATCCGGTACAACAAGGCGGACGGAAATTTCTATTTAGCCTCATTCGGCGAGCTGACTACATTAAATGAGGTTTTGGTACAAAGGAGTGAAATCAATTCGCCCCAATGGATTCCTTTACCGCTCAATTCCAGAATGCTGCTCAATGGAATCATCGGATTGAATTTGTTTAAATCATAACCCATGTCGCAATTTTTATCAGTGATACTTTTGGCAACCGTCATCGCGCTGTTGATCGTTCATTTCAAAGACATTAAAAATTCCCGGAACAACAATGGATAACAACTTTTTCGGCCTCACAGATACTGGTAAATCCAGAGACAACAACGAGGACAGCTTTATTGTAACGCCGCTTAACAGCGATCAGCTGATCCTGGCCGCAGTGATAGATGGTGTTGGTGGTTATCATGGTGGCGAGGTGGCAGCTGCTATCGCTAAGGAAGAAATTTTAGGCCAGTTTAAAACCCGTCCTTCCGATCCGGTTGCGCAAATGATCCATGCATTTAAAAAAGCAAATGAAGTAATTGTTGCTAAAAAAATGGCAGCGCAGGAGCTTTCGGAAATGGCATGTGTCGCTACATTAGTGCTGGCAGATATCGAAAACAACCAATTTTATTATGCCCACGTGGGCGATACCAGGCTATATCTCCTGCGAGACGGATCACTCATCAAAATATCCAAAGACCATTCTTTTGTGGGCTTCCTGGAAGATTCGGGCAGATTGGATGAAGCCGCAGCCATGCAGCATCCTAAACGCAATGAAATTAATAAGGCGATTGGCTTTAGCGATCAAATTTCCAGCGACGAAAGTTACATCGAAACGGGCCAGTCTCCATTCCTTCCCGGCGATGTATTACTGCTCTGCAGTGACGGCCTGACAGATATGGTAAACAAGCAAGACATCACCAGCCTGCTTTTTCAGGGAGATACACTTGCGAAAAAAGCGGGCAACCTCATCGCGCTTGCCAATGAAAACGGCGGCCGAGATAATATCACTGTGGTGCTGGTGCAGAACCATAAAAAACCTATACCCATCCAGCCAACCCGGCCCAGCCCTGTTCAACAAGTTTCAGCAGCGGCGGAAGTTGAAAATAATGAAGCTAAAAAAACTGTAACCCATACTGAGGTGGAAAACAGCCGGCCAAAATCACGATATGGGTTCACTGCCCTGATCCTACTATGCCTGATCTTGCTTGGCACTACGGTATTTCTCTATTTGAAAACTCAGGGCACAACTGTTCCTGGCTCCACACCGATTCCATTGACTAAAAAAACGGTTAGAAATAGTCAGGAGAAATTATTACAAGATGCATTCGATCATGCCGTAGGTGATACCCTAATCCTCTCCGACTCGATTTTTAAAAGTCCGGTGCTGATCAGTGATACTTTGAGACTACGAAGAGACACCTTATATGTTATGGCCAATGGCATTATATTGCAGGCAGATACCGGATACAAGGGCGCTGCAATAACAATGTTATCGCAAGCGAAACTGTTGAAGTTAGACAGCTTGCAGTTTAAGGGCTTTGACAACGCAATTGCCATTTCCAACCAAGCCTTGTCGTTAAAAAATGTTGCTTTTTATGATTGCCTCCTGCCTGTAAAAAACAGCTTCAGCTTTTCAGGCCAGCAGCAGGTAAACGCAGATGTCCTCCCGCTTAATTCACAAAAAAGTGTCACTCCAAAAGCCACAAACTCAAAAGATGGAGCAGAATAACGCAGGCATCAAGGTAAGCAGGCTTCGTGAGCGAATCTTTATATTAGCCATTGGATTCATTCTCTCACTGTTTTTTTACCAGTTATACACGGTGATTCAGCCCCGGTTTTCGGAAGTGGGCCCGCGCTTAAAAGCAGGTACCATGGTGAACCTGAATGCAGGAAAACCGGCCGAAAGTATCAGGAATTTACTTAAAAAAGGCTACTATTTTGAAGATCAGCGGGATGTTGACCTTATTGAAGCGACTGTAGCCAATGCCTCACAAAACATTCAATCTTTGGATAACATCGGCGAAATCAATAAGCGCCGATACTTTATCCTTGCAGATGAGGCATATAAAAAAGGCGGTAAATCCTTCAAGGCAAGGGTTCTGGCCTCGCGGACATTGTTGGGCTACACCGGAGATGACTCGCTGAGGTTCGCACAGGAAGAGAAGAACCCCCGTTCATACCCGGCCAGCGCAGACTTGGGTATGGGTGAACACACGATCAGCGGGAAAATAGTCGAAAATGAAAAGCCGGTTGCCGGAGTACTGATCCGTTTGGAAATGATCCTGCCTCAAGACAGCATTTACAGCGACGAGCCAACAGAAAACATCAAAAACATCACCGAAAAAGCAAATGGCATTACAAAGGTTTTCACTTTGGATACTGCCGGCAAACGGAAATTGCAGCAGCTTACTGCTTACCTCCGAACAGATGCTGCTGGTGAAGTCAATTTCACAAGTTTACCCGACAACGAAGCGTTTAAGCTATTGCCCTTAAAACCTGGCTTTCAATTCGGTGCTTCCAAGGGTATACAAAATCTCGATGAAGATGCTGCATTCACTTTTGAGCAACGTCCGCACACAATAAAACTGTTTTCGACCAGAGATTTTAATATCCTTAAAAAAGAGAAATCACTGATTATCAGAACGCCTGAAGAATTTAATACCTGGTTCATTATTATTTGCGGAAGCCTGATTTTTGGATTTATCCTGGTGCACCTGGTACTATCCTGGAAATTTAGTTCAGCCGATCAGGTGATCCTGCCGATCGTGATGCTGCTTACAGGAATTTCCTTCCTTACCCTCTTAAGTTTACAAGATCCGCTACGCGATCGCTTCCTGGCCAAAGATTCGCTGCTGTATCTGCTTATGGGCTTTGGCGGTATGTTGTTGATTTTATGCATCAACTTGCGCCGTTTTAATACCGATACCCTGGTTTATCGCCTGCTCCTGTTTAAAAATATCCGGTCGGCTGCCAACGGTTGGCCCTGGGCAATAGGTGCCATTGGCTTACTTGCCCTCACCATTTTATTTGGAACCGGACCCGAAGGCAGCGGTGTAAAGGTAAATCTGTTCGGTTTCCAGCCGAGCGAGGTGGTCAAGTATCTCATTATTTTCTTCCTGGCCGGTTTTTTTGCCGTGAACGAAAAACTCATCAGTGAATACACCAGCTGGAATAAGCGGTGGTCGTTTTTCTCATTTGCTGTTCTCGCCATCTTGCTCTCCCTCATGCTCTTCCTAATACTGGGAGATCTGGGTCCGGCGATGGTTGTCTGTTTCACTTTTATCATTTTATTTTCATTCTCCCGGGGCGATTTTATGTTCATGGCAGGTGCTGTGGTACTATTTGTACTTGCCTCATGGATTTTCGATAACGTATGGATCTCCACTTTAGTCACCCTGATCCTGGTTGGCGCACTGATGGTCTTCAAACGCCGGCAACTGAGCGAATCTGCCATCATGGTGCTGGTGATTATGTCGGCATTTTTAACCATCGATCAGATTCCATATTTAGATCGCGTTTTCCCGGGTCCTGTTGCGCGCCTGGCCGATCGGAAAGCGATCTGGCAGGATGCCTGGAACAATGAGGTTTACGGTGGCGACCAGGTGGCAAACGGGCTATGGGCAATGTCTACCGGCGGAGCAACCGGACAGGGTGTTGGTGAGGGTTTTGCAAAAACCATCCCCGAAGCCCATACCGATATGATTCTCCCTTCGATTGGGGAAGAATTTGGCCTGACCGGAATGCTGTGTATATTTTTGCTTTTTCTGTTATACCTCCACAGGTCAATCATTATTGGCCGGCGCACAGGCTCACCATTTCTGTTTTATTTAAGTGCAGGCATTGGGGCATCTACCTTTGTTCAGTTTTTGCTGATTGCAGGAGGCTCTACAGGTGCCCTGCCTTTATCTGGCGTTTCCCTCCCCTTTCAAAGTTACGGCGGCTCCTCTCTGGTACTCAATTTTCTGGCCGCCGGATTTTTAGCCGCTGTTTCTATGGTAAGAGGTACACCTGTGCAAATGAAATATATTGCCAAACAGCAGGATAAAAATCTTGTACCTGCATTAATGGCTGCCTGTCTGGGGATTATCTTTTTGGGCGCCAACGCAGCAGGGTATGTGCTTAACAACCGGAAATGGGTAGTGCAACCAGCCCTGGTGGCCGATCGAAGTGGCGCCAGAATGTTCAGTTACAACCCCAGGATTGCCATTTTGATGAACCGCTTAAAGGCAGGTAACATTCATGACCGCAATGGCATCTTATTGGCCACCAGTAATGCTGATAGTGTGAAAGCCCAACATTTTAAACTCATTGGTGCAGGCATCCCCCATTATAATCTCGATTCGGCCGTACACCAGCGTTTAGACCGGTATTACCCTTTTGAAGAGCAACTGTTCTTCTGGACCGGCGATGCCAATTCCGGTGTATTTAATGGTAGCGTAAATGGCTATTTCGCTGATTATGAACATGCGGCAGAACTCCGTGGTTTTAAATTACCGACTAAAAGTTTTGCCGTGCTTGCAAATAAATATAGCGAAAACCGGTTCCTGGCCAGAGGAGTTAAGGAAATGACTGTCGTTAAAAAAGATTACCAGGCACTTTCTCCATTGCTCCTTGCGGGGATCAGCAGTAAGGAAGTTGATGCTTTCAAGAACAGGAACCGCGACGTGCAACTGACCATTGATGCCGGACTCCAAACCAAGATCCAAAAGTCAATTGCACAGGATACCGCCCTATTGGATAACCGGGTTTCTGTAGTGGTTATGGAAGCAAATACTGGTGATGTGCTCACTTCTGCGGTATATCCCCTCCCACCGATACACGACTGGGAAAAGTTGACCATGACCAATACAGAGCAGAATCAGCTCGCCGGGTGGATCACTACAGCCGATCTTGGTTTTACCAGTTTCACACAGCCCGGCTCTACCGCTAAGCTGATTACGGCCATGGCTTCCTTTAATAAGCTGGGCATGGCCGCGCCTGATCAAAAATATCCGGTAGCTGCCTGGGAGCGGATTCGTACAAAGGGTATCGAGCCAGATGAAACCGGATGGATCAATCTCGAACAAGCTGTGGTAAAATCCAACAACGTCTATTTCATTAAGCTCGCTAACCAGGAGCAACTTCAGGAGAACATGGGCGATCTATATCTGAAAACAGGTATGTTTCTGCATGGAGCCGGCGGATATTATTACCAGAAACCTGGTGAAAATGCTGTTCAGGAAGAAAAATGGAAAAAGCTATGGCGCAAAACGGAATTCAATACCAAACCGCCATATGACCCGAACAATATTCGCAGAACCAGGGCTAAAGGGATTTCCGGAATGTCCTGGGGCCAGGGCGCGCTCATTGCGAGTCCTGCGGCAGTTGCCAGAATGGCTTCTGGCATCGCCAATAATGGAAATATGATCGCCAACAGGTTTGTACTTAAAGTGAGCGACAAACCACAACCGATAAAAGCGGGTACGAAATTGGTTAATAGTCCGAAATACGCACAACTGATGAGGGAATATATGATCAAACAGAGTGCGTTTAAATCTGGCATACTTGGTGTAACGGTAGCCGGAAAGACCGGTACGCCGGAGCGCATCTGGAAAAAAGCCCAGATCAATGATGGCTGGTATGTATTTTTCGCGCCGACCGCAAACGGTAAGGGAAATATTGTGGTGTGTATCCGCATCGAAGCAACAAAGGGCTCATCCGATGCGGTAAGGTTAGCGGGGAAACATGTTGTGCCATTTTTGAAAGCGGGTGGCTACATCAAAAATATTGTCTCGCTTAACTAGACGGAAACACCTAAAAAACGCCAAACTTTAATAACACAAAATGAAGATATTCGACCTATTTAAAAGCAAGAACGAAGAACATCCTGATGATGTGAAGGGAATCAGACATGCACTGCTCCAATTCGTTAAACAGGAACTGCAAAAAGCCGAGGGTGGCGAGGGCGGAAATATTAAAGGCCTAGCGATCTACATTTCCTGTGCCTCATCAGCCAGACAGGTTTATGAGGCAGCAACTTATGCTGACGATCCGGATCAGCTGAAGGAGGAGATTCAACGCATCAGCGATGATTATTCCCTCAACCTGCCACCAAACTGGGTACTTACCTGCCACTTTGATGAAGCCGCTCCTGCAGATGCAATCGAAATGCAGCAGCTTCCCGTTGCCCTCTTTGTAAAAACCAAAACCCATTTTGTTAAGCAGCAGGCAACAGCTTACCTCAAAGCACTTAGCGGAAAAACTGTGCAGCCAACCTACATCATCAGCTCGGAAGGTGGAAAATATAATATTGGCAGGGATGAAAAAGCACAGTCAGACGAAGGGTATTTCCGTACCAATCACATCGCATTTCCTTCAGAAAGTGATGATGAACGTAATAAATATATCAGCAGACAGCATGCCCACATTGAGTGGAATAAAAACCTAGCGAAGTTTGTACTTTTTGCAGATGAGGGTGGAATTCCACCGCGCAATAAGGTAAAACTCCGGTCTGCTCTTACCGAAAACGTATTGAAACTCCATGCCACCCAGATTGGGCAGGAATTGGAGGAAGGCGACCAGATTATCCTGGCAGACTCAATTGTATTGGAATTTAGTTACCACCCTCACGATCATGAGTAAGATTTTTACCATTGCCGAAGGGCTGCAAAACCTAGGTGCATTAAAAACCGGCGGACAAGGTTCTGTTTACAAAGGCATGCGGATGGGTCCGGTTTATTCGGCTATTAAACTTATCCCGACGCCAATTTATGTGGAGGATGAAAGTGATAAAAACTACCGGAACTTTATCAATGAGGTGACCAAACTGCAGCAGGTTAACCGCCAGTCCAGTCCGAATGTAGTGAAGATACTGAGTTCGGGGATCACCGACAGCGGTTCGTTTCCTTATATTGAAATGGAATATATTGACGGACCTGAACTAAGCGAACTGTTATTACCGCCTCATCAAAAAGTTTTCACACTCAAAGAACTGTTTAAGGTAGCTGACCAATTAGCAGCTGCACTGGCACATTGCCACCAACTCGAGGTTAAACATGGCGACATTAAAAGCAATAATATAAAGTACAATACCCAAACCGGCAATTATGTTCTTTTGGATTTTGGCCTTTCGATCATGAGTGACGAGCAGCGCAGAACCAGCATCCGCCACGCCGGAGCAGTAGAATTTATGGCACCGGAACAGCATGAGGGAAAAATGTTGCTGCAAACTGATATCTACAGTTATGGAATTATCCTATATGAACTGTTATCCGGACAGGTGCCATTTCCGCTGGAAGGCAATGGAGATACCGGCCGCAATACCGTAATGGTGGGACATCTTGAAAAAGAAATTCCCGACGCGATGATGCTCCGTAGAAAAAACCTGGAAAATACCGTTCAGGATGATGTTTTGCTAACCGAAATGCAGGTACCTGCCTGGTTTCTCCAGCTGATCGACCGCTGTTTACAGAAAAATCCTGCAGACCGGTATGCCGACGGAATGGAATTACAACAGGCCATTAGCCAGGGCCTGTTGTCAGCCCCACAAGATGTTCGAAACCCGCAAAACCTTCAGCCTAACGAATCGTTACAGATCGCCGCATTGGCAAATGAGCTGAAACAGAAGAACCTAAAGCTCGAAAAAGAATTATCAATATTAAAGCCGCTGGCCTTGGAGGCCGGTATCAGCTATGACACAGCAACGGGCGGCTATCGTCAGGGAAATAAATACCTCAAATCGAAAAAAGCTTATCTGGGATGGGCCCTCTCCGGCCTGCTCATCATCGCCTTTGCAAGTTACCGCTTAGTGGCCAGTGAAGAAATTGTTCATACTGCCGCTCCTTCAACAAACTATCAAACAGCATTTGAAATCGCCAATCAACAATACCAGCAAAGCCTTCTGAAAGCGAGGGAAGACAGCATAAGAGCAGCGAAGATGCAGTCGGCCGAAAAAACCCGGAAACAAAACGGGAAGCAGAAAAAGAAGAAAAAGTTTTTAGGAATTTTCTAAAATAAAAAGTCAATGTACCATAAATTCATTCCTGAAAATTTGGGGAATGATTCCAACACAGTCAAAAATACGATAGTGGTTTGCTGCACACGCGAACGTTGCTGACTGTTGTTTAGATCAACCTCTATCCTGCCTATTACATCATGGCTGATTCAAAGCCCGGGATTACCGCCAGGTAAAGCAAAAAGTTAATATTCGCATAACATAACTGAGCAGGCTGCTTTGCTAAGTTTGCCCCCATCAATCATTTAAAATTTTCATGAAAAAAAATTTAGTAATTATAGGCTTGTTGTTGGCCAGTACAGCTTTCTCACAACAAAAGTTGGATGTTCAGGCGCACCGCGGAGGTATGGCGTTATTACCGGAAAACACAATTCCGGCAATGTTAAATGCAGTAAAGTTAGGCGCTAAAACGCTTGAAATGGATGTGGTAATCTCGTCAGATGGAAAAGTACTGGTATCACATGATCCTTACATGTCTTCAGCCTTTATGAGCAAACCAGATGGTTCTGATGTGACGAAAGCAGAAGAAAAAAGCCTGAGTATATTCCAGATGCCTTATGACAGCGTGAGCCGCTACAGTTTAGGACTACGCGCGCACCCGATGTTCCCCAATCAGCAAAAACTTAAAACCCATAAGCCGTTATTGGCCGATGTGATAGACAGTGTAGAAGCTTACGTAAAAGAAAACAATTTAAAACCAGTTTTTTACAACATCGAAACCAAATGTTCTCCGCTCGGAGACGGAAAATACAATCCGACTCCAGCCATTTTCGTAAAAACGATGATGGACGTTATTAATCAAAAAAACATCAAGGAACGGGTAATTATTCAATCTTTCGATGTGCGTACACTTCAGATTCTTCATCAAACGGAACCAGCGGTTAAACTGTCACTATTGGTGCAGGGGAAAATGAATATTACCGAAGACCAATTGAAGAAATACGGACTTTCGGCTAAAGAGGTTGAAGAATATTTCAAACAAATGAATGCTAAAAAGGGCGGACTTGAAAATGACCTGGCCAACCTCGGTTTTATTCCCGATATCTATAGCCCTTACTACAGTGGCGTGGATCTGGAACTGGTTAAAAAAGTACACGAAAAAAAGATGTTAATTCTGCCATGGACGGTTGATAAAGAAGAAGACATGATTGCCATGGCAAAAGCTGGAGTTGACGGGATCATCACAAATAGCCCTGATATTTTGATCCGTTTATTCGGTAATTATCAGAAAAAGTAAATCCTTCTCTACTTAGAAAAGCATTTAGCAGCAGCTAAATGCTTTTCTGTTTAATTAAAAAAATCTAGCCTTTTCAGTTAAAAAAGAAATTCGTGCGTTTCAGGAACCCACTCAACCGCACGCGACAAACGATCCTGATCACTACACTTCTTAAAATTTCTTCATTTAGTTACTATCTCTACCAGAAAAACCAATGACAAATTATTGAAACTTTTAGTCGCGCGCACCAGTTTTTATCTTATAAAAATTATTTTATGACCAGAACCGATAACGACTTGCAGAAAAAACTGGATCAGGGAATCGTCGAATCCACATGGACTGAAAATGGTGAATTGAGTTATGTTATTCAGGACGGGCTGAATGTGGAAGATTACGCCCGAATCATTAAAGCAATGCTGGAATCGCAAAATGAGATTGCACATGATTTTTGGGCTACTGTTACCAATGAAAGCAAAACCAGCAGCGCAAGGTTTCAATACAAGTCTGGCTGGTTTTTGGAAGGCCTTGCTAATGGCGATATTCTGTAGACAAGAATATACTTCAATTTGCAATGATGTCGTCACTATTTCCAGCTGGTTTGTATTTACTGCTTAAATAAGCAGCTTTCTCAGGAAATCAATGTTAATTGTGTTTTCGCCATCAATTGTAAAAAATTATTTTGTTTGCCAGATCTGAGTTTTCTCCGCTTGTTTATTTGTCACATCGTCCCATGGTGGATAGATTCTAATTCCACGTTTTCCTTCTTTATTATCTGTGCTTATAATTCCCTTTTCTGCCAAAATAGATTTTGGAAAAATAAATTGCCCAAGGTCATTTTCTCGTTTTGCTCCAATTATTATAAAATCCAGATCATCCGATATGTCAAAAGGTATAGTTATTCCGTGGTTATTTCTTTTCCATATTGTCACAAATTGACCGGTTTTTTTTGGCGTGATTTTAGAGAATCGGTATTGAATTTTCTTATTATTGAGTTCAAATGAACAAGCTCCGTACTCCAAACTTTCGCTATTTAATTTCAGGTTTGTCAATTCCAACCCGCATTGATCATATATTAATGTTTTAGGTTTTTAGTTCATTTGGAAGTGTTGTCGCTATCAATGTATCTTTTTCTATTGTATTCAATTACTAAAACTCTTTGTTTCCAAATATACCTACTTTATTCACTTGAATATTGGTATAATTAGCTATAAGCCATCTACCAGCAATTTGCGAAGGATAAAAATCCAGATCATGTAAGTAAATAGTACCAGGAAATTGCTCAAAAGCCAAGAGAAGACTGCTGCAATGAAGCGATATAATTACCAAAAATAGTCGTTTATTAATATCGAAATATTTAAGGGCAAGAACCTGACTAAATTGAACAGTCTAGAAGCGCTTTCAATTGCATGAGATACAATTATTTTACGCTGTTTTTCTTACCTTTTTAATTCTTTTAAATATCGTTCTACCGCTTTTTCTGCTTTATTATAGGAGATAATATCTTCAAATAATTCTTCTCTTAAGCTTTTATATAGTTCGACGGCATTGGAGACGGATGCTAAAAGTGATTCTCGTTTATTTATTGATAAGGTGCCTTTAAGAGATTCAAAGTCTGAAACACTTAATGCTGTTTCAACCTTCCGTACACCTCTCGGCAAATTCTTGTTTTTTACGTGCAATAAAGGACCAAGTACCACCATACGCAAAAAGCCCATAAAATCTAAAGCTTCAAAATATTCACCCCGCCCAATCTTTAGTAAACTGTAGTGAATCCATGTCCAAAATCTATCTTCAATCCATTGATAATCTGGCATAGGAAATTCTGCTTTAGTATGATCAATTACATGCTGCATAGCATTCTCCCGATCTAATAATATGACTGGATCTTCAATTCTGTCATGAAATTCCTCAAGCGTTACGAATTTTATATCTACATGCAATAATGGCTCATCATATAAACATATTAAAAGCCTTTTTTCTCCCACATGCTCGCCAGTAAAAGCTGAAAGTAAGTTTCCGAATCGACTTGCGTATGCCAACATCCTGGATTTATCACAATTTAAATTCTCTTTGGTCACTACTACCAAGTCCAGGTCAGACCATTCGTCCATTTCGTTAGTTAACCACGAACCGGCTCCTGCTATTCCAATAATAGTATGGTCATTCCTTAAGACCTCAACTACTTTTTTGGCAAATTCTTTCTGCATTACAATTTTGTTTAATCCGGCTAAGTTAGGGCAAAAGTGTTTTAAATGGTCATCAAAACATCGTTACGCTTTGAACAAATGTATGTTACAAGAATACCCTTGTTTTATGTAACGCAAGTTAAAAATCAAATCAATATATTTAGCTGAACAGAAGCCTAATTTTGAACATCGAAAATTCAGGTATGTAAGAAGAATTAAAAAATACCCCCCTTAATATACCTATGAAAATACTTTTCCCCTTCTTAATTGTAGCCTTGGTTACAAATATTGCATTTGCTCAAACCGAAAATTATAAGGCTACAGCTGAGAATTTTCAACGGAATTATAATGCTGATCAATACGATGAAATTTTTAACTGTTTCTCTCCAGAGATGAAAAAAGCTTTACCTGTTGAAAAAACAAAGGAGTTTCTATCTAATTTGAAAATCAAGGGAGGTAAGATAGAAAGTATGGAATTTACCAGCTATCAGCAGGAAACTTACGCATTGTATAAAACGAAATTTGAAAAAGCAATTCTGGCCGTAAATCTTTCGCTTGATAAGCAAAACCAAATTAACGGTTTCTTTATAAAACCCTATGAAGCACCGAAAGTAAATGAAAATAAAACCATCAACGCGTTGAGCAGTTATCCAAAGGAAATTGCCGAGGTCATCTTTGCAAAATCAAAAGATTTACCGAACCATGCGCAACTTTCAATTGCTATAATTCAAAACGGGAAAACAAGTTACTATGGAATAAAAAAAATAAATGACACCATTAAGCCGGCCGAAAATGAGCAATTTATTTTTGAAATTGGCTCAATAACAAAAGTCTTCACTTCAACTGTTTTAGCTTCACTTGCTGAAGATCAAAAAATTAAATTAACAGACGAAATTAATTCATATTATCCATTTGCTTTCCATAACAAACTCAGGTTAACCTTTGAAAGTTTAGCCAATCATACCTCGGGCTTACCTCGTTTACCAGAAAATCTGGATTTATCCAATAATATAAATCCATATAAGCATTATGGCAAAACTGAAATTGAAGCATATCTTAAAAGTTTTGTCGAAGTCAAAAATGAACAGCCCAGAACGTATTCATATTCAAACATCGGTGCCGGATTACTGGGTTACACGCTCGGCCTGTCGCAAAAAACAACTTTTCAGCAGCTTTTACAAAAGAGAATTTTTGATAAGTACAACATGACAAATTCACTCGTCAGTTCACAAGGTTTGGGAAATCGTCTGATCAAAGGATTGAATAAAAATGGAGAAATCGTATCCAACTGGGATTTCGACGCGTTGTTTGGTGCCGGGGGAATATTATCTACATCAGAAGATTTAGCCAGGTTTGCTACTGCACAATTCAATCCTGAAAATAAAGCGCTTGAACTGACGAGAAAAACAACTTTTGAAATTAAAGGAGATACCAAAATCGGTTTGGGTTGGCACATATTAGCATCTTCAAACGGCGGGAATTTGTTTTGGCATAATGGAGGAACAGGCGGATATTCATCTTCATTAATCATGAAAGTCAAAGAAAAAGTGGCCGTAATTATCTTGTCGAATGTGTTTGACATTAATGATGAAATTGACGCTTTATCTTACGATTTGATAAATAAAACCAATAGAGAATAATGAAGCGCCTGCAGCAATCAATAAGATTTGAGACGCAGCACAGCAAATCGTAAATGAATCTAAGCGAGCTTTGCCAAAGCCATCCTTTTACTTAAATTAAAACCTGCCAGCGCCTGGCAGGTTATAAATTTTCTCCTTACTTAACTTAAACCCAACAATGGCAGTGTAAAATGAAAAGTACTGCCTTCTCCAACGATACTTTCTGCCCAGATGTCTCCATCATGCCTTTTCACGATTTCGTAGCAAAGATAAAGACCAATACCAAAGCCCGAAATTCCCTGAAGCCCGTCTTCCACACGGTAGTACCGCTGGAAAATTTTTGGCAGGTTGTCGGCCTTGATGCCATAGCCTTCATCCCTGACACTTAATCTCGCCCAGTCTCCGTCAGTTAGGCAGGATACGTTGATGGTGGTTCCGGCGGGAGAATACTTTACTGCATTGGTGATCAGGTTGTTGATCACCTGCCCGATCTTGTCGCGGTCGGCCATTACTAAAATTTCTCCCACCGGGGCAAATACTATCTGATGACTGGTGATGGAAGTAAGTGCCTCCTCTTCTAGCTCAGCGAGCAGTTCAGCCATATCAAACTTCGTCCGCTCGATATGGATCTTGGCAGCTTCCAGCTTTGAAACATTTAAAAAGCCGTTGATGAGTGTCGTCATCTTCCCAACCTGCTTTGAAGTTTTGCCCAAAAGGGATGCCGCCAGGAGGTCACCTTTTTTATCTGCAGCATTTTGAAGGATCTGTACATATCCGTTGATCGAGGTAAGCGGCGTTTTCAACTCATGGCTCACCATACTGATAAAATCATTCTTACGCTGCTCATTAAGCTTTTGGTCGGTGATATCCAGGATCGTACCCAGAATTTGCATTGGCCTATCGGCTTCATCCCTCTGCACGATCCCGCTTGCACGCAGCCATTTTACTGATTTGACATCATAGGTATTAATCTTGTAATCGGTAACAAAACTTCCATGATATTTTACGGCTGCAGCAATTGCATCCTTCACGCCAGATTGATCCAGCTCATCAATTAAGGAAAAGGACTCATCAAGAGATAACTCCACATCCGGTGGAATGCCCTGCATTTCCTTTCCACGCTCAGAAAGGGCTAGGGTTCTGCTTGTAAGATCCGCTACCCAGATTCCGAGTCCGGAAGATTGTATGGCCATTTTTAACAGGTGTTCACTTTCCTCTAGCCTGGTTTTCGAATTAATAAGTTCCTGCTCACTACTGGCCAGTTGTGAATTGGCAAACACGAGTTCGGTCTGCGCCTCCTGGAGTTCCTCATTGATGGCCGTAAGTTCTTCATTAATGGCATATAAGTTTTCATTGAGTTTTGCCAGATGCTGCTGATGTTCTTTTTGATCGGTAATATCGACAGCAGAACTGATATAGCCAACAAAATTTCCATCCGTAGTAAACCTTGGCGTTCCCCTGGCCATCAGCCAACGGTATTTTTCTGTACCTGCGGGCATCCGGAACTCCAATACCCAGGGCTCTTTTTTATCCAGGGCAGAAGTAAAAAATCTCATTACCTTATTCCGGTCTTCCGGATGCATCAGATCCACCCATCCAAACTCCATCAATTCTGCTGATGAGCGTCCGGTGGCTACCTCCCAGGGACGATTGAAGTATACTGCTTTTCCTGTTTCGTCTCCAACTGCAATCATCACTTCAGTACCTTCTGCCATGAGTCTGAAACGACTTTCACTCTCTTCAATAGCATTTTGCTGCCTTACCTGGTCGGTAATATTAGTGGTGGTATTAATAATATAGGCAACGTTTCCATCTTCATCAAAAATGGGCTCGTTCACATTGGTCCAGTAATGGGTTTCCCTGCTATCTGTATCTCCTACCGTGATCTCATATTTGAAAACAGGAAGTTCATCCGTTTTTCGGGATTCGATGACCCGCATGAAAGAACTAAAGACACTGTACTTTTCATTTGGATCGGAATGGGCACCCGGGTAGGTTATAAAAAGTCCATTCTCGAGTACTTCTTCTCGGTTTTTATGGGTGAGTGAAAGATAGCGGTCACTTGCGGCGAGAACAGTGAAAGTGGGCGCATTTGCTTTGAGAATAAGCGATCTTGTCGCGCCCTTAAAAAAATTCTGAAATTCCAAACTTCTATAAAACGAATCACTTCCTGCCATGCCTAAATTAAGAATATATAAGGAAAACCAACCGTAGCGCCAATATGTTTGTAATGTTCAAAAAATGATGAGCGAAATAATTTTTTAGCGGTTCGGTGTAGTTATGTTAAGTATCCTGATAAAGGCGGCAATAACATTTGATGTTTAGCCTGTTAAGTTAAAAATGTCGTTAACTTAGTGAACAGGGCTTTGGAAGGATCGTTGGTTCAGAAGCTGGAAATAACGGTCAATTCGTCTTTTGTTTTGTTGCTGCAATAAACCCGGATATAGGTTCATTATAACATTGAGCAGTAGCATCACTGCAGCAAACAGGTATAAACCGTTTGCAATTTTGATCACAATGAAAATCCCCGTAAACAAAAAGGCAAAAAGGTGGCCAAGCTCAGCCTTCGTCATCTCTGACCGGTAAGCGCCTAATTCACTGATGACGATCCTCTTTTTAATGGAAAGCTTGGGATTAAAATACTTAAAGAAGCTGTGCATGATGATCCATTTGAATGGTTCCAGGCCGATCATTGCATTAAGCTTTTCATTTTTAATGAAGTTTAAGTTCGATAACCTTTGCTGATAAAAGTCAGTTTTTGAAAGTAAAGCGTTAATCACCATACCAACAATCCAGGAAATAAAAACAATAGATAAACTGAAAGTAAAATACTTCATCATGATTTGAGGCGCCGCCATTGGTTAAAAGCTTTCCGTTTGGCAAACGAAAATAGCAAATAGCTTTGAAATTTACATGCTCGCAACGCATTTAGTTCCAGGACAAACGATTATTTATGGTCTGTAAGCCAATGTTTTCTCTCGCGTATTTATTCCTCTACCCTGCCATTGTTTCATTTCATAGTTTCATAAAATCTTGTTTATTTCCGTACTACTCCTGTATTTTCAGGTAAAGCGTAAAAATGCTTCCTTCGTCTAGCTTGCTTTCCACAGTGATCTTCCCTCCAGATGCCTCAATGATCTCTTTAACCAAGTATAAGCCGATACCGGAGCCTTCACCCAAATTCGATACCCGCTGATACTTCTGAAAAATGTTCTCCAGTTCAGATTCGGGGATTCCCATACCATTATCTTATACCACGATAACCATATATCCCTTTTCGGTAAAGGTTTTGATCAGAATTTCCGGAGAACGACCCGCTGCACGGTACTTGATCGAATTATTAACCAGGTTATACACGGCACTGCGGAGTTTACGGCGAACGTATTTAATTTCAGAGAAGCCAATCTCCGTTTTGATTTTTGCTTTCGATTCCTTGATCTGTGGGGCAAGGGTAAGCCTGACGTCTTCCACAATATGTTCAAAATCCAATAGTTCTTCCACTGGTTTATATCGATGCTCGTGTTCGCGTGCATCTGTAAGATCATGGATGATGTGCTGCATCTTCATCAGGCTGTTTTCTACTTTTTCAAGCAGTGCAGGAAAACGCTGCATTCCTTTCTCAGGCAACTGTTTCAGCATCTCAATGGTAATCCCCAGACTGGTTAAAGGTGTTTTGATATCATGGGAAATGGTATCCAGCAGGAGCTCATGTTCAGCAATCAGTTTTTCCTGTTCTTTCAGGTCCCTGATCCTCATGGTAATCTCCACAAAGGTTACAATTACGCCATTGGTCTTTTTATCTTTTTGAATGATATAAGGAAGTATATTCATCTGGTACCAACGAAGATCTGTGGTTTGGATCTCCTTCTCCAGAATTTCGCCCGTATCAATTACATGCTGGATATTCTCCATGATGGTGGGAAAACGAAAATTTTCACTGATATCTGCCAAAGGTCTTCCTACATCGGTAAGTTTAAGGCTGAACTGTCGCATGGCAGGTGGCGTAAATTTACGAAGGATCAGTTGTGCATCGATGAAAAGCTGGGGAATGATTGTATTCCGGAAATAATTTTCCAGTTCTTCATTAAGCTCGATAAGAGAGCTTATCTTTTCATTTTTGTTCTGCATGGATGGTGCCAAAGGGATCAGTCCTATAGAGGCGGTGCAAGGTATGGATTATCTTCAGTAGTTTACTCAAAATCGTAAAGTAGTCCAAAAGCGATCAGCAATGCCATAATCCGCAAAAAGGGCTGCAGCAAACCGATTATTTTCCGTTATGACGAAAAAGAAAATGAGTGAAGGTAAGTAGGTTCACTCCTACCGCAGCTTCCCAATATGGATATTGATTACCGCGCACGCTAATAATTTTATTTAGCAAATTAACTTATTGTCTTTACCTTGTTGATGCAAATCAATAGCCAACAAATCTTCAATTTAAACAAAGACAGAATAAGCACATCATTTTTAACAGTATTACTTAGGGGAGCGTTTTGGAAACGCATTTTCAATTGATCTCTGTATGGAGTTGATTGTCGGTTTGCAGCCCCTAAGTATAATTTTAATAATGCTTAAAGCAAATCGCTATTGCATGAAGTAAATCTTTAATGCCAGTTTGTGATTTAAGCGCTTGTGGAAGCAGGCGCTTAAAATATTCTGGAAATAAAAATGACCTGATTACTGTTTATTAAACCCCTGATATTCCTCTATAATTTGTTGTGCAGAAGTCACTTCGCTTTCCAGTACAGCCAGTCTGTGGCGAAGCAAAATTTGTTGATGAACACCATTGGCTTTGAGTTTTTCTAAACACTTGATTTCCAGCAAGCCCAGATAAGGATGAGCCGATAGATTTGTTTGATGATTCTTTAACCGGTTAAGTACCTGCAACAGCTTAAGGTTGCTGGCATAATCAGTTTTCATCTTGAGTAATTTTTCCTGCATCCGGGCTACTTTTAAGGCTACCTCTTTTTGATTGTTGGCCTTTTTAAGCGTGGCTAACAAAGCTTTTTGATCATTTGAACCGATGGTTTCTGTCGCCTGCATTGCTGAAGCATCATTCACCACCAATTCCAGGGCACTTAAAATGTTTAATTCATTCGTATTAAGGCTCCGTAATCCTTTTTCATACAAACTACTTTTGGCTTTACTACTTCCCATAAGCATGGCCATGTCGGTTTGTGTTAAGCCAAGTTGGTTTCTTAATTTTTTCATCTGAATAAATTTAAACAAAATACGTTTTGTAAACAAAATAAGTGTAAACTTTTTTTTGTTTACAAACAAATTGTTTACAAAGAGTGAAACATTTTCATTGTAAACTTTTTTTTGTTTACAAGAGAACTGTTTACAAACAGCGAAAAATTTTTTATGTAAACTTTTTTATTTCGCTTTAAAAAGTTTCGCTTCGCATTTGGCATACCCGAAGGCACATCTCCATAAAATTTTGATGTTTGTTTTTAAACAGAAGTGAATCAGTGGAAGGAGCGCAACATCTTCTTATTCATTTTAGATCTTTGCAAATCAGGAAGAAAAAAGCATGAATCTCTTAAAGACAACATGCTAGTTCATTGCGTTGGCAAATCTGATCTTCACGATCATCCACTACAAACCGAGCCCTTTTCGTAAAAAGAGGATGAATGGATAGGCTTTTTGGAATTCGGCAGAAATAGCCTCTGCAAGTTTTGGAATTTTCAGGTTCAGGTCTGGCAAAGGCCATCGAATTTCATAACTGGTGAGTTTGAGGAAACGTTCACCAGGTACACCCGGCTGGTAGCCTTTTGGTAAGGGGCCTTTTGCAGAATCAGTGTTGAGTTCAAAAGCTGTAAGCTTACCAAGCTGCGCTAAAATTGATTCGAGTTCAGTCAGGTTTTTGGTCAGGTAACCTCTCATTACCTGAATGCCAAAAACATCAGGATCATACCTGATACTAAAATAACTTCCGTCAGGATCAAAATGGACCAGGTAAAGCGGCTCATTGCCTCCGTTTGATAAGGGACTGATCGCAATCTCAAAATGAGAATAGTAAATCTGTTTTTTCCTGGGTTTAGGAATTGTTAGGCTAGAGATAAACCTGGCACTATCAATGTCCGAGCTAATCATATCATCAAAGTCCGTTAGCTTAGTCACAAGCGCATAGGCAAGATCATCAAGTTCGGCCTTCGCCCGCTCATAATCGCCAATATGATCCAGAAACCAGCTGGCATTATTATTTTCCTGAAGTGATTGAAGGAATTCCAGCGTTTTTCGCATATTGTTTTTTGAATCGTGGGGTAAGTTAATAATTCTTGTGGGCAATCGAAAATGATCGAAGGCCTGTTGCTTCATCACCCGCTTTCCATCCCGGATACTTAAAACGCTCCTAATGGTTAACAATGGTCATCGTACGAAGATTTAATAGCAACCAGGGCTAATCATTTGTGTCAATAATAAAAATTAAATAAATATTTCACAAAAAGGGCTGCAATATGATAGATCGTACTATCTTTGCGGCCGTAGGAGGTGAGAGTCCTACATCACAGTCTGTAAAGATTGAGAGCGTTAATTTAGATAAAAGGTTACAACAGCGATTGTTGTAGCCTTTTTTTATACTGATGCTTTTCAGAGGACAGCTATCAGTAAAGACCGTTTTTGATGCTCTTGCAGTTAAAACAACACACACCTTCGGCAAAAAAATCGCCCGAAATTTCACAAAATCTCCATGCATCTGGTTCACCTTAAAATAAATGATTATTAAAGTAACCATTGAGTGATCAGTAGATGCGCGGTTTACGATGAATTTGATTATTGGAGAAGAGATAATGGTGATTAACCGCGGGGATTGGGGTTAGCGAAGATGATGATTATCCATTATCTTTAATAGGAATATGGAGTTGCTACATTTGACTAGAGGGATTTAGTCGTCAGATTAGAAAGAAACTTTTAAATTTGATTAAATGAGCA
>JAZBLX010000042.1:0-33190 GCA_037033465.1 Bacteroidota bacterium | reverse complement strand
GTTAATAGCTCTAACAGGAAATCACAATTAAAAATAAGATGAGCCAAAGAATCAGAATTAAATTAAAATCTTACGATTACAACTTAGTAGATAAATCTGCTGAAAAAATCGTAAAAACTGTTAAACCTACGGGTGCAGTTGTAAGTGGACCAATTCCACTTCCTACAGAGAAAAAAATCTTTACTGTTTTACGTTCTCCACACGTTAACAAAAAAGCTAGAGAGCAGTTTCAATTGTGCGCTTACAAACGCTTATTGGATATTTACAGCTCTAACTCTAAAACAGTTGATGCTTTAATGAAACTTGAATTACCTAGCGGTGTTGAAGTGGAAATCAAAGTTTAATTGATTTAAAAGATTAAAGAAAAGTCGTGATGAAAATCACGGCTTTTTTTATGCGCTATCATTTGAAACAAAAATGATCTGTAGCGGTTTAATAGGCATGAGTAAGCCATTAAAAGAAGAAGAAAACTTGCCTGTAGAAGGTCAGGATTTTGCAGATCCTAAAGAAGAAGCAGTTAAAAAGCCTTCCTCTCATGGTGAAGTTGCCAATCACAAAGGAAGTGATTTTTCAGAATTAGAAGAAAGCAGAATGGAGCATCCACCTAAGCATAGAGATGAAAATGGCTCAAGTAAAAATGATGTAGATAGTGATACTGATCTGAATCAGGAACAGGGAATAAAATAACTGTTAAGTAAATTATCTATTCCGAACTACAAATTAATTGATGCCGCAGTAACTGGTTTATTAGCAGACTTAACGGTTCTCCTCAATGGTTCGTGAACTCGTGTATGGCTTTTCCAATCATGAGCCATTTTAAATTTCAGAATTTATTCCAAATTCAATGTTGTTACAGTCGACAAACTACATCGCTACAAGTATCATGCAAATTAATAGCAAATTAGTAAACATTTCAGTACCAGTAGTGTTAACAATAAAGTAACTAAAATTTATATGATATGAACACTGATAATAAAGCACATGGAACTCAGGAAGATAATCAGTATCAAAAGCCTGATCAAAATATAGAATGGGATAATGCTGATGCTACCTACGGACATACAATCAGCGATTCACCATTTAAAAGAAAAAACGTCCCTGACGAAGATCATATGGCTAAAGTTAATGATGCTGAAGAAGATGTAAACAAGAACTTAACCAATACAAACCTAAGTGAAGGTGAGGATCTGGCCAATCGAAACGCAGATGAAGATAAAGGCCTGGGTGGTAAGGATTTATAATATAAATGAGAAAAGGGATTAATCAGAATTAATCCCTTTCAATTGTTTTAGCTTCACGGCAGATGAAACATTACTAAAAATTCCACATTCTTATAAGTTTACCCAGAAACATAAATGTTCTTAGGTAGATTTTACGATTGGTAACAGCTGCGAATTTTAGGCATATCAAAAATGAGAACTTAATCTCAGAAATCAAATAGTGATCACAACAATTATTGACTTATATCAATAATTTGTTTCCATTTCTAATTTTAAACAGATTAATAGAATGTTTAGTCTAATATAAGCTGGTCGTTTGTTCATAATCCATCTTAATATTTTGCTTTAGCGTATTTACTTCCTTAACTATTTTTGGTGCTTTCTCTATAACGTTATCGATAATAGATTTTCCGTCTGATAACCTTTTTTTTGTTAAATAATGAAGTACAAAAACAGAGGCTGTAGCCCAAAAAACGTATTTTGATAATCCCATAATTTAAATTTATATACCTGTGTTGAGCACGTCGTCCTCGTCTCGTTGTTTTATATTTAATTTATCCTGATCATCTTTGAAATCATCAGATGAGCTACCTGTTCCGCTTGCTGCGCTTTCTATTGTATGGTTAGTGTCAGGGCTGTTATAAGTATCATCGCTTAGAGAGTCTTTGCCCTGAGTACCGGTATTGTCGAGGCCATCCTTTGCTGTGATATTACCTTCGTTAAAACCATTGGCATTTTCTTCAGCAATTGGAGCTCTGCCAAAAGCGGTAACTTCATTTCCATCATTACCTTTTTCATATTCCTTTTGAACATCAGATTTTTCTTCACTTTTTCCCGTGCCGAAATAGCCTTCTGTATGCTCGTCTTTATTATAAACGCTCGTTTTCATAACTTTAGTTTTAAGAAAAACAGATTAGGCTTTAAATAGTTTCTATACATTAACTTTTAGCAAAGGTATAATTACAAAAAGTCTCAAAAAAAAAGCAGGATTTTCATCCTGCTTCGCTGTTAACTTTTATAAGGAAAGTTTCGTGATATCTTTCGCATCATACGCTCAACCATGTCATCAGTGGAACTCATAATATTATCATCCATTGTTTTAAAGAAACGCCATAGCAGTTCTCCATCCGGACCATTATTGATTGTTAAAAACATGGTGCCAGTACCTGATTTTCCTCCAAAGCCACCAAATAATACTGCAGATGCAATAGCACCAGCTTCTGTTTTGGTTTGTTCAGTTTCAAACTTGCCACCGATTATCGCATCAACACCAAGAATTTTAGCCAATTCATCTTTTGTTGTTTCATCCAGCTTATCTAATACTCCAGCTTTTTTTAGTAGGATATTGGTTTTATCAACGTCCTGAAAATCTACTGTATAATCCGATTTTTTTCTCAACAGGAAGGTATACATACTGGCTTGAATGGACCTAGCCATGGATTGCTCCTGAGATTTGTTGGCTTCGGCATTGAAATTTTTTGGTTGTTTACGATAAGCAATTTTTACTTCAAAAGGCAAAATGGCTACCAGTTTTTGCGATTTTAATGCCTCTTTAAGTTTTGGACTCTCGAATATCTGTTTCGAGCCTTCGAACTGCGCATTTGCATGAATAGATAGTGCAAAAAGCACTGTGAGTGTCAATAAGATTCTTTTCATTATTTAGTTTTGTTTGATTTATTCTGACTAAGATAATAGTTATTGGTAAGTTAATCATACGTATTCAATATTATTTTGAACAGATTTTCTCCTTTTGTTTAACTTGCGCCAAATTTTATAGATTATTAGATGGAGTGGAAATATTTACTTTCGAATAAACGATTTGGGCAGGAGAGTTGGACAGGCGATCGTGATAAGGCCCGGTCAGATTTTCAAAGGGATTATGACCGTTTAATATTTTCATCGCCATTCAGACGCTTACAAAATAAAACGCAGGTGTTTCCATTACCAGGAAGTGTTTTTGTTCATAATCGTTTAACCCACAGTTTAGAAGTAGCTAGTGTAGCCCGCTCTATGGCAAACATTTTTCTCAATAATCTTGAAGAACATCAACCTTCGTTAATTAGAGAAGTCCCGCTAATAAATGAGGTGGGCAATATCGTTGCTGCCGCGGCACTTGCTCATGATCTTGGTAACCCCGCTTTTGGCCATTCGGGAGAAGCTGCAATATCGAGATATTTTACGGATGGTGACGGTCGGGTTTATCAAAATGAAATGAAAGAATCACAGTGGCACGATCTTACTAATTTTGAAGGGAATGCAAATGCCATTCGAATCCTCACTCATCCTTTGAAAGGAAAAGGAAATGATGCTTATGCTTTAACTTATTCAACCTTGGCATCCATTGCCAAATACCCTTGCGCATCAATAGCCGGGAAACAAAAAAAACTCTTACATAGAAAAAAGTATGGTTTTTTCCAGTCGGAAGAAGAAACATTCAGGAAGATTGCAACTGAATTAAAGTTAACGCAAGAGGAAAACGAATACCTGATTTATAAACGTCATCCGTTGGTTTATTTAGTGGAAGCAGCCGATGATATTTGTTATAGTATTATCGATTTGGAAGATGCGCACCGCTTAAAAATTTTATCTTATGAAGAAGTAAAAAACTACCTGTTGCCTTTCTCTAATTCTAAAACAATAGAAGATCGGTTAAAAAATGATTATGAAGATGATGATGCAAAAATTGGTTTACTAAGGGCAAAAGCGATAAACACACTTACTAATATTTGCGCAGGGATCTTTTTTGATCAGCAGGAAGCTTTGTTGAAAGGCGAATTGAATTTTAGCCTTACGGACCTTTTGCCAGAGCCTTATTTAACCTCGTGGAAAGCAATAGAGAAGGTATCGGTAGAACGAATCTATAACTTCTCATCGGTAATACAAAAAGAGGTTGCAGGCTATAAAATTATGGCTGGTTTACTGGAAGAATTTGTTCCGGCACTGATTAATAATAATACACACTATTATCAAAAACTGGTGAAGCTTATTCCAAAGCAATACCATACCGATTTAACGGATATTTATTCCCTTACGCAAAGTGTGCTTGATTTTGTTTCGGGTATGACCGATTTGTATGCG
This sequence comes from Bacteroidota bacterium, assembly GCA_037033465.1. GTDB lineage: Bacteria > Bacteroidota > Bacteroidia > Sphingobacteriales > Sphingobacteriaceae > Pedobacter. The sequence goes on along the minus strand of JAZBLX010000042.1, from coordinate 28,892 downwards.
GTAGATTTATATCGCAACATCAAAGGAATATCTTTTCCATCAGAAACATAAGGCTTAAATTTTATGAGATTTTTTATTTTGATAAGCGGATTTTTATTGTTTTTTCACCTCGCCAGTTCGCAAACGCTCCATGTTGCTGAACTAAAAAATGGCGATTTAATCTTTGTTGGTGCCGAAAAAGATAATCTTTCCGGCGCCATTAACAGGGTTACTCAAAAACAAGATTCGATTGCATTTGATCATATTGGTATAATCGAAAAAGGGCAAGACTCTATATTCGTTCTCCATGCTTCATCAAAAAAGGGTTCGATTAGGGAAAGTATCCAGCAATTTTATCAAACACAAAAAACGGCAGACAATAAAGTTATGGTCTACCGTTTAAAAGACAGTTTTCAGTATGCTATTCCTGCGGCTTTATTGTCTGCTAAGAAAATGCTGGGTAAGCCCTATAACTGGACCTATATCCTGAATGAAAATTCTTATTATTGTTCAGATTATATTGAGCGATCTTTTAGAAAAGATCACATTTTTGGATTAACGCCAATGACTTTTATCAATCCTAAAACAAGGAAGATCGACGATTTTTGGATTAGTTTTTATAAAAAACAAAACCTGGAAGTTCCGGAAGGTCAACCGGGTTGTAATCCGAATGGTTTAGCGGCAAGCTAATTTTATTAGGGAGTTTCATCAATTAGCTTAAAGCCAATTGATGAAATTTTTAAGCAATTATCGGCCTCTGGCGTCGTCCCATTTATTTCTTTCATCTTGCAGCTCCCTGGCAAGTTTCATTTCCTTATCCTTAGCTTTTACCTTGTGTGTTTGAAATTCATCAGCAACCTCCTGGTACAGTTGAGTTCGGTAGGTGGCTTCCTTACGGTATTTTCCAGATTGAAAAATTACGATGGCTAAACCAGCACCCAATATGATGATGATGGCCCATACAATCGTATTATAAGTACCCTTATCGAAAGCTATGCCTAAAAATTTAATTTCATTTACCGAAGCAGTAGCGTTTGCAAGAGAACTTTCTTTTCCGGTTACTTCGCCCTTCAAACTTGCGATATTATCCTTTTGAGCTTTTATTTCTTGTTTAGCCTGAATAAGCTGCTTCCGCTCTTTTCTTAAAGTATCGTTAACACTTTTCCATAAAGAATTTAATCTGGATGGATTAATCAATTTAGCACCATATAAACTTTTAGATTTTTTAAGCAAAAAATTGTACTGGCCACTTAAAGAAGGGTCCGTATTTCTTGAAGTGTCTTGTTTAGCTTGCCCAAATGCAATGTTTACGAATAGCATAACCGCTAAAAACAATAGGGTTGGTTTAAGTTTCTGCATAGTTTAAATAATAGGTATTAAAGTGTAAAACTACATTTTTATACAATTACAAGGCAATCTAATTTTACTTTTACCCTGCAGTTCTAACAAAATCGATTGATCTGATTTATAAATTAACAATTTTATCCGGGTTTTATTATAAATTAATCGTGATAGATTACATTTGCTGCATGCAAATAGGAATTATCGGTTTAGGCGATATGGGTAAATTATACGCCGTGTCGTTTGCAGGCGCTGGTTATAAAGTATGTGGAGCAGATATGCCTTTGCGTTTTGCCGAATTAAAAAGTGAACTCGAGCCTCAAGGTGTTGACGTTTTATCAGACGGGCATGAGGTAGCCAGAAAATCAGACTTTATTATTTATTGTGTAGAAGCCGAGAAAATAGACGAAGTGGTGGCAACTTTTGCACGGTCGACAAAGTTTGGCGCAATTGTTTCCGGCCAAACCTCTGTTAAACACCCTGAAATTGCAGCGTTTGAAAAACATTTACCAACTGATACGCAGATTGTAACCTGCCACTCTTTACATGGTCCGGCATTTAGCCCCGAAGGGCAAACCCTGGTAGTGGTTCGCCACCGGGCTACAGACGAAGTTTATGCACGAGCACTGGAAATTTACAAGTCTTTAAAATCGAACATTATCGAAATGGACGATTATAAGGAGCATGATCGGATTGTTGCCGATACACAGGCCGTTACGCATATGGGTTTCGAAAGTATGGGTTCTGCATGGAAAAATGCAGGCTTTTTTCCATGGGATAATCCGGCTTATGCAGGTGGCATCGATAACGTAAAAATATTAACTACGCTCAGGATTTTTAGCTATAAATCCCATATCTATGCAGGCTTGGCTATCTTAAATCCCTATGCGCAGAAGCAGGTGAAATATTACGCGCAGGCAGAATCTGAGCTTTATAAATTAATGATCTGTGAGAACGAGATAGAATTTAGGGAAAAGATCTACGCTGCCCGGGATTTTGTGTTTCATGAAAGCAGGACGCTGTTGCTTTTAGACGATAACATTATGAAAGAATTTAGTCTTTCTGATGCTAATCATAAACAAAAACCGAATTCTCATTTAAGTTTATTAAGCATGGTTTATGCCTGGTATAAAATGGGCGTAAACCCTTACGATAACCTGATTTGCCAAACGCCGCCTTTCAAACTGCGTCTGGGCATTGCCGAATATCTTTTTAAAAATGAAGCCATGCTGGAAGAGTCGATCACTACAGCCCTTTACGATAAATCGATTCGTGGAGATGATTTAGAATTTCATACTGCGGTGCACGAATGGGCTTCAATAATCGGCTACGGCGATTTAAAGGGCTATAAAGAACATTTTGAAGCAGCAAAATCATTTTTCGCTAACCGATTAAATGATGGTAGGGATTTGAGCGCGGAGATGATTAAGCGGTTAGGGAAATAAATGGTAGGGGAGTACGTGTGATCAATCTAATATGAAAGCCATTTTGAAAAAGCCAGAACTGGTTTTAGCGCTACATCAGCAATTACTTTCCATTAAAGCAGGTTGCAATAAGTATGATCGCGGAAACCAGGAAGTTATTCAATCTATTGCAGCAGATATAATCTTGCTTTTCCATAACTCAGATCAATCCAAATCTTTGTTAAGCCAGCTTAAGTTGAATCATTTACAGTTTTTTTGCAGTTCAGAAACTTATGACTCGAAAAGCCTTATCAACTTCATCGGATTATTAAAACTGAAGCATCAACCAGGTAAAGGGTGGACTTATGTAACAGAACTCGATCATTCGGTTTTAAAAAAGGTCTCTCCTGATAATTGGTGGAATAATAAAAAAGTGATCATTGATTCTGATGGCGTTGCTTTTACGCGGTCCAAAATAATCCAATCTGCAGCTCGTGGCGTTTTGCCTGAGCTCGATACTTCTGGATGGAAACTGAAAGATAAAACAGGAAACAAAGTCAACATCAATCCAATTCCTGAAGCAATAAGACAAATCGCATTTGAACTGCTCGCAAGTTTTGAAAATATTGATATCAGCAAAGAAAGTAGATTGCATTATAAACCCTGATCTAAGTTTTTTCTTTTATCCATATAATATATAGACTTTATTTTATTCGTTAAATCCTTCGTTTCCGCAAAATGCGTATATTATATTTGCCCGCATGTCGGTATTGCTGTTTACCATAATCGTGTTATTAGGCGCTTTTTTAGCGGGTTTACTAGGTTCATTAACCGGTTTGGGTGGTGGTGTAATTATTATTCCGTTATTAACACTTGCCCTCGGTGTAGATATACATTATGCAATCGGCGCATCCATTGTTTCGGTAATTGCCACCTCATCAGGTTCTGCTGCAGCTTATGTTAAAGAAGGAATCACCAATATACGAATTGGGATGTTCTTAGAAATTGCGACTACTATCGGAGCAATATCAGGTGCAATTGTAGCCGTTTACCTTAATGCAAATTATATCGCCATCATTTTTGGATGCATCCTGATTTTTTCAGCCATTATGACTTTGAAGAAAAAAGTTGACCATACCACATTAGATCATACCGATAAATGGGCAGCATTTTTTAAATTGAACGGGAATTATCCTGACAAAGGGGTTGATCACAATTATGCAGTGAAAAATGTTCCGGGAGGTTTTTTAATGATGCTTTTTGCAGGAACACTTTCAGGATTGCTCGGCATTGGAAGTGGAGCTTTAAAAGTAATAGCGATGGATAATATCATGCGATTGCCTTTTAAAGTTTCAACTACAACCAGTAATTTTATGATGGGCGTTACGGCTGCTGCCAGCGCAATCGTTTACCTGCATCGAGGTCAGATTGATCCAGGGATTGCCATGCCGGTTTGCATTGGCGTTTTAACTGGCGCTACAGTAGGCTCGAAGGTTTTACTAAAAGCCAAGACAGATAAGCTAAAGATTGTTTTCGCCGTGGTCGTTACCTTTCTGGCCTTGCAAATGATTTACAAAGGAATAAGCGGATTATAATGGATGCAGCAAAGGGAAATATAGGCGATAAGGATATTCAGGTAATACTAGGTATGCTATTACGTGTCGGGGTAATCATCTCTATGAGCATTGTGCTTCTTGGCGGTATTATTTTTCTTATTCACAACAAAGGGGTAATTACTGATTATAAAGTATTTAAACCAGAGCTTGCAAAATTTTCTTCTATCGCGGCTATTTTTAAGGGTTTACTTACCTTTCAGGGAGATGCGATAGTGCAGTTCGGTGTGCTCATGCTGATTTTTACGCCTGTAGCAAGAATAGTTTTTGCCGTGTTTAGCTTTTTAATTGAAAAAGACTATCTATATGTTTTGATAGGGCTGATCATACTGGCAATTCTTGCCATTAGCTTGAATGGTGGTTTGGCACATTAACCATTTATGATTTCTGCTACAAAGAGAGGGGATAAGGAACTAAAAGAGTTTTGAACTTTTAATTATTAATCTATCCTGATAGAAGCCTTCCTTATTGCTGGCTTATCAGATTGTGCATTTATGTTTTCTGTTACGCCTGCCAGTATTCCTCGCTAAAGGCGATATCATGAATGCTATTCACTATAGAGATTTGTTAGTTAAAGATATCTACACTGTTCGAGCAGCGAGGATGCTATAATTGGTATTTTCTGATGCAGAAAACTAGCAAGCGTCTTAAATCTTTATCAGGTATGAGTAAGATACAGATTAACAGCTTTTTATCAATTAGAATGCAAATAAAACAAAGCAAAATAAAATCATAAAGTTGTATTTAGAGACTGGTTTAACGCTTTAACTGCACTTTGAAAGTTAAATCCCATCATATCAGCAATTTATTTGAAAAAATATTTCGCTAACTATTTGAAAATTAATATTTCTTGCCTATCTTTGCCGTCCCTTTAGAGGGATGTACAACCACCTTGAACGAAGCCCTACTGCTTCGATGGGTGTTAAAAAGAAAAGATAAAATGTCAGGAATTATTGGAAAAAAAGTAGGAATGACCAGTATCTTTGATGCCGAAGGAAGAAACATTCCTTGTACGGTAATCGAGGCTGGACCTTGTGTAGTTACACAGGTAAAAACCGAAGAAGTAGATGGTTATTCATCAATCCAGTTGGGTTACGATGAGAAAAAAGAGAAAAACACAACTCAACCATTGAAAGGCCATTTCGCGAAAGCAAACACAACTCCGAAACGCAAGCTGGTAGAATTCGATTCGTTTACAACTTCACTTAATTTAGGTGATGTAGTAACCGTTGACGCATTCGCAGAAGGCGATTTTGTTGATGTTGTAGGTACCTCAAAAGGTAAAGGTTTTCAAGGTGTTGTAAAACGCCACGGATTTGCCGGTGTTGGTATGCAGACTCACGGTCAGCATAACCGTTTACGTGCCCCAGGTTCATTGGGAGCGTCATCATTTCCTTCACGTGTATTCAAAGGAATGCGCATGGCTGGAAGAACAGGTGGAGACAGGGTAAAAGTTCAGAACTTACAGGTTTTGAAAGTTTATGCTGAGCAAAACTTATTAGTAGTTAGTGGTTCCATTCCAGGAGCTAAAGGTTCTTACGTAATCTTAGACAAGTAATCAGATGGAAGTTAAAGTATTAAACATTTCAGGTAAAGAAACAGGTGCCAAGGTGCAACTTCCTGAATCGGTATTTGGTATCGAGCCTAACGACCACGCGATTTATTTAGATGTAAAACAGTATTTGGCTAATCAACGTCAGGGTACTCACAAATCTAAACAACGTAATGAGATTGCAGGTTCGACCCGTAAACTATACAAACAAAAAGGTACAGGTGGTGCACGTGCTGGTAGCATTAAATCTCCTTTATTTAACGGTGGTGGTCGTGTATTCGGTCCTCAACCACGTGATTATAGTTTCAAATTGAATAAGAAATTAAAAACATTAGCACGTAAGTCAGCTTTAGCTTATAAAGCAAAAGATAACAACGTGGTAGTTTTAGAAGATTTCAACTTCGATACAGTTAAAACTAAAAACTATATTAGTTTATTGGCTGCGTTAAACGTAGGAACTCAAAAAACTTTATTGGTTTTACCTGCACAAAATAACAATATCTATTTATCAAGCAGAAACGTTCAGAAAACAAAAGTAATCTCTGCAGCAGATTTGAATACCTATGATGTATTAAATGCTGGGGTGCTTGTGTTAACTGCTGATTCTGTAAAAACTTTGGAGGAGGCATTTGCCAAATAATATGGAAATTTTAAAAAAACCAATATTAACCGAAAAAGCTTCAGCTTTAACAGAGAAATCTAATCGTTTCACGTTTAGCGTTAACCATAAGGCTAACAAAATCCAAATTAAAGCAGCTATTGAGAAATTGTACGGTGTAACAATCGTTGCAGTTAACACCATGGTTGTTGATGGAAAAGCTAAATCACGTTATACTAAAGCAGGTTTTGTATCTGGCCGTAGCCCGAAATACAAAAAAGCAATCGTAACGTTGAAAGACGGCGAAACAATAGATTATTACGCAACCCTTTAATTTAATAATTCATTATAACTATGGGCTTAAGAAAATTTAAACCAGTTACTCCAGGTACCCGCTTCAGAGTTGGTGCTAGTTTCACGGAGATTACAGCAACCACGCCCGAAAAATCATTGGTTGTATCATCAAAAAAGTCTGGTGGACGTAACAACACAGGAAAGATGACTATGCGCTACATGGGCGGTGGTCACAAAAAATCATACCGTTTGATCGATTTCAAACGTGATAAATTTGATATTCCTGCAACAGTAGCTACTGTTGAATACGATCCAAACCGTACTGCCCGCATTGCATTATTACATTATGCAGATGGCGAGAAGCGTTATATCATTGCTCCTGAAGGATTGCAAGTGGGTTCGGTATTATTATCGGGCGAAACAGCAGCACCAGAAGTAGGTAACACTTTAAAATTATCGAACATTCCATTAGGTTCTATTATCCACAACGTGGAGATTCACCCTGGAAAAGGAGCACAATTGGCTCGTAGTGCAGGTGCTTACGCACAATTAGCTGCCCGCGATGGTAAATATGCTACTTTGAAAATGCCTTCAGGCGAAACCCGTTTAATCTTGACTACTTGTCTGGCTACAATCGGTGCAGTATCTAACTCAGATCACGCAAACGAAGTATTAGGTAAAGCAGGTCGTAAACGTTGGTTGGGCCGTCGTCCGAGAACTAGACCGGTAGCGATGAACCCTGTCGATCACCCAATGGGTGGTGGTGAAGGTAGATCATCAGGTGGTCACCCACGTTCAAGAAATGGTATTTTAGCTAAAGGCTTCAAAACCAGAGAACTTAAAAAATATTCTAATCGTTACATCATAGAGAGAAGGAAGAAATAATGGCTCGTTCGATAAAAAAAGGACCGTATATTGACCATAACGTAGAGAAAAAAGTAAACTCTATGAATGATTCAGGCAAAAAGTCTGTAATCAAAACTTGGTCTCGTAGATCAATGATCTCACCAGATTTCGTTAATCATACATTTGCAGTACACAACGGTAATAAGTTTATTCCGGTGTACGTAACAGAAAACATGGTTGGTCACAAGTTGGGAGAATTTGCTCCAACCAGAACATTCAGAGGACACGCTGAAAAGAAAAAATAATTAGACAATGGAAGCAATAGCAAAATTAAACAATTGTCCAACCTCACCGCGTAAGATGCGTTTGGTTGTAGATCTTATCAGAGGTGAACGTGTAGAGAAAGCATTAAGCATTTTAAAGTTTACCAATAAAGAAGCAGCAATAAGAGTTGAGAAATTATTATTATCTGCGATCAAAAACTGGGAATCTAAAAATGAAGGTGCTCGCCCTGAAGAAAATCAACTTTTTGTTAAAACAATTATGGTTGATGGTGGCCGTCAGTTAAAACGCTTACGTCCAGCTCCTCAAGGCCGTGGATATAGAATTCGTAAACGTTCTAACCACGTAACGCTGATTGTAGATAGTAAAAATACAGAAACAACTCAAAACTAATTTTAGGAAATGGGACAAAAAGCAAATCCAATAGGTAACAGGTTAGGTATCATCAAAGGATGGGATTCTAACTGGTTCGGTGGCAACAACTACTCCGATAAATTAGTTGAAGATGAGAAAATAAGAAAATACCTTTCTGCCCGTATCGCTAAAGGTGGTGTTGCTAAAGTTGTTATCGAACGTACGTTAAAACGTATCACGGTAACCATCCACACAGCCCGTCCAGGTATCGTAATCGGTAAAGCAGGTGCTGAGGTTGATAAAATCAAAGAAGAGTTAAAGAAATTGACTAAAAAGGAAATTCAAATTAACATCTTCGAAATTAAACGCCCAGAACTTGATGCACAATTAGTTGCAGAAGGTGTTGCAAAACAATTAGAAGCAAGGATCTCATTCCGTAGAGCAATGAAATCTTCTATCGCATCAACTATGCGTATGGGTGCTGAAGGGATTAAAATCATGACTTCTGGTCGTTTAGGTGGTGCTGAGATGGCACGTACTGAGCAGTACAAAGAAGGAAGAGTTCCTTTGCATACTTTCCGTGCTGATATCGACTATGCTTTAGCTGAAGCTTTAACTACCTATGGTAAAATCGGTGTTAAAGTTTGGATCTGTAAAGGTGAGGTTTATGGAAAACGTGATTTGTCTCCAAACATCGGTTCGACAAACAACGGTCCAAAAGGCGCATCTGAGAAACCAGCTTTCGGCGGAAGAGATAACAGAGGTGGTGGAAGAGATAACCGTGGCGGTGGTAACGACAGACGTGGTGGAAACCAAGGTGGTGGTCGTGGTCCAGGTCAAGGTGGTCCCGGAGCAAATAGAGGTGGTGGCGCAGGCGCTAACAGAGGTCCTCGTAAATAATTGATTTATTAACATCGTTTAACGATTAGAACAAAATAAAATGTTACAGCCAAAAAGAACGAAGTTCAGGAAGATGCAAAAAGGCAGAATGAAGGGTTTAGCTTCTCGTGGAGCTGAATTAGCATTCGGATCTTTCGGTATCAAATCTTTAGAAGCAACTTGGATTACAAGTCGCCAGATAGAGGCTGCCCGTATCGCGGTAACACGTTTCATGAAACGTGAAGGCCAGGTATGGATCAGGATATTCCCGGACAAACCGGTAACTAAAAAACCTGCTGAGGTACGTATGGGTAAAGGTAAAGGTGCTCCTGAGTATTGGGTAGCAGTTGTAAGACCTGGTCGCGTAATTTTCGAAGCTGAAGGTGTGCCTTTAGAAGTAGCTAAAGAAGCATTGCGTTTAGCAGCTCAGAAATTACCAATCCAAACCAAGTTCGTAGTACGTAGAGATTACGTAGAAGCATAGTAAAGTGTTGAGGTGAATGTTGTAAATACTTGTTTATTATAACCGCTACACTCAACGTAAAAGAAAAAGAAAAATGAAAAATTCAGAAATCACAGGGCTTTCAAAAGAAGAATTAGTAGCTAAGATTGCGGAAGAAAAAGAGAGCTTATCAAAATTAAAGTTCGCACACACTATTTCAGCTATCGAAAATCCTTCGCGTATTGCGAAAGTAAGGAAAGACATAGCCCGTTTAAACACTGAGTTGACTAAAGTGAAAAACACTGAGTCAGCTACTGAAACTAAATAATTTGAGAGTCGACATGGAAAGACAATTAAGAAAAACAAGAACGGGATTAGTAGTGAGCAACAAGATGGATAAATCTGTTGTAGTGAGCGTTGAGCGTAAAGTAAAGCACCCGATTTATGGTAAGTTCGTTAAGAAAACTACCAAATTTATGGCTCACGACGAGAAAAACGAATGCGGTATCGGTGATACAGTATTGATCATGGAAACTCGTCCTTTGAGTAAGAACAAGAACTGGAGATTGGTACAAATTTTAGAAAGAGCTAAATAAGATGGTACAACAGGAATCAAGATTAAACGTTGCTGATAACAGCGGCGCAAAAGAAGTATTAGTAATTCGCGTGCTAGGTGGAACCGGCAAACGTTATGCTTCAATTGGTGATAAAGTAGTTGTTACCGTAAAAAGCGCATTACCGTCAGGTAATATTAAAAAAGGTACAGTTTCTAAAGCAGTTGTTGTAAGAACTAAAAAAGAAATTCGTCGTAAAGATGGTTCTTATATCCGTTTTGACGATAATGCAGCTGTATTATTGAACGCACAGGATGAGCCAAGAGGTACACGTATCTTTGGCCCGGTTGCGAGAGAACTACGTGAAAAACAATTCATGAAAATTGTATCATTAGCACCGGAGGTATTATAAAATGGGAAACAAAGTAAATACACCATCGAAACTTAAAATCCGCACAGGAGATTTAGTTAAAGTAATTGCTGGCGATTCAAAAGGTCAACAAGGAAAAGTACTTTCAGTACAAATAGATAAAAACAGAGCCATTGTAGAAGGCGTTAACTTAGTATCTAAACATACTAAACCAAATGCTGCAAATCCAAACGGTGGTATTATTAAAAAAGAAGCTGCTCTTCATATTTCTAACCTGATGTTGGTTGATCCAAAATCTGGTAAAGCTACACGTGTTGGTCGTAAACTAAATGCGGATGGTAAATTAGTTAGAGTTGCTAAAGTTTCAGGGGAGGAAATTAAATAATGGCTACACCTAGATTAAAAAGCAAATACAAAGAAGAAGTTGTAAATGCATTAAAAGAAAAATTTCAGTATAAAACTGTAATGCAGGTTCCTAAATTGGAAAAAATCTGTATCAATCAGGGTGTAGGTCGTTTTTCTGTAACTGATAAAAAGATTATGGATACGACAATCGTTGAATTGTCTACTATCACTGGTCAACAAGCGGTTCCGGCTAACTCTAAGAAAGATATTTCGAACTTCAAATTACGTAAAGGTATGCCGGTTGGTGTACGTGTAACGTTACGTGATAACAATATGTACGAGTTCTTAGATCGTTTGATCTCTGTAGCTTTGCCACGTATTCGTGATTTCAAAGGTATTAACGATAAAGGTTTCGATGGAAAAGGTAACTATACTTTAGGTGTTACTGAGCAAATCATCTTCCCAGAGATTAATATAGATAAAATCAATAAAATTTTAGGGATGGATATAACTTTCGTAACTTCGGCGAAATCTGATGTTGAAGCACTTGAGTTATTGAAACAATTCGGATTACCATTTAAAAATCAAAAAACAGCAGAATAATGGCAAAAGAAGGTGTAAAAGCACGCGAAGTTAAGCGCCAAAAATTGGTAGCTAGATACGCTGAAAAACGTGCAGTATTAAAAGCTGCAGGAGATTTCGAAGGTTTAGATAAATTACCTAAAAATTCATCTCCGGTACGTTTACACAACCGTTGTAAATTAACTGGTCGTCCACGTGGTTATATGCGTACCTTTGGTATTTCCAGGGTAACATTCCGCCAAATGGCACTAGACGGTAAAATACCAGGTGTTAAAAAAGCATCTTGGTAATATAGCTTAGAGCTGAAAGCTTAAAGTCTAAAGCGAATAAACCCGCTTTAGGCTTTAGTCTTTTTGCTTTTCGCTTGTAAAAAGAATTTTAACCGATAGCAGGTCCCACAGCTGAGTAGCAGAAGGAAACCACTATCAAAAACAATAAAAAATGAATACAGATCCAATAGCAGATTATTTAACAAGAGTAAGGAATGCCATTAAGGCCAACCACCGTGTTGTAGAAATTCCTGCATCAAACCTTAAAAAAGAAATTACAAAAGTTCTTTTCGATAAAGGTTACATCGCGAACTACAAGTTTGAAGATAACACCGTTCAAGGCACAATCAAAATTGCTTTGAAATACAATCCGATTACTAAAGTTCCTGCTATTCGTACTTTGATGCGAATTAGTAAACCAGGTTTGAGAAACTATGCTGGTGTTGAAAATATGCCAAGAGTATTAAACGGTTTAGGTATCGCAATCTTATCTACTTCTAAAGGTGTAATGACTGATAAAGAAGCAGCCAAATTAAATATTGGTGGTGAGGTATTGTGTCACGTTTATTAATTATTAGGAGAACAGCACAATGTCAAGAATAGGAAAAGCCCCAATTACAATCCCTTCAGGTGTTACCATTACCGTATCTAACGATAACGTTGTAAGTGTAAAAGGCCCTAAAGGTGAATTAACACAAACAGTAGATTCAGATATCACTGTAAGTCAGGAAGATGGAATCTTAACAGTTTCTCGTCCTTCAGAACAAAAGAAACACAAAGCATTACACGGTTTATATCGCTCTTTGCTTAATAACATGGTTGTTGGTGTTACAGAAGGTTATAAATTAACTCAGGAATTAGTTGGTGTTGGTTACCGTGCTACAAATGCTGGTAATACATTAGACTTAGTTTTAGGTTACTCTCACCATTATGTATTCCAGTTACCAGAAGAAATTAAAGTAACTACATCATCAGAAAAAGGTCAGACTCCTAAAATTATTTTAGAAAGTATAGACAAACAATTGATTGGCCAGGTAGCAGCGAAAATCCGTTCGTTACGTGCACCAGAACCATATAAAGGTAAAGGTATCAAGTTTGTAGGTGAAGTGTTAAGAAGAAAAGCAGGTAAATCAGCGTCTAAAAAATAGTAATCATGGCAGGTAAAAAATTATCAAGAAGAGATCGTATTAAAAAAGGGATCAGAAAAAGACTTACCGGTTCAGAAGAACGTCCAAGGTTATCTGTATATAGAAGCAATAAAGGGATTTATGCGCAGGTAATTAACGATGTAACCGGTACAACAATAGCTTCAGCATCATCTTTATCTAAAGATTTTTCTGGAACAGGTAACAAAAGCGATCAATCAGTTGCAGTAGGCAAATTAGTTGCTGAAAAAGCAATTGCTGCAGGTGTTAAAGAAGTTGTTTTCGATAGAAACGGCTACTTATACCACGGTCGTGTGAAATCGTTGGCAGAAGGTGCTCGCGAGGCTGGTTTAGTATTTTAATCTGAAGAAAAAGTAAGATGTCAACTATCAATATAAAAAGAGTTAAAACCACCGATATCGAATTAAAGGATCGTTTGGTTAGTATACAACGTGTTGCCAAAGTAACCAAAGGTGGTCGTACTTTCAGCTTCTCAGCAATTGTTGTTGTTGGAGATGAAAACGGTGTTGTTGGTTTCGGTTTAGGTAAAGCGAAAGAGGTAACTGAAGCGATTGCAAAAGGCGTGGATGATGCTAAAAAGAACTTAGTAAAAGTGCCAATTTTAAACGGTACTGTTCCTCACGAACAAATCGGTAAATTTTCTGGTGGTTTTGTTTTAATTAAACCAGCTGCAGTAGGTACCGGAGTAATTGCTGGTGGTGCGATGCGTGCTGTATTAGAGAGTGCTGGCGTGCATAACGTATTGGCAAAATCTAAAGGTTCATCAAACCCACACAACGTAGTAAAAGCAACTGTTGATGCATTAACTAAAATGCGTGATGCTTATACAGTAGCTCAAACTCGTGGTATAGATTTAAACAAAGTATTTAACGGATAATATCATGGCTAAGATCAAAATAACACAAGTAAAAAGCGTTATCGACAGAAGCGAGCGCCAAAAGAGAACTGTTCAAGCTTTGGGATTATCTAAAATGAACCAAAGTGTTGAGGTTGAAGCTACACCACAAATTATCGGTATGGTTCGCAAAGTGAACCACTTGGTAGCTATCGAAGCAATTTAAGAGAATTATTAAATGAATGAGTTTTGAGTGAGTGAATGTTCAACATTTAATCATTCAAAATTCAATCATTATTATTTATCGTTGTACCTGTTTAGTGAAAGCGAAGGGCAACACAAATTCAAAAAAATGAATTTAAGTAATTTAAAACCTGCAAAAGGTTCTACAAAAAACAGCAAAAGAATTGGTCGTGGTACAGGTTCTGGTCGTGGTGGTACTTCAACTCGTGGTCACAAAGGTGCGGGTTCTCGTTCAGGTCACAAAACCAAAATCGGTTTTGAAGGTGGTCAAATGCCTTTACAACGTCGTGTGCCTAAGGTTGGTTTCAAACCAATTAACCGTACAGAATATGTTGGTGTAAACTTAGACGTTTTACAAACCTTAGCTGAAAAACACAGCTTAACAACTATCGATTTCGCTGCTCTCCAGGCGCATGGTTTAGCTTCAAAAAATGACTTAGTTAAAATCTTAGGTCGTGGTGAAGTGAAAGCAAAATTAGAGATTACTGCACATGCGTTTTCTGCAACCGCACAAAAAGCTATTGAAGCTGCAGGTGGTTCTATCGTAAAATTGTAATTATTAAATGAAGAAGCTATTTACTACTTTAAGTAATATCTGGAAAATTCAAGAATTAAAAGAGCGTATTTTGTTTACGCTCTTAATTCTTTTGGTATACCGTTTCGTATCTCACGTGGTTTTACCAGGTGTGGATCCAACAGCTTTAGATGCTAACGAAAAATCAGGACTTTTAGGCATACTTGATATGTTTGCCGGAGGTTCTTTCTCTCGTGTGTCTATCTTAGCGTTGGGGGTAATGCCTTATATCTCTGCGTCAATCGTGGTGCAACTATTAGGTATTGCTGTTCCTTCTTTCCAAAAAATGCAGAAAGAGGGCGAAAGTGGTAGAAAGAAAATGAACCAGATCACTCGGTACCTAACGGTAGCGATCACAATCGTTCAATCTGTAGGTTACGTTAAAACGCAGGTTCCGGCTGAAGCTATTTTATTGCCCAATACTTTATTCTTAGTGTTATCTACGTTTGTATTAACGGCAGGTACCTTATTTGTAATGTGGTTAGGTGAAAAAATTACGGATAAAGGAATTGGTAACGGAACATCTTTAATTATTATGACTGGTATCATTGCCCGCTTACCGCAGGCCATCAGCCAGGAATTTAGTGCCCGCGTAGGTTCTGCCAGTGAAGGTGGAGGCCCGGTTGCACTTGTTTTAGAGATCGTTGCCTTATTTGCTGTGGTAATGTTTACCATTTTAATTGTTCAAGGTGTACGTAAGGTGCCTGTACAATACGCTAAAAAAATTGTTGGTAACCGTCAGTTTGGTGGTGTTCGTCAATACATTCCGTTAAAAGTAAATGCAGCTGGTGTAATGCCAATTATCTTTGCTCAGGCATTGATGTTCATTCCTGGCGCTTTAATGCAATTTGTTCCGTCATTACAAGGATCCTGGTTAGTTCAGTTCAGTAATACAACATCGTTAGCATATAGCTTAACATTCGCTTTTTTAATTATCGCATTTACATTCTTCTATACTGCAATTACAGTAAATCCAACTCAAATGAGTGACGATATGAAGAAAAATGGTGGTTTTATTCCAGGTGTTAAACCAGGCTTTGCAACATCAACTTTTATTGATGATGTAATATCTAAAATCACTTTCCCAGGAGCAGTATTTTTAGCAATCATTGCAATCTTACCTTCTTTGGCTGTTAAATTCGGTATTAAACAAGAGTTTGCACACTTCTTTGGTGGTACTTCATTATTAATTTTAGTAGGGGTAGTTTTAGATACGCTTCAGCAAATTGAAAGTTATCTATTAATGCGTCACTATGATGGTTTGATGAAAACCGGCAGAGTTACTGGTAGAACGGGTGTTCCTGCTGCCAGTAGTAATGCAGCATTGTAGTTCTGAAGAATGTCTAAAATTTATTACAAATCTCTTGAGGAGATCGAGTTAATAAGAGAAAGTTCCATGCTTGTTTCTAAAACTTTAGCTGAAGTGGCTAAGGTGATAAAAGCAGGCATGACTACTATTGAACTGGATAAGCTGGCTTATGAGTTTATAAGCGATCATGGTGCAATCCCGGCTTTTTTAAACTACAATGGTTTCCCTAATTCTCTATGTATTTCCCCTAACGAACAAGTTGTTCATGGGTTTCCAAGCAAATATGTAATAGAAGAGGGTGACTTAATTTCAGTTGATTGTGGTGTAATCAAAAACAATTATTTTGGTGATTCGGCTTATACTTTCTCTATCGGAGAAATTGATGCGGAAAAACAGAAGCTTGTAGCGGTTACCAAACGTTGTCTGGAGTTAGGAATTGAAAAGGCTGTTGTAGGTATGCGTGTTGGCGATATCGGCTTTGCCGTTCAGCAATATGCAGAAGCTAATGGTTTCGGAGTAGTAAGAGAACTTGTTGGGCATGGCGTTGGTGTAAAACTTCACGAAAAGCCTGAAGTTCCTAATTATGGAAAGCGTGGAGCAGGGCCAAAACTTGAAGAAGGAATGGTAATTGCCATCGAGCCCATGATTAATGCAGGTGTTGCCGGTGTTAAATTCCATAACGATGGATGGACGGTAACCAGTAAAGACAATAAACCATCGGCACATTTTGAACACACAGTAGCCATAAAAAAGGGCAAGGCAGATGTTTTATCAACGTTTTCTATAATAGAAGAAGTTTTACAACAAAAAAAATAAATTATTAAAATTTTTTATTTAATTTTGCAACCCTGTTTAGAAGCAGCTAATTAAGTAACAATCAACAAAATATGGCTAAACAAGCCTCAATTGAACAAGACGGAGTAATCAGAGAAGCATTGTCTAATGCAATGTTCCGGGTAGAACTTGAAAACGGACATGAGATTATTGCCCACATTTCAGGTAAGATGAGGATGCACTACATCAAAATCCTTCCTGGCGACAAAGTAAAATTAGAGATGTCTCCTTATGATTTAACAAAGGGACGCATCACTTATAGATATAAATAAAATGAAAGTTAGATCATCAATTAAAAAACGTAGCGCTGATTGCAAGATTATTCGCCGTAAAGGTAAACTTTACGTTATCAACAAGAAAAATCCTAAATACAAGCAACGTCAAGGGTAATTTTAAAATATTGTAATGATCCGCACAACGGTGGCCCGCCGTTCGGAATTACGTAAAAACATAAACAAATATGGCAAGGATTTCCGGTATTGATTTACCAAGAAACAAAAGAGGAGAGATTGGTTTAACTTATATCTACGGAATAGGAAGAACTACTGCACAACGTATTTTAACTACTGCAGGCATCGACTTAAATAAAAAAGTACAAGACTGGTCTGATGATGAGTTATCAGCAATCCGTACAATGATTAACGATGAAATTAAAGTAGAAGGTGCTTTACGTTCAGAGGTTCAGTTAAACATCAAACGTTTAATGGATATTGGTTGTTACCGTGGTTTGCGTCACAGAAAAGGTTTACCTTCTCGTGGTCAGCGTACTAAGAATAACTCACGTACTCGTAAGGGTAAGAGAAAAACAGTTGCTAACAAGAAAAAAGCTACTAAGTAATAGATAGATACGAGAGGTGAGATTTTAGATGTGAGAACATATCTTTAAAATCTGCTCAAATCTGGAATAAAAGATAAAAAGTAGGATACTGAGTGTCGGGGTAGAGAAAGTCTCATATCTCAAGTCTCATATCTAAAATCTAAAAGATAAAATGGCTAAGAGTAAAAAAGTAACAAAAAAACGTATCGTTGTAATTGAGTCTGTTGGTCAGGCGCATATCAATGCTACCTTCAACAACATTATCGTTACCTTAACAAACAACAACGGACAGACTATTTCTTGGTCTTCTGCTGGTAAAATGGGCTTTAAAGGTTCTAAAAAGAACACGCCGTATGCAGCTGGTCAAGCAGCTTCAGATTGCGGTAAAGTTGCGTTTGACTTAGGTTTACGTAAAGTTGAAGTGTTTGTAAAAGGTCCGGGTTCAGGTCGTGAATCTGCAATCAGAACTTTGCAAGTAGCAGGTATCGAAGTAATGTCTATTAAAGATATCACTCCACTTCCTCACAACGGATGTCGTCCTCCTAAAAAGAGAAGAGTTTAATTAATTTTAAAGCTAAGAATCTTCGGTTACAGGCCGAATGGTACTTTAAAACAGAAAAAAAATGGCAAGATATACAGGCCCAAAATCAAAAATCGCCCGTAAGTTCAGAGAACCAATTTTCGGTCCTGATAAGGTGTTAGACAGAAAAAATTATCCTCCTGGGCAACATGGCTCATCAAAAAGAAGAGGAAAACAATCTGAATATGCGATCCAGTTAATGGAGAAACAAAAAGTAAAATACACTTATGGTGTATTGGAAAAACAATTCAGTAACTTGTTTAAAAAAGCATCCTCACGTGCTGGTATTACCGGTGATAACTTACTTCAATTATTAGAAGCACGTTTAGATAATACAGTTTACCGTTTAGGTATTTCAACAACCCGTTCTGGTGCACGCCAGTTAGTTAGCCATAAACACGTTACCGTGAATGGTGAAGTTGTAAATATCCCTTCATATCAGTTAAAAGCTGGTGATGTGGTTGCTGTTCGTGAAAAATCAAAATCTTTAGAATCAATTAGTAACTCAGTTGCAGGCAGAACAATTAATAAATTTGCCTGGTTAGAGTGGAATGCTGGTGAATTAACCGGTAAATTCTTAACCTACCCACAACGTGATGAGATTCCTGAAAACATCAAGGAAAACTTAATCATCGAGTTATACTCAAAGTAATAAATAAGATAGTTAATTACCTCCAAAGGGTAATTAACTTTTTTCTTGTTACTATATATTCAATAACGAATTTAAAAAATTATAAATGGCAATTTTAGCATTTCAGAAACCAGACAAAGTGATCATGCAGAAATCAACCGATTTCGATGGCACATTTGAATTTCGTCCGTTAGAGCCCGGTTTCGGTGTAACAATTGGTAATGCCTTAAGAAGAATTTTACTTTCTTCATTAGAAGGTTATGCTATTACTACTATTCGTTTTTCAGGCGTTTCTCATGAGTTTTCTACCATGAAAGGTGTTGTAGAAGATTTAACTGATATTATCTTAAACTTAAAACAAGTTCGTTTTAAGAAAACCGGTGATTCAGGTGATGCTGAAAAAGTTTTCATTATCGTTAACGGTCAGGATCAGTTTAAAGCTGGTGATATCACTAAATTCTCTAACAACTTTACAGTTTTAAACCCTGAGCACGTTATTTGCAATATGGATAAATCTGTTACTTTGGAGGTGGAATTAACCATCAATAAAGGACGTGGTTATGTACCTGCTGAAGAAAATAAAGTTGCTGATGCTGTTGTAGGTGTTATTGCGATCGATTCGATTTATACTCCAATGAAAAATGTAAAATACACGATCGAAAACTTTCGTGTTGAGCAAAAAACGGATTATGAAAAATTGATTTTAGATATCTCTACTGATGGTTCAATTCATCCTGAAGAAGCATTAAAAGAGGCGGCTAAGATTCTTATCCAACACTTTATGTTATTCTCTGATGAGAATTTAGTATTAGAATCTCAAGCTAAAGAAGAAACTAAAGAAGTTGATGAGGAAATTTTACACATGCGTAAAATCCTTAAAACTGAATTAGTGGATATGGATCTTTCAGTTAGGGCATTAAACTGCTTAAAAGCTGCTGATATCCGTACTTTAGCTGATTTGGTTTCTTACGATGTTGCTGATATGTTAAAATTCAGAAACTTTGGTAAAAAATCTTTAACTGAGATCCAGGAATTAGTAAAATCAAAAGGTTTATCTTTCGGTATGAACCTGTCTAAATTTAAATTAGACGAAGAGTAAGATTAGTCCTGAGTCTTTAGTCCGGAGTCGTGAGTCTTCCTTTCTAAAGCTTCAACTAAAATAAATAATTTTTCACAGTGTATAATTCCCTCAGCTTAATTGCAAAGAGACGGTATACACTTTATTAAAAAACAATGAGACACGGTAAAAAAGTAAACCACTTAGGTAGAACCGCAAGCCACAGAAAGGCGATGTTAGCTAACATGGCTTCATCACTTATTTTGCACAAAAGAATTACAACAACTTTAGCTAAAGCTAAAGCTTTACGTACTTATGTTGAGCCTATTATCACGAAATCTAAAAATGATACTACTCACTCACGTCGTACAGTATTTGCTTACTTACAAGATAAAGAAGTAGTAACTATTTTATTCCGCGAAATCGCTGAGAAAGTTGCAAACCGTCCAGGTGGTTACACTCGTATCATTAAATTAAACAATCGTGCCGGTGATAACGCTGAAATGGGTTTAATTGAATTGGTAGACTATAACGAAGTTTATGGTAAAGATGTAGAGGCTAAAGAAGAGAAGAAAACTACTCGTCGTGGTAGAAGTAAAGCTGCTGCTCCTAAGGCTGATGACGCGAAAGCTGAAACTGCTGAGAAAGTTGCAACTGAAGCTCCTGCTGCTGATGAAGCTCCTGCTACAGAAGAACCAAAAGGAGAATAATTTTATTCCCCTAAGATTAAAAGATCCTGTTCGAAAGAGCAGGATCTTTTTTTTGCCTTGATTTTCTTGTTGAGGTTTAAAACTAGTTATTGTCCTGCTACGATTTGATGTTCAACCGACTCCTTAAGATTGCAATGTTCAATTTTAGACATGCCAGTTAATTTTTACTAAATGGGTATGACATTTCAATTTTATAGTAATATTTCAAATCGGTATCTATAAATTAGCTTCAAAGTAATTCGAAATGAAATTCAGGCTGATTTTATTATGTTGTCTATTTTGCCAACTAACGCTGCATGCACAAATCTTAAAATATACTCATGGTAATAATTCCTGGAATCCGGATTCACTTGGCAATCATCGGATAGTGCTGCAGGTTACTGGCAATGGGAATATTGCTCATGCAAAGATCGCCTGGCGAAGAAGAGATGAACACCCGGAAGCCAAAGGAATCATTATCCAGGATGGGAAAGGAAAAGGTGTCACTGTTTTAGGAACGGATCATTTTTCAAGAGAAAGTGTTGATCTCTTTTTTGAACCATCTTCGGGTGCCGGAAAATATTTCGTGTATTATCTTCCATATACAAACGAGGGCCGGAGTAATTATCCTAAGGGTGTTTACCTTAAACCAAACCAGATTGATCACAATTGGCTGTTCAAAGCGAAAAAGGTTAAAGTAAATACGAACGTTTCTGAAATTCAGTCTATAGATGCTTTTAATTCTTTCTATCCGATGGAAGTGATCGCAAGTAAGGCGGAAACCAATGCCATAATAGCTAAAATTTCTAGCGACTCCTTTATCGTCTTTCCTGAAGATAGGATGTATCCCATAAAGCTGCAAAACGATTTGCCTTACCGTTGGATACAAAAAGGCGTGACCAACAAATTTTCCGGCATTGCCAGTAAGGGTGAAAATTATGCATTTCAATTAGGGGTTTTCGCTATGAAAAATCTCAAGAATGTGGTAGTAAGCTTTGGCGATTTGAAGAATAAGAGTGGGCATGTAATTTCTGCAAAAAATATTAACTGCTTAAATACGGACGGGATCAGTTATGATAACAGGCCCTTAGTTCGAACGGTAAATGTGGCTTCTGGTAAAGTTCTGCCGATGTGGATTACAGTCAATGTACCAAAAAATACTACGCCAGGGATTTATAATGGTAGGTTCACCGTTAAAGCCAATAATCAATCGAAGATTTTAAATGTTAGTATTACCATCCAGAACCAGCTACTGGCCGATGCAGGTGTTGGAACGCCAAACAAGCAAACCCGCTTAACCTGGCTAAATTCTAAACTAGCACAGGAAAATACTGTTGTCGCACCATATACGCCACTAACGGTGGAAGGAAATATAATCTCACTGCTCGGTCGAAAGTTCGAAATTAATAATGACGGTTTTCCGAAGCAGATCCAGACTTTTTTTAATCCAGAAATGACGGGCTATACTGATAAACCGAATAATCTTTTATACGAGCCGATTCATTTTCATTTTTTTAATACGCCTAAAACGCAAGAGAAGTTTATTCCAGGCAATTTCCAAATTACAGACAAAGCGGCCGGAACAGTGAAGTGGAAGGCAACCGGAACCTCAAAGAACCTGATCATGGATGTAGAAGGTGCGCTGGAATTTGATGGTTATGTACATTATGTGGTAAAGGTTACCGCAGTGAACGACGTTGAATTTAGTAATGTAGATTTCCATATTCCTTTTGATAAATCTTCAACAAAGTATTTGCTGGGCTTGGGTGAGAAAGGTGGTATCAGGCCAGATACGGTGAAGTGGAAATGGGATGTGGCTAATAAAAATCAGGATGCCGTGTGGATTGGAAATGTAAATGCCGGTTTGTATTATAATTTAAGAGATGAAAATTATGTTCGTCCGCTAAATACTAATTTCTATCTGCAGAAGCCATTAATCTTACCAAAATCATGGGGAAATGATAACAAGGGCGGGATGCAGATCAATGTAAAAGGAAGTTCCATGCTTGCTGATAGTTTTACCGGGGCAAGAAGCATGAAGAAGGGAGATGTATTGTATTATAATTTTAATTTGCTGATTACTCCTTTTCACTTACTGGATACTGATTTCCAGTGGGATAATCGTTTCTATCATAAATACGGAAGTCTGGATGCTATTAAAGCCACTGGTGCGACAGTTGTAAATATTCATCATGCCACGCCCATAAACCCGTGGATTAATTATCCGTTTATTGAATGGAAGAAGATGAAAACTTATGTTGATGAGGCGCACCATAAAGGCTTAAAGGTGAAAATTTACAATACCGTTCGTGAGCTTTCCAATCATGCATACGAGTGGCCTGCATTAAGGAGTTTGGGTACTGAAGTCTATTCTCCTGGAAAAGGTGGTGGTTTCAGCTGGCTGCAGGAGCATTTAGATTCGAATTATATCGCCGCCTGGTTCGTGCCGGAAATTAAAGATGCTGCTATAATTAATAGTGGAATGAATCGCTGGCATAACTATTATGTGGAGGGAATGAACTGGCTGGTAAATAACGTTGGGATAGACGGGGTCTATTTAGACGATGTTGCCTTTGATCGGGTGACCATGAAACGTATTAAACGGGTTTTAACACAGAACAATCATCCGGGAATTATCGATTTACATTCTGCCAATCAATACAATAAAAATGATGGTTTTAACAATAGTGCCATTTTATACCTCGAACATTTCCCTTATTTGAACAGACTATGGTTTGGAGAATATTTCGATTATCAAAAAAACAACCCAGATTTCTATCTCACTGAAGTAAGTGGGATTCCCTTTGGTTTGATGGGAGAGATGCTACAGGATGATGGTAACCCATGGCGTGGAATGATCTACGGCATGACAAGTAGATTAGGCTGGTCAGATAAAAGTGATCCAAAACCACTTTGGAAGGCATGGGATAACTTCGGCTTGAAAGGATCTGAAATGATTGGTTACTGGAGTGAGAATTGTCCGGTAAAAACTGATCATCCTAAGGTATTAGCCACGGTTTACAAACAGAAAGGAAAAACAATGATTGCTTTGGCTAGCTGGGCAGAAGGAGATGTAAAGATTAATTTAACTATAGACTGGGCTAAATTAGGGTTAGATGCTGGGAAAGTAAAAATAGCAGCTCCCGCAATTGATAAGTTTCAAACTTCTGGAAGTTATCCTGATGGAAAATCGGTTCCTGTTGAAAAAGGAAAAGGCTTGATTTTGATTGTAGAATAGTTCATATAAGTTTTCGTCATTGCGAGGCACGAAGCAATCTTAATGCGCTAAATGGTAGCGATAGTTGTAGGATTGCTTCGTGCCTCGCAATGACGTTTTTTTTAGATTATACTTTCACATTCTCCATTCCGTACTGCTTCAGTACATCCTGAGGAACACCAGTCCATTGGTTTGGTGCATTTCCGGCATAACCAATATCTTTAACACCAATTTCTGTTGTGTAGAATCCAGAGGCTGTTAAACTTCGCATTCTGTTAAAAAAAGTTACACCTGCCTGGACTTCTGGCTTTGCTTTTTTAGGGTAAGCAATCTCGTCAATTATCGAAATTTGTTGTGTGGATGTCGCATCTATAAATGACTTACCAAATTTATTAAAGCAATAAACATCCAGCCATTTTAAGCCACCTCGCATTGGTGTTTTATGCTCTGGGATGTCTTTAACAATAAACTCTATAAATTCGGGTACTTTGGCATCTGATGCACTTCCCGAAACATTATCTTTTGGAATGATAATATCTGCCAGAACTGTAATGGTTGCCATTTCATGTTTATTGAAAAACGTTTCTGCTTTCAATTTTTTATCCCGATCAACTTCCCATTGTTCGCGTCCTGCTTCTGATACAGGCGCTTCTTTCGGCGCAACAATATCAGCTGTTTTTGTTTTCGGTTGCTCGCAGGCTTCTAATATTACGGCTGTACTGATTGCCGTTAAACCTAATGCTTTGATGGAATCACGTCTGTTCATGTTGTAATTCTTTAAATGTTATGTTTTTTCTTTTGAGCTAAAATATATTCCGCGGTTCGCATCGAGAGCGCGAGGATTGTCCAGGTAGCATTTTTATCGCCTTGCTGTACAAACGGACCAGCATCAACCACAAAAAGATTTTTACAATCGTGTGCCTGGCAATATTTATTTAGCGCAGATTTTTTTGGATCATCGCCCATGCGGATCGTACCTACCTCATGGATAATTTTCCCCGGAGGAAGTAATCCATAATTGGTTTCCGGCCCCTGGATTTTCGAAGTTACTACGCCACCCATTTCTTTCATCATGGTGAGAAAGGTATCTTGCATGTGTTTGGCCTGTAAAATTTCTTCTTTTGCCCATTTGTAATGGAATCTTAAAACCGGAATCCCATATTTATCAACCGTGTTTGGATCAATTTCGCAATAGTTATCTTCACGGGCAATTGCTGTTCCCCGTCCGGCCATCCCTACGGTAGTGCCATAAAAACGGCGGTAATCATCCTTTAACGATTTTCCATACCCACCAGCTTCTTTCATTTTGCCATCTCTGCCTGGCACCATGCCATTCATTTCTGGTACACCGCCACCGAAACCGTAGGCTGGCATTCCCATACCGCCCCAATATTCAATGTGATATCCGCGGGGAAAGTTCAGTTTCTTGTTATCAAGCCACCAGGGCGAATAAATGTGAACACTTCCCAGGCCATCTTCGTTATACCGCTTCCGGTCCATCAATTGAGGTAAAAAACCAGAAACACTTACACCTGTCGAATCGTGGAGATATTTACCAACAATTCCACTGCTATTGGCTAAGCCATTGGGGTGAGATGATGATTTAGAGTTTAAAAGAATCCTTGCAGATTCGCAGGCGCTGGCACCCAAAATAATGATTTTGCCATTTACCTGGTATTCCTGCAAATCTTTCCGGTTAACGTAAGATACACCTTTGGCGGTTCCATCTTTATCTGTTATGACCTCACGCACCATTGCATCGGTAATTACGGTCAGGTTTCCTGTTTTTACCGCCGGAATAACTAAGCAAGAGGAAGAAGAAAAATCACCATATACCTTGCAGCTTCGGCCACATTGACCGCAATAAAAGCAAGGTGCCCGATCTGTATTATTTGGTAATGGCTCCGTTAATACAGAACCTCTGCCCGGAATTACTTTCACACCGGCTTTATCAGCGCCTTTTTTTATAAATAGTTCTGTTAAACGTGGTTTGGGTGGTTTCATGAAAATGCCATCAGGCTCATTAGGCAAGCCTTCTTTAGTGCCATAGATCCCAATTAAACGATCTACCCGGTCATAGAACGGTTTCACCTCATCGTAGGTAATCGGCCAGTCGTCAGTTAAACCATCTTTAGCCTGAAAATCCAGCGGACCCATTCTGAGTGAAATTCTTCCCCAGTGATTGGTGCGTCCGCCCAACATGCGCGACCTGAACCATTCAAATTCAGTTTTATCTTTCGTAGTATAAGGCTCACCTTCAAGTTCCCAGCCGCCATAAGAAGCATCAAAATCGCCGAAAGGTCTGGTAGTTGATGCACCGCGACGTGGAGATTCCCAAGGCCATTTCAATTGATGTGCATCTACTCTAGGATCAAAATACTGACCAGCTTCGAGCATTAAAACTTTTTGTCCTGCGTTCGCTAAAACGTAAGCAGACATCCCGCCACCTGCGCCAGAACCAACGATAATCACGTCGTAAATAGTAGGCGATTTTTTAATCTGAAATTCACTCATTTGTTTTGGTTAGATAAACTATTTATCTAATCTAATGCTATTTTTTATTAAATAAAAACGTTTAATCATTTTGGAACGATTACAGATAATACGTTTATTAGGTTTCCTAAATCGTATTACGTCATGACTGATGATTCTTAAATGTAGAACAGTTTTATAGCGATGCTACATTTTAAGTATTTTAATAAAGAGAAAAGCGTTGCTGCATTGTTACATGATTTACCCTCAACCTATCTTAAAGGAAATTGGTTTATCTTTGTGTTTTAAATTTGATTAATGGTATTATCAGCACACGTAGAACAATTCATATCTGCTTTAGAAGAAAGCCTGAGCTTACAACAGTTTGTTAAAATTTCTTTGGGAAATTACAAAGGCGCTGAAGAAGGATTGAAGCAAATTTTAGTGAGGAAAGTCTTGATTAAAAGAGAAACGAAACTTGCTTTAACTTTTCGTTATAAAACCCGTGATATCGTTAAAAATTTTAGTGAAGAGGAAGGGGTGAAGCTCATTTCAGAATACTTGCAATCAGGTTTCAAAATCGCTACACTTTTTACAACCCAAAAGGATGTAATTTTCGAAGCGTTAAATAACGGCAGGATTGTTTTGAGGGAAATTAAAGCATCAGCCACAGCTGTTCCGGCGGTTCAACATGATGAGGAGAAAGCACGATTGATTAAACCACATGCTAAAGCTTATCTAACAGCATTAAAGATAACAGATGCTGATGGTAAGGTTTTCAAGAATGCACAGGATAAATTCCGCCAGATTAACCATTACATTGAAATTTTAAGTTCTTTAATCAAAGAATTGCCTGAAGGAACCATTAAAAAAGTTGCTGATATGGGGTCGGGCAAAGGTTACCTGACATTCGCTTTATATGATTATTTGCATTCAGTTTTAAAACTGGATTCGGAGGTTGTAGGTGTAGAGTACCGCCAGGATATGGTTGATTTGTGTAACACTGTTGCAGATAAATCTGATTTTGATCAGTTAAGTTTTGTTCAGGGCACTATTGAAGATTATGATGCTACAAATGTCAATTTATTAATTGCGCTTCATGCTTGCGATACTGCCACTGATGATGCTATTTTTAAAGGAATCAGCGCAAATGCAGAACTGATTGTGGTTGCGCCGTGCTGCCATAAACAAATAAGAAGAGCGATTGAGCAGAATAAGGTGAAGAATGATGTTTCCTTTTTAACTAAGTATGGGATCTTTTTAGAACGCCAGGCAGAGATGGTGACTGATGGGATTCGTGCTTTAATTTTAGAATATTTTGGATATAAAACCAAAGTGTTTGAGTTTATTTCGGATGCACATACACCAAAAAATGTGCTTGTGGTAGGCGTAAAAAGAGGGGAAAGCTTAAAGACCAAAGCTGAAAGCGAAAGACAGGCAGAAATTTTACAAAAGATAAAATCGAGTAAGGAATATTTCGGAATTGGTTATCATCACCTGGAGCGGTTGTTAGGATTGTAATTAATGAAAGCGTAGGACAAACTTAATTTGCAACTTAATTTTAGAATCACAAATGCAATAAAATCAAGGCGATTAATGCCGGAATTGATTGTACATAAAGAATCTTTTTACTTGCTGTTGCCGCTCCATAAATGCCTGCAACAATGATGCAGCATAAGAAATAGATTGCTACATATAATTTCCACTGAGGGTCGCCGATGCACAAAGACCAGATTAGACCAGCCGCCAGAAAACCATTGTACAGGCCCTGGTTTGCAGCTAATGCCTTTGTTTGTGGAAACAATTCTTTTGGAATAGTTTTAAAAACATTCGGTGCCCTGGTGGTCCAGGCGAACATTTCCAACCAAAGAATATAAAGATGAAGTAGGGCTATAATACCAATTAAGATTTGTGCTGCTAGTTGCATTGCGAATGGTTTTGATGGTTCAAGGTACGAAAAAAGGTTTACCACTTTACGGTTATATTTATCCGATGAATTTTGCATAGCGATTATATTCATATTTGATAACTGGTTGTGCATATCATTGTCGCTTCAAAGGTTACAGTGGCACTTATTTCAAATTCATTTATAAAGCATGGCTTTGCTTTGGTGTTTAAACTTTCAGCTGTCTTCTTTAGCTTCTGGTTTCTGTCATGCTGTCAGTACTCAATGACCAGCTTTTTTACATTTTATCAGTCTTTTGACGATATTTTCTGCCAAAACCCGATTGGCACAAGCATTGTTTAATAGGTAGAAATTATAAAGCTTAAAAAAGAAAAAACAAAATACAATGGGAAAAATTATTGGAATAGACTTAGGAACAACAAACTCTTGCGTGAGCGTAATGGAGGGCAATGAGCCTGTAGTTATCGCGAACAGTGAGGGTAAACGTACTACACCGTCTATTGTTGCTTTTGCAGAAAACGGTGAGCGTAAAGTTGGCGAGCCTGCTAAACGTCAGGCTATAACCAACCCAACAAAAACGATATATTCGATTAAACGCTTTATGGGTAGCAGCTACGACGAAAGTGCGAAAGAAGCTGGGCGTGTACCATATAAAGTA
The DNA here is from genome assembly GCA_037033465.1 of Bacteroidota bacterium. Lineage (GTDB taxonomy): Bacteria > Bacteroidota > Bacteroidia > Sphingobacteriales > Sphingobacteriaceae > Pedobacter. The sequence goes on along the minus strand of JAZBLX010000042.1, from coordinate 201 downwards.
GTTAAAGGTGATAACAACACACCACGTGTTGAAATCGACGACAGAAAATATACTCCACAAGAAATCTCTGCAATGGTTTTGCAGAAAATGAAAAAAACTGCCGAAGATTTCTTAGGTCACGAAGTTACTGAAGCGGTTATTACTGTACCTGCATACTTCAACGATGCACAACGTCAGGCTACTAAAGAAGCTGGTGAAATT
>JAZBLX010000041.1:0-35245 GCA_037033465.1 Bacteroidota bacterium | reverse complement strand
GAAGTTAAGCCCACCAGAGCCGATGGTACTGCGGTAACACGTGGGAGAGTAGGTCGGTGCCAAATCTTAAAAGCCTCAAAGCAGGCTCTTACCAGAACCCTTGCAGTAACAACTGCAGGGGTTTATGCGTTTAATCAAAAGTTGAAAGTTAAGGGTTGAAGGTTATAAGTCTAAAGCGGGACGGCTGGCAACGATAAACGATAAACGGGCAAAGAACAAAGACTAAAGCTTAAGCAGTTACTCTAGTTATAGGTATAAGTCTAAAGCGAGACGACTGGCAACGAACAACGATAAACGGGCAAGAATAAAGCTAAAAGCTGCAAGACAAAACTAAACCAAGTTAAGCTGATATTCTCTTCCATTCTCCCTCGCCCGTTCTCTTGAATTTGATTCATAATATATACAACAAAAAGGTATTCTTTTAAATAACAGTCGGCTAAAGCAGGACTGCAATGAATGGATTGGTAAGTGCTTAACTGAATTCAGCAAAATGATTCGATTATAGTACATCGAATCGAAGAAGTTTCTTGCGAGGAATCCTCTTTGCGAGGCAGATTCTTTATCCGCTGAAGCAATCTCCGTTGAAAAAAGAGCAAGGAGCAAAGAGTAAGGAGCAAAGAACAAAGAATAAAGACTAAAGCTGAAAGCTAAAGAGCTAAGGATGCTTCTGATAGAAAAAGTGATGACTGGTGTCAAAAACGAAAAACGAATGACGGCAAACGAAAACGACTAACAATACCAGAACAAACCTCATTATTATCTCCTATTTTTTCTATGTTAAAAAATGTAAATTCTTCAAGCGTCAAGGTAATAAAACCGTATTATTGTAGTATTACGTACATCTTGACATGATCAACTTCAACCATACCAAAATATTTTTCGCTGCTTTTCTATTCTTCCTACACATCACTGTTTTCGCACAGAATAAGAATGTAAAGCTTCCTGCCAATTGGTTTAACCTTGATTTAGCAGAAAGTGGATACTATGGTATCAGCACCGAGAAAGCTTATCTGGAAATCCTGAAAGATAAACAGCTAAAAGAACAGATTATCGTTGCCGTGATTGATGGAGGAGTAGATATTGCCCATCCTGATTTAAAATCTGTGTTATGGACAAACAAAAAGGAAATTGCAGGCAATGGTATAGACGATGATGGTAACGGTTATATCGATGATATTCACGGCTGGAATTTTATAGGTTCTAAAAAAGGCAGTCTGGAGTTCGACAATCTGGAACTGATCAGGCTCCTCAGAATTTATACGCCTAAATATCAATCAACAACAAACTTAACCCCACTCGATAGTAATCAAAAGGAAGAGTTTAGGTTATATAAAAAAATGGTTGGCGACTTTGGCAAAAAGTATGAAGATGCCAGTAATACTTTCTCCGTTTTGGTAGCCATCAACAAAGTCCTTGATTCTGTAGCTAAAGGAAGTAATAAAAAGGTTCCTGCATATGAGGATATTGAAAGGTATAAAGCTGATGACGAGGTTGAAGAACAAGTAAAAAACATTATCAAAAAAGGCTCAAAGGAAGACGGAAGTTTTGAAAAGTTCTATAAAAGTATCAAAGATGGATATAAACAGTATGATGCCATGCTTAAATATAACCTTAATCCTAAATATGATCAAAGGGCTGAGTTAGTTGGTGATGACTATGCGAATAGTAATGAAAGTCGATATGGGAACGCTGATGTTAAAGGACCGGATGCGATGCATGGAACGCATGTTGCCGGGATTATCGGAGCAGATAGGACTAATAATCTAGGGATACTGGGTGTAGCCAATTATGTGCGCATTATGGCGATCAGGGTTGTACCGACCGGTGATGAACGTGATAAAGATGTAGCAAACGGAATCAGATATGCTGTAGATAATGGTGCACGAGTAATCAATATGAGTTTCGGGAAAGCTTATAAATGGGATAAAAAGGTAGTTGATGAAGCTGTGAAATATGCAGAATTGAAGGGTGTATTATTGGTTCATGCTGCTGGTAATGACAACCAAAATAATGATGTAGAAGAAAACTTCCCAAATAAATACTTTGAAAGTGCAGAGGCCGAGGCTTATAAAGCAGCACATCGTAAACCTGCTAAACCCGACTTCACTCCGCCGAAACCTATGGGACAAAATAGCATGGGGATGAGGCCTCCTATGAATAGTGCTATTGCCAAAGCTGTTCCAGTAGACTCAACAAAGTTTAAGCTTCCAAATGCAAGTAACTGGATAGAAGTTGGTGCAAGTGCTTATAAAGATGACGAAACTTTAAAAGCAGATTTCTCTAATTATGGGAAATATAATGTTGATGTTTTTGCTCCTGGTTTTTTAATTAATTCGACAGTTCCGGATGGTAAGTATGAAGACCTGGATGGAACGAGTATGGCTTCGCCTGTTGTTTCTGGTTTAGCTGCGCTAATTCTGAGTTACTATCCGAAGCTGACACCGGCCCAGGTGCGTGAAATTATCATGAAATCAGTAACTAAGGTAAATCACAAAGTGAAATACAAAAATGAGAAGGGTGAGAATACCAGGGCTTTGTTCAGTGAAATTTGTGTAAGTGGTGGTATTGTGAATGCGTATAATGCCTTAAAGCTTGCAGATACCTATTAGATACCAGGAGTTTGCAACGTGCGAATGAAATCTTGAAATGTTCCAAATGGATAATTTTTTGACTTCATCCAACGGATCAGGCTATCCATTCTGCTGATCATTTTTGTCCCTGTATTTTTCCTTACATATCCGGGAAAGCCAAATCTATCCACATCGTCTAGATCTGTAAATTCCCATGGATGAAAATAAATATTCAAATACTGATCTTTTTTATAAGTCCAGTTGGCAAGGAATTTATATATGCTGAGCGGAAGATTATGGAACGAAAGCCAGAATAAAGGAAACCTGATTATCGGACTTACAGAAGCCGGAATTTGCAGCACATTTTGTTTGCTGAAATGCGTCCGGGAAATGTTAAAGTTGTTATATCGTCCGGGTAAGTAGGTTGGGTTAATGGATGTGTTGTACACATAGCCGGCTTTTTCTATCTCCTTTTCATCAACGGGCATCATTCGCGCCATTCGATAGCCAGTTATTTCCTGCCCGGATAGTGCCTGTAATTTCAGCTTAGACTGCAGAAGGTGTTCCGGTTTGAAATCGGAATGGTAATAGCCGTGCGAAGCTAATTCATGCCCTGTAGCCGTAATGTGTTCAATTAGATCTGGTACATTTTCAGCGAAAGTAACCGTACAGAAAAAGGTTGCTTTAACCTGGTGCTTATCCAGGAGATCTAAAATAGCAATTGTTCCTGCTCTGGAAATTGAAATCTGATCAGTAAAAGAAATTTCTTTCCCGTACTCAAAAGGCATATCGAACTCTTCAATATCAAAACTTAAAAGAACCATTAACGATGCTGAATATTGGTTGAACGAATAATATAATTGGGGCGGTTTTTAGTCTGCATGAACATTTTACCCACGTAGATTCCAATAATGCCTAAAATAATCAATTGAAGACCTCCAAAAAAAACAATGGTCATCAGCATGGATGCCCAGCCAGAAACCTCTACATTATTTACAAAAGCATATATAACATATGGAATGTATAGCACTGATGCAAATGAAAATATGAAACCAAGATATACCGCTGAATAAAGTGGTTTTATACTGAATGAGGTTACGCCATGTAACGCCAGGCGAAACATTTTTTTTATTGTGTACTTACTTTGTCCCGAAAAACGGGCGGCTGGATTATATTTTATTGCATGTTGCTTAAATCCAAGCCATTTAACCAAACCACGAAGAAAGGGTTCATTTTCATGAAAGTTTCTGAATACATTGACAACCTTTTGATCTAACAAGCGGAAATCAGCAGCACCTGGCTCGAGTTCTATATCAGATAATAAATTTAGCGTTTTATAAAAAAGATTAGAAGATCCGCGTTTGCCTTTTGAAAGACTTTTATCATCTTCTCGAATGGTATACACTACCTCAAAACCCTCTTCCCATTTTTTTAACATTTCAGGAATCAGCGTTGGCGGATGTTGCATATCGCAATCCATTGAAATTACGCAATCGCCAAAAGCATGGTCCATACCAGCTTTTACAGCAAGTTGATGGCCGAAGTTCCTGGAAAATTCCAGAAAAAAAATATTATCAGCCGTTGCTACATAATCCTGAATCTTATTCAATGTATGGTCTGAGCTGCCATCATCAACAAGGATCACCTCATAATTAAAATGAATTCCAGCGAAAACCTTTTTAAGGCTTTCACAGATCATGAAAATATTATCAGCCTCGTTGTATGCTGGTATTACGATTGAAACTAATTTTTTCATTTTTCGGTCATCGAATAAGACTCAAAATCCTCCTTTAACATCTGGTAAACAAGGGTAAGCCAAATGATGACACAAGGTAGCGCTTTGAGTGAATATAGACGAATAAATTCTTTTACCGCCTTAGGTAAAATATCGGTTGGTGATAGGCTGGTTAGCACAAAAGCAAATATAAACAGCACAATAATCCAGGTTTTTTTAGGATCCTGCTGCACAATAAACCAAACAGCAACACCTGCAAAGGCAATGATGTACGTTGGAGATTCTGAGCCACTGCTAAAAATAACGGTAAAAATTAATGTAGAGGCCAATAACATCAATCTGAAAGCCAAATGTTTATATTGTTTAATTCGTAAATAAGGGAGTGCAAATAACACTAAGCCAGACAGGAGAAACGGGCCATTCGGGATATTCACATTGCCGCTGATTCTTCTGCACATACCCATAAGAGAAATATCCTGAAATGAAGTGAGCGAGGCGTTTGAAGCATTTTTATGCACCAGCGAATGGTACCAGTCTGCATAAGATTGGATTACAAAAGACGGGGATGAAATGGCCATTGGCATTAAAAAAAGCAATACCAATGCTGTAATCCCTGCAAAGATGAACTTAAGTTTATGGTTTGTAAAGAAGAAAAATGCCAGACCTACAATTCCATATAATTTAATCATGGTACCAAGGGCAATAAAAAATGCTGATTTTACTTCTTCCTTCTTAATCAGATAAGAAAAACTTAAGAGCATTAAGCCGGTTAACGCAATATTGAATTGAAAGCTAAACAGGGCCGTGAGGGTTTCGTGGGCACATATCAAGGCAACAATAGTTCGTTTGTTTAGGGAGATTGGTAAGCTGTAGATTCCCCAAAGTAACACCAACACGTTGGCTATATTCCATAAAAACATCGCCAGGCCATCTGGTAATAATGCAAAAGGTGCAATGAGTAAAGAAAAAACTATTCCATAATGATTACTATCGCCGTACTCCGCATAATTACTGTACAAATTTTGTAGATCGACGGTATGCCAATAAACGTATTTGAAAATCAGGTAATTATTATAGGAATGATGTAAATACTGCTTGGTGCTCGCAATAATAGCCAGAAGGACATATATAGCGAAAACGACCTGTTTCTTTCTCAAAATCGTAAGAATCTTCGGAAAGATGGAATGATTTGCTAGGCTCATATAATCAGTTCCGCAAATATAATTAAATTAATGGTCCATTTAATGCGATTTAGGAATGCCCTTTAAAAGGTTCATTCGTTTGTTTTTATATAGGTTTTTTAAATAAGCGGAAGGGATTCGATAAAAATCGATGATAGTTGGAGTAATATATGTGATACGTATTTATTTTTTATCTTTTAATTACTATATTCATTTAAATATTATTATTTGGAGTGTTTTTAGGGCTTTACTGTTATAGATAGTGTGTTTCGGTCTTGTTTTTTCGTTAGAGGAAAAATAAAGGTTATTTTTTAATTAAAAAGCTATGGGAAATTATTTAATATCGCATTTCGGTCTGTTGGAAGGTGGTGATTATACTGATTCTACAGGAAAAAGGCCAATTGCTGTTTACTTCAAAGAAAATTATGTCGGTAATAATAGTAAAACTGAAGATAGTACAAGACATAAAAAATCATATCGGTCATTACTAAACCTGCTGTTTCGAAAACTTTTTTAGCAAATTTTAAATTCAGGTTAATTTTATAGCGACATAGAATATCGGTTTAGTTTTATGTTATCGTCTCTATTTTACAGTTTACCATAATTAAGCTGATTCTTTACCAATTTTATCTAAATTGGAGGGGAAGGTTAACCCTTAATTTTTAAAGACTATTTTTGATTTACACCAATCATTATAGTTTTTTAAATTAATAGCCATGTACAGCACGCCTAAATTTCTATTTAGCAATAGCAAACTATCCTTATTATTTCTTACAGTTCTATTTTCACTCCTTTCAGCAATTGCAGCAGCACAATCGCCCTGGATTAATTTAGCAAAAAAGCCATCTACATTAGGTTTAGAAAATGGCTTTACTGCTTACGATGCAGGCGCCTTTAATTTAAAACTGGTAAAATCGTCGCAAACAGTAGCCGGGCTTCAACCTAAGAACGTGAAAGGTTTCGATTTTACGCCGGGTGATAGTTTGAAAGTAAGGAGTTCGGATGGTTTATACCATTTGGGTGATATCAATCTGAAAATCAGAGCAGGTAATGACCAAGGCTGGAAAAGTTTCAGTACGGCAGCCAAACGAATGCCTGTAAAAGCCATTGCAGTAAAAGGTAAAGTATTTGCATCGGCAGACCTGGCCACTACCTTACCTACTGATATACCGTTAAAAATTATCCGCAGCTGGGAAATGAATGATGGTAAACTGACTTTGAAATTTGACATCAAAAATAAAACAGCTGGCGATGTAGAAATCGGCGCATTGGGAATCCCGATGATTTTTGATAATATTCTGGAAGGAAGAACACTGGAGCAAGCCCATGCTAAAAATGTTTTTTATGATCCTTATATTGGAAGAGATGCTGGTTATCTTCAGGTAACGAGATTAAGCGGACAAGCGCCATCGTTAATTGTTGCGCCTGTTGGCAAAACACCATTTGAAGCCTACAATCCTTTAAATGATGATCGCACACCACGTGGCATTGCCTTTGAAGGTTTTTATGAGTGGATGGTTTATAGTAAAGCTTATGCAGAAAACGAATGGAAAACTGCAGATCAGTGGAATGTCCCAACCTCCGTTATTTTAAAACCAAATGAGACCAAAACTTATGCGCTTCAGTTTATCCTCTCGGGTAGTCCAAAAGATATCGAAAGCAAGTTGATTGAAAACAAACGGCCCGTTGCAGTGTCGGTTCCGGGCTATGTATTGCCTAAAGATGTAGATGCGAAGTTATACATCAATTATGCTAAAAAAGTTAAGTCCATGACCTCCTTTCCTGATCAGGCATTAGCAATAAGCGCTTTAGGAACAACCAAAAAAGGATGGAAAAGTTATTCTGTTAAAGGCAACAGCTGGGGCAGAGCGAGGCTAACAATCGTTTATGAAGATGGCCTTGAACAAACCATAAATTATAAAATTATAGAATCAGAAAGTAAAGTTATTGCAAGCTATGGTCACTTTTTAACCACTAAACAATGGTTTGATCAACCCAATGATGTGTTCAAGCGTTCGCCGTCCGTAATTACTTATGATAATGAAAAACAGCAACGGGTGGTACAGGATAACCGTGCCTGGATTGCCGGATTAAGCGATGAGGGGGGTGCCGGATCGTGGCTGGGCGCCATTATGAAACAGCTGGTAAATCCCGAAAAGGCAGAAATAGATAAGCTGCAAAAATTCGTAGATACGGTAATGTTTGGGAATATCCAATTGAAAGAAGGTCCGCAGAAATATGGGGTAAAGAAAAGTTTATTCTTTTACGAGCCAGATTCGATGCCAAAAAATACTTACGCTAAAGACATCAATTTCAAAACCTGGTCGGCCTGGCCCAGCAAGGAAGCCAATAATCTAGGCAGATCTTATAACTATCCTCACGTGGCAGCTGCGCATTGGATGATGTATCGCCTGGCCAGAAATTACAGTGGCTTGGTTGCACAAAATACCTGGAAACAACATCTGGTAAACGCTGCTGAAACCGGAATGGCAATGGTAAATATTGCGCCTTATTATGCACAGTTTGGTCAGATGGAAGGAACGATTTTTTACCTGATTTTAACTGATCTTAAGAATGAAGGTTTAACCGATGAAGCCAATAAACTTTCTGATGCCATGAAAAAACGTGCTGATCATTGGCGATCGCTGGAATATCCGTTTGGAAGCGAGATGCCATGGGATTCTACCGGACAGGAGGAAGTTTATGTATGGTCGAACTATTTTGGTTACGAAGATAAAGCCAAGGTAACGCTCGATGCGATTTTAGCTTATATGCCGGTAATGCCGCATTGGGCCTATAATGGCAATGCCCGCCGTTATTGGGATTTCCTTTATGGAGGTAAGCTTCAGCGGATTGAAAGAATGATCCATCATTATGGTTCTGCCTTAAATTCTATCCCTGTGTTGATGGATTATCGTAAAAACCCTAACGATTTCTATTTGCTTCGCGCAGGTTATGGGGGCTTGTTAGGTTCCATTTCGAATATTACCCAGGATGGATTTGCACCAGCCGCTTTTCATGCTTATCCTTCAACACTGAAGAATGATGGCATTACAGGTGATTATGGTTCAGGATTTTTTGGCTATGCAGTGAACACCTCTTCTTATATTCTGGATCATCCCGATTTCGGATGGCTGGCTTTCGGTGGAAACCTGAAGAAGGAAAAAAACACGGTTACTGTGGCACTCACTACAGCGGCTAAATCATCAGTTTACCTTGCGCCAATCGGACTTTGGATTTCATTAGATGCTGGTAAAATAGAATCAGTAAGGTATGATATTTCAACGGGTAATGTACATTTGAAACTGGAAGAGGCAGATCGGTATACGCCAGCTGCAGTGATTAGAGTTGCACAGCCTGCAAAACTAGCTCACGTTAGTACGTACACCATCAAAACGACAGGTACAAAAGAAAGAGGCGCTACGCTGATTAATCTTTCTACAACCGGAACTACTGAAGTGTTGATTCAGAAATAGAATATTAAAAACGTAAGCTCAGAAGCTTTATAAAAACGATAATTTATCAACTTAAGAAATTTCAAAAGCCTGCGCGCTGAAGAATTTCTTGAGTTTTGATGGCAGTACCATAAATTTTCGATGGATTTGCCGCAACAAGGCGACCAAAACTTCGCAAGTTGATCATCATTTAGGAAATTTAGAGGATTCTTAGACTGCTGAAGGCACATAAAGAATTAATCTCAGCATCATATGCATTCGCGTATTTTGCATAAATGTGAATATTATCTAAAACAAAAGGCAATTTTCGATCTGAAAATTGCCTTTTGTTTTAGGGTCAAATTGTAGTTCTTAATTCAATTAATTTACTGGCGTTAAGATGGCGCACCAACCACCACCTTTTTCCATTTTGATGGCTATATGACCTGCTTTGCTCACTTTCGACGTCTTGATTTGATAATCAGCTGCATGTTTATCGGCATTAATACCATCACTTAAAATTTTCATCTGATAATTTTTGTCATCAAGAAAAGATAATTTTTGTGTTAATGTTCTTGCGTTCCAGTCGGTCATTCCGGAGATGTACCATTTATTGCCTTTCTTTCTGGCAATCAAAGCATATTCGCCAACTTTACCATCAAGAGCGACAGTCTCATCCCATACGGTTGGAATTTTGGAAATAAAGGCTGTGAATAACGTATCTCTTAAATAATTAGATGGATTATCGGCCAGCATTTGTAAAGGACTTTCATACATCACATACATTGCTGCCTGATGTGCCCGTGTTCCCATACTCATTGGCTCGCTAAAAACAATATTGAAGTTCTTTTTAGTGGCATTAATCATCGCTCCCGGCGTATAATCCATCGGGCCGGCCGCCATTCTGATAAATGGCAACGTTACATTATGGGTTGGAGTAATCTCTGCACTCCACTTGTTGTTTTCTGCTCCACGTACACCTTCATAACTCAAAACGTTAGGATATTTATGGTTCAATCCAACTGGTTTGTAAGCACCATGCAAATCAACCATTAATTGATATTTTGCAGCAGTTGCAGCCACCCGTTCATAAAAGTTCACCATATATTGGTCTGCTCTTGCCATAAAATCTACTTTGATTCCCACAGCTCCCCATTTTTTATATTTTGATAAGATATCATCCATGTCCTTATCCAGCGGTCCCCATAAAGTCCAAAGCCAGACGCCTACATTCTTCGATTTACCATAATCAATAATTTCTTGCAGGTCAATATCTGGTGCGGTATGTGTTAAATCAGTAGTAGTTTTCGTCCAGCCTTCATCCAGCATAATGTATTCCAGTCCGAATTTAGCAGCGAAATCAATGTAGTATTTATAGGTTTTGGTATTGATGCCGGATTTAAAATCGACACCATAAATGTTGTTATCATTCCACCAATCCCAGGCTACTTTACCAGGTTTGATCCATTTCGGATCACTAATTACCGAAGGACTTGATAACTTATAGGTGAGGTTGGTGGCGAGTAAATCCTTATCCTCCGTACAAATGGCTATACTTCTCCAAGGGAATTTCCGCTGACCAGTGGTTTTTGCAATATGACTTTCGAGTTTAGTGATTTTGATATCCCGATCTCTAACGGGGGTGCTTGCCGCGATATTTTTAGGATGTGCAGCGGTAAGTTTTCCGGTTCCGGTGCCAAATAAAAACATATTTGGATAGTCGTAGAGATCTGCTTCGCTTACGAGCATTTTAACGCCGGATTTTGCATAAACCAACATTGGTAATGCAGCATGCTGCTGATTACTGAAAGCATTTAAGGTAGAATCTTTATACAAACTTTCGAAATGCGATAAATAGTTGGGATCACTTTCCAAAGGCCAGAATACTCGGTTGTTCGATCCAAAATCAAAATCTGCAATTTCACTTTCAACTTCAATAGTTTGCTTGCCGAGTGTTGTTTCAAATCGATAAGCAACACCGTCATCGTATGCCCTGAAATAAACACTATATTTTCCTTTAAAATCCAGCTTTAACTCATTGTAATTGTTGGTGATCTTTTTACTTTTTACCGGAACTACAGCAGTTAACTCTTCCTGGTGCGGATATTGTTTTTGATTGATCAAAACCGGATTCACACCCAGTTGAAGGTTATTATTAAGCAACATGGCTAACTGACTGGGCTGCAGAATTATTTCTGAACCGAACTTAATGCTCCAGGTAATTTTCTGCCCTAAAGTGATATCGATTTTTATTTTTTTATTGGGCGAACTGAGCTGGAGGTCTTTTCCAAAAGCAGCTCCAATAATGAAGATACCAAACAGAAAGGCAATGAGTTTTTTGTTCATAATGTAGATTTCTAATAGATGTTGGGAAAGATTAATTTATGTGTATGCGTAGATATTTGGTTAAATTTATTATTCCTAAATTACAGAAAAGGAACGCGTTAGAAATGACTATAATTTGCAATTGTTGTGCATATTTTAACCTTAAATTTCGAGTATTGACTAAATTGAAGTGATTTTAGTACCATAATATTGCCGATAATTGGCTGATTCAGCTCGTATTTTATCCGATTGATCCAAAAATTATTTATTAAACACTGCTTTAGTCATCTTCGTATTTCAAAACCCCATCACCATAATTGTTTAATTCTACCATGATGAAAAGTTCAATACGTAGCATTCTAACCCTAATCATAATTTCCTGTAACCTTGCTGCTTTTGCTCAGGTTAAATCGCCAACTTATACGCTGGCAGATACGCTTAGGGGAAGCCTGAATGCAGAACGAATATGGTGGGATGTTCAGCGGTACGAACTCGCCTTTAAACCAGATTATACTAATAAAACCATATCCGGTTCAAATGAAATTTTATATAAGGTGGTGAAAACTAATGATGGAAAAACGAAGATGCAGATCGATCTTCAGGAACCACTCGTTATCGATAGCATTTGGTACAATGAAAAGTTGAAATTAACATTTGAACATGTTGGAAGTGTATGGTATGCGCATGTTCCTGCCCAAAAGAATACAGAAGTTAACCGGGTGAAAATATTCTACCATGGGGCTGTTCACCAGGCAAAACGCGCACCCTGGGATGGTGGTTTTATCTTCACTACTGATTCTTTGTCACGGCCATGGATGACGGTTGCCTGCCAGGGTTTAGGTGCTTCGGTTTGGTATCCAAATAAAGATCATCAAAGTGATGAGCCGGATTTAGGCGCTTCTTTAACCATGACTATTCCCGATACCCTTGTTGGCGTTGGAAATGGAAGGCTTGTTTTCAAAAAGAATAACAATGATGGCACCATCACCTATAAATACAATGTACAAAGCGCCATCAGCAACTATTGCATTATTCCCTACATTGGCAAATACGTTAATTTTAAGGAAGAGTATCCCGGCGAAAAAGGGAAGCTTGATGTTAATTATTGGGTATTGGATTATAATTATAATAAGGCTAAAACCTATATGCCGGATCAGGTGCATAAAATGCTGAAAAGTTTTGAGCATTGGTTTGGCCCCTATCCATTTTATGAAGATGGTTACCAGTTAATCGACGCTTCGCATACCGGCATGGAACATCAGTCGGCAGTTTCTTACGGCAACAAATATAAATTTGGCTATTTAGGAAGAGATATGTCTGGTAACGGCTGGGGAATCAAATGGGATTTCATCATCATTCACGAAAGTGGACATGAATGGTTTGGCAATAACATTACCACCAAAGACCTGGCAGATATGTGGGTACACGAAGGCTTTACCAATTATAGCGAAACCCTTTTTGTGGATTATATTTTTGGTAAGCAAGCAGGGAACGAATACAATTATGGCATCAGAAAAGGTATCCGGAACGATAGTCCGATTATCCCGGCATATGGTGTAAATGCGCAGGGTAGCGGAGATATGTATCCAAAGGGTGGAAATATGCTTCATGCCATCAGGCACAGCATGGATAACGATGAACTTTTTAGATCCATTTTGAGGGGTTTGAATAAAACTTTTTATCACCAAACCGTAACCACAGCACAAATAGAAAATTACTTTTCAAAACAGGCTGGTTACCCTTATGCTAAAGTGTTCGATCAATATTTGAGAACCACGCAGATTCCTGTATTTGAATATTACATCAAAAATGGTGAAGTATTTTATCGCTACACGAATTGCGTATCCGGATTTAATTTACCTTTAGTGCTTAGAAAAGAGGGTGTTAAAGTATTAAAAATCATTCCGTCAGAAAAATGGAATCATTTAAAATTATCAACCGGACAAGAATCTTTAGTAGAAAAATCCTCTATCGAATCGATGTATTATCTGAACGTAAAAAACAAAGTTTAGATTCCAACTCAAGTGGTGTATTTATAGTTGGTATCGGTTAAAATCCAATAATTGCACGCTGAAGCTATGCCGTAACTTTGAAAGTAATAGTAAACATCTAAGTAAAAAGACGAATCTTGTGGTTTTGATGCCAAGAATTTTTTTTATTAGACAATAGAAATAACATATATAAAATTATACATAAAATGGCAATAAAATGGACAGGGGTTTTCCCGGCTGTAACCACAAAATTTACAGCAAATGATGAATTGGATTTTGCAGCTTTTGATTTGAACATTGAAGCACAATTAGAGGCCGGAGCAAATGGGATCATTCTAGGTGGGTCTTTAGGGGAGGCAAGTGTACTTACGGATGATGAAAAATTCGGATTGTTGTCTCACACGTTAGAAGTGGTAAACGGTCGTGTGCCTGTTTTGTTAAATATTTCAGAATCTACTACCAAAAAAGGAATTGAAGTTGCTAAAAAAGCAGAATCTTTAGGTGCTCAGGGATTAATGTTATTGCCGCCGATGCGTTATTATGCATCACCAGATGAAACATTAGCATTTTTTGGTGCGATTGCAGAAGCTACTGAATTACCAATTATGATTTATAACAACCCGGTTGATTATAAAATTGAGGTAACGCTGGATATGTTCGAGGCACTTACAAAATACCCGAATGTGCAGGCCATAAAAGAATCTACCAGAGATGTTTCTAACGTTACCAGGTTAATTAATCGTTTCGGCGATCGTTTTAAAATCTTTACTGGTGTAGATCCATTGGCGATGGAAAGTATTGTAATGGGTGCTGATGGGTGGGTAGCCGGTTTGGTAGATGCCTTCCCGAGGGAAACGGTTGCTATTTTCAACCTGATTAAAGAAAACCGGATTGCAGAAGCATTAACCATTTATCGTTGGTTTTTACCGGTATTGGAATTGGATATCCACCCAAAACTGGTTCAGTACATCAAACTTGCTGAAGTAGCCACAGGTTTAGGAACAGAAGCTGTTAGGGCACCGCGTTTACCAATTGAAGGTGAAGAAAGAGAAAGAGTTTTAAAAATTATTAACGACGCATTAGCGGTTCGTCCGGAATTACCTGCAAGAAGCTGGGGTAAATAATAAAAACCAAATATGAACGGAAAAAATATTGTTGCCAGTGAATATGTAGATGGTAATGAAATTAACCTAAATGCAATAAACCCGGCAACGGGTTTATTGTTGGATGGTGATTTTAGTAAGGCCAGCGAAAAAGAGATTAATGAGGCTTTGGTTTTGGCGACTGAAGCATTTGAAGTTTATAGAAATATCAACAAAGATAAAAAGGCTGCATTTTTAAATGCCATTGCAGATGAAATTGCTGCCCTCGGCGATGAGTTAGTGGCGCGTGCAGCTGCAGAAAGTGGTTTGCCATTACCAAGATTGCAGGGTGAATTGGGAAGAACGACAGGCCAGTTAAGGCTTTTTGCCAATCTTGTTGCTGAAGGATCTTGGGTAGATGCCATTATTGATACCGCTTTACCGGAAAGACAACCTTTATCGCGATCAGACATCCGCAGGATGTTGATTCCAATTGGACCAGTGGTTGTTTTTGGTGCCAGTAATTTTCCCCTGGCTTTTTCTGTAGCCGGTGGTGATACGGCTTCTGCGCTAGCTTCTGGCTGCCCGGTAGTGGTTAAAGCACACCCCGCACATTATGGAACAAGTGCTTTGGTAGGTGGTGCAATTATTAAAGCGGTTGAAAAAACCGGTATGCCAAAGGGTGTATTTTCAATGCTTTATGATGATGCTTACCAGGTGGGTACAGATTTAGTATTGCATCCATTAACCAAAGCCGTAACCTTCACAGGTTCTTATCAGGGCGGAATGGCACTGGTAAAACTAGGTCAGGAACGTAAACAACCTATTCCGGTTTTCGCCGAAATGGGAAGCATTAATCCGATCATATTTCTCCCTGAAGCAATCGAAAATCAATCGGAAGAATTAGCGAAAAAATATGCAGCTTCCATTACTTTAGGCGCAGGTCAGTTTTGTACCAACCCAGGTTTGATGCTCGCGATTGCTTCGCCAGGACTCGAAAAATTTAAAGAAACGCTTTCTGCAGCAATAACCGTGGTTCCATCTGCAACTATGCTTACAGCAGGGATCGCTAAAAATTATGCAAAGCTTTCTGGGAGTATCGCCGAAGAGGCGGGAGTTGAACTACTTGCAGTGTCTGAAGTGAAAAATGCGGAATTGCAAAATCAGTCTGAAGCAAAAGTAGCACAGGTAGATGCTGCTGGCTTTATTAAAAATCCAACACTTCATGAAGAAATTTTCGGTCCGTATTCACTTTTAGTCGTGGCGAAAGATCAGAAAGAACTGGAAGAAGTAATTTCAGTATTACAGGGACAATTAACGGTTACTGTAATGGCTGAAAAAAATGAACTAAGTAAATATCAATCACTGATTCATAAATTAACGGATAAAACAGGAAGAATTATCCTGAATGGCGTGCCAACGGGTGTTGAAGTTTGTGCGGCAATGCAGCACGGCGGACCGTTTCCGGCAACAAACGACAGCAGATTTACATCTGTAGGGTCTACGGCGATTTATCGTTTTGTTCGTCCGCTTGCTTACCAGGATTGGGAACAGGAACTTTTGCCAGATGAGTTGAAAGATGGCAACCCAGCGGGTATTTTTAGAATGGTTAATCAGCAATTTACAAAAGACATATGAGTAAAACCTTTTTTTGTGTAGATGCACATACTTGCGGAAACCCGGTGAGGTTGGTAGCTGGGGGTGGACCACAACTGGTGGGCGCCAATATGAGCGAAAAACGGCAACACTTTTTAAGGGAATATGATTGGATCAGAACAGGATTAATGTTCGAACCAAGAGGTCATGATATGATGTCGGGCAGCATACTTTATCCGCCTCACGACCCTCAAAATGACGTGGCTGTACTTTTTATCGAAACCAGTGGCTGTTTACCCATGTGTGGTCATGGAACAATTGGCACCATTACCATTGCGATAGAAGAAGGTTTGATCCAGCCGAAAATCCCTGGAATTATCAGAATGGAAGCACCAGCCGGCCTGGTTCAGATTGAGTATAAGCAGGAGGGTAAGAAAGTTAAATCTGTTAAGTTAAAAAATGTCGCTTCATATCTTGCTGCAGAAAATCTGGAAGTAGAATGTCCGGATTTGGGAATGCTTACTTTTGATGTTGCTTATGGGGGTAATTTTTACGCTATTGTAGATCCGCAAACCAACTTCCCGGGTCTGGAGAATTATACCGCTTCGCAATTGATTACCTGGAGTCAAACCATCAGGAAGCGAATTAATGAAAAATATACTTTTGTTCATCCGCAGGATGTTACGATTAATGGTTGCAGCCATGTGTTGTGGACAGGAACCACTTTAGACCCAACTTCGACCGCAAGAAATGCTGTTTTTTATGGCGATAAGGCCATCGATCGTTCCCCATGTGGTACAGGTACCTCTGCCCGGATGGCACAATGGCATGCAAAAGGAAAGCTCAAAAAAGGAGAGGATTTTATCCATGAAAGTTTTATCGGGAGCAAGTTTACCGGAAGGGTAGAAGAAGAAATTGAAATGGGTGGTTTTAAAGCCATTATTCCAAGTGTGGAAGGATGGGCAAAGGTTTTCGGTTACAATACTATTAAAATAGATGCCGAAGATGATCCGTATGCCTATGGATTTCAGGTGATTTAGTAGCTGGTTTTATAGAAGAAGGAAAATATAATGTCGAAAGTATTAGTTATAGGTGGAGGAATTGTTGGACTTACGTCGGCATATTATCTTCAAAAAAAAGGATTTGAAGTAACGGTTCTGGATAAGGGCGATTTAAGTGATAATTGTTCCTTTGGCAACGCAGGCATGATTGTGCCGAGTCACTTTATCCCATTGGCTGCTCCCGGAATGCTCAGCAAAGGCATCCGCTGGATGTTCAATAGTAAAAGTCCTTTTTACGTTCGTCCGTCTTTAAATCCAAGCCTTATTGGCTGGGGACTGAAATTTATGAAGCATGCAACAGAAAAGCATGTTGCGCAATCTGCAGAACCACTTCGCGATTTATCTTTACTCAGCAAAAAGCTTTACGAAGATTTATCAAAAGAACCAAACTTCAATTTTGAACTCACCAATAACGGAATTTTAGCTTTTTACAAAACTGAGCAGGCTGCTGAAGAAGAAGCACACCTTGCCGATAAAGCCAAAGCACTTGGATTGGATATGGCTGTTTTAAGTGTTGAAGAGTGTAAAGCACTACAGCCAAACCTAAACCTTGATGTGCTGGGTGCGGTTCATTACCGTTGTGATGCGCACCTTTATCCGGGCAAATTGATGAATGCCTTACTGACCTATTTAAGAGCGAATGGCGTTTCATTAATTAGCGGAAAAGAAGTAGACAATATAGAATCAGCAGGAGATAAAATTACGAAAGTATTTACTGGTACCACTGCCTGGGAAGCAGATCAATATGTGATCGCCACAGGGTCATGGTCGCCAGCGGTAGCGAAGATGGCCGATTTAAATATTTCTTTGATGCCAGGTAAAGGTTATTCTTTTATGGAACCCGAGCCGCAGCAGCGTTTAACTATTCCCGCTTTACTTTGCGAAGCAAGGGTGGCCATTACCCCTATGAATGGTAGCATTCGCTATGGTGGGACAATGGAACTCGACAGAATTAATACGAAAGTAAATATGCAAAGGGTAAAGGGAATTGTAGAATCTGTTCCTAAATATTTCCCAGATCTACATCCGGCGCTTCCCGATGAAAAGAAGATCTGGTATGGCTTCAGGCCATCATCACCTGATGGATTACCTTACATTGGGCGCAGTACGCATAGAAAAAATTTGATCATTGCTACAGGTCATGGTATGATGGGCTTAAGCCTTGGACCGGCAACAGGTTTATTGGTGAGTCAGATTATTGCAGAAGAAAAGCTCGAAATGGCAGTTGATTCTTTCGCCGCAAATCGGTAGAATCATCACATCTGAACTGAAAAAAGTCAGGTGTGATGATTAGTATTTCGGTCTGTTATTCGGGTCTCTTTTGCTATGAAAACAAGATAGTATTCGAATAGTGCCATTGTCTTCGTTTAGTATAAAATAGAGATAATAAGGGAATTTTTTAATCTCCAAAGCCCGGATATTTTTGTAACGCAATCGTAAAAATGGATTTGTCAATAATGAAGTATACGCTTCTTTAAGTGCGGAAATAAAGTGAGCCGGAGCGTTGACACTGTATAAGGCATAATAATCAATTGCATTTTCAATTTCCTTTTGTGCTCTTAATGAAATAATGATTTTATAAACCATATTTTTTGTTCAGTTGAACGATAGAATCTTCAGCAGTGAGATAGGAATTCTCATCTTCCTGCAAACGTTCGTCCAGCACCATTTTCATATCATCAGTAAGTTCTTGATCATTATTATCCTCTTCCACAATAATTGTAATCGGTCTAGATTTGAAAGTAGCTTTTATTGCATCTAAAATATCTGTGCTAACTTCCTGTGCTGATGATAAATGATATGTCGTATACATATGTTATGGTATTTAAATCGTCTAAATGTTATTCTATAATCTTTAAGAAGATTCTTGGATAATGTTCTTGTTTTTTATTATTTGTCAGTTGATCCAGTAAAAGATACTTTGCAATCGAAATACAGTGTCTTTTGCTAAATACTAACTCATGACTATGATAACATTATTGGTTGTCGATTGATTCTAATTATTTTATTTAAAACTACACAATTTTCTTTTCTTTCTGGTTAGGCAAATGTTATTGTAGTGTTTTTTTAGTATTGCAAATTACTCAAGTACCTATAGTAACGTCTCTCTACAACCTTTAGCTAACACTTTGACTGGCCTCACCTGACCGCCGAAGGCTCTCTTCATTATTCTTGATAATAAAGAAGCAAACAATCAAGGCTTGGAACTGATGTCGGAGAAAATCGTTAAAGCTTTATTTCGGCAGCACAAGCACCCGATGAAGAATCGGGAGAGAACGCGCTGCCTTGGGTTGTGGTAGGTTGAAAGATTGTGGTCGAGGCTTTAAACGTTTTTTCCTTCCATCATTTCCTAGGCCGGTAAGCAGGGTGGCGATAGCGATATTGTAATGCAGAGCGCAGGATCCTTCCGGTTTTACCCACGAACTTTTGATTAACACTAAACTTTTTTGCATTCGCATAAACAGTGGTTTAAGGCGATCGTCCTCCTGAACTTGATTCAGAACCTATATAGATAAATTTTTAGGCGAAATAGCTGTCAAACGCTGAAGGTGAGCAGGGCTACAATAGCGAGGTTTGTCTTTAGCTTTCCTTAATGCTGCAGCTAGCTTAGCATGATAAATTATAACTCCAAATTTCACTAAATAAAGTTCAAAACTGATTTGAATTTGCTAAGTCTGCCTACTTTTCAATCACCAAAAGATAAAAATTCTAAGCTTGTTTTTGTTGAATATTATCGCATTGTAGCAGGATTTTAACCTAATAAAGGTTTTTTTGAATTTTTAAAGTTAATATCCTTATATTGAATCATAATCAACAAACAATCAACCAACCAAACTAACCACATGAAAGTATTGCCATTTACCATGCTTGTGCCTGATGACAAGAGTGTCATCTCTGAGCACGTAGAATTGCCTTATTTTTATCAATATCTGCACCGACACGATGAATGGCAGATCACTTACATTGAACGGGGCGAGGGAACACTGATTGCCGGGAGTGATATGCATGCTTTTCGGCCAGGAGATATATTTGTAATCGGCGCAAAACTTCCGCATTTGTTTAAAAGCAATCCTGAATATTTTGAGACCAAAAGCGAACGATCTGTTGCAGCATACTCTGTTTATTTTAACTCCAACGGAACATTAGGACCACTATTTTCTCTTCCGGAAATGAAGATGGCCACCTCTTTTTTAGCGAAGAATAAACATGGTTTCAAGGTGCCATTTACGCATACGCCGGAAATTCTGGATAAGATGGTGGCGGTTCATGAAGCATCCGGTACAGACTTGTTGTTCGCCTTTGTTAAGTTAATGGTGGCCCTACAATCCATTGGTGAGGATACCATTCCACTGTGTTCTGATTTGTATTCTTCAAATGTAAGTGAAAATGAAGGCATGCGCTTAAGTAAAATCATCGGTTATATTACTGAAAATTACAATAGCCAGATTACTTTGGAAGATGTAGCAAATGTTGCTTTTATGACACCACAGGCATTTTGCAGGTATTTTAAGAAACACACCGGTCATACTTTTGTATCCTTTCTAAACGAGGTGAGGATAAATGATGCCTGTAAAAGTTTAATCTCTGGCGAAAAAACAGACTGTATATCAGGCGTAGCCTATAAAGCCGGTTTCAATAGCATCACCAATTTCAACAGGGTTTTCAAAAGCATTATTGGCCAATCGCCAAGGGCTTATGTAGATACCTATAATACAGTAAGCAGGGTAAGTTACATGGGGGCGTAAGGTTCAAAAGTCATTTTTTTCTAATAAAATGATCTGATTTTTTTAATCGGAGTTAATTGCTATTGTTCCAGTTTAAACAATTTACCATGCGTAATAGCCTACTTTTCGGCATTCTTTTTTTTATATTTTTTAGCACATTTCTATCCTCCCGGCTGAGTGCTCAAAGCCCCAATGCTGTCCTTTACGAACAAACCAGCGAAATGGGGACACTAATTGTAGGTTACCAAAGAGATGTGGATGCCATTAACGATTTTTATTATCCTTATTCGGCAGGTGGCTACTATGCTGCGCCACTCACAACTGTTAAATGTCCTGTTCAGCGTAAGCGTTTGCAAGAAATTAATAACGACTATTTGCTAAAACTAAAATCTGCAGGTTTTAATACCTTTAGTATATACGGAAAAGTAGATTATATACTTTTAAAGAAACAAATTGAAGCTTCTGTTTTTCTGCTTGATCAGGAAGAAAAAAGTTATAAGTCGCTGGTAAAGTACTTTCCTTTTGCAGATAACATTTATAGCCTGGAAAATCTTAGAAGAAGGGGTACTTACAAGGATGGAGCTCTTATAGCTGCCGAACTGAACGCTACAGTAAAGATGATTGATTCGGCATCTTCAGATTTAAATAAAACAACCAAACTTAGTTTAGATCAGCTAAAAACCGCATCTAATATTGCCATTAGTTTAAAACATCGTTTAAAAGGATTTTATCAGTTTTACATGAATTACGAACCTACTTTTACCTGGTGGGTACCTAAACCTTATGAAAAAGTTGATCTTGCTTTAGATAATTATGCTAAACAATTTTCAGCTAAACAAGATAGTTTGATGGCTGCCAATCATGATAAGCTGGGTATAAAAGGCTTGCCAATTGGGCGTGATGAGTTGATCAGACAGTTAAATGCAGAGCTGATTCCTTATACCCCAAAGGAACTCATCGAGCTTGCTGAAAAAGAATTTAAATTTTGTGATGCTGAATTGCTAAAAGCTTCAGTTGAAATGGGCTTTGGGAAAGATTGGAAAAAAGCACAGGAAAAAATAAAAAATAGCTATGTGCCACTAGGTAAACAACCTGAATTAATTGTGAAATTACAGGATGATGCACTTAAGTTTATTAGGGCTAACGATCTAATTGATATTCCGGCATTGGCGGAAGAGACCTGGGGTATGGTTATGATGTCTGCAGAACGACAATTGGTAAATCCTTTTTTTACCGGAGGAAGAGAAATTAGTATTTCGTACCCTACTAATACCATGGAAGAAGAGGATAAGCTGATGAGCATGAGGGGGAATAATCCATATTTTTCAAGAGGTACCGTTCAGCATGAGCTTTTACCTGGCCATCATTATGAATATTATATCAACAACCGATATAAGAGCTACCGTGATCCCTTTAAAACACCTTTTAGTATCGAAGGTTGGTCTTTATATTGGGAGCTTTTGCTTTACGATAAAGGTTTTGCCAAAACACCAGAAGAAAAAATGGGAATGTTGTTTTGGCGCATGCACCGATGCGCAAGAATCTTGTTTTCGCTAAACTATCATTTGGGTAAATGGACACCACAGCAAAGTATCGATTTTCTGGTTGATCGTGTTGGGCACGAACGTGCAAATGCAGAAGGTGAAGTTCGTCGTTCGTTTCAAGGCAATTATAGTCCGCTATACCAGGTGGCTTACCTTACGGGAGGCCTGCAACTTTTGGCTTTAAAGAATGAACTTGTTGATGGCGGCAAAATGAGTTTTAAACAATTTCATGATGCTGTAATTAAAGAAAATCTAATTCCTGTTGAAATGATCAGGGCAACTTTAATCAATCAGCCACTTACAAGAGATTTTACCACTACGTGGAAGTTCTACGACAAAATGTCTAAACCTTAATCAATTCTGAACCACAAAATCAAGATACTAAATTTATGAAAGAAGAAACCAAACACTTTAAACCCTCACTTAAATTATTAGATGCAACGATGCTGGTTGCCGGAAGTATGATCGGCTCTGGAATTTTTATCGTAAGTGCAGATATCACCAGAAATGTAGGCAGTGCAGGCTGGTTATTGGTCGTTTGGTTAATAACGGGTTTCATGACCCTTACCGCTGCTTTAAGTTATGGCGAACTCAGTGCCATGTTCCCTAAAGCCGGGGGGCAATACATTTATTTAAAGGAGGCCTATAATCCATTGGTAAGTTTTTTATATGGCTGGAGTTTCTTTACCGTAATCCAAACCGCAACCATCGCTGCGGTTGGCGTGGCATTCGCGAAATTCACCGCCTATTTATTGCCCTCCTTCAGCGAGGATCTTGTCGCGATCGATTTGGGCTTTTTTACCATTTCAGCTGCACAGCTGCTGGCCATCGGGGTTATAATCTTACTCACCTATGTAAATAGTCGTGGCGTAAATGTCGGCAAAGCCATTCAAACTACTTTTACAGTGGCCAAATTACTCAGCCTTTTTGGCTTAATTGTGTTTGGTTTGTTTTTTCTGGATAAAGGCATTTGGAAAGCCAATTGGGAAAATATGTGGAATCTGGGATCGCTCAATACGGATGGAATCATCTCTCCTTATACCACCTTAGCGGCCTTTGGTGCAATTGCTGCAGCAATGGTAGGCTCCATCTTCAGCAGCGATTCCTGGCATAATGTAACTTTTGTTGCCGGCGAAATTAAAAATCCGGCCCGAAATATTGGACTTAGCCTGGCGCTGGGTACCATCATGGTGACCATTCTTTATTTGCTCACCAATGTAATGTATACTGGCGTTTTGAGTTTGCATGATATTGCTTATGCCGATAAAGACCGGGTGGCAGTCTCTGCAGCTGGACACATTTTCGGTACCGCAGGCACCATGATCATCGCTATAATGATTATGGTTTCTACTTTTGGTTGTAACAATGGATTGATTATGGCTGGGGCAAGGGTTTATTATTCGATGGGAAAAGATGGCCTGTTCTTTAAAAAAGTGGCGCAACTGAATAAAAATGCCGTTCCAGGTTTCGGTTTATGGATTCAGTGTGTGTTTGCCTGCCTATGGTGCCTCAGCGGGAGATATGGTGATTTGCTGGATATGATTTCCTTCGTAGTAGTTGGTTTTTATATGCTCACCATCTTCGGTATTTTCATCCTTAGGAAAAAACGACCTGATGCGGCAAGACCATACAAAGCTTTTGGTTATCCTGTTTTGCCTGTTATTTACATTTTAATGGGGCTGGCCTTTTGCATTCTCCTCATCATCTTTAAACCTAAATTTACCTGGCCTGGGTTAATCATTACCCTGATCGGGATTCCTGTTTATTATCTAATCAAGCGTTTTAATACTGATAAATAACCGTTAATAAGGTTAAAATAATCCTGTTATACATTAAAATACAACGGGAATTTCAGGCCTTGTTAAATTATATTTACAGCTTAACATGGCAAGATGAAAATGAATTCCCTGATCCAAAAATTAGCCGTTACCACTTTTTTTACCACGAGTTTTGTTGCAGCAATGGCACAGCAAACGCCTTATGCACCAACCGCTACCGATATTGTTCAGGCGTACCAACGTGCAAGTAAACTGGATACGGCCTTAAGAAACCTCCCAACCAATAACGACATTGTTCCATTCTGGAAAAAGGATGGTTCTGCCTTCTGGTATAAAAAGAACCTGCCGGATAAAAGCTGGGAATACGTTTATGTTGATGTGGCGAGTGGCAGTAGAAAACTGGCTTTTGATGCAGAAAAGCTCGCGCAGGAACTTGCGGCCATAAGCGGTCAAAAGCAACAGCCCCTGCGCCTGCAATTCTCAGAACTTTACTTCACTGATCAGAATACTTTAAAACTGAAATCGCAGAATAAGTGGTATGAGGTAAACCTGAGCGATTATAGCATTAAGCCTGCTATTGATACAATTATTTTCAAGTATAATGCAAAAATGCCTTTGCAGCGGAAACGATCTCGCTGGGAGGGAAGTAGAACGGTTCGTTTATCACCCGACGGGAAAAATGAAATCGAAATTCGCGGTGGTAATTTAATTTTAATTGATGTGGCATCCAAAGCTGAAACGCCACTCAGTAAAGATGGTTCGGCAGATAAACCCTATGGAAATTTTGAGTGGTCGCCGGATGGCAAAACGGTGGTGGCTTACAAAACTGATCCGAAGGAAACAAAGAAAGTTCATTATGTAATGAGCTCCGTTCCGGGAACCACCCGCGGAGAATTGAAATCCCGCGAGTATGCGCAGCCTGGCGATGAGTTTACTTCTTATCAGCCATATGTTTTCGATTTGGCAACTAAAACCTCAAAGAAGGTAGATGTAGAAGCTACAGATTTTTTTGGTCCGCAGCCATTGCACTGGCGCAATAACCGATACTATACTTACGAAAAAGCCGATCGGGGTCACCAGCGCTTCAGGATAATTGAGGTTGACGTACAAACTGGCAAAACCAAAAATATTATCGACGAAAAAACCAAAACTTTCATTTACGAAAACAAAATTTATACCCGTTACCTCCCTAAAACAAACGAAATTTTGTATACCAGTGAGCAAGACGGGTGGCAACATCTCTATCTGGTAAATGGCATTTCAGGCAAACAGCAACTCATTACCAAAGGCAACTGGGTGGTTCGTGATATTGATAGTGTGGATGTAGTGAAACGCCAGGTTTGGTTTAAAGCCAGTGGTATGAATAAAGATGAAGATCCATATTTTATGCATTATTATCGCATCGGTTTTGATGGGAAAGGATTGGTAAACTTAACACCAGAAACGGGCAATCATAACCTCACTTTTTCGCCAGATCGTAAATACTATTTAGATACTTATTCACAGATTAATATTGCGCCCGTTACGAAACTGAAACTTACCGCGAGTACTAAATTGCTGCAAGAAATTGAACATGGAGATGCCGCAACCTTTCTGAAAACGGGGGTGAAGTTGCCAGAAGTGTTTGTAACGAAGGGCAGGGATGGTTTGACAGATATCTGGGGTGTAATTTGCAGGCCTTCGAATATGGATCCGGGCAAAACCTATCCAATCATTGAATATATTTATGCTGGTCCGCAGGATAGTTTTGTGCCCAAAAATTTTCTCCCTGCCAGTGAGATGCAGAGCCTTGCCGAATTAGGATTTATTGTGGTGCAGATGGATGGCATGGGAACAGCAAATCGGTCAAAAGCTTTTCATGATGTTTGCTGGCATAACCTGGCAGATGCGGGTTTCGAAGACCGGATTTTGTGGATGAAAGCCATGGCTAAAAAATATCCAAATGCAGACATCAATAAGGTAGGTATTTACGGTACATCTGCCGGGGGGCAAAACTCAACGGGTGCCTTACTTTTTCATCCCGAATTTTATAAAGCTGCGGTTTCTGCCTGTGGTTGCCACGATAATCGTATAGATAAACAATGGTGGAATGAGCAATGGATGGGTTATCCGGTGGGCGAACATTATGATGCGCAATCTAACATCACCAATGCAGCAAAACTTCAAGGCAATTTATTTTTAATTGTAGGCGAAGCCGATGAAAACGTACCGCCAGAATCTACTTATCGCCTGGCGGATGTGTTGATTAAGGCCAATAAAGATTTCGATATTTTGAGTATCCCTGGCATGGGACATAGTGATGGCGGTGTTTACGGACGAAGACGTAAGAGAGATTTCTTCATCAAACATCTTTTAAACGCCGAAACGCCAAATATGAACCAGGTTTCGCCAGCAAAATAATTCCGTTACTGCTGCGGTTTGGAGAATTAATCAGAGCTAAAGGACAGCACTGGAAGGTGTTCTTTTTAATATATCAACATGAAAAACGTTTTCCTAAAGTTCTTGCTATTATCCGTTCTGACTGGTTTTTATCAGTTGGTAATGGCACAAAATCAACACCTAAAACAGGGGAATGGCAACCCGATAATTCCAGGCTATTTTGCAGACCCTACGGTAAAGAAATTTGGTGATACTTACTATATCTTTGCCACTACAGATGGTAATGGAGGTGGTTTCGGACCGTCGCAAGTATGGACTTCAAAAGATTTTGTAAACTGGACCCTGCAGGATATGAACTGGCCAACTACCCATCATTACTGGGCGCCAGATGCCACGCTGGGTCCGGATGGAAAATATTACCTTTATTATTGCCAGCCTGTCGAAATTTTTGGCGCTTCATCTGCTACACCAGTTGGACCCTGGACGCCTTTGTTGGCGCCCGGCAAGCCCATTGTTCCGAATTTTCTGGTGCCTAATGTGATTACGCTTGATGGGCAGACTTTTAAAGATGATGATGGGAAATACTATATGTATTGGGGTACCTGGGGCATTTATCCAAACCACGGTTGCGGTGTTGGTTTGCTTAATGCAGACATGAAATCATTTGCAAAACTGGCACAAATTCCAAACACAGATGCAAAAGATTTTTTTGAGGCACCATTTGTTTTTAAACGAAAAGGAATTTATTACCTCACTTATTCATCCGGTTATTGTGAAGATGGAACATATCGCGTACAGTATGCAACAGCGACAAATCCGATGGGACCTTTTAAATATGCGGCCGAAAACCCAATTTTAGCAACCAGCAGCGACGGAACGGTGCACGGACCCGGCCATCAATCCGTACTGCAGCAGGGCGAAGATTTTTATCTGATTTATCACCGTCATAACAATCCGCATAATGATGGTGGTTACCACCGGCAAGTGGCAGCCGATAAAATCATTTTTGACGAAAAAGGAAGTATTCTCAAACTGGTTCCGACACATACAGGTATTGGTTATCTGGCGAAAAATGTGAACCCACATCAAAACCTTGCGTTCGGTAAAACCGTAGCGGCCTCGTCTATTTATGATGAAGATTTTAAAGCAGGGTACGCAGTGGATGATAACAACGGAACATTATGGAAACCGAAGAATAACATCGGACCATCATGGTTGCAGATAGATTTAGGTAAGGCAGTTAATGTTCGAAGTATACATACCCAATTTGAGTACGCCACCTGGTATTACCAGTATAAAATTGAATATTCTCTGGATGGTAAAACATGGAAATTGTATGCAGATAAAAGCCGCAATACGCAACACGGAAGTCCGATGATGGATTTTGGAAACGTAAACGCGAGGTATCTGCGCACAACTATTTTACACACTGAATATCCCGGATTGAATAAGGCCATCTGGAATATTCAGGTTTTTGACCATGCATCCTATCGCCCAATAATGAATACAAAAGTTAAGAAATGGGAATCTTTGCAGCGTTTTGATTCGAGAGGTTTGTTGGTCGATTTGAATTTTAGTAAGCTACGTATCGGATCAGCTGTTCAAAACCTTTCGAATCAGGGAAAATTAGCAGGCACGTTTTCTGCCGTGGGAACAGCGAAACCAATTGTTGCGATGGTGGATGGAAAGAAAGCCTTGTTGTTTTCTGGAAAGGAACGTTTATCTTCTTCGATTTTGGCCCCGCCATCGTTGTTGGGCAACAGTAGCTATAGCGTAAGCATGTGGGTGCTTAATCCGGAAATTGCGAAAGAAGAAACCATCGTTTCGTGGACGCAACAGGGAGGGGATAACCTAACCAATGTTTCAGCAGGTTACGGATCCAGCAAAAATGCCGGAGCAGCTGTTCACCTGGGTTGGGCAGATTTGGGTTACAAAGTTGTTCCTAAAGCAAATCTATGGCATCAAATCGTGATGGTTTTTGATGGAACTCTGGAGCGTATATATGTAGATGGAAAGCTGGATCGGGAAGCGCGAAGAATGCTTTTTGTTAAAAAATTATCGAAATTTCTTATCGGTGGAAATGAAGATTTAACCGCAGGTTTTTCTGGAGCGCTTGCCGGGCTTAAAGTTTACGATCGGCCGTTAAGTTCCGCAGAAATTACGGCAGCTTATACTAAAGGGATCACTAACCACACGGTGTTGTATGCCAATGCCAGAAATCTGGATTATGGAACACTAAAACGATGGGAAAATAACGGAACGGCTTTAGGCGACTTGGATATAAAAGGAAAAGCTGATGTAGCCGATGTTTCGGGAAAAATTTCAGTCGTATTAAGTGATGGTGCAAGGCTGCTTCTTAATGAAAAAATCACTAAAGCAGTTGATTTTACAAAACCTTTCAGTGCTGTCTTTTCAGTGTTGCCCGGTAGTGGTTCCAAAGCCAGTTTTTACTTTGGTGCTGGGAAAACAGCGCGCATTCCTGGTAATGGAAAATGGCAGCAGGTAATGTTTAACTATGTTAATGGCAAGTTTCAGGTATTTGTAGATGGGAAACTGGTTTCCAATTTTTTGGGTGCAGGCAGGCAGAAGGATGAACAATTGTTATTGGAAACATCTGGAGGTCAGGTTGCCATCTCTTCTGTTTTAATTTATAACCTGGGTTTAGATGAACGCGCCCGAAAGGAAGAATTTAATTTCTGGAAGCAGACGCAAAGTGTTAAAAATGTAAAAGCGCGTTTCGCCTCAAGTCCATCTGCAATTACACCAAATATGATTTACATGGTGGCGCATCAGCCAGAATTACCGGGTAATGTTTTCGAATATTTATTTACAAGAGCAGGCGATGAAGCTAATGCAAAATGGAACCGAACGCCGGATTTTATAGATTTTACTACCAAGCCAGAAAGTCAATATCAATACATGCTTAAAGTGAAAGATAATTTCGGCAATGTAACCGAACCCTCTTCAATCTTTACTGCAAAAACTGATTCTTCGCTATTTATCGTTAAAAGACAGATTGGAATCGCTCGATCTATTCCGGCCTCAAAAGACGGATTAGCCGGGTCTTCATGGGATGGTTTTATGGGATCTGCGGATACACTTGTTCAGCAGGGAGGTGTTTTAAAAATGATTTCGCACAATACCGTTTGGGATGGAACAGAGAATATAGGTCCGTTTGCATACCATAAAGTGAAGGGAGATTTTGTCGCCGAAGTGAAACTTGCAGATCTCCTCGGACTTGAAAAAAAGAAAGCTTTTGGAGCGAATGAGGCAGGAATAATGGTCAAATTGCCAGGAACAAATGATCAGCTTATTCAAAACGGCATTATGCCCGGTTGGGGCGTTGGCAATATTGTAACCGATCTTGGTAAAAAAGGCAGATTACAATCCAATAATTTATCAGGCTGGGATTTTTATAACTACCTGCAAATTCAGCGGCTTAGCAACACGTTTTTTATGCGTGGAAGTAGTGATGGAAAGCGTTGGATAGATCTTCCCGGAAGTCCGGTTAAACGAGATGATATGGCGGGCGAGGTTTTGGAGGTTGGGGTTTATCACGCTACTTATGGGGATATCTCCGGATATGGTGCTTTTGAAGGGTTTAAGATTTTTCAGAAGAAGTAAAGTGGCTTATTACTTCCCGCTTCGGGATACGCGCGTCGCAGCAATGACGATCATTTATGTGGCCCCTTATCTGCTATTGGCACCTTTCCCCTGATGACCGCTTTAACCCGCCGTTCATGGAATAACGTAATAAAAAGGTTCGGTGTTGATTGAAGGCAGTAGACAAAAACGCAGAGATTCTTCGCTACGCTCTGAATGACCCCTCGCTATTGCCACCCTGCTACCCTGGCCTCGGAAATGATGGAAGGAGAAAACGTTTACTGTTTAACTATAAGGCTCATGGTTCAAAGGTATCTCCCCTGTAGTTGTAAATGACCATCGTATCATCGTCTTCTCGACTGGAGCGCAGCGCAACGGAGAGATCTTTGAACACAGCCATTATTCAACTTGAAAAGATTTCTCGGCTTCGCTCGAAATGACGGCGTGGGGCTAATGAATTCTATTGGCAAATGTCGAATCAGCAAAAAAGTAAAAGTCCTTCGGCGGCCAGCCGAGGCAAGCCACATAGAATAAGCCAAAAAAGGTTCGGTGTTAACTGAAGGCAGTAGGGAAAAACGCAGGGATTCTTCGCTGCGCTCTGAATGACAATGAGGGGCAAACCTCGCTATGGCCACCCTGCTATCCGGCCTAGGAAATGATGGAAGGAGTAGCCGTTGAAATTTTTGCACTCACGTTCAAATACCCCAACCCAAGGTAGCGCGAACGGCTCTCTAAAAAGCATCTTTATTTCAAACAGAATCGAGCCCTTGTGCTACCGCCATTTAAATTTCGACGCGCTAATCCGACATCAGTTCCAAGCCTTGACTTTTGCTTCTTTTTGTTAAGAAAAAGAAGAAAGCCCTTCGGCGGCCAGCCGAGGCAAGCCAGCGCAGCGGAACGGCCCTATCAGTAGCTATAACTATTCTTAAACATCTCGTCATTGCAAGGAGGCACGACAAAGCAATCTCATTTGCAGATTCTTCGATGGAGATTGCTTCAGCAGATGAAAAATCTGCTTCGCAAAGACGGATTTTTTGAGGGGATGTACTAACCGAATCGTTGTGCTGAATTTAATTTAGCACCTAATAAAGTTAGGTCCTGAATCAAGTTCAGGATGACGACCGCTTTAACCCACCGTTCATTGAATAACGTAATAAAAAGGTTCGGTGCTGATTGAAGGCAGTAGGTGAAACCGCAGGGATTCTTCGCTGCGCTCTGAATGACACCCTGCTATGGCCACTCTGCTACCGGCCTGGGAGATGATGGAAGGAAAAAACGTTTAAAGCTTAACGAACGCTCATGGTTCCAAAGGTATCTCCCCTGCAGTTGAAATGACCATCGTATCATCGTCTTCTCGACTGCAGCGCAGCGCAATGGAGAGATCTTTGAACACAGCCATTCTTCAACTTGAAAAGATTTCTCGGCTTCGCTCGAAATGATGACGTGGGGCTAATGAATTCTATTGGCAACTGTCGAATCAGCAAAGTAAAAGCCCTTCGGCGGCCAGCCGAGGCAAGCCAGCGTGGTAGCCTGAAGCCATAGCGAGACCTTACAACCAATATGCTGCAATCAGATTTGCTTCAATGCTATAATTATATCGCCTTACACTTTTCCTTAAGCCACAATGCTTCCTCTTCACTCAACTCTAACTTTAATCGTTCATAAACTATTTGATTATAGTTGTTTAGCCAGCTGATCTGTTCAGGGAGTAACCATTCAGTAATGACAATTGACGTATCAATATAAGCTAAAGTAACCGTTTCAAACTGCAGGAACTCACCAAAATAAGTCGCAGCTGCAGGAACGGTTAATACCAGGTTTTCTATCCTGACACCATGTTTGCCGGGCCGGTAAATACCCGGTTCAATGGAAGTAATCATTCCGGGATCAATCGCAACCGCAGCATTGGATGGCCCGATATTTTGTGGCCCTTCATGCACATTCAGGTAATATCCCACCCCGTGGCCGGTACCATGTCCGTAATTAATTCCTTGTTGCCAAAGCTGCTGACGGCAGATTCCATCAATCTGATAACCTCTTGTCCCTCTTGGGAATTTAGCCGCAGAACCAAAAATCATCGCCGAAAGTACCAGGGTATAATCCAGTTTCTCTTCCTCAGTGGTTTCACCTAAAGGAACTGTCCGGGTAATATCTGTTGTGCCGTAAAAATAATGACCGCCAGAATCGAGCAGGAAAAGACCTTTAGGAAGTAATTCGAGATTACTTTCTTCATCAGGGCAATAATGCGGCAGTGCAGCATGCGGACCATAACCTGCAATTGAAGCAAAACTTATCCCGGCAAATGTTTTACCAAGTTCGCGGAACTCCTTCACCTTCTGTGAAGCAGAAAGTTCCGTAATTTCGATCTTACCGATATTTTCTTCCAGCCATTTAAAAAACCGTGTAAGCGCAACGCCATCACTTACCATTGCCGCCCGGGTGTTCTGTATTTCTATCTCGTTCTTAATCGACTTCAAAAACACTACGGGATTGGTTTCTTTAATAATGCGAACCGATGAAGATAACAGTGTGAAGAACTGATAGCAAGTCCGCTTCCCATCTAATAAAATGGTACAATCCGTTAATTCTTTGATATCAGCAGCAATTGCCTGATAGTTTTTTATGGTCACTTTTCTTTCTTCAAGTGCAATCAAATCACCTGAAGATAATTTCTCCTCATTGAGGTATAATCTCACTTCATCAGCTGTAATTAAAGCATAACAAAGTACTACCGGATTATAGCTTACATCGTTCCCGCGGATGTTAAAAAGCCAGGCCAGATCATCCAAACTGGAAATGACGTGAACATCAGCTTTAGCCAGTTGCAGCGCCCTACGAAGATCAGCCAATTTGCTTTTGAAATCCTGCCCGCAATCTTCTTCGGGCAACAATACGGCCAGATCATCTGGCAATGCAGGTCTGTTTTCCCAAATATCTGCCAGTAGATCCTGATCTTGAATTGCAATCTCTTTTACCGAGAGCGCTTCTTTAATTTCTTCGCCTAAAACCATCGACATCAGCTGAAAATCGAACGCCACAACTGATTTGGCAGGCAATTGCTCATCTAACCAGGCTATATATTCCGGCGTGTGCTGCACCTTCAACTTTACCAGCTCATATCCGCTCCCGTTAAGTTGTTGATTGGCTTGTTCGAAATACCGAAAATCGGCCCAAAGGCCTGCAAATTTCTGCGTAATCACCAAAGTCCCGGCAGAACCTGTAAAACCGGATGCGAATTGAATGCATTTATAACGATCCGGCACATACTCACTCATGTGTGGGTCGGATGAAGGAATGATATAAGCATCTACTCCATTCGTTACCATTTTCGCCCGGATGGCGGCTAATTTCTCCTGGTAGGTCATATTATATTAATAAGCGCTGTTTCTAATTTCTTCCACTTCGTCAATTTCAATTGCCAGTGGTTTGCCTAATAGCTGCAAACCAGCGTTGGTCATGGCGTAATTATTTTCTAAACGAATTCCGCTGAAATCCTTGAACTGTGATACGGCTTCATAATTAATAAAAGATTCAAACCTGCGCTCCGCTTTCCATAAATCAATGAGTTCAGGAATCATGTAAATACCCGGCTCAATGGTAAAAACATAGCCTGGCTCTAACGCCCTGCCGAGTCTTAAAGATTTTAATCCGAACAGTTCGGTCTCTTTCTTCAAAGTGTCATCATAACCCACATATTGTTCACCCAGATCTTCCATATCGTGCACATCGAGTCCCATCATATGGCCGGTTCCGCATTGAAAAAACAATGCGTGTGCGCCTGCAGCTACGGCTTCATCCACATCACCTTTCATCAAACCCATTGCTTTCATCCCTTCTGCCAAACCTCTGCAAGCCTCAAAATGAACATCAATATATTTCGCATGGGGTGTGGAAGCTGCTTCTGCACGTTGAAGTGCAGATTGAACAATCGAATAAACTTCCCGTTGCCTGCTGTCGAATTTCTTCCCGACAGGAAAAGTTCTGGTTAAATCTCCGCAATAGCCCAATGCAGTTTCCATCCCGGAATCGTTCAACACCAGTTGCCCTTCCTGCATCACATTTCCGTGAAAATGGTTGTGTAAAATCTGCCCGTTAATGGTTAAAATAATTGGATAGGCCAGATTCCCACCAGTCCGTAGTGCTTCGCCATGAATTATAGCTGCAACTTCTTCCTCTTTCATTCCCGGCCTGGTGTTACGCATGGCCAGTAAATGCATGTCAATAGTATGGTTAACAGCCTTTTCTATTTCGGTAATTTCTAATGGCGATTTGATGGCACGTTGCGCCGCAACTGCTTTGATAAAAGGCACCGAAGCTGATTCCTGCAAATTGTTCACGCCAATATTTAGCAACTTTGAAAGTTTTATTTTATTATCTGCCCGATAAGGCGGCAAAAAGTGAATGGCCCTGTTTTTCGCAATAGCCTGCTTAATATAATTGAATACTTCGTTAGCGGATTGAAGCTGTGAAACGCCCGCCAGGTTTGCTTTTTCCTGAATGGTTTGCTGCCTGCCCATCCAAACGATATCATCGATACTCATTTCGTTGCCAAAAATGATTTCACGGTTTTCATCGAGATCAATCACCGCCACCAAACCCGGATGCGCAATTCCGAAGTAATATAAGAACGTACTATCCTGCCTGAAACTGTAAGTATTGTCAGCGTAATTCATCGGACTTTCGTCGTTGCCAAAGAAAAGAAGCAGGCCGGATTTTAACTGCTGAGCCAATGCTGCTCTTCTTTCTACATATACATTTGTTTGGAACATCTGCTTTATTTTGTTGTAATGAATGATAAATTTTGATCAAAAGTAACAAAAGGGATAAAAAATATCTGTCCATTTAGGTCACAATCTCAAAGAGGATAAGATAATGCCTCATAGGGTGAAAATCAGTAAAGACTGATCCCGAGAATTACGCCAAATTAGCGTATGGATAAAACGCAGTCTAAAAACAGTAGCTACCCTAAAAGTATTGGATACATTATTGCCAACGAAGGGGCGGAACGTTTTAGCTTTTATGGCATGCGGTCCATTTTAGCAACCTTTTTGGTTTTTCATTTTTTTAATCCGACCCTTAATCCTGCCTTGCAGATTACTGCGGAAGCCAAGGCTAACGAAACCACACACTTTTTTGTATCACTTGCCTATGCGCTTCCATTTGTTGGTGGCCTGGTGGCCGATTGGTTTTTTGGGAAATACAAAGTGATTATTTATGTATCAGTGGTGTATTGTATTGGCC
>JAZBLX010000040.1:0-38848 GCA_037033465.1 Bacteroidota bacterium | reverse complement strand
TCGTTAGTCGTTAGTCGTTAGTCGTTAGTCGTTAGTCGTTAGTCGTTAGTCGTTAGTCGTTAGTCGTTAGTCGTTAGGAGAAACAACTGCCAACCAAGTGGTGTTTTACTAATGAAAAATATATTTTTTAATTGTGAAGGGTTTAGAGATTAAGGGCAACAATTCTTGCTGGAAGTAAATTGTTTCATTAGCCAGTAGATGATTAGTTAGTTACAAAGTCCATTGGGTCAATAGTTCATTCGTTAGCGATTGGCCAAGGCATGAAGCAGTTACGGTAAAATAATTCCCACATATCAATCCGTCACTGTTGGCGATAAAGAGAGCCATTCAAAGCCTTAAGCTTTCGACTTTTAGCTTCAGCTCTAAATTATCTTCCAAAAAAAATGCTCCGATTCGAAAATCGGAGCGTCTTACCAAATGCCTGTTTTTATCTTAACTTATATTACTCGCCGTTGTAAGCCAATAACACACGCTTCTTTTCATATCCGTAGCGTTTCGGATGTTCTACAATCTGTTTCATAGAGATCACCTTATAAACGTAGCGGCCAGTTTCCTGGTTCAGCTTCATCTTATAATAATTATCCTGATTTTGATTGGTGATTTGTTTGCGTAAACGGCCATCTCCCACATTGTATGCCGCAGCTACAAGGGTCCAGCTTTCTAAGCCTTTATACATCTCTTTAATGTATTTGCAGGCCGCAACAGTAGATTTGCTTAAATTATAGCGCTCATCAATTTTTCCGTTTACCTTCAAACCATAAGAGCGTGCGGTACCAGGCATAAACTGCCAGATTCCGGCTGCACCCTTTGGAGAAACTCCACCAGCCATTCCAGATTCAACCAAAGCCAAATACTTGAAATCATTGGGAATTCCATAAGCGGCAAGGATCGGCTCTATAACCGGAAACCATTCCTTCGCTTTTTTATGCAAACGATTTGTTTGCGTAATGCCAAAGCGGTGAGCGGCAAGGATTTTTTTCATTTTGCGTTCCACTTTTTTATCGCCCAGAGGCAAAGTTTCATCGGCAAAATTTAACTGAGCCATTAAAGATCGAGGTTTCTCCTCTTTTTCAACTTTCGGGCGATCAGTTGGGGTAATTATAGTGTGTAATTTTTTGTCTTTTAACGGACTTTTTTGTGCTAAGGGCATTTGGTAAGCGAACACTTTTGCCAAGATAAATAGTGTTACCACTACCGCAAATGGTACGATGTGTTTCTTTAACATCTTCCTCCTTTTTTTGGTGAACTTATATAAAAACGTGGGCAAAGCTAAAAAATAATAAGCACATTATCAAATAGTTACACATTTACCCACCAAAAACAGCCCCTAAACCGCTTAAAACGTGGATTTTAAATTTCCAAAATCGATTCATTTTTCCTATATTAGAGGCTATTTTTTTAATATACTTTTCCGCTCTCTAACATTGTAATATTCACCAATTTTACATAAATTTGCAGCCCGCATTTCAGGATGCGGTTAAAAGCGTATCATGATAAATAAAAACAACAGGAACAGTCGGGATGACAAGTCCAAACCGGGTAGCCGGAACACTGATGGCAGAAGTAGTTCAGCCGGATCTGACAGGAAAAGATCAGGCGACAGAGACAACAAATTCAACAAATCATCCGATGCTAAAGACAACTTCAGACCTAGAAGTTCAGAGGGTAAAGATTTTAAATCAAAATCATTTAGCGACAGAAAAGATTCAAGACCAAGAACAGGTGGACGCGATTTCAAATCGAAAGATTCTGAACCACAAAGTTTCAAATTTGGCGATCGTGAGTTCAAATCCAAAGATACCGGCGCTAAAGAAGAACGCAGCTACAGACCTAGAGAAGGCGGATCGAGAGATTATAAACCTAGAACCGGAGACCGTGATTTCAAATCAAAAGATGGCGGATCAAGAGACTATAAACCTAGAACCGGAGACAGAGATTACAAATCTAAAGACGGTGGATCAAGAGATTTTAAACCCAGAACAGGAGACCGTGATTTCAAATCGAAAGACGGTGGATCGAGAGATTTTAAACCGAGAACCGGAGACAGAGATTTTAAACCTAG
Source organism: Bacteroidota bacterium (assembly GCA_037033465.1). GTDB lineage: Bacteria > Bacteroidota > Bacteroidia > Sphingobacteriales > Sphingobacteriaceae > Pedobacter. The sequence goes on along the minus strand of JAZBLX010000040.1, from coordinate 36,786 downwards.
AGAAGGTGGAGCAAGAGATTATAAACCAAGGACAGGAGAACGCGATTTCAAGTCTAAGGATGGAGATTCGAGAGATTTTAAACCGAGAGAAGGCGGATATAAAGATTATAAATCAAGAGGCGGCAGAACAGACGATTTCAAGCCAAGTGCTGGAAGTTCAAGAGATGTAAAACCGAGAGAACCGAGAGAAGGAGATTCCCGTCCGTTTAGAAAACGCGAGGAAACGCAACAGCCAAGAGACACAGAATTTAACCGTCCGGAGCGAACTGTTATCGCCCCTGCCCGTAAATCAAACGAAGACAAAGGACTAATTCGCCTGAACAGATATATTTCAAATGCAGGAATTTGTTCTCGCCGTAAAGCTGATGAGTTAATTGCAGCAGGCGTAGTTTCCGTAAATGGTGAGGCCGTTACTGAATTGGGACACAAAGTAGATCCATCAAAAGATTTGGTTCGCTATAATGGCGAGTTGCTTAAGCGCGAGAAAAAAGTTTATGTACTGCTAAACAAACCAAAAGATTATATTACCACCACTGATGATCCGCAGGAACGCCGTACGGTAATGCAATTGGTTGATAAAGCTAGTCGCGAGCGTATTTATCCGGTTGGCCGCTTAGATCGCAATACAACAGGTTTATTATTGATGACAAATGACGGTGACCTTGCAGACAAACTTTCCCACCCAAAAAATGGGATTACAAAAATTTACAACGTTGAACTGGATAAATCTTTATCACAGGGTGATTTGAATAAAATTGCTTTTGGTTTAGAGTTAGAAGATGGATTGATTAAACCAGATAACATTTCTTATGTATCTGGCGGAACTAAAAAAGAAATTGGTATTCAGATTCACAGTGGTAAAAACAGAATCGTTCGTCGTATTTTTGAACATTTAGGTTATAGTGTAGAAAAATTAGACAGGGTTGTTTATGGCAATTTAACCAAAAAAGATTTGCCTCGCGGCAGATGGCGTTATCTGGAAGAGCATGAATTGATCCAAATCAAACATTTAATAAAATAATGACAAAGGCAATCGAAAGGTTGCCTTTTTTGTTTCCAGATAAAGGCAAATCAGCAGTAGAAAACTTAAGTTTTTCCTCTTTATTCTGCATCTCCAACTGCGGCGAAAGTTACTTTTCCAGAAAATATTTAACAATTGCCTCAACAAATTTTTCTCATCTTTGTTCCAAAAGAAGATCATCATATGAAAAAATATATTGGAATATTCTTAATGACACTATTATCCACAATCTCAGTTGCCCAAAAAAATTTTAACCTCGTAGTCGGCACGTACACCGCGCCAGGTAAAAGTGAAGGAATCTACACTTACGATTTTGATGTTATTACTGGCAACACCAGCTTAAAAAATATTGCTAAAGGCATTCCAAACCCAAGTTATCTGGCCATTTCTCCAGACAAGAAATATGCTTACGCAGTAAATGAAACAGGTGATAAAAGCGCAGTAACTGCATTTAAATACGATTCGAAATCCGGGTCATTAACATTTTTGAACAAAGTTGACAGTCATGGTGCCGATCCATGCTTCATCATCGTAGACGATCAAAATGTCTTGGTAGCGAATTACTCTGGTGGCAGCTTAGCTGTGTTTTCGCGCAATGCCGACGGATCTTTAAGTGAAGCAGTTCAAGTGATCAAACATACAGGAAAAAGCATTGATCCTAAGGGCAGGCAGGAAAGTGCACACGTACACATGGTGAAGTTTACACCAGACCATAAATATTTGGTCGTTAATGATTTAGGAGAAGATAATACCTATATCTATAATTATAATCCAACAGGAAAAGATCAAACATTGACAGAGAAATCTGTTATCAAAACCAATGCAGGCACTGGCCCGAGACATATCGTTTTCAGTCCGAATGGAAAGTTTGCCTACCTGGTTCATGAATTTAATGGCAGTATCACCGCCTTTAGCTACAAAAATGGCGAACTGACACAACTACAGGAAATAGGCACAACCGCTAAAGATTTTAATGGAGCAGTAGATGCGGCTGATATTCATGTTTCTGACGATGGAAAGTTTCTTTATGAAACCAATCGAGGAGATGCAAACAGCATTTCTACCTTTGCAATCCTCCCTACCGGTAAGCTACAATTTATAGAGACCCTAAGCACATTAGGTAAAGGGCCGAGAAACTTTACGATAGATCCGAGCGGCAAATTTCTTTTGGTTGCCCACCAGTACACTAATAATGTGGTGATATTTAATAGGGATATTAAAACAGGTAAATTAACAGATAGCGGAAAAAGGATTGATGTAGGGGCGCCTGTTTGTTTGGTATTCGATAAATAAGGGACTTAAAAACAGATCCTGAGTCAAGCTCAGGAAGACGGCCGTTCATCGTTGGTGTATTAGAACTACTAGTCAATAGATAATCCCAATGCCCCTTTAACAAAAAAAGACCCGCTTTTCAGCGAGCCTTTCATTTTATTTAATGTTAAACTATGCAGGTTCTGTAACTTTAACTACGTTACGGTACGGGAAAGAATTGCAAATATGACGGCGTGCAAAACGACCTGGAGAATCTGCATTCACCAATTTGATATAAATCGCTCTTGGCACATCAAAGTACTCATAAGCACTTCCATCAAAAAACTGGATGTTTAAAACAGATTGTTTGTATTCAAAATCTAAAATATTAGAATTTGTAATCGTTTGTGTGTAAGTCTCGATGTTTTGCTCACGTGTTTCTGGTGCGATACTAACCAGGAAATGGTAAGCTTCTATAATTTCTTTACTTCTTGCCTCTGCCGCTAATTTCTCCTCTTCAACCTGGAACTTATCAGGATGGAACTCTTTCATCATCGTGCGGTAAACCGACTTAAGCGCTGCAAGCTCGGCCGTTTTATCTACGTTCAAAAGCTTTCTGTAATCTACTATCTTTTTCATTTGGCGCAAAGGTACGATTTATAATGATTTGATTTAGAGAAAGTTTAATTTCATAACGATTTCTTTATAAGAATCTTACATCAGGAATATAACGCCTAAATAAATTTATCCCTGTATTGAATAGACATAAGGCAAAACCAGCAACACGAGGTTTAAAAAACACCCTTCCATAAAAAAGTCGCGTGGTAAACCAAACGACTTTTAACTGTTTTATGATAACGGTGTTATTATTTCACTTGTAAGGAGTTTTCGATTACTTCTCTATAAAAATCTACATAAGACGGTAAGATTTTTTTCAAATCGAAATCCTGAGCTCTTGTAAAAGCATTTTCCTTAAACTGCTTTAATGTTTCATCATCTTTCAAAATAGATATCGCATTTGCTGCCATGGCATCCACATCACCAACGTTACTCATGTAACCGCAAAAACCATCTACATTCAACTCTGGTAACCCACCGGCGTTGGTCGTAATCGCAGGCACCTTACAGGCCATCGCTTCTAACGCAGCCAAGCCGAAACTTTCAGACTCTGAAGGCATTAAAAACAGATCAGAAACCGATAGAATTTCTTCTACCGCATCTTGTTTCCCAAGGAAACGAACATTTTCTCCGATATTCAAGCTGCGGCAAAGCTGCTCATCGTATGCACGTTCTGGTCCATCACCCACCATCAATAATTTAGAAGGAATTACAGCCTGTACCTTTTCAAAAATCTTGATTACATCCGAAGTCCGTTTAACTTTTCTAAAATTAGAGGTATGAATTAAAATCCGTTCGTTATTTGGTGCAATCGCTTTTTTGAAATGATCTTTAGCCTGCAAACTGAATCGGCTAAAATCTATGAAATTTGGAATCACCTTAATGTCTTTGGTGATCTCAAAATGGTTGTATGTATCTTCCCTTAAATCATCAGAAACAGTTGTTACCCCATCACTTTGATTAATGGAAAAGGTTACTACAGGCTTATAGGTTGGATCTTTACCAACAAGGGTAATATCTGTTCCATGCAAAGTAGTCACCACGGGAATATGAATACCGTAACTGGCTAAAATCTGCTTGGCCATAAAAGCTGCTGAAGCATGTGGAATAGCATAGTGTACATGAAGAACATCTAACTGCTCAAAACGAACCACATCAACCAGTTTACTGGCTAAAGCCGATTCATAGGGTGCATAGTCGAAAAGCGGGTAATCTCTTACCGAAACTTCGTGATAAAATAAATTTGCTGAGAAAAAATCCAGTCTGGCTGGCTGGCTGTATGTGATAAAATGAACCTGGTGCCCTTCATTTGCGAGTGCTTTTCCAAGCTCCGTTGCAACTACTCCACTACCTCCAAAGGTTGGGTAGCAAACAATTCCTATCTTCATTTATAAATGCGTTGTTGTTATACAAATGTAGCCCAATTTAATCTATAATGTGTGTCGGGGTATTGCAATAAAAACTTTGGAAAGTTATGCCGCAGATTCGCAGATTAAGTTTTCTAAAAATAAGTTCTAGCGTACATTGAATCAAGCATTTTATTTCAAATTATAAATAGCCAAAATGTATACTTATTTTGTTTTCACAATGCGTTTATACTGTAATGATTTATCATCGAAATTAATGATTAGCCCAACTTTAAGCTTTGATATGGTGAGATAATTCAAAACCTGGGCAAAATAAGCATCTACGATTCCATTGCTGGATTTGATTTCAAGAATTATTTTATTATCAATTACAAAATCGGCATAGAATTGATGCTTAAGGACAATGCCTTTGTAATTGACTACGAATCTCTTTTCCCTTTCATAACCAATATCTCTGGAAGTTAATTCATATTCAAAAGCATCTTTATAAACAATTTCTGAAAAACCCTTCTCTAAAATCCTATGAATTTCCATTGCTATACCAGTTATTGTGTAACACTCTTCCTGAAAAGGATAGTCATCTACATTGAAGTGATTACTCATATTAAATTCACTCATTAATCTGCTAATTTGCGGCCAAATCTACAGCAGGTTAGACACCTCTTATAGACCACAATAACAATTCAATTTAGATGCCACAATAAAATAATATCTTGCAGCGCAAAAAAAAACATAATTATAAAGCAACAATGGGGGAAACAATAGAATATTGGGCAAATAATGCCTCAATTAATTATTTCAAATTCCTCATTTCTTCCTTAATCACCAGGAAGAGTTCGTTCGGCCTTTGCGTACCGATAAAATATTCAAGTCCGTCACGGTCAGTTAATACCACCGCGTCCTTACCCGAAGAATAGAAGCGAATAGTACCTTTCGTATGAAGATTATAGACAGGATTGTTGAAAAAATAACGGCTATAAGTGGCTTTACGAACATCAACAATACTGTTCAAATCAATTTTCACACGTTTGGTGGTCCACAAGCCATCCAGTATCATGCTTCCATTATCTACAATAATTTTATATTGAATAAGGAAAAGCAAGAGCATGGAAACGCCAATGATTCCAAAACCGACGACCAGAAAAAGATCTTGAGTATTGTCACGATCACGCTCGTAAACGTAAGCTGCAAAACAGAACGCAGCCATAATCAATCTGATGAAAATGCGAACATAATCCCGGCCAATGTATTGTTTTTCGATATAGGCGTATCTGCTTTCCACTTAGTTATTTTCGAGTTCGAATATAGCAACTTTTTTTGTTGCAGTAGTTAATTTATATCGATTATCCTGTCGCATCCCTGCAATCCAAATAATCTCACCGTTTCCGTTTACCAGGATCGGTGTATGATGTTTTAGATGTAGCGGAACTTTTTCATCAATAAAGAAATCACTCACTTTCTTCGGCTGGCGCATACCAAGCGGAATAAATTTATCCCCGTTTTGCCATTTCCGCAATACCAAAGGAAAGATCAGTTTATCAGCATTCACAAAGGCTTTTGCAGCATCAATTTCAAATTTTATTTCTATAGAGAAACGTAAAGAAATGCTATAATCTCCAAAATCAGTCTTTGCTGCTGAAGGATGAATAAATTGATTGAAGAGCGTAGTTGCATTCTTCTCTACGATTACCAAATCATTTCTATTAATAATGGCCTGATGGCTTAAACTAAAAAAATGCGTGCCACTTACAGCACTTAAGCTATTCAAAATCTCTTCGACAATAGGTGCGGTAAAATGAAAAGGTTTAAGCAACTCATACAATAGAAACTGCTGGGGATTTAGCTTTGCGATCTCTGCTAATGACAAATACCAGCCATCAGCCTTTCGAATAATCATTTCTTTACGAAGCTGCGCAACCTGCAAGTCCACAAAGTTTTCGAGCAACGCAAAACGAGCAATATTTTCTGCAAAAGTTTTTTCGAGGTGTGGATTAATTTCACGCAGATGCGGAATCACCTGTAACCTCAATTTATTGCGGGTGTAGTTGGTACTAGAATTCGAGCTGTCTTCTACAAATGCAATATTTTCTTCTTCAATAAAGCGGTTAATTTGCTCACGGTTTAAAAAAAGCAAGGGCCTGATTAGTCGATCTCTTTTAGGTAAAATCCCGTGCAAACCACTAATTCCAGTACCGCGGGTGAGATTAATCAATACGGTTTCGATGGCATCGTTCTGGTGTTGTGCCAAGGCGATATAATCATAACCATTTGCCAGCCGAATCTCTTCGAACCAGGCATAACGCAGAGTACGCGCTGCCATTTGCGTAGAAACTTTATTTTCAGCAGCATATTTTTTCGTTTCGAAATGCGTTACATAAAATAGAAGGTCGAGCGCATCAGCAAGTATCCTGACAAAATTTTCGTCGCGCTGCGCTTCATCTGCCCGCAAACCGAAATTACAATGTGCCACACCAATATCAACGCCTAGTGCCTTAAACAAATGCAACATCAAAACTGAATCTTTTCCACCGCTAACGGCTAAAAGAATCTTGTTACCGCTGCTGAACAACTCGTTTTTCTTTATAAAATCCTGAAACTGAGATAAGGGTAACATTCACCAAAAATATTTAATTTTAACTGGTATTCCGAACGTTCGGAACAAAAAACTAACTTTGTAGGGTGCAAAAAATATTTGTTTTTCTATTTCTTTTAATAAGTCCTTTTTTTCTATTCGGCCAAAAGCAGATTAAGATAGTTTCATACTCCAAAATTAGCGGGGATTTAAAAAACAGCGTCACTTATCTAAGAAATCCGGTTTTTCAACAGGATAACGCCACGCTTACTTGCGACAGTGCCGTTTTCTACAACAAACGGAATTATTTCGAGGCCTATAGAAATGTGCACATCAATCAGCTTACCACCGATATTTATTCTGAACAACTGCAATACGACGGGAATAAAAAGCAGGCCCATTTAACCGGAAACGTTAGAATGACAGATCCTACATCAGTTTTGACGACCGATATTTTAGACTATAATACCGTAAGCAAGATCGGAACCTATACTAGCGGAGGTAAAATTGTGAATCAGCAGGTTACCCTTACCAGCAAAAACGGGTACTATTTTAGTGGAAGTAATGATGCTTATTTCAGGTATAATGTGGTGGTGGTTACGCCACAGGTGACCATTAAATCTGATACTTTGCGGTATAACACCCAATCAAAATGGACTTACTTTTACGGCCCAACCAATATAAAAGGTAAAGACGATAATTTATACACCGAAAATGGCGCTTATAATACCGCAACCGAAGATGCTTATTTTGGAAAGAAGAACCTTTACACGCAGGGAACGCGATCGTTAAAGGGGGATAGTTTATATTATTTCGGCAAAATTGGCTATGGTAAAGCGGTAAAAAACATTGTATTCTCTGATACGAAGGACAAAATGAAGATGTTTGGCGATTTGGGTTATTACTATAAAATCGATCAGCGCACATTGGTAACCCGAAATGCATATTTGGGCATTGGCACGGAAGATTCAGTATTGGTGAAAGGCAAAAAACGCCCGGATAGTTTATGGATGGGTGCAGATACCTTAGAGACGCAGATGGTGCTACAAAAAAACCTGAAACTCATTCCAAAAATTTCAATCAAAGCGGATAATGAGGTGGGCGAAGACGATGAAGAAAGCGCAAAAGATGGTGCCGAATCGCCCGAGAAAACTTCAGCAGAGAATACTGAGGGCAACACAAAAGATAAGCGAAATTTTACAGGCAAAAATGAAAAGGGCACTAAAAATAAACCGAAAGAGGATCGAAAAAACAATGGTCTACCTAGCCCACTTCCTAAATTACCAATAGATTCAACTAAAATAGATTCTTTGGCTAACCAATTGCCAAAGTTAAATACTGATAGTTTGAAAAAGGGCAACATTATAAAAGCAAAAGCAGATTCTATTGTTAAAAATCTTCCGAAAATTAAGTCAGATAGTCTGACACAAAAGGCAATCAAAAAGAGTTCAGCAATTGGAAAAGAGGCTGTTGCTAATGCAGATAGCCTAACGAAAAAAGTGGGCAAAACAGACCTAAAAAATCTTGGCAAAGGTGTGATCTCAGCACTGAAGCCTGGCATCGCCAAAAATGATACTACTAAGTTTAACCCCGCCGATACTGTTCAGGCAAGAATAATAAAAGCTTACCACGGCGTTAAAATCTTCAAAACGAATATCCAGGCTAAAACTGATAGTTTGTTTTACACCAGTGCGGATTCTACCTTGAGGTGTTTCGTCAATCCAATTATTTGGTCTGAAGGCTCACAGCAGATAGCCGATACCATTTATGTGCAGTTCAAGAATAAAAAACTGAATAACTTACAAGCCATTAGAAATGCTTTTTTAGTAAATACACCTAAAGATTCGCTACGGTTTAACCAGATTAAAGGCCGGCTGATGACGGGTTTCTTTAATAATGGAAAACTCAAAACCATGTACGTAGATGGCAATGCAGAAAGTATCTATTATACTCAGGATGACAGCACTAAAGTGTATAAGGAAATGAATCAGACCCTGAGCAGCAGGATCAAATTTGTTTTCCAGGACAATGAAAATGATATTGAAGACATTGTGTACATTAAAGGGGTTGAAGGTGCTTTGAATCCAGAAACCAAAATTTCTAAAGATAATGTGTTGAAAGGATTTTCATGGAAGCCTAAAGAACGGCCAAAGGCTAAAAAAGATGCTATAGGCTCATCAGGAAAAGCTAAACCTAAACCGAAAGGTAAAACTGTTATTGCTAATAAATCCGGCACGAAACCTGCCATTAACATAAAGCCAGCTGTAACTCCTGATAAAAGTGCTATTAAAATAGTAGATCAGTCAAAAGTGAAGGCTGTTAAAGATACAGTAAATACAAAAAGAAATCTGTTTCAGGCGAAACCTGCTGACACAAGTAATTTCGGTATCAAACCCATTTTACCTAAAAAAAGCAATTAAAAAGAGAATTCCAGCCTGATCTGTTAAAAAGGTATAAGAAATTATAGTTTGCTTTTAAGCTATTAATGCTTAAATTTAAATATGGATATACAATCAGAAAAACTAAGTTTACTCCAAGACATTATTAATACCGATGATGCGGGTTTAATCAAGGATCTAAAATTTCTGATTTCTTCAAGGGATTTTGATTGGTTTAATGATTTAGATAAAAATCAACAAAAGGATGTTAAGGAGGGAATCAGACAACTTGATCGAGGCGAAAGCTTCAGTCATGAGGACGCAAAAAAAAGGTTTAATGCATAATGACAATTGTCTGGTCTAAAAAAGCAGGAGAAACCTTTCAAAAAAACATTGATTATCTTAGGGAACACTGGACTGAGGTTGAGGTAAAGAAATTCACAACAAGGGTGTTTAAATATCTTGATACTTTAGCTGAAGAACCTCTAATTTCAAGAAAAACATATCAAAACAAGCATACACACATTGGATCAATTATTCCACATATCTCGGTTGTGTATCGCATTAGGCCCAGAAAAGATACACTGGAAATTGTAACTTTTATTGATAACAGGCAGCGTATAAGGAATAAGAAAACTTTTCTATAACCCTTCAGCTTTCAAAAAATCCAACATCTTTTTCAATGCCTGCGCCCGATGGCTAATGGCATTTTTTTGTGCCATATCCATCTCTGCAAAAGTAATGTCATAGCCATCCGGCTGAAAAATCGGGTCATAACCAAAGCCCTTCAAACCTGACAGGTCTTCTCTGATGGTTCCCTCTATTTTGCCTTCAAAAAGATGGTTTTCTCCATTCTGCATTAATGAGATAACCGTTTTGAATCGTGCTTTCCTATTGAAAATTCCTTCCAGCTTTTTTAAAACCAGGTTGATATTTGCTTCATTATCCCGGCTTCCAGCATATCTTGCAGAGTAAACTCCTGGCTCATTATTGAGCGCTTCTACTTCTAGTCCGCTATCATCTGCAAAACAATCCAGCTGAAAATTTTCGTACACATAAGTGCTTTTCAAAGTTGCATTGCCTTCAAAAGTATCAGCCGTTTCTGGAATATCTTCTTCACAACCGATATCGTTTAAATTCAAAACTTCATACAGACCGCTAAGTGCTAAACGGATTTCATCGGTTTTATGCTGATTATGGGTAGCGAAGACGAGTTTTTTCATAAAGTGGTTAGGTGGTTAGGTGGTTAGGTGGTTAGGTGGTTAGGTGGTTAGGTGGTTAGGTGGTTAGAGTTTGAAAATTATGTTGAATTTATGTTACAATACTAATAGATTTTATTTTGCTAATTTTTTCCGAAACGCTGATCTTGATACTCAATCTCACCTCTCATATCTCACAACTATTTAATTCTCTGAAGATGACTCCAAAGCATTTTTTTAGCGGTTAAATCACTATCAAGCTGGTGTAAATTTGGTGCAAAGATAATTCTGGTAGATTCATGTACAATGATTTCGTTTTGCCAAACATAATTCAATTGTAAGTCTGAAATTTCAACACCAAAGGAAAGCATAATTACCGGTTTAAAAAACTGATGAAAAGCCGCGAAGTTAACTCCTGAATGATGCGCATAATTTAACAGCGCAAAATCTGCTGTCCCTAAATCCACCGCCTTTACAATTTTCCGAAGTAACTCCCTACCCTGTTCCGTACTTACATCATGCTGAGGATCATTTACTAAAATTAAGACCGACTTCTTATTCCCACCTAAAAATTTGAATGATTTTTCTTGCGCTGGAGAAGCAATAACAGGCGGAACTTTGACAATTTCCTGAGGAGCTTGTAGTACTTCTACAGCTTCTGGCGATGAAGATGTACTGTTTAGGGCCAATGTAACCGAATTATCTACGTGTTTAATCTCCAACTTATGAGGAGGCAAAACAGGCTCTGCAGCAACAAGATGCGCGATTTCTACGCTTTCATCTTCCACCAAAAATACTTCTTCGGTAAAAAATAAACGTAAAGCGTGCGCATTGTTGGTAACCTGGTTTTCCATTCGTATTTTTGTAGGATAATAATTTCTGTTAAAATTAGTTAAATATCTTATAATAGCGCCGCTAATTGTTACTTTTATCCCTTAAAATTTATAGAGTGCTCCCTGTAAAGAAGGCTTATTCCTTGTTAGTTTTTAGCTTTATTTGCAGCTATTCGTTTGCTCAGAACGTAGCTGTTATAAATGGCAAACCCATAAGTACCAAAGAATTTATTTGGTCGTACAAGAAAAGCCATAACGGAAGTGTAAGCACGGATTATGCAGATTTGGCATCCTATCTTAATTTATATTTAAATTTTAAACTGAAAGTTTTAGATGCCCGTGAGATGGGGCTGGATAAAAATCCGGCTTATGAAGAAGAAATTAAAACTTATGAAACAGCATTAGAAACACATAAAAAAACGAATGTAAATAGTAAAAATCACGATTTTTTGCTGAACGAATATCGTGAAGGTGTTTTGATGTTTAACGTTTCTGAACAGAAAATCTGGAGTAGAGCCCAAGATGATGAGGAGGCGATAAAAGATTTTTACCGCAGTAACAAAAAGGATTACAAGGAACCGTTAAGTGAAATTAAAGGGTTGGTAATTGCAGATTACCAGCAAAGCTTAGAAGAAAACTGGCTGAAAGGCCTTAAACAAAAATATCAGATCAAGGTGAATGAAAACGAGTTAAAAAAACTTGCCAAACCTTAATACTGGTTACCGATTAATAATAATTGCAAAATATAAATAATAGAATGAAAAAAGTTTTTTTAGTGGCAATCGCATTTGTTTGCTTGTTTTTAAATAGTTATGCTCAAACAAAAAAACATAACATTGATAAAGTTGCTGCTGTTGTAGGAAATAACATTGTACTGCTTTCTGATTTAAACCAACAATACACGCAATATCTTTATCAGGGAAATCCTGCTAATGAAGATATTAAATGCAAGATTTTACAAAATACACTCACGCAAAAGCTATTGAAACAGCAGGCAGAAATCGATTCTGTAATGGTTGAAGATGCACAGGTGGATGATGAGGTAAATAAACGAATGCGCTACAGTATGCAACGTGCAGGTGGACAAGAACGCCTGGAGCAATTCTTAAATAAATCCGTTCTTCAGTATAAGGACGAGATCAGACCATCGGTAAAAGATGAATTGATTGCCCAGAAAATGCAGGCGAAAATTACTGAAAACATTAACGTTACACCGATGGAAGTAGAAAAATACTTCAAAACTTTAGGAGATAGTATTCCCGAGTTTAACACGGAGGTTGAAGTTGGTGAGATTATTTTAGATCCAAAACTAACCAAGGCAGAAAAACAAAGGTTTCATGATAAAATTGAAGCCCTTCGCTTAAGGGTAAAAAGTGGCGATGATTTCGGAGTATTGGCTAAAACTTATTCTGAAGATCCAGGATCATCTGCAGATGGTGGTGATTTGGGCTTCTTCGATAGAAGTACCATGGCAAAAGAATTTACAGCCTGGGCATTTAAGCTTAAAGCTGGTGAAATGTCTCCGGTGTTCGAAACTGAGTTTGGGTTCCATATTTTACAGGTAATCGAGCGTCGTGGCGAGCAGGTTCATGCCCGTCACATTTTAGTAAGACCGGCAACTACACCAGAAAGCTTAACTCGTTTACAACTGCATGCAGATAGTATCTACAACAATATCTCTTCAAAAAAGATCAGTTTTGCTGCCGCTGCGAGTTTATTTTCTGATAATAAAGAGTCTAAATTTAATGGTGGCATGATGCTAAATGCAGAAAATGTGCAGGCCAGAAGTACTTTCATCCCAATTGATAAATTAGATCCATCAGTATTTTTAGTGATTGACACCATGAAAATTGGTGCAGTTTCCAAACCGAATTTATTTACAGCTGCTGATGGAAAACAAGGATACCGTATTTTATATTTGAAGTCGAAAATTCCGCCTCATAAAGCCAATATGGCACAGGATTTTCCAAAAATCAGAGATGCTGCCCAAAGTGATAAAATAAATCGTACTTTAAGCGAATGGTTTGAGAAACGTCGTGAAAGCACTTATATTAAAATTGACGATGAATTTAACACCTGTGACGAATTAAAAATCTGGACTAAAACGTCCACAGCCGCAAAATAATACGAATGCAGTACAAAAACGAAGTAGAAGCTGTCAACGCACTTCACCAGGCTTTTAACAACATTAAAGCTGAAATCGGTAAAGTTGTAGTGGGACAAGATGAGATCATCAAATCTGTATTAATCGCCATTTTTAGCAACGGACATTGTTTGCTGGTAGGCGTACCCGGATTAGCTAAAACTTTACTCGTTCAAACTGTAGCTGGTGTGCTGGATCTGGATTTTAACCGCATCCAGTTTACACCAGATTTGATGCCCAGCGATATCATTGGCGCAGAGATACTAGGAGAAGACAGGCATTTTAAATTTATAAAAGGGCCTGTTTTCTCTAATATTATCCTGGCAGATGAAATTAACAGAACGCCTCCAAAAACACAGGCTGCTTTACTGGAAGCCATGCAGGAAAAATCAGTTACCGCTGCCGGCCAAACCCACATTTTACCAAAACCCTTTTTTGTTTTGGCTACTCAGAATCCAATTGAACAGGAAGGAACCTATCCCCTGCCTGAAGCGCAACTGGATCGTTTTATGTTTAATATTCAGTTAAATTATCCTGCTTTTGCAGATGAACTGAACATCGTTCGCAACACCACAAATAACAAAACTGTTCAGTTACAGAAAATCATTCATGCGGATGATATCCAGTATTTTCAACAATTGATCAGGAATATCCCGGTTACAGATAACGTACTGGAATATGCCGTTAAATTAGCTTCAAAAACCCGCCCGAATAGTGAATTTTCTACTGAAGCCGTGAATAAATACATCAGCTGGGGTGCAGGCCCGAGAGCTTCACAATTCCTGGTTTTAGGTGCAAAATGCCATGCTGCAGTAACAGGTAAATATGCACCGGATATTGAAGACGTTCAGGCTGTAGCTGAGCCCATTCTTCGCCACCGGATTGTTCGGAATTACCGCGCAGAAGCCGAAGGTCTATCAATCGAAAAAATCATTAAAGATTTATTATAGTAGCATTAAGCTAGTGGGGGATTACATACCCCAACAACATAAAATCATCCCAAACACTTACATTTGTTTTATGATGGGTGCCAATAAACTTACCGGTGCTATAGCCGCACTGATGGATGAATATAAAAAGGCAATTGACGAACTTATTGCGGTAATCGAACCAGTTCGTCCAAATCAACTGATTAAAACCATTGAGCCAGAAAGTTCAAACCCAGATTGCATTTCTATTCAGACTATTTTAACGCATGTAATTGCTTCAATGTTTAGTTATGCGGTGTATATCGAAAATTCTATTGGATTGAAAACAGTCAGGCCGGAACGATTGCAATTTGATCACATCACACCTTATATCTCAAGGCTCCGGGAAGCGCTTAAATATAACGAGGACTTTTTCACCAGAAACCCCAACATCACCATGGAAGAGTTCGATCAATCGAAAAAGATAAATACAAGATGGGGACAGCAATATGATGTAGAACAGATGCTCGAACATGCCATTGTTCACATTTTAAGGCACAGGCGACAGATTAAAAATGTGCTTGTTAATATGAAAAGCTGATCAATCGAAAAAAATAATCTGCAATCCACTGAAAATAAATATCTTTGCATCAAGATTTACAGAAATGCTACGTCAACTACATATCCAAAAAATACACTTTAGCCCGTCTCGTGGCATAAAGGGTTTGGGTATTGGCTTAAATTTCCTTCCCAACCCTTAACGCGGTTTTAAGTTTCAAAAAACAAAACCCAAATTTAAAAATCAATTTATTACGCATTTGATAAGCATTTAACCGCTTATCAAAATTAATTATATCCGTCATGGACATTTTTACAACTGTAGAAGAAAAATATCTACAGGCCATTGAAGAATTAAAATGGGGCGAGCTCCCGAAAGCGCATCAATATTTTAATGAAATCATTGCATTCGATCCTGAATATGCCAGGGCTTATTACCAGTTAGGAAACTTTAATCATTATCATTTTAAGAATTATCAAAGTGCAGGTTACTATTACAAAAGATGTATTGAAATTGAAGCTGATTTTCCGGAGGTATACGAACCTTACCTGAAATTGGTTATCACACTGAATATGCACAAATTAGTTAAGCAGGTTGCGGAACAGGCATTAGCCATACCCGGTGTTTGTGCAGCAAACATATATGAAAGTTTAGGCTTGTATGCAGAGCAACAGCAGGATTTTAAATCAGCAGAAAACTATTTTAAGAAAGCAGAAATGCGCAATGCTATTCAGGATAAGCATAGTATTTTCAAGGACCATCAAAATAGGATTAAAAGCAAAATAAACAGTACTAAAAAGATGATTTATGATCTGCAGACATAACTGGAAACACCCTATATGCTATTAATTTATCTGCTTTACAAATAGCGCTTTGAATCTTTATTTTCTATTTTTGTTACTATATTTACCGATCAATAACAAAGCAAAAATTTAATAATCAAAAATATTCGATATGTCAGCTCACGATTCACACGCTCCGGTTCAGGAAACAAAAGGCATTTGGACACTCCCTTTAGCCGCATGGATTCTTACCTTAATCCTTCTTGTAGCATTTACCCGCCCTATTTTCGTGCATAATGCAGCAGGTTCTGGCCACGAAAACACAGAAGCTAAGCCGCATTCGAAAGCAGAAGAGGCAGAGACATCACACCACTAAAAAATTATTTCCATAAAAAAGCGATGTTAACATCGCTTTTTTTATGGGTGGCTATTTTATTTGATCCATAAGATTTGGGAAATCGGTAATCACGCCGTCTACCCCCAGGCTCATAAAATATTTTAGATCTTTCACCGTGTTCACTGTCCATGGAATAATTTTAATGCCCATTTCATGACAACGATCTACCAGACCTTTTCCAACAAGTACAGAGTAAGGACTATAAATAGTGGGTTTAAATCCTAATTGAGCAATGTAATCTTCGAACGGCTCTTTTTCATCAATCAGTAATGAAGTTTGGATTTTGGGGTATTTCTCATGTAAATACTGAAGCGTTCTCATATCGAAAGATTCTATAATCACACGCTTTGAAATCTTTTTCGCATTCACCACTTCCATAATCAACTCTATAAACTCTGCAGGTTCCGGATGAAATTCATTGTCGCCATTTTTGATGGTTTTGGTTTCAATATTATACACTGGCCTGGCTAATCGCTTTTCTTTAACATAAGCTTCAACCGCATCAATTGTTTCAGAAAGCAGCGGCTTATAGGCTTTAAACTTCATTTGTCCTGGAAACCGCGCATGAACTTTACTGCCGACATCAAACTTCTTCACCTGTTCGTAATCCATCTTGTAGATGTTGTAATTTTTCTGATCTTTAAAAGTGATGGCTTTTCCGTTAGGCATTAAAGAGATTTCATTATTAAAATAAGGCTCCTGAGATAAAACTACCTGTTTATCTTTAGAGATGACTGCATCCATTTCCAGCGTATTAACGCCCAAATCAAGCGCCTTTAACATTCCCTCAATGGTATTTTCCGGCATAACACCTCTTGCACCAGCTTTACCCTGAAGATCAAACTTACGTTTCTGGGCAGAAGCATTAAAAAATAACGAGATGGCAACGGAAAGAATAAGGAGTTTTTTATGCATAAATTTCGTTTTTAGGGTAAACGTAAAACCCGGGTTTAAGTTGTAGAAAATGATCAGATAGCGTTTAGCATCTATTTGTACGTTGGAAACAAAAAAAGCTTCCCTTTAACAGGAAGCTCATTTAATTCACATTTTGATAATTATCTTTCTGCTGGCACAAACGCCTGTACAATGAGATTCCAGCTGGCATCAGCAGCTTTTTCATACACAAACACATAGTTAAAACTTTCGCGTAAATCTGCTTTATAATCAATGGTTGCAACGCCGAAAGTATAAGCCAGATCACTACCCAATGCCTTATCTACGCCAGTGGTTTTCAAGTTAATTTTACTGATCATTCCATTATAAAACGAAAGGATTTTTCCTTTACCGGTAATCTGCTCATTACCAGGAAATAACAATCTCGAATCATCTGTCATAAACCCACCAAATGCACCAATACCATGCGTTTTTAGAAATGTATTCAATGTTTTCTCGGTAGTTAAAATAATTTCACGCCCGGCTTTAATTTCTCTTTCATTTAAGAATTTTGGTGCAACATGGTCTTTTGGCTCAACAAATTTAGGAGCAGTTTGATCCAGTGGCTTATTGCTTGAAGTTTCTAAATCAATTGCGAGTTTCCATTTACCGTTTTCCGTTTTCCAGATGGATAGGTATTGACCATACTGCTTTTCTTCACCATTAACCGCATAAGGACCGGTTGTAAAACCTAAATCACCACTGCGGGAAACTTTAGCCAGATTTGGTTCCCAGGTAACAGATTTTTCACCTTTGGTTTGTGCATTATAAAAAGTTTTAACGTTTACCGGATTTGGACGAAACACCAATGCACTTGCCAATGAATACTCCAGATAAGATTCTTTGTCACCATTTTTCGCAATAGATTTTGCAAAATCTTTTTCGGCATTAACAAGGGATTTTGTCGTTCCGTCATTTTTTTGTGCGAAGGCACTCAATGCTAAAAGGGATGCAATTGCAGTTGTAAATATTTGTTTCATTATATGTTTAAGTATAGTTGTGGGCGAATATAAAATTTTATCCGCTGGCTACCTTCAAAAGTAATTAACAATTACACATTTTATTTTTCGCGGTAGATCGTTTCCAGTACGGTTTGGCCGGTAGCTTTTAGTGTATTTCTGTCAATGTTGGCAAGATTATCCAATTGCGTATGCCAGTTAATATAGAAACCACTATTGTCGTTATAGTGAATAATATCTATTGAGGGAACGCCTGCCTTATTCATCCAGAAATGATCATCAACCAATTTTCCACTCGGCAAATTTACAAAATATGAGCTGTAACCAATTTCATTACCAATTGCCCACACATTGCTTACAACATCTGGTGCTGCCTGGCGGGAAATCTCATCTTGGGTAAATTGCGCATTACCGCCACCAACCATATCCAGATTGATGCCATATCGGGCTTTATAACCTTTAGCTACTGCAATTTTAGCCCAATATTGTGAACCCAGGCACCAGGTAACCTCATCAGGCGTTTCATCATTTGCCTTTCCGTAATCTTCCAGATCCCAGAGAATAAAGTCTACGCCTACATTGGGCTGCTTTCTTTGTACCTGACGGGCCATTTCTAAAATCACCGCTACACCACTGGCTCCATCGTTTGCAGCATCGAATGGCTTGTTATGGTTTGATGGATCAGTATCCTGATCAGAAAATGGCCGTGCATCCCAGTGGGCTGTAATTAATACCCTCTCCTTTTTCTCCGGATTGAAGCTGGCTTCAATATTTTTCAACTGAAAGCTTTTCCCATCGTAAGTTTTGGTTTTTTCGCCGTTAACCTCGACCGCAGCACCGAATGATTTTAATTTAGCAATCAGATAATCAGCACATTGCTGATGCGCTGTTGTACCTGGAATACGTGGCCCAAAATCTACCTGTGCTTTAGTATAGACGTAGGCACTATCCGCATTAAATTCTGGTGAAACTAATTTGATCTCTTCAGTGGAAGTTTCAGCGGTTTCTGTTTTTGATTTATTTTTACATCCCTGAAACGCAATAAATCCGATTAATGGGATGATTAAAAGTTTTCTATTCATTATTTAATCTCGATTGATTTTTATGAAAGCATATAATCTACAATAGCCTGGCAGTGAATCTTAGTTGTATCAAATACCGGAAATTCAAAATCATCCTGACTGATCAATAATGGAATTTCCGTACAGCCTAAAATGATTCCCTCGGCTCCTTCTGCTTTCAAATCATTAATTATTTTAATATACTGTTGCTTGGTTTCTTCCAATACTAAATTTCTGCCCAATTCTTCTTTAAGTGTGAACTGAACATAATCTCTGGTTTCTTTCAATTTAGGCACGTATACATTTAACCCATGTTCCTCAAGCTTTCTTAGGTAAAAGTCCTTTTCCATGGTAAAAATTGTGCCCAATAGTCCTATATTTTTGATTCCGGCAGATTTTACGGCTTTTGCGGTTTCCTCCCCGATATGGATTAAAGGTAAGTTAAGCGCTGCCTGAAGCTGATCGGCAAAAAGATGCGCGGTATTGGCACATAATGCAATCGCTTCAACTCCACTTTGCTTTAATTTCTCGCAGGCATTAAGCAGGATTTCAAAGGATCCTTCCCATGTTTTCGCCTGGACATCACCAAAATTAAGTGAGTAAATTAAGCATTCTGCGAAATTTAATCCACCCAAACGTTCGTTTATTCCCTGGTTAATGAATCGATAATAATCCATGGTAGATACCCAACTAATCCCTCCGATTAAACCAACTTTTTTCATATCTAATTAGTTGTTAATATGGCCAAAACAGCACACCTATTAGGCCTTACTCCAGGTAGTTCCTTCTTTACTATCTTTTAACTGAATACCCAGCTCCTGTAAACCAATCCTGATTTTATCAGATGTGGCATAATCTTTATTTGCCTTTGCCTCCGTACGAAGATCGATTACCATATCCAACACACCATTCAAATCGTTGCTTCCGGCGTCTTCATCTTTCAGTCCGAGGATATCAAAAACAAAATCGTTGATCAGTTGCTTCAGTTTTTCGAGTTGTTCCGCAGAAATTTTCGCTTTGCCATCGTAAACTGTATTGATAATTCTTACGGCTTCAAACAGTTCGGCAATTAAGATCGGACTATTGAAATCATCGTTCATAGCCGCAATACATTTCTCTCTTATCGCCTCAATATCGAAGTCACTTTCTGTAGAAATGGTAAGTTTATCCAACAGGCTAATCGCCGCCATTAAACGCCTGAAGCCTTTTTCCGAAGCATCCAGTGCATCATTTGAAAAATCTAATGTACTGCGATAATGCGCCTGCAACATGAAAAATTTAACCGTCATCGGGCTATATCCTTTCTTCAAAAGCGGGTGAGCACCAGTAAACAGCTCTAAAGGAAGGAATCCATTACCCGCAGATTTTGACATCCGCGTACCATTTACCGTAAGCATATTGGTGTGCATCCAGTAACGGGCCGGCTGTTTGTGACTGCAAGCTTCGGACTGTGCAATTTCGTTGGTATGGTGCGTGGCCGCAAGGTCCATTCCGCCACCGTGGATATCAAATTCATCTCCCAGGTATTTAGCGCTCATGGCTGAACATTCAATGTGCCAACCCGGGAAACCTAAACCCCACGGAGATTGCCATTGCATTAATGTTTCTGGCTTAGCCTTAATCCAGAGTGCGAAATCTAAACGACCACGTTTTTCATCCTGGCCACCCAGTTCTCTCGTATTATTAAGCATATCTTCGAGATTGCGGTTAGTCAGAATGGTATAGTTGTATTCTTTGCTATATTTTTCCACATCGAAATAAACATTTCCACCAATCTCATAACCATAACCATTGGCAATAATAACTTTGATCATTTCGATCTGCTCAATGATATGCCCTGTAGCTGTTGGCTCTATACTTGGTGGCTGCGTATTAAACATGCGCATAACATCATGGAAACCTAAAGTATATTTCTGTACAATCTCCATTGGCTCAAGCTGCTCCAGTTTCGCACGTTTTGCAAACTTATCATCACCTTCATCACGATCTCCTTCCAGGTGACCAGCGTCGGTAATGTTTCGAACATACCGAACCTTAAAACCTAAAAACTTCAGGTATCTAAAGATTAAATCGAAAGATAAAAAGGTACGGCAGTTACCCAGATGTACATCGCTGTAAACCGTTGGACCACAAACGTACATCCCAACGTGATTTGGATTTAGCGGTTGAAAAAGTTCTTTCTTACGTGAAAGCGTATTGTAAAGCTGTAAGCCAGTATTCATATTGCAAATGTAATATTTACCAGCGTAAAGTTTGAGGAATGGAGAATTGTTTAATCGTGAGAGCTGTTTATTGACAATTCTTGAATGAAATAATATCTAAAAGTTACTAACGCTGGTCTCCGCCATGCTACTTAAGAAAAAAGTGACTAACCCTAATTAGCATGATGCTTATCAGGGTTAGTCACTTGAAACTGTGATTATTTCTTCAGCTTCGATTTAAAAATCTTCTCTAGTTTTTCGATTTTCGGCTGAATGACTAACCTGCAGTAAGATTCGCTACTGTTTTTGTTAAAATAATTTTGATGATAGCTTTCGGCCACATAGAACGGCTTTGCTGCCTCAATCGCGGTAACCACCTTTTTACCATAGGCATTGGTCTTATTCAGTTCTGCTTTGTACTGATCTGCTAATGCTTTTTGTTGTGGCGTATGATAAAAAATAACTGAACGGTATTGTGTTCCGGTATCTGCTCCCTGACGATTCAAGGTAGTAGGATCATGACTTTTCCAGAAAACTTCGAGTAATTCATCGTAAGAAATCTCCGTCGGATTATAAGTGATCTGCAAAACTTCGGCATGACCAGTATTACCACTGCAAACCTCTTCGTAAGTTGGGTTAGGCAGCTGACCACCTTCATATCCGGATTTCACTGCTGTTACTCCTTTGAGCCTTTGAAAGATCGCTTCTGTACACCAAAAACAGCCCATTCCAAAAGTTGCCTTCTCTGTTTTTTTGGCCTGTGCATTTGCCTGGCTGATACTCAAAACTGTTAATAAAACTAAAATTATCCTCTTCATACGATCTTTTTCCTTTACTATTAGGGTTTCATTTGTTATGCTATATTACGAAAATACCAGCAGCATAGTTTCTGTTAAAATTATAATGGATTTGGAATGACAATCGCCGGAAACAGCCATTTACAATGCTATTGTTAATAACTTAAAAAACTGAATTATAGATTTGTACCTTGATTTTGAATACCGAAATCTCACTTATTAACAATTCTTTTTTAAATTCGTAATACATTAAATTAAAAATCATGTCTACACCGTATATTCCTTGTTTAGATTTAGGTTCATATATCAATGGAACTGAAGAAGAACGCAAAAAATTTTCTGATGAATTGGGCCGTGCCTTTAACGATTCAGGCTTCGTAACCATTACTAACCATGGTTTAAGCCAGGAATTAATTGATAAACTTTACGAAAACATTCGCGCTGCTTTTACTTTACCAGTAGAAACAAAGCGCAAATATGAGAAACCAGAACTCGCCGGTCAACGTGGTTACACCAGCGCAGGAAAAGAAACTGCTAAAGGTGCAAAAACGCCTGACTTAAAAGAATTCTGGCAAATTGGGCAGGAGGTTACCGATGGCGATCCGGTGAAAGACCAGTACCCAGATAATGAAGTGCTGGAGGAATTGCCTGAATTTAATAAAGTTACAGGCGATATCTACAAGAAACTCGAAGAAAACGGTACACATCTTTTACGTGCGATTGCAACTTACCTGGAATTGCCAATTGATTATTTCGATAAGCATGTTCATAATGGCAACTCCATTTTAAGAGGCATCCATTATTTCCCGATCGAAAATCCTGAAGTTATTCCTGATGATGCTGTTCGCGCTGGCGCACATGAAGATATTAACTTAATTACTTTATTAATTGGTGCAAGTGCTGATGGTTTAGAGGTATTAACCAGAAGCAACGAGTGGTTGCCAATTAAAGCACACCATACGGATATTGTGGTAAACGTTGGCGATATGTTGCAACGCCTAACCAACAATAAATTAAAATCGACTACTCACCGGGTGGTAAATCCGCCTCGCGAACTGATGAAAACTTCCCGTTTTTCGGTTCCGTTTTTCTTACATCCACGGAGCGATATGGATTTAACCAGTTTACCATCTACCATAGATGCTGAACATCCAAAAGCTTATAGCGATATGACGGCTGGTGAATACCTTGATGAACGATTGAGAGAAATTGGATTGAAGAAATAGTTTGGAGTTTGGAGTCATGAGCCTATAGTCCGGAGTCTAAAGAAAAACAAAGAAAGCATCGGCTAAAGTCGATGTTTTTTTGTTATCTTATCGTATGTATTCTACCGACTTAGAAATTTTCAAACAGATAAAAGGCATAGGATCCGCTTCCGGTATATTTTCAGATGCGGAACAACTTTACATCGTTGGTGATAATAGTGCTTTTTTGAATAAATATAATGTCAATACCGATGTTTTAACAAAGATTGAAATCCTATTCGACAAAAATATTACCCGAAAGGAAAACATTCCAAAACCGCTGAAGCCGGATTTTGAAGTCCTTTGCCACAGCAGGGAAAATCTCTATATTTTAGGTTCTGGATCAACGCCAGCGAGAAGCATTTTGATTCAATACGACCTCTTAAACCAAAAGGCTAGTCAGCAAAGTTTAAGCGAAACTTATGCACAAATGAAAGCGGTTTCCGGCATCAATAACGATAACTTTAATATTGAAGGCGCTGTTTTCACCGGAACAAACTGGCTGCTTTTTAACCGTGGAAATGGCGACGAAGCTAAAAATGGAATCTTTACTTTATCAGGAAAAGACTTAACTCAAGTGTCGGAGATTAAGTTTAATACCCTGCAGCTACCCAACATCAATCATGTAGAATCGTCATTTACCGATGCTACATTAATAGGTAATGATATCTTTTTCATCTCTACTGCTGAAGATACCAAATCTACTTACCATGATGGTGAAATTCTGGGCAGCTTTATCGGAAGCATTGATGTGAACACTTTAAAACTGAATTTCAGTTATAAAATTCCGGGACAACATAAGTTTGAAGGCCTCACACTATATAAACAGGCGAAGAATAAAATCGAGTTTTTGCTCTGCGAAGACCGCGATACTGATGAATTGAATACCACTATTTACAAGTTGAGCTTACACCAGTAGAATTAGCAAAACGTTGCAGGCTTTGAAACCTGCAACGTTTGATCGGACAACAACTCAATTTTTATTTTTTCGCGTCATCAATTGCCTTATTCACCACATCCTGGATTCTGCCTCTTATTTTTAAATTAGAAAGCCTGTCGCTCACCGTTGGATTTACCCTGTTTGAGAGGAAAATGTAAACCAAACCGCGAGACGGATCTACCCAAACGCAAGTTCCGGTATATCCGGTATGTCCATAAGTTTGTGGCGATGCTAAATTTGATGGATAGTGTTTTGTGGTATCTGGATCCCAGCGATCAAAACCTAAACCCCTACGACTCACATTTGATTGCTTCGCCGTAAATGTATCTACGGTTTGCGGTTTAAAATATTCCGTTCCGCCATAGGTACCACGATTCAACATCATTTGATAAAGAATCGCCAGGTCGTTTGCACTGGCAAATAAACCTGCGTGACCAGAGATTCCGCCGGCCAAGGCAGCACCCTGATCGTGAACATAACCGACTAGTAAGGTTTTTCTGAAATAAGTATCCAGTTCTGTTGGAATAATCTGCTCTTTGCTAAATCTGTTTCTAGGCAAAAAGCCCGCTGTTTGCATCCCAAGCGGTTTGTAGAAATTTTCGTAGGCATATTGATTAAGCGGCTCCTGACTGATGTGCTCCACAATATCTTTCATCACATACATGCTGATATCGCTATACACGTATTTTCCACGGGTTCTGATTGGCGAATTAAGCATTTTCGGCCACATAAAGTCTTTAAAGAATCCCTTTTTGATAAAATAGTTATCAGCAACTTTAGTGGGATAAGCCGTTGAAGAATCCCTGCTGTAATCACCGGTTTTTACGTAATCATGGAACGGGATATAGGGAATAAAACCCGCCTGGTGCAACATCACTTCCTTCACCGGAATATTATTCATTGGCGAAGTTCTGGCTTTTGCAATGTAGGTGCCAATGGTGGTATCCAGTTTCAGCTTTCCTTCTTCCACCAAACGCATTACTGCTGGTGTTGTCGCGGCGATTTTTGTTACCGATGCTAAATCAAAAATGTCGGTGGTGCGATCAGGCACATTCGTATCGTAGGTATGTGTTCCGTATGCTTTATTAAAAATCACCTTGCCGTCTTTAGCCACTAAAACCACCAAACCTGGTGTAGCCTTCTGACTAATGGCTTCTGCAGCGATGGCATCAATTTCAGTTAAAGCGTTTGAGTTTAATCCGACATCTTCGGGCACGGTATATTTCAACCTGGTTTTAGGTGTAATGAACCCAGACCCTAAAGTAAAACGCGCAGAAAAAGCAGTGGTGAGTTTGTTTTCGGCCGCAATACCCCCAAAAATATATTGCGGAACCAGCGCCGCCGCATCGGCATTATTCTGTGCTGTGTAAACAATTGGAGAATTTAAGGAATCAAAAGTCTTCAACCCTGTTCCGTTTCCAAAAAAAGCTAAAATTAATTTCTTCGTTTTACTGATGTTGTTGATGAAATTGATGTATTTTGCTTTCGAAATGTTCTGATCATCAATAGAAACCAGCACCGTGTTATAATACTTCAAATCGTCCTCCAGGTCGTTAAGCGTAATACTATCGCGATAGCTATCCGCAGAAAACGATGTCACCTTATCATATTTATTCGCAAGGCTATCGAAAACCATACTGTAAGCGAAACTCAAACTTACCGAAGCAATCGTCTTTTTTTCAAGCGATTTTAACGGAATAATCGTATCCTGATTATTTAACACCACCGTTGTTTTGGAAATGGTATTGGCAATGGTGAGCTTCCTTTCATTATTGGTATGTTCCTGTGCGCAAGCCATTAAACACAGGATATTTAAAAAACTCGCCGCAGCCAAAATCACTAATCTATTTCGCTTCATATACTTTCTCTCCGTTCAGGTAGGTTTTTAATACTTTAGTTTTTAATATGTTTTGTGGTGAAGATTTTAAAATATCCTGATCCAGGATGACGAAATCGGCAAGTTTTCCTTTTTCCAGACTTCCTTTTTCCTGCTCTTCAAAGTTCGCTTTCGCGGCCCAGATGGTCATTCCCTTTAGTGCTTCCTCGGGCGTTAAGGCATTTTCCATCTGGAAACCTCCTTTCGGAAAACCTGTAGCATCTTCCCTCACCGTTGCAGCATAGAACGTCAATAATGGATTAATGTTTTCTACCGGAAAATCTGTTCCCAATGGAATCCAGCCATTTTGTTTCAGCAATTGCCCGTAAGCATAAGCTCCTTTTATTCTGGTTGCGCCTAAACGTTGTCCGGCCCAATACATATCTGAAGTGGCATGGGTTGGCTGCACAGATGGGACAATACTGGCACGGCCAAACAAGTTAAAATCATTCGGATTTACAATTTGTGCATGTTCAATGCGCCAGCGTTTATCATTTTTGCCTTTCAAAATTTTGTTGTAGATTTTCAGCATCACGCGGTTAGCCGAGTCGCCAATGGCATGAGTACACATCTGGAATCCCTTCGCTGCAATTTTCTCTGCAACCTCTTCGAAATGCTTTTGATCGCTCAATAAAAAACCAGTTTTAGCCGGCATATCTGCATAAGGATGAAGTAAACACGCACCCCTTGAACCGAGGGCGCCATCCGCATAAACTTTAAATGAACGCACATTTAAGCGTTCCGTTTTAATGGCGCCGCGTTTAAAAAGGTAATCATAATTTTGAGGTGCATCAGCCAGCATCACATACAAACGCATTTTCAGCTTATTTTCCTGTTGAAGTTTCTGAATCAGGTCTACCATTTGATAAGGTAAGCCGCAATCGTCTATTGTGGTTAAACCAGCAGCAAAACAGTTTTTTTGTGCATCAGTTAAAATCTTTTCTGCCAGTTTTGCATTAGGTGCGGGGATTTTACTTTCTACTAAACCTACAGCATTATCAATTAATACGCCAGTGAGTTTTCCGTTTTCGGTGAGCATATCGCCACCTGTTAATTTCTGTTCTCCGGTAATGCCTGCTTCATTAAATGCTTTTTGATTCACGATAGCTGCATGGCCATCCACTCTATTAAGGAAAACAGGTCGGTTAGGAAATAGCTTAGAAAGTTCTTTATTATTCGGGAAAGCCTTATTTTCCCAATCATTCTGGTCCCAGCCATTGCCTATTAACCAGCCATCGGGGTGTGTTTTAGCAAAGTCTGTTAGTCTCTGCAAAATTTCTAACCAGGATTTCGTATCACGTAAGTCTACCGCCTGCAAACTTTGCCCGTAGCCAAAAAAGTGCGCATGAGCATCGATAAAGCCAGGATAAATGGCCTTTCCATTTGCATCTACTTCATTTTCAGCACTAAATTTGGATCGAATATCTTTACTCGAACCTAAATCAAGGATTTTTCCATCCTTCACCGCAAAAGCTTCAACAGTATCAAATTGCTCATTAACCGTATAAACCTTTGCACTATAAACAATTACATCAGCCTGCTCTTTTTGACTGCAAGCAGAGAAAATAGCCGAAAAAAGAAGCGCGTATAAGATGGATTTCATATCGATAAAGATAGAAAAATGAAACCAATCAGCTTTGTAAATTCAGCTTTACACTGGAAAATGAATTTTGAGTTAGAATAGCTTGAAATGGTGTTTCGTTAAGAAATCATTTTAAGTAAAACTTAGCAGCTTCATTTCTACGACAATCAATTCTCGGACTTTGTTCATCGTCATTTACATGTTGAGTTTTAAACAAATCCCCTTATTTAAGCTTATTTTGCATAATTTAGCGAATTCACTTTGCCATAATACATGACTGATATTATCCACTTATTGCCTGATGCTGTTGCGAATCAAATTGCTGCCGGAGAAGTTGTTCAACGGCCGGCTTCGGCGGTAAAAGAGTTGCTTGAAAATTCTATCGATGCCGGCGCAGACAAAATACAGCTGGTTGTTAAAGATGCGGGAAAAGGATTGATTCAGATTGTTGATAATGGTTGTGGAATGAGCGTGACCGATGCAAGAATGTGTTTCGAAAGACATGCAACTTCCAAAGTAAAAAAAGCCGAAGATTTATTTGCCATTCGTACCATGGGTTTTCGTGGTGAGGCCATGGCTTCTATTGCGGCAATTGCGCAGGTAGAAATGAAAACACGCCGCCATGAAGACGAAATTGGCACCTGCATTTCAATAGAAGGCGCTCAGGTGATTACGCAGGAACCTATTGCAACCACGGCAGGCACCCAGATATCCATTAAAAACCTTTTTTTTAATACACCAGCAAGGAGAAACTTCCTAAAAAGCAATCCGGTAGAAATGCGTCATATTATCGATGAATTTCAGCGTATTGCATTGGCACATCCCGGTGTATTTTTTAGCTTACACCACGATGGAACGGAGATTTTTAACCTTCCGAAGGGAAATTTAAAACAAAGGATTGTTCATATATTTGGCAATAATTATAATGAAAGGTTGGTACCTGTAGAAGAGGAAACCACTATTATAAATCTGAAAGGCTATATAGGGAAACCTGCTTTTGCGAAGAAAACCCGTGGAGAGCAGTTCTTTTTTGTGAATAACCGTTTTATCAAAGATCCTTATTTAAATCATGCTGTAAGTTCTGCTTTTGAAGATCTTTTACCTGACGATAGCTATCCGCTTTACGTTTTGTTTATTGAAATCGACCCGGCAAAAATTGATGTAAACGTTCACCCTACTAAAACAGAAATTAAATACCTGGATGAAAAATCCATTTATGCCATTTTGAAATCGGCTGTAAAACGTTCGATAGGAAGGTACAACATTGCCCCTACTTTAGATTTCGATCAGGAAACTGGTTTCAGCAACATGATTACACACAAGGCGGTGGAAGATATTGTTCCACCGAGCATCAATTTCAATCCGGATTTTAATCCCTTCGCAAGTGATAGCAGTTCTGTTTCTGGTTATGCATCTTCGCCACGAAATTACGATGCAAAACCAAGTGCTAAAAACTGGGGATCATTGTATGAGATTACAGATCAACCTATTACTGAACAAACTTCTATTTACGCGGAAGATAGCAATGAACTGGAAGCGCCGAAGAAACAATACATGCAATTGCACAATCGCTATATTGTTTCGCAGATCAAATCTGGCTTAATGGTAATTGATCAGCAAATGGCACACGAACGAATCCTTTACGAGCGTTTCCTCGTACATCTCGATGACCGAAAAGGGGCTTCGCAACAAAGCTTGTTCCCACAAACGATTACTTTAAATGCCAATGATTTTGAACTGGCTAAAAGTTTACTCGATGATATAAAAAGTTTAGGCTTCGATGTACGCGAATTTGGTAAAAATACGTTGGTGGTAGAAGGGATTCCTGTTGACTTAGGTAGCAGCAGCATTAACGAGACGCAATTGTTTGAACAATTAATTGAGGGTTTCAAAAACACTCAGCAAGAATTGAAGTTGAGTAAGCGCGATCGCCTCGCCAGAAGCTTAGCCAAAAACAGCGCGATTAAAGCCGGCACCGCTTTGGCACAGGAAGAAATGAATACGTTAATTGATGAACTTTTTGCCTGTAAAACGCCTAACTTTAGCGTGAGCGGAAAACCGGTCATCCAAACCATTACGCTTGGAGAACTGGACAAGAAGTTTGAGAAGTAAGGAAAGAGTAAAGCAGAAAGCTAAAAGCTGAAAGACTAAAGCGAAAAGACCAAAGCGGACAACGAAAGACGAGCAACGATAAACGACCACCGATAAATGAACAAAGGTTGTAAGTTATAAGTGCAAAGCGGAAAGCGGAAAGATTAAAGCGAAAAGACCAAAGCGGACAACGAAAGACGACCACCGACAAATGAACAAAGGTTGTAAGTTATAAGTGCAAAGGGGAAAGCTAAAAGCTGAAAGCAAAAAGATCAAAACCAACAACGATAAACGGACAACGAAAGACGACCAACAATAAACGACCAACGAAACCCCATAAATGAACAATATATATATCCCACCAGTAGTAAAAAATCTGCTGATCATTAATATTCTATTCTTCCTTGCAACGTTATATTTCGAAACTAAAGGAATTAACCTTGGCTTTAGTTTGGGTGCTTTTTATTTCGATTCACCTTTAGCAAAACCATGGCAACCCCTCACCTATATGTTTATGCATGGTGGCTGGGCTCACATTTTTTTCAATATGTTTGCTTTGTACTCTTTTGGCACTTTATTAGAAAGCCGCTGGGGAGCTAAGAAATTTTTAACCTTTTATTTAATCACCGGACTTGGTGCATTGGCATTGCAGTTGGGCGTACAGGCATATGAAACTTATCAGTTAACAGGCGCGGTAGTAAATCCCGGTGCAGTTACTGTAGATTTTGCTTCAAACATGATTCAATCGAATGTGAAGGGATTAAATAACGATCAATTAGGCAAATTAATAGAAATCTACACTACACCAATGGTTGGCGCATCTGGTGCAATATTTGGGTTATTGGTAGCGTTTGGTATGCTCTATCCAAATGCAGAATTGATGATTATGTTCATTCCGGTTCCCGTTAAAGCAAAATATATTATCCCGTTTTATATTCTGGTGGAATTATTTCTGGGTGTAGGTCAGTTTGAAGGCGATTCTATTGCGCATTATGCCCACCTTGGCGGAGCGTTAATCGGCTTTATTCTTGTTAAAATATGGAAGGATAAAAACACAAATTTTTATAATTATTATGAATAATACTTTTAAAGATTTAAAGTATAAGATATTTCAATCTGGCAATCCATTGTTTTTTTACATTGGTATTAACGCCATCATCTTCCTGGCAACGGCCGTGATCTCGGTAGTTCTGTTTCTAGGCAAAAGCGACTTTATTGCTAGTGAATGGATCAGAGACTATTTTGGCGTTCCGGCAGCAGTTTCTGCATTGCCAACCCGCTTCTATACCTTACTCACCTACATGTTTTTTCATGACGGATTTCTTCACCTTTTGTTCAATATGCTTGGACTGTTTTGGTTTGGAAACATCTTTATGAATTTTTTAAAAAGCAGACAGTTCCATTTCGTTTATCTTGCAGGAGGCTTTGCCGGGGCTTTAATTTATATTGCAGGTTTAAATATCTTTCCAGCTTATGCAGGCGGTATTATCGGTCAAACCGTTATTGGTTCCTCAGCAGCTGTAATGGCCATTATTGTGGCTACCGCAACCCTGGTTCCAAACTATACCATTATGATGATGCTCATAGGTGAGGTAAAGATTAAATGGGTGGCAATCGCGTATTTTCTGATTTCCTTTATCGGATTATCATCTGCCAATGCAGGAGGCAACCTGGCCCATATCGGCGGTGCAATTCTGGGTTTTGCCTTTATGAGAAGTTTGCAAAGCGGTAGTGACTGGAGTAAATTATTCGAGCGTAAGCCAAAACTGCGTGTCGTTAAAAATGAAAAGCCACCAGTTAAAAAACCTATTTTCAAAGATGTTTCGCAAAAGGAAATTGATGAAATCTTAGATAAAATTTCATCTTCGGGTTATGATAAACTTACTGCGACAGAAAAAGAAAAATTGTTCAAAGCAAGCAAAGATTAATGGCAAATAAGAAGTATAATTTACTGGATAAAATTTTATTACCAATTGCAATTATATTAGTAATAGCATTGATACTGGGAACGGTTGCGGGCAATATGGATCCGCGTCAACACCCTGTTATCGCTTTTTTTGGTTTAGCTTATCCATATATTTTATTTCTTCATCTCATCTTTATTGCCTGGTGGTGCATCAGCAAAAAGTGGATTTTTGCAGTGGTAAGCATATTGGTCATCGCCTATGGCTTCAAAACATTAAGGGCTACTTTCTCTATAAGCGGCGACCAGGGGCCTATCGTAAAATCAGAAAACAGCATCAGAATGATGACTTATAATGTTCATAATTTTAAGTTATATGGTGGCGAAAATGATGAATCAGTTAAAGAAAAAATACTTCAGGTCGTAAACGAACAAAGCCCTGATATTATTTGCTTCCAGGAGTTTTACACCCGTTACAAAGGAAATTTTGATACTATAGACAGTCTTAAAACGATTTTAAAAACCAAACATTTTTATTTCGTACCCACAAATAAAAACGATTATGAGGCCATTGGTTTGGCCATTTTTTCAAAATTCCCAATTAAACATGCTGATAAAATTCCTTTTGCTGAAGGTTTCCCGGGCAACTTGTGTATCTACACTGATCTGGATATTAAAGGGCAAACTTTAAGGGTGTATAATGTGCATTTCCAATCCATCTCTTTCGAGAAACAGGATTATGAATACCTGGATAAGGTAAAAGAAATGAATACCCAGCTACAGCCTTCAAAGCGAATTTTAAGAATGCTAAAAAGTGCATTTTTGAAAAGGAGCAGTCAGGTAGATGAAATGAAAAAGGAGATGGACAACTGCAAAACGCCATACCTCATTGCCGGCGATTTTAATGATACCCCAGCTTCTTATGTAGTGACACAAATTACAGAAAAACTGAACAACGCCTTCATTAAAAAAGGATCTGGTTTCGGCACTACTTACAATGGAAAATTCCCAAACTTCCAGATTGACTATATTGCTACATCAAAGGATTTGGAAGTGCTTAATTATAAAATTGAAAAGGCTAAACTCTCCGATCATTTCCCCGTAAGAAGTGATTTAAAGCTGGTTACAAAAGAATTATCCAGATAATACTCACTAGCACAAGTACTTAAATAGCCCTTTTTTTCTTATCATACATCAATCATAACAGGCATATCAATGTGGATATTTGACCTGTAAATTTTAAAATCCATGAGCACAATAGACGCATTGAACTGGCGCTACGCCGTTAAAAAAATGAATGGCCAACCAGTAGAACAAGAAAAGGTTGATAAAATTATAGCAGCTGCGCACCTGGCCCCGACATCTTCAGGCTTGCAACCATTTAGAGTGATCGTCATTACGAATCAGGAACTGAAAGAAAAAATTGCACCTATTGCTTATAATCAATCGCAGGTGATAGATTCTTCTCATCTATTGGTTTTTGCTGCACAAGAAAAATATACAGACGAAGGCATTGACAAAGTGTTTGACAGAATGAATACGGAACGTGGTTTGCCTTTGGATACCACTGATGCCTATAAAACACAGTTAAAAGGAATGTTGCTGTCTAAATCTGCGGAAGAAAACTTCCAGCATGCGGCCAAACAAGCCTACCTGGCTTTCGGAGCAGCAATTGTGGAAGCCGCAGTATTAAAGGTAGATGCCACTCCGATGGAAGGTTTTGATGCACCTGCACTGGATGAACTTTTAGGATTGAAAGAAAAAGGCTTAAAAAGCGTAACCCTATTGCCACTTGGTTATAGAGATGAAAATGGCGATTGGTTAGCTAATCTTAAAAAAGTCCGTACACCGAAAGATGAATTCTTAATCGAATTTAAATAGGATTTAGCCCCGCTATAGTTTATTACGGGTAATTGTCAACTTTACTAACGATATGGTTAGAAAGTTGACAATTCTGCTTTGCAACAGCAATTCGTTTTTATGTAAAAAAGTGTTAAACATGATGACAATTTAGGTGCTCTATTTTTAATTGGATATATTTACAACCTAAGTATTTAATTTCCAATTCATGAAAATTTTTAGACTATCCTTTTTAATACTCTCTATTCTCTTCACTATAAACATCTCCTCATCGGCACAAACCGATACCGTTAGCATCAATACCCTGATCAGCAAAACAAGTAAAGCCCTGAATGATTATCCAACGGAAAAAATCTACCTCCATTTTGATAAACCTTATTACGCTATAGCGGATACGGTTTGGTTCAAAGCTTACGTTACGGAGAATCAAAACCTGCTTTCCGGCATTAGTAAGATCGTTTATGTTGATGTTATTAATCAGAAAGATTCGCTCATTCAAACCATCAAATTACCAATTACCGGTGGCGTAGCGAATGGTAACTTTCCGCTCGACCAGGTAAACTACAAACAGGGAAATTACCATGTTAGGGCTTACACCATGTGGATGCTGAATTTTGATAGTCCGGCATATTTTAACAAAACTTTTTTTGTCGGTGAAGCTATTGATAAAGAGGTAAAAACACACATTACTTATAAAAATACATCGAACGATAAACAGGAAAAAATTGATGCCCGCGTGCAATTCAAAGACCCTAATAATAAACCTTATGCCAATAAAAATGTGAGCTGGCAGGTGGTTACCAGTTACACAGTAATTGCAAAAGGAAGAGGTACAACTGATGCCAATGGCTATCTAACCATTGCCATGAGTGCCGATCAAAAAGCAGAATATCAGTTAAAAAAAGGCGAACTGATTACCAGCATCAATACTACCGATAAAGATGTGGCGAGCAACAGTTTTAGTTTGGCCAATGCCATTTTAAGTAAAGATTTTCAATTTTTCCCGGAGGGAGGAAACCTCATTGCGGGTTTAACCAATAAAGTTGCCATTAAGGCCATTAAGAGCGACGGTTTAGGAATTAATTCGAAAGGAACAATTACTGATAATAGTGGTAAACAAGTGGCTACATTTAACGCACAACATGTGGGGATGGGAAGCTTCGATTTATTGCCCGAAAGTGGAAAGACCTATAAAGCTAATGTAACTTATGATGATGGAACAACTGCTAACTATGATCTCCCGGCAGTAAGTGAAAAAGGTATAAAAGTTTCCGTTAATAACACTGATCCGGAAAACATTCAGGTAAAAATTCTTTCCAATGATACCTTCTTCGAGGAGAATAAAGGAAAAAAATTCTACCTGGTGGCGCAAAGTAAGGGCGTAATTTGTTATGGTGCGCAAACGGCCTTATCCAATAAAGAATACAGCTCAACAATTCTGAAATCAAAATTTCCATCGGGAATTGCCCAGTTTACCTTATTTACCGATGCAGGTAAACCGCTAAGTGAACGACTGGCATTCATTCAACATAAAAACAACATGGCCGTAGCCTTAACTACCGCAGCACCATCTTACGGAGTGAAGAAAAAGGTTAAGGTGAACGTTGCTGCGAAAAAGGATGGTGCGCCAGTAGAAGGAAATTTTTCGGTCACCGTGGTTGATGAAACTAAAGTTCCGGCAAATGAGGATGCGGCCAGCACCATTTTAACAGGATTACTATTGAACAGTGATCTTAAAGGCTATGTAGAAAAAGCCAA
The DNA here is from genome assembly GCA_037033465.1 of Bacteroidota bacterium. Lineage (GTDB taxonomy): Bacteria > Bacteroidota > Bacteroidia > Sphingobacteriales > Sphingobacteriaceae > Pedobacter. The sequence continues at coordinate 1,553 of JAZBLX010000040.1, read as the reverse complement.
TTACTACTTTAATGCTCCTGATGCAAAGAAAAATGATGACCTGGATATCCTGTTACTTACCCAGGGCTATCGCACTTTTAAATACAGTAATATTCTTGCGGGCAGCTTGCCAAAAATCAGCTTCCTGCCTGAGCAAGGGATTGAAGTTTCAGGAATCTTAAGAATGAGTAACGGGATTCCGGTCAGAAAGGGCCAGTTATTATTAACCATTCCTGATAAACGTTTTAACCTGGAAGGCACTACCGATCCGGTGGGAAATTTCAAATTCCAGAATCTGGTTTTAAACGACTCTTCTAAGGTAACCATTACTGCAAAATACAATCCAAACTACAGGGCCATGGCCATTAGCTTAAACGGCTCTCCAATACCAAGCTTAACGCGAAATTTTAGCGCAGCTGAAGAAGTTTTAAATATTGATAGTGCACTCACCACTTATCTGGATAATAGTAAAAGACAATATTCCTATTTACATACGTTAAAAGATGTTACCATCAAGGGAGCCGTGATTCCGAAGGTGAGTCATAAAGATTATCCTGCATTAACCGGCTTAAGTCAAATGGCCGACCATGAAGTTACCGGCGACCGTTTACAGGGTTGTGCTTTATTGATTAACTGTTTACAGGGCATGTTGGCGGGTGTTACCTTTCAGGATAATAACTTTTACGTAACCAGAGATTTCAATGCCGGAAAACGCATTCCGATGGGGATTTTTATTAATGGAATGAGCGTAGATGTAAATCAAATTAACACTTTAAATCCAAATAATATCGAATCTATAGAGGTATTTTTAAGGGATGAACTGGGCCTGGTAAACCGGGCAAACAACGTGAATGGAGTTATCGTATTCAACCAGAAAAAAGCACCCAAAGGAACAAAAATTTCGAAAGCACAATTACTGGATATGATTCCAAAAAACTACGAAGTTACTTTCTCTCCACAAGGTTATAATAAGGAGAAGCAATTTTATTCACCGAAATATGATGTTCCGGCTAATATGAACAGAAATGATTTGCGTACTACGATTTACTGGAACCCGAAAGTAATTACCGATGCTACTGGAAATTCATCTTTCGAATTCTATAACGCAGATGGTAAAGGGCAATATAAAGTCATTATTGAGGGAATAGATGCCAATGGAAACTTAGGCAGATCTGTACTTCGATATACGGTTAAATAGCTCAATTTCTGCGCGTTTCATCACTGTAAATCTGCGCGGGGAAATTTTGGCAACGTAAGCCGAAGGGTTTCCCGCTGATTACGGAGATCTCGCAGATTTTATTAATGAGGACGGAGCTCAAAAAGGTGATTCTTCTCGTCACATCATCATTGCGAGGAGGCACGACAAAGCAATCTCCCTAGCAGATTCTTTGATGGGAGATTGCTTCAGCAGATAAAAAATCTGCTTCGCAAAGACGGACTTTTTGAAGGATGTAACAACCGAATCTCATGCTGAATTCAGTTCAGCACATATTTTGGTAAGATCCTGAATCAAGGTTCTAAAGGACGATTCTTCGCAAAGGTGATTCTTCTCGTCGCATCGTCATTGCGAGGAG
>JAZBLX010000039.1:0-42727 GCA_037033465.1 Bacteroidota bacterium | reverse complement strand
AACCAAAACGCTGGCTTCTTCAATGGCGATCATTACCTGCTCGCGGATGGCAGCTTCATAAACATCTTCAGAGTTGGCTACATAACCCCCTGTATCAATTACTGTAAATTGACGGTCTGTCCACTCCCCTACGCCATAATGCCTGTCGCGGGTTACGCCACTCACATCATCTACAATTGCCTTACGGCTCTCAGTTAATCTATTAAAAAGGGTGCTTTTGCCTACGTTTGGCCTGCCTACGATGGCGATAATATTACTCATGGGTATTCTAATTGATAGTTAATGGCTTATAGTTAATGGTCGTGGTGCTTAAGCAAGCTGCTTAAACGATTAGGCCTATCAGCCATTGACTATCAACTACTAACCGATTCATTTCGGGCTGCAAAGGTACAGTTAATTATCGTAACCAAAGCTTTTTAAATAGTTCTTTTTACTTCTCCAATCCGGAATTACTTTTACAAACAGTTCCAGGAACACTTTGGTGTCTAAAAATTTCTCTATTTCTATCCGCGCTTCTGTGCCCACTTTTTTAAGCATGCTGCCACCAGTACCGATTAGAATGTTTTTTTGTGAATCGCGTTCTACCACGATTTCGGCACTTATTCTAATCATCTGGCCTTTGCCATTTTTCAGTTCCTCATCCTTGAAACTCTTCACAATCACCTCTGTACTGTAAGGGATTTCCTTTTGATAATTCAGGAAGATTTTTTCTCTGATAATTTCAGAAACAAAGAAACGCTCTGAACGATCTGTTAAATCTTCTTTATCATAATATGGTGGATGCTCCGGTAACATTTCCAAAACGCGATCCAATAATCCATCAACATTATGTTTGTGTAAAGCCGAAATCGCATAAATAGAAACCGGGTTCAACTTCTCCTGCCAAAAGGCGATTTTTTCGTCAACCTGATCTTGAGCCGCCTGATCTATTTTATTGATGAGTACGATAGTTGGAATATCTCTGTTTAGAATTTTATCCAAAACATCATCTTCGTCATGTGTTTCATTGATATCAGTTACAAATAAAAGTACGTCAGCATCTGTTAAAGAACCATTAACAAAGTTCATCATACTCTCCTGTAAACTGTATTTTGGCTTGATTATACCCGGGGTATCAGAAAAAACAATCTGATATTCTTCCTCATTCACAATTCCTAGAATCCGGTGTCTTGTGGTTTGCGCTTTAGGAGTGATAATGCTAAGTCGCTCGCCTACAAGCACATTCATGAGGGTGGATTTACCTACATTTGGTTTACCTATTATACTTACAAAACCTGCTTTATGCGCCATTAAAATATTTTTTAAAAAAAATTTGCAGCACAAAGAAACGAATTATATCTTTGCATTCCAATTCGGAAACAGAGTTAAGGATTTAATTCAAAGAAAAAACGAGTTGTATAGAGTGCGGGGTGGAGCAGTTGGTAGCTCGTCGGGCTCATAACCCGAAGGTCGCACGTTCGAGTCGTGTCCCCGCTACCAAAAGGTAGTCTGTAGTCATCAGTACCAAGTCCAAAGTCTAATTGACTTTAGACTAAGAACTAAAGATTCAGGACTTATTTAATGGCCCGTTCGTCTAGGGGTGAGGACGCCAGATTTTCATTCTGGAAACAGGGGTTCGATTCCCCTACGGGCTACAAAGGGGATTTTCCCCTGAAAAAGACAAGGGTTGTTCTACTAAGAGCAGCCCTTTTTCATTGAATTCAGGTAGTTATTAAAAAATATTTCGTTGATGCTAGGTGTTCTAAATGCACCATCAGAATAAATGAAATTATGTTTGAACACCCCTCTAACTAACCGATGTTGATCAATTGTACGAGCCTTTCTGTAAAGTTCACCTAAGTTAGATAATCGTGGAAGATGCTTCGAAAGTCTTTCCCATTTACTGGTTTTTTTACTGCTTGCTTTACTGATTTCCGCTAGTACATGCCCTCTTTCAGAAGTATGCTTCGCAAACCATCTTTTGTAGGTACTCAATTCTATTTCTTTATTGAAGTAACTTTCTTCAAGTTCCTCAATCTTTTTGTCTAGTTCCAATAGTTGCTGGTTTTTGGTGAGCAAGATTTTTTCATTGTCTATAAGTGTTGTTTTTAAAAGATTGTCAACCTTGATTTTCAGCTTTTCTATTTGATCAGCAGTAAAACTAAGTTCGTCAAGCAACCGTTGGAATTTTTCATGTAGTGTTATACCCGACAGGTTTATGCTTGTATGATGGATACACCGATAGTATAAATAATAGGATTTCTTGCCCTTACTAAAACCAGCTGTCATTCGTTGCCCGCATTCACAGTTCAATAATCCTCTTAATTGAAATTTGCTAGACAATTGGGTTTTCGATGGCTTTTTGATGCCGAGCATTTCCTGAACTACCCAAAATTCAGCTTCACTAACAATTGGCTCATGAATCCCTTTCACATACCTTTCGGCCTTTTTATTGTCGCCAGGAACTTTCACTAATCCCGCATAGACACAATTGCTCAGTACTCTTGGTATTGCGCTATTTCCCTTTGGTGTAAAGCCAAGTTTTCTTACTTCTTTGTGGATAACGAAAACCTATTGGCCTTCTAGGTAATCCTCAAAGATTTTTTTGATGATTTTAACCCTGTCTTCATCTATCACAATAACTCCTTTACCGCTGATGTCCCTTTGATTAAGATATCCGAATGGAGCCTTATTAATATATCATCCAGACTCAAGGGCATGGCGCATTCCAGCTTTTGTTCGTTTGCGAATTCTTAGAAGTTCGCTATTCGCCATTAGGTACTTGAAAGCACGATCCACGAAAACATTTGGGTCGTCAGGATCTAGATCAATATCCTCATTAGTTGCGAGAACTTTAATGCCATATTTTTTTTCGAGTTCTTTAATCTTTGGCAAGTGCTTCAGAAATGTCACGACTAAAGCGGTCGTGGTCCATTATGATTAAATAACGATTTGCCCCCTTATGCTTTTTGATAAAGGCTTCTAATGCCTGATAGTTTGGTCTATCAAAAGTATCACTGCCTTGCCCGTTGTCTTTATAAAGTGCAGTAAGTTCCAAGTTATTGCGTTCGCAATATTCCTTTATGCTTTCCTCCTGATATTCTAGTGAATATCTTGACTGATCCCTAACACTTAGTCGCATGTAGCCTAGCGCATTCATTTATCCTCCTCCATGATAATATTTACAATGATTTCAGCTATTAAGTTAAGAAATTCATCTTCCTTTTTGGCATAATCAGCCCTCTTTTTGGCTAATTTTTCATCGTCTTTCTCTATATCGGAAGTTGATATTCTAGGCTCTTTATCTATAGTTCTTTTTGCTCTTCTCTTCTCCATGGGAGCAAAGCTGGAGATTCGATTTTCAAGGTAGTCGCCATGAACACGTGAGGTACGCTATATTATTTTCTTTCCAATAGCCTATCTTTAGTGAATTCAATTAAAGTGTTCAATAGTTTGAGACAATGAAAAAGATAGGTGCCAAAAGCTTTGATATTATATATTTTATGAACTCTTTTTCGGTGAAAAGAGATTTCTTGTATTTTGATGAGATTTACTATAGTGAGGACACTTTAAAGAAAAATGCGGAAGTTGGTAAATGGTTGTCGAAAGCAGTTCGAGGAGAAAACGATAATCTATTCGAGTGGAAGATGTAAGAGATAGAGCAGCTGAAGGAAAAGTGCGTACTCATCCCTTTTGTCCCTATCCCAACCAATTCTTATGAAGAATGCCAAGCCTATCTGGCCGGAGTTGGGCTGAACCGTGCGTTGCAAGAGATGGATAAAGCCCATGAAAAAGTGAGGAATTCTATCAAAGGTCTTATCGGTGAAAGTGTAATTTTAATTCTCCAAGAAATCTATCTTTTCTCCAGAATCCCCAAAAACATAATTGGGAACGAATTCGCGGATATTTATTTTTTGCGCTAGCGATAGAAATTTCTACGGATATTTTTTGCTCGCAGTAATTCGCGGCAGAATTTTGATTCTCCAAGAAATCTATTTTTTCTCCAGAATCCCCGAAAACATAATTGGGAACGAATTCACGGAGATTTATTTTTGCGCTAGCGATAGAAATTTCGGCGGATATCTTTGCGTGCATAATTCACGGCAGAATTTTAATTCTCCAAGAAATCTATTTTTTCTCCAGAAATCCCCGAAAACATAATTGGGAGCGAATTCGCGGATATTTATTTTTTGCGCTAGCGATAGAAATTTCGGCGGATATTTTTTGCGCGCAGTAATTCGAGGCAGAATTTTGATTCTCCAAGAAATCTATTTTTTCTCCAGAAATCCCCGAAACATAATTGGGAACGAATTCACGGATATTTATTTTTTGCACTAGCGATAGAAATTTCTACGGATATTTTTTGCGTGCAGTAATTTGCGGCAGAATTTTAATTCTCCAAGAAATCTATTTTTTCTCCAGAATCCCCGAAACATAATATCATTTAGAAATTTCACGTACCTACCGCTTTACTAGCGTTTACATTATTTTACAGTCCCGCATATTTGCCTTATAATCTCATTTCGATTATGGTGCTTTTTTTTCTGGACAGAATAACATTTCCTCTTGTAGTTCCTTAATAGTAAATTTCATAATCCATTCCTAAAACTTCAAACTTATTACCGCCCGGAATAAAGTCATCCATTTTAGGTAAAGCGATGTCCCTTTTGAAACTCTTTTTCCACTGTTTCTCAGCTCCATTAGCCTTTTCTTCTTTATTACAAATGTCCTGTTTATATTGGGCTGCTACCTCACCCGTAGACAAATTGTAGTCGAAATCCAGGAAATAATCGCAGGGTGCGCCGAAATGGGTCTTAGCACCAATGAGGTACCAATCGTTGTTTTGATAGCGATATATATGCCGATAATGCCATTTTTGCCCGCTACCACCAAAATGCTTGATGATAACTGTCCTGTTAGCAATGGTAATTCCTTCGAAAGGATTGCCCATCATACCACCGTCTGCCGTGCCTAAAATCGGCGCTGTAGTTTGATGCCAGAGCATCCATTTGTTGCCTTTTTTCCTGAAAATCGCCAGCATTTGCTGAAAGCCCTGACCATCGGAAGATGGTGTTTCAAATACGGCCGCTCCCTCTTCACCAGGCACATTATCCAAATCACCAAAGGCAGTGACTTTCAGTTTCCAAAATTTTGGTGTAAAATCTTTTATTGCCGGGGCGTCGATTTTAGTAATTTCCGCATCATAGTTCCCTTCCTCTGCCGCTTTATTAAAGGCATCTAAGTCATTCTGTTTATCACGCGCTACTTTGGGCAGGGCGGCAGCGATGTGGGCTACTTTTTCAGAAAGTTTAGGAAATGGGATATTGCGGATTTTAGAATCACTTTGGAAATAGGTGATTTCACGTACCTCATGCTGAACCAAAGTTTTGCTGTTGCCGCCCTTCTTACTTACGTTAAACTGTTTTCGTTCTGTCCAGTTATTATTTTCATCATACACATATTCAAAAACAACAGGATCCGTTTCGTTTCCCGTGTATTCTATCATCTGCTCTGAAAACAAGTCGCCCTTGGAATTATATTTTCTGATGTATCTGCTCGACTTCTCTGTGCCGCGAAGGTGATAATTTTGCTCAATGCGTTCCGAATAATCAGCATGGTACTCAAATTCCTTTTTGTTTTCTAACTCGCCGCCCTTTACCCAGGTTTCGGAAGTGACAAATCCTTTGTCATCATAAGTAAATTCCACATTTCGATCTTCAAAAACATAACCTTCCATTTTAATAGGTTTATAAGTTGAACCTAACCACTTAAGATGTTGCTTTTTTGATTGGAACAGTGGCTTCTGCTTCATTAGCATATCGCCGCCAAAAGTGTAGATCTCCTGCGGTTCGGGAAGGCTGTCATAGCCAATACTATTTATACTGATGATAATGGCATCATTGCTTTTCTTTAATTTATAAGTTGTATAATCCTCAACATCGAAATCGGTGCCTTTGTAGGTTCTGTATCGGATTTCCTCCTTGAGCACTTTATTGGGATAATAATCTAAAATACTGTAATAATTTTTTTCATTTTCTGGGTTGGGCTCCAACCGATGGAGGAGCAACAAATTCTCGAAACCCTGGTCGTAGTGAAAATTTTCAATGCGCTGCATATGGTCATAAATATATTCCTTATACCGTTTACGCCCATCTTTTAGGTATTCCGTATAAGACTGCAGAAAGAAGTCCTTACCATTTATTTTCTTAACCGCTTTTGTATTATTCTCCTGGCTTTCGGCTTTATAATAGCTAATGGCATAAACAGGGCTCTTGTTCCTACGGAAGGTTCCGAGATCCTCGCGTGAGTTGCTGATGGTGAAGTTATCCAGGTGATCATTAATTCTCCCATAATTCTTTTCCACCAACACAGATTTTGCATCAGTAGTTGCTCCGGGCTCGCTGTTACCGGTTTTAGTCGGTGAACAACTTAGCTGTAACATGAGATAAGCGATGACGATTGGAAGCGATAGTTTCTTCATTGTATTAATGCATATCATAAGGTGCTGACGGTAATAATGGTTTTTTGCGGCTTGCCGAAGACAGGGATTTTAGCGCAAAAGTTTAATACAATGACTACTGTTGAACCCTAAAAATCCTCAATCGAAACAATCACCCCGCTTTGTCAAAACTTGCTTTTATCGGTAGCTTTTTAGCCAGCAACTGCTAATCTGATAAAACTAACTTTGTTATTCTTAAATTCAAATTGCCAATCATACATATGTTCTCCTTCCGATTGATAATCAGTATAAATATCAAATTCTTTAATGATTTGTGATTTATTCATAAAATTATATATAATGGATACTTTATCATTTTGGATCGTTATGCTATATTCAATAATGACAAATCCGTTATCAACAAGTATTTTATGAATTCCCATATTTTTATACCAATTAATATCATCCAAGTCGATTCTTTTTATAACGCTTGATAAATACTTAGTGTCATATTTATCTTCCGCTTTGTAATTAAATGCATTCTGTAGATTGAAATTGTCATTTTGTATTATATTGTTCTTGAAAATTTTAAGCTGCTTAATTAGCTCTTCTCGGTTCTCATTTAATTCCTTTGTCTTATTTTGGAAGAATTTGATATTTTTCCTTTCAATTTCATTGATTATAACACTTTTATTGTCCTTCTTTGACTTGTACCAGGATTTTTCCTCGAAAAAGTTTTGAAATCTACTATTTTCAAAATGGAAGCCATTTCTTGCAAGTATTTCGTTCGTTAAAAGTCGAACTTCGTCAATACTCAACCCTTTGATTTGTTGTTCTTTAATAAGCTGAACTGAGCAAGTTGAACAGTCTTTTAATGTTTGTGATTTAGCTTCAAAACACAATATTGAGTAAAAAAACACGATGAAATATTTCATTTAAGTTTTATTTCGTTTCAATGTCAAATATTTTTTGCCCGTTTTCCCCTAAATAATGTTTTAATAAGGTTTCGTAAACACTTGCGCCTGTGTCCGAGTTAGTGAAAATCAACAGTCCCTGTTTTGTTTTTGGCAAAACAAATACAATGGTTTGAACTCCATTGTCTGAACCTCCGTGAGATAATGCAATATCTCCCTTTCCTAAATCATAGATTTCGAAACCCAAGCCAAAATGCTTCCCTTTCGAACTCGCTACTTGGTTTTTAGTCATTTCTTCAAATACGTTTTCCTGCAAACCATCACCATTCATTACACTTACTAAAAATTTGCCATAATCTTCAATTGTTGTCAATAAATCGTCTGCTGCATTGGGTGTTTTGTTCTTTACAGTGTCATAGGCTTTCCCATTTTTATCATAACCAATTGCCAATCTCAAAGTGTCTATATGATCGTCCCAAACATATCTTGTATCGCTCATCTTCAACGGCCTAAAAATAAGGTCACTAGCTAATTGTTGCAACGATTTATTGAATTTCTTTTCTAATCCTTTTCGCAAATATTCCATTCCTTCTCCTGAATATTGATATTTTGTTCCAGGGTCAAATTGAAAATTCAGTTTTTTAGTGTCATTCATCCAACGCCAATTTGGGAATCCACTTTGGTGGCTCAAAATAATTCTTGTGGTTAGTTTCTTATTTCGTGGGTCGTTGGCAATATCTGGGTCTGTCCAATTATGGTAAAGAGGTTCGTCTAAATCCCATTTTCCTAAACTTACCAATTTCAACGCAACTATTGCTGTAACAGGTTTGGTTAGAGAAGCCACATTAAAAATGGTATTATAAGGGGCAAAATTCCCTTTTGAAATTTCGCCAAAAACTTTTACTTCTTGCAGTTTACCATTTTCAATAATTCCAATCCCTAAAGTCGGAACGCTATTTTCTTTCAGCCATTTTTTTATTTCGTTTACGTTGTCAAAAATCGATTTTTCTGTATTCTTATATTCGTCAGCTTGGTGGTCAAAACTGAATGAGGTGGTCAGTTTCCATTCGCCATTTTCCAATTGCCAAACGTTGGTGAATTTTGCTATTCCACCTTGACTTTCTCTTTTTTCTGAAAATTTATGTGTTCCATTCTGAACCGCACCATAAATAACGCCATTTTTAGAAAGTGGAAATATTTCGGTACTTTCTTTTACCAAAAATCGCTGAACATGTCGATTGGTTTGGCTGTTGCAAATTCCTTTTTTTAAGTCTGTCAGAAATTTTGTTTTGTCAGAAATTCCGTCCTTGTCGTGATAAAATTTAAGATTATCGCTTAACAAACTCTCAAATTGTTTGATGTTGCAGTGGTTGAAGCCGACGTCGAAAAGCAGACTGTCTTTTGCAAGAATGGTTTTATATAAATCTGATTTTTTGTCTACTTGGGCAAATACAGAAAAAAATGTCAATAGCGTAAATAGCGTTGTTAAATGTTTCTTCATTTATTATTGTCGTTTAATTTTGCAGTGCCGTTTAGCAAAGTAACAGCTAACTGTTTGGGCATCGCTCAAGGGGGGATTTAAGTTTTCTGTCCGCAACTTCCACAGCATTTTGTCATTAATAATCTAATTGCAGTTAAGGCAGTATTGATCCATCTTTTCGCAAGTATTATAAATTCCTTGCCTTCACCTCCTTATTCAGCAAACTAAAAGATACCAATAATGGAACGAAAGTTATGGGCAAGATAAGAAGTGGAATAAATGAAGCTATATTGTTGTTCTTAAAATTTTTTTCTTTAAGGAGATAGATAATAATTGCAAAAGCGAATAGGGCGATAATACCGAAACCAATAAAAATGCCGGTAAATAATTTCTTCTTTTTTAGTAAATTTTCATCAGTCATATTTTCATAGACGTTCTTTTTTTGTTTTTCCATTTTAGTATGTTCTATTTTAAATTTCTTGACTTTAATTCGGCTTCCAATGCTTTGCCTTTTTCACGACTATTCACTAACATGGGTAAGAAGAATAATGGAAAAACGGTAAAAATTCCAAATCCATTCTTGAAAGTGCTAAAGATGGAAATTCCAACAATACATCCACAAAGGACAGCGCTAATCAAATTGCCTGATTTGTTTTTTTTGACTTTTTCTAATAATTCAACATCTGTTAATTCTGCTAGCTCTTTTTCCTTCATTTGTTTGGATTTTAGTTATTATTAAGGTGAGGTGTGTATTTTTGAAAGTTCTGCTAACCAACGATTAGGAATACGGACAGGTTAACTTCGATATTAGCGCTTTTTAATGATATAGATTTTTTTATCATCATTGCTGAACAATGCATACTCAAGTTCAGGTTTTGTATAGTACATGTAGGCAGTGATAACTGCTGGAGGTTGCTCTTTATTTTTAGTAAACATGCCTAAAGTTTTGCCGTCTATTTCTATGGCCGATGGAAGAGCCTCTTTATCCAGATACATAAATTCCTTTAGCTTTAGGGTATCGTCTTTAAAAATCACATCGGTGTAAAGGTTGCCGTGGTAAATCATCTTTTTGTACCCAGACGCGCCACCACCACCCCCCGAAAATTGAACTTCTTCCAATTTGAGGTTTTGAAAATACCGGTACTTTAAATTAGGTGAATTGATGATCTCCTTATCATCTTTTGCCCTGATCTCGGTATTGATGCGCTTAAAAAGGTTGTTAAGCATCACTTTTTCCATATAGACGTAGGAAAAATGGTCGAATACATCTAAACCTGTAAAGAACTGAATACACTGATCGTTCAAGAAATAAGTGAGAACGGCATATTTTTTTACATTTTGTACAGGTTGTATGCCGTTACCTGAAGGTTTTTGGGGCGCAGGACTATCAAACCTATAATCTATGTAAACAAAGGGCGCATTTTTTGTGATAGATGCTAGCTGCTGCTCTTGCTTCTTAACATCCGAGTCCAAACGTTCATTCTGCATCGACATATCAATGGGCTGGTTATTGCCGTTAAAGCTCCATTTATAATACTGATTTTTCTTTTTATCAATGATAAAACCTTTAACAAATATCAAGTCTTTTAGGGGGCTGTTGAGTTGCAGCGACTCGACAAGCTCTCCGCCAGGGCTGATCTTATAAAAATAATTTTCGTCCTTTCTTGGGACAGTCTTCAGGATTACCTGGTTATCCGCAGTAAGAAACGACTGTATTTCCTCGGTACTCTCTAACAGCAAGGTCATTTGTATGTTTCCGGCACGTATGATTTTAGAACTGTCAATAGATTGATAATACCCAAACTGTTCAGGTAATTTTTCCTTGAAGGTTTTTATATTCTTGCACTTAATCATAAAGACAATTGAAAGACTGACAGAGATGATAAAAGAAAGTAAACGATTCATCACTATTATTTTAACAGGTACAAAAGTAATAAAAAGCACCAGTTTATTCTCGTTTGTGTGATTTATTTTTTTAAAATCCATAAGATTATCTGGAGCATTTAGTCATCGGATAGTTTATCAAGAACTTGATTACGGAAAAGACAGTCTGCGAAACGCCATAGGTACTCACCTAAATCGTACGCTTTTAAATTATATCACAATACCGAGATAAATTATTAAATTTGCATTCCCGCTTGTTAATATTTTCTTAGCTAACAGATAGCCACGATTATGATCGCAGAGGCAATGAATAAGCCTTTAAGGTGTAACAAAATTTATCGATGATTTGGAAAAACATAAAAATCGCCAGTATAGTCCCATTGCTGCTTTCCAATTGCTCGCAGGGACATAACCAGATCAAAGCCAGCTCTTCTCAATCCAAAGCAGTAAGCGAAATGGTATCATTAGTTACGACAGAGGTAAAATCATTCAGTAACAGGCACTATTACAGTGTTGATTTCGACAATAGCAACAGTGGATGCCAGCTTGAAATACTGTTAAATGATGTTCCGGTAGCAAGAAAAATAGAGATTAATGGGACAATTACATCTTCTTCTCCCATCAACTCCTGTATTTTAGGAAGTGGGAAGCAGAAACTTAAAATTAAGCTTTACCCAAATCTGGGAAAAACGAATTTCACCACTTCTGCTAAAAATACTTCTCCTATTACACTCTCCATCAGCGATAGAAAGAATGCGTGGGATGATCAAGACATGACTGAAGTCAAGATTTTTAAACTTCCTGCAATTATAGTGGACGAATCGCTTACTTATGTGGAGAAAGAATTCGATTTTGAAGCCGAGGTTCCGTATCAGTTTCAAGGTTGGTCCATGTCAAAAAACCTGACCAGCATTCCAGACATTGAAAGAAAGGTGAAGGATAAATACAAGGAAATAAAGGGACTTCTTGAGGCGAAGGATTACAATGCGTTCGCAAAAATTAAAAAGCAGAAAGACGCTGAAATGAATACGTCTTTTTTCCTGAGGCCTGACGAAATAAAGCAGGGAGATGTGTTCGATAGGGAAGCTTTTACGGAGAAAGATGCGGAAGTACTTCCATTCGACAATGTGAAGGTTGCTTTTTACGGGTACGGGAAACTAGTGGCTTTGGAAAATATCTCGGATAAGGGTTCTGCTTTGCGAACTAAAATCAAACACGTTTCTTCAGGGGGCAAGGTGAATGAGGAGGTAATCAAGTTCCCGATATTATTGCACATGCCACAAAATTCGGATAAACTTGAAATTATATGATAACTTTAACGTAGTGTAATTTCTAACTGGTATTCAAGCTATATACAAAATGCTATTCATTCAGCGTTCACATTTAAAGTGCTACAGCAAAAGGATTACGCTTGACAGCTTAGGTAGTATATATGGCCCACCAAATGGGTTTAGTATATGGGCCTGTGGGTTAACCTTGATCAGTGTTGCCTTTTTATTACTTGCAGGCTGTTTTGCGGGTAATGACAACAATCCCAGGCAGATTGAAAAACTTGCGGCCAAGCCAGACTCCTCCTCGCGACAGGTTTCAGTTGCGCGAGATACAGCAACAAAGCAGCGGTATGTTGCTCCCCAAATAAGCGAGGAGGCCATGCAAAAAGCGGTGATCTGTAGGCATGACCGTAGTTTTCATGTATTTAACAACATTCGTGCAGACTACCGGATTATCGGTTATGAGTCACCTGATAACAATTCCCGGAAAATGGTTTTATTCTCTATATTCACTTCCGATGTAAAGGACAATCTCTTTCGTTGTCTTTATGGCGCTTATTATGATTCAGCGCAAGGGGATAAGCTTGTTATTAAATATACCGGTGAGCGGGGATCTTTTATTGAAACTAAAATCAGTGGGAAGTCAATGAAACCTGCAACGGCTTATTTCGAAAAAATGGACGGAGTTTGATGAATGAAAAAGCTTTAAAACATGCAAAAATTGATTATTCCTTTATTTCTGCTTTTCTTTAGTTTTGCCTGCAACGAACAGGAAGAAAGAAGCAATAGTATGCATCAGGTTGCCGGTAGAAGGGAGAGGCAGCAACTAACGCTCCCAGAGCTACAGCAGATACCGACAAGCCAGTACGTCATATAACGGAATCCGTTCTGGCTGATGCAAAGGCCGAAGACAGCATCGCTTTTGAAAAATATGCCGTAAAAATTGACGGGCCAACAGAAAAAGCAAAGCTTGATTTCCATAGCAATCCGGGTGCGCTTCATTTTAAAACCCGCATCACCAATGATTATAACAGCAGTACTATAAATTTTGCAGGCCATTACATTGGGATTGCTTTCGGTTGTGGTGGAGGTTGTATAATGGGCTTTATTGTTGATGTTGAAGATGGGAAAATCTGTGATGCGCCGTTGGGAGAAGCAAATATGTGCGTTTAGACCATTAAGATGAATATTTATAAACCGAAGAGCAGATTGTATATTTCGTCGATCTGTAAAGAGGAATCCAATAGTAGGGATGTTTTTTATAAAGCCTATGTGTGGGATGAAAAAGAAAAAGTTTTTAAAAAGGTAGACGGTAGGAAATTACCCTAACCAGAGTGTGTCTAAAATAAATAAACAACAGATCTATGAATAGAATAATCAGTTTTATAATTTTTACCTTCTTCTTACAGTCCTGTGATAACCAAACGAAAAAACCAGGACAAAATATTCCAGACAAATCTAAGGGGAGCGACGCGACTGCTCCACGCACAATAATAGTAAGTAGTCCTACTCATTTAAGCATAAATGAAATTCCTGCAGAAGTTCGGTTCGAGGGAAAAATTAAAAACGCTGTCAAATGGATAGATCAATTGGGTGAAAACATTGTAATTACAACTGAAACCGGCATTTATGAAAGTACTAAATTCAAACATGAGAATGACGGAGGTGATGCTGAGCTTTTTGCCTATCACTTCAAAAAAACCAATGGTGTATTCAGCCAAACCTGGAGAGTTTATGATTTTATAAGTGATTGTCCTGTTGATATTGTTGCCAAGTATATTGATAATATGTTTCAAATAACCGATCTCAACAAAAATGGAGTTGCAGAAATATGGTTAATGTATAAAACGGTTTGCCACGGAGATGTAAGTCCATCTGATATGAAAATAGTCATGTACGAAGGAAAACAAAAATATGCGATTAGAGGTGAAAATAGAGTAATGGATGGAATTGATGACAACGGCAACAAAATGTACACCGGTGGTGAATATACTGTTGATATCGCCTTTGCTAAAGGACCAACTGTATTTCTGGAATTTGCAAAAAAGATGTGGAGCAAAAATATAACTGAGACCTGGAAGTAACTAATAGTTAGGACGAATTGTACACCGCGATCCCTTTTTCTGACTAGTGAAAATCCATGCTGTGATGAGGAAAAAGATTGCAAAAATTCCTAAGGCCGTCAGGTCACTCTCACTGTATAATTAAATATTCATTGCTACATAAGCTTCTAGAGTACAATATACCAATTACTTTTTGTTGTATTTTTTTAGACAAATGTCTTCTCCCACAAAGATTTTTTCTAGAGGAAAACGACTACAGTCGTATTTCGTACTCAGTATTGAAATATTATACACATGGTCGCCTTCAAAAGTAGCGTAGCTAAGCTGAATAATCCTATCCGGTGCTTCCCATCGATAAATGGTAGGATTTTTATACAACTGGTAAATATCTGTCCGGTATCTTTCCCATTGATTATTAATGTTCTGAAGTATTTTTTTTGTTGCCTCTTCTTTCAATACAAAAGATATGGAAATTCCGATAAACTTGCCATCTTTACTAACTTTGAAGACATAGTTGTACTTGCTCACATCCATTGCTCCGATTGATACGTTTACATCAAGGTTTTTTTTCTTGTTTACTATATAATTATGCGCGATAATGCTGTTGTCATCATTATTGATCGACGTTTTGTAATAGGAGATTTTTTTAAAGAGCAACTGGGGGTTTTCATCATAGGAGAGTTTTAGAAGATTAAAACGCTCACTACCCAGCATTAATGGATTTTCCTTGTCCTGAGCGATACAGCCGGAGATACTGAAAATGTAGATGAATGCAAATGCTAAAAAAGATTTCTGTTTCATTAAAGTCTGTTTACATCAATGCTGCTCCATCTTACTGCCTAGTGTGAAGAAATAAAGCTTCCCAAACATACAGAAATTTAAATTATATCACGATATTGAGAGATATTTTAGAATACCGCTATACTTCGGAGATATTTAGAATATATTAATGATGCATATGAATTTTATACGAACTTTGATCAGCTTTGTTATTCTTTCGGCGTTAATGGGTTGCAGGACCCGTAAGCAGGAATTCATCCCCCTGGATCATATGACATTCACCAATTCCTATGATAAGAATAAAGTAAAGATTTCAGCTTACGTTTTAATCGCAAACCCGGATGCTGATTACATCAAGTTAAAAACTTCGGTTATACAATATGTAAAGAAAAGATTGCGGGACAATGATTACACCAAAAAGACAAGTGTTAGTTCGATCAATTTCGTGTTCTATCAAAAAACAGGCAACACGTCCTACTTCATCAATCATAATGAAGAAAATAACAAGTTGACTTGCAATGAAATATCTCATTATCAAGAAGATTATATTGCTAATTATAATGTGGTCAAATGTGATGGAGGATCTGCTGAGAAACTATATCTGTTTGATAGGAATGAAGAAATTATTACAAACAGCTGCAATAAAACCAGCTTAGACACCAAAAAATAGCGGTGCTTAGTGCGTACCTTGTTAAGGCAATCATTTCAATTGTCTTTAACAATAATCATGATTTAAGCTGTGTTTTTGTGAATTGAATTAACGTAACCTGTTTCTCTGTTTGTGAAAGTGCTTCAATTGTAAAATAGGTGGTCCAGGTGCTGTATGCAAGTGCGAATAAGAGGCAGTACAAAAGAATATCTATTTCCTTTCGGAGCTTGATCCAAAAAACAACAATAAACATCAATGGACAGACTGCGATAAAAATAAAGATAATTGTTGCCAGCGTTTCGAAAATATCCTGGTCATAATTTTTGAGCAATATCCTGATCGCGAAGTAAAGCAACCAGACGAATATTGGCGCAAAGAAGCACACGAGCAATTTCCACAGGAGTTTAAGCTTAAGATATTCAGGAGCAACCCTGCGATAATTTTTAAATAGCCAAAAGCATACACCCCCCATACATAAGATCAGGATTGCCACCTGAACGTAGGTATTAAAAATGGTATCAGAACGGGTATTAATGTCTGAAGATGACTTGAGTATCTCATTTTCATACTGCTTAATACTGGTTGTCTCGCCATTTACAAATGTCTGAATAACCATGCCGTTGCCTGTAGTGTCCCTGATGATCCAAGTTGAATCTTCCAGTCCCATCTTATAAAATCCCTCGATGATGGGCTTACCTTTTTTAGTTCTAACAAACCTTCCGTCGAGTCGCCCGCCTTTTAATCTTAAAGAATCGGTTCCCTGCTCGGTATGAACAGTAGTATTGGTTATTTTTCCTAACGGAACCAAGTTTGCGCTATCGGCAATAGCTTGCAATACACGTAAATCAAGATTTTTAATGGATAGGTTTTTATTGTAATCATCCGCCCTTACAGGCTTACCGATAAACAACTGATTTACTTTAACAACAAGTAAGGAATCTTTATGGTAAAACTGAAATTCACCAGAGGAGTTTAAATTTTTGAGTTTCGGATCTTGCAGGAGTACATATTGTGGCTGGTCGAAAGATTGGATATATCTTTGCTGGCTGGTAGCGCAAAAAGAGAAGATTGTAAGCGTCCCGATAAAGTAGGTGGTTAACCTAATCATTAAGGGCTTACCGAGGTGTCGATTGGAGTTATACTTTACGTAACCCCATGCCAGTAATATCATAGGCAGCGCCATCAAATCAGAAAGGTCTGCCGTTCTTCCAATACCACTATAGGGTTTCAGTAAGTGAATAATCGGCGAGGCATAGTCACTTTTCCAAAAGGTAAATACGATCGCTGTGGAAATGAAAATCAATAATTTCTGTTTGGGAAAAATAGCAGACCAGAAAATTGGAAAAATGAAAAGTCCGCTGAAATCAGAAATTTTTCCGGTAAGCGCATTGTTAAAGACCGCTTTAAGAATAAAGTCATTGGCGATCAATAATAAAAGAGAAAAAATAAAAAACGGAGAAAGAAGGTCTTTTAGGCGGTCATTCATAATTAGAATTTACATCTGCAATTGATTTTTATTAAGTCATAGGCATTCTGCCAAACTAAACTACGCAGTTTAGTCAAACGATTCAGGTGCAGGCATGTGTTAATTCGTTAAACTAATGCAGGTTTGTCATTTAACTGAGCTGTTAGGGTGTATCATTGGAGGATGTGTCATTTTCTTCACCTTCAGCCTCTTCAAGTTCTTGTTTGGCCGACATAACTTCCCCAGCGGTATATTGATAATGGGAATCGAAGGTTTTACTCTGTCGGTTATATATCAGCACATATTTGCTTGATTTGGTTTGCTGTATCAAACCATCACTCGGCGCAGGTACAAGCTCCATTTTATCCATATAGATCAGGGCTTTTTTAAAAAAACTCTTGATGGTTGGCAGCTCCCCACTTATTTCTTTCCAGTAAATAATATTCCCCTTATCGGTGATGATCCAAAGGGCGCTACTGGAATAATCCCGCTTTTCAAGCAAGAATGCCATTTCTATATCCCCGTTCCCTGTGAAATCGCCGTATGCTATTACCTTTCCTGCCCGGTCTTTTATCTTAGTCAAAAAATATTCATTGGTAGAAAAATACTTATTATCCATAAATATTTTAACAATTGCACGTTTAAATGGCATGGGGATTCCATTATACTCTGGAATGGTAAAGGTTGCATTTTTCCAATAATCATATTCCCCCTCGCTGGCTAATCCGTTTACACCGATACTTGTCGCAGTCGTATCCGCAACGTTGATTTCCCGTTGCGTGCTGTAGGAACCGAATTTGTAGCTGAGGACAGCAACTGTTATTATAGCTACGATAATTATTAAAATATACTTCGTCTTCATTTGATCTGTTCTATAGTTTTAAGATACATGAAAAATTAGTGTCTTCACAACCCGCTAATAAAAAGTAAAAATAACAATTAATATTTCTCATTAAAGAGATATATTAATTAATTGGTAGCTTGGTCACTTTAGTGTATTAGAATGTCAGCATCACTTTATTACAACAAAATCACATTCAATGGCTCTTCTAGCATTGAACTGCTGTTCAAACAAAAATGACTAACTTTATTTAATGATAAAAATACCTCTCAATATGTATAATATACCACCATTTGATGACCAGGATATCATCAATAGCTACAATTGGTTTCTGTCATCCACACAGCTTGACAGCTAAATACCCGCATCCAAAATTTCAACACTCACCCAGGGTGTATTTGTAGGCGCGGTCTCCGATAATTTTGAGGAAAGAATTGAACAGAAAATATTCCATGCTGAAATTGTAGTTGACAATGATAAAGTGGCTCAGGAATTTAAAGATTATCAAAGGATTCCCCAGATTGCTTCATTTAAAGATAGTGAGGGAAATGATATGATGAAACAGGAAATAGAGCCCAATTATAGACAGATCAAAACAGATGTAATAAAGATTATCGGTGA
Organism: Bacteroidota bacterium; assembly: GCA_037033465.1. GTDB lineage: Bacteria > Bacteroidota > Bacteroidia > Sphingobacteriales > Sphingobacteriaceae > Pedobacter. The sequence continues at coordinate 24,341 of JAZBLX010000039.1, read as the reverse complement.
TGAGCTCGAAAGGATTCAGAATGACCCGGACCTGCAGCACTTAGTGCAGCAGTGAGCGAATTGCTAACAATCAAAAAACTTAGCGGCAACAGATTATGAGTACGCCCATTCAATAATTTGTTTTAGCGCCATTTTGATTTCAGCTTCGCCCTCTTCCTTATTTACATCAATTCCGCACATCGTATCTCCACTCATCTTTGCATTCAGAGTTAGATAATAAATTCCACTGACAAGGATTGCATTTATTGCTCTGACATTCTTTTCATTGCCGGAAAAATGATGATCACTAACTCTTGTGAAGAATTTTTCTGCGAGTAACTCACGTTCCTGGTTAAGTGATTTTAAGGGTGCCAGGTTCTCACTCAGGCCCCAGGTAATAATTTTACGCATCTCTTCGTTTTTCATTAATGCGTCAAACTGGTTTTCTAAAAGATCAAAGGCTGCCTTCCTGCCAAAATCCACCTGCGCCTTCTCAATAATTTCATCGATCTGGTCAAGGCTCACGCGCCAATAATCCTTGCTATTAAGATATTCCTTCACCAAGTTCTCCAAAGTGCCGTAATATTCGTAGATAAGTTTTCGGTTGACATCCGCTTTCTTTGCAACATTGGTCACATTCAAGCCCACAAAACCCTCTTTTTTTAAAATAGAGCCCACTGATCGCAGCAGTTTTATTTTAGTACGCTCTTTATTACGAATTGGACCGCTCGTTATTTTCCTGGTCATTTTACAAATATTTGTTTAAAGGCAATTTGCGATTTATTACCTACCATTCAAAATTCAATTTTTATGATCTGATACTTTTGTTTAACAAAAACTCAGATACAAGTTATAATATGCCTCCTGGTAAATGAATACCCTTAGTTCTCACTATTGGATCGGACTGATCAGCAGCTGGTGATTCTTTTGTTACCACTCCATCGGGCTCCTGGCTTGTTGCAATAATTGACAATTGTATTTTTCTATCCACTGCCGCAAGCTGTGTTTTTAAACTTGTAAGTTTATCTTCCTACATCCATGTGCTCCCTACAAGATCCCGCAAGAGAGGTAGATCCTTATTAATGATCAGCAAATTTCTTTTGCTGATCATTAATAAGACCGGGAATTTTTTCAAGTGCATTAACGAAATTCATCGCTGCTAACTTTGGTTCGTTACGAGAGATGCGAGAGTTGAAAAAATACTGTGATCCGGAAATGCCCTATTCGGGTATGGCAAGGGAGATGGTAGACTCGTTTTTAACGATTGAATATGGCCAGGCTTTGGCTAGGATCCGTTAAAAATGGGATTGTTTAAATACTTATTTATTATTTATGAAGGAAACCCGGACAGTGCTAGGCCTTTACGATAAAGTGATTAAGCGAATAAACCATTGACAAAAAAATTGATTTGTCAAATTCAGGTTTTGCCGAGGGTCTTCTCCTTGACCTTGGAGATTTTCATCTTACTAACCTTATGAACACGTTTATAATAGTTAATTGTACCTTTGGCTTGAGGTGTTTCTTTATCCTCAAATCCATCAATTTTCTTTTTATATGCTTCTGGTAGTCGTATGTTGTTGTTGTTGTTGACAACTACCTTGGTTACCTTGGGCTGCTTTGTCTGGTAGAATGTTTTGTTGTGGCTGATCTTAAATTCCTTAGAGGTAATGATAGTTAAGATGTCGTTGACAAGGGGTTTAAAATCAGTTTTGGAAGAGATAGTTATATCGTCTACAAATGTTGTAAAGGTTAATCCATTTCTTGTTGCCAATTCTTGCAGTTCAATACCTGCACTTACAAAAACGAGGTTTGCGAGGTAGGGAGATGTTGGTGTTCCCTGCGGCAACATTCCCTTATAAGTCGTAAGCTTAGTTAGTATCCTTGATACCGTTGGCGAGAAATTCCTTTTGACAAACATCTCGAAAACCTGTTGATGTGTAATTCCAGGGTAGAAATTACGTAAGTCGGTATTGAAAAAAAACTTGTTCCCTTGATGCATTTTTGCATTGAGGATATTGTCTCTTTTTGCAATTCCACCAAAAGCATAGTCGGGAAGTTTTATTGTTTTCAGGAGCTGGACGTGGATACGCTTTTGTACCGTTTTTAGGGGCTTAAGACTTGGGTAAAGATCCCTCGTTCTCGGCTTGCCGTTTTTATCGACCAGTTGTATCCCCTTTTTATCCAGTTTGGGATTGCTGATCAGATAATAGAATTTATCATGTTATCAACCAGATAGTCTACTTCTTTCTGGGTAATGTGAAGGATCTTTAAAAGTTTGGGAACGTCCAGCATATTAAAAAAATGATTCTATCATCCCTTTTATAGAAGGAAGAATAATCTGGAAGGCCTCTCGTTTCTTGGCTCAATGTCTTCAATTGTCATCGAGTGAAAAAAAAGTACTGGCAGTGGTGTTTCCAGTAGGTCGGCAATTGTTTTGAGTACGCCCAAGGCAGGCTCTTTCTGATTGCTCTCGATCTTTGAAACATAGGCCTACGTAAGCTGGCAGCGCTCGGCAAATTCATTCTGCCTTAGGCCCTTTTTAATTCTTATCTGTTTAATTGTATTTCCTATGTCCATAACTATGGTTTGATAAAAGTAGGAGTGCCAGATTAAAATAAGGCCTTAAGATGATCATAGATTGAAAAGATACGTGCTATCGTTCCCAATACCTTAACAGATGCCAACACACGGCTTTGAATGTCCGTTGCTGACCTGGATTGCTCCAGCATGTTAATACAATTATTTAAAAGAACTTGCTCTTCGTCTGAAAACGAACAACGGTGCTTTGAAAGAATGACCTTGATACCTATTATCAGGTCTTCACTGTTTTTGAAACTATGGTTTTGCATAATCATTGGATTTAATTAGTAGGCATTATTAAATACGACTTAAAAAAATATTTAAAAAAAATATGCTGGAAGCTTTGCAAATACGAAAACAATTTCTACTTTTGCACTCCTTCAAACGAAGAAAATTTGAAGATATAGAGTGCGGGGTGGAGCAGTTGGTAGCTCGTCGGGCTCATAACCCGAAGGTCGCACGTTCGAGTCGTGTCCCCGCTACCAAAAGGTAGTCTGAAGTCGTCAGTACCAAGTCCAAAGTCGAATTGACTTTAGACTAAGAACTAAAGACTCAGGACTTATTTAATGGCCCGTTCGTCTAGGGGTGAGGACGCCAGATTTTCATTCTGGAAACAGGGGTTCGATTCCCCTACGGGCTACAAGCCTCGATGTTAGTCAACATCGAGGCTTTTTTTTTAAAATTTACCGTCAACCTAATCGGATCGCTAGGAATCAAGCATCCCTAGCATTAATAGCAACCAATTATTGTTTATATTTGTAATACTATAGTGCTAATAATAACTTCATAAATTAGTTTACTACTATTATGTTATCACTTATATCTACTTCAAAGGCGCAGCAAAAAATAGTTGAGAATGTTCGGGAGAGAAGGCTACTTAAGGGATTAACCCAAGAGGTCTTAGCTGAACGTTCTGGAGTCCCCCTTGCCACTTTGCGCAAGTTTGAGCAAAAAGGGCCTATTTCTTTAGAGTCCCTTTTGAAACTGCTGATGGTTGTGGGGGGGCTGGAAGAGATAATTGATGTTCTGAAACCGCCTAAGCCAAATTTTACCTCAATTGATGAAGTATTAAAAGATAAGAACAGCATAAGCCGAAAAAGAGGACGTAAAAAATGATTCAGTCTGTTACAGAAATTAAGGTTGGGTTGGATTTCGGTTTGGGGATTAACCCAGTCGGGCGTTTAGCAATACGTGATCATATTATTTATTTTCAATATAATGATGAATTCATATCAAAGGGAATCGAAATCTCTCCGTTACGATTACCCCTGCAGAAAGGTGTTGTAGAACTGCCTCAACGTCCTTTTGATGGATTGCCAGGTGTATTTAGCGATAGTTTGCCCGACGGCTGGGGGCGTTTACTTTTTGATCGTATGGCTAGAGCACAAGGAATATTGCCAACCAGTATATCTCCACTAGATCGTTTAGCACATGTGGGCTTGCATGGTATGGGTGCTTTGGTTTACGAACCTGATAATAGTCCATCCGAAGTTAATGAATTAATTGATCTGGATCATTTGGCGTTACAAACAGAAGAAGTACTACAAGGCAGTTCGGAAGACGTCATAAAAGAATTATTAGCTTTGAACGGGTCATCCGCTGGCGCACGCCCCAAAGCACTTATTGGTGTGAATGCTAACCGCAAAAACATCTCACATGGAGCAAAGCGACTTGACGAGGGATTTGAGCCTTGGCTTGTTAAATTTCCTAATTCGCAAGATGGTTTTGATGCAGGAGCGATTGAATATGTTTATGCATTAATGGGAAAAGAAGCTGGTGTTTTAATACCTGAAGTACATTTATTTCCTTCGAAAAAAGGAATGGGTTATTTTGCTGTTAAACGTTTTGATAGGGCTGGAAATAATAGGTTGCATATGCATACCGCAAGCGGTTTATTGCATAGCGATTTTAGGACTCCATCATTGGATTATGAGGATTTACTCAATTTAACTGGTGCGTTAACAAAAGATATTCGTGAAGTCGAAAAGATGTATCGTCTTGCTGTCTTCAATGTATTGGCGCATAACAGGGATGATCATGCCAAAAATTTCAGTTTTCTTATGGATGCAAACGGAGACTGGAAACTAGCTCCTGCTTATGACCTTACTTTTTCAGGTGGACCAAATGGAGAACAAAGCACCATGGTTATGGGAGAAGGTAAAAGTCCAGGAATCAGTCATTTACTAAAACTTGGAACGGAAGCCAAGTTGTCCAAAAGACTTGTAAAAGAAATTATCGATCGAACAAAAAATGCCTTAGGACAATTTCAATACCTGTGCGAAAATTATAATGTTAGTAAAGTTAATATTGAACTAGTCTTAAATTCTATAAATAATCGTAACGGATCAATGTGATATATCATGCGTCAATTTCAACTCTTCCATGCCTTCGAGCACCGGAATGATAATAGACAATAAATTTTTCACGTTTGTTGATTTAAGGTTAATTTAAATGATATAGGTATAGTTAAATACTTTTATGCTATCTAAAAATTATAAAACCTAGACCAAAAAGGAGAATGCTGAAGTTATTGGAGAGCGCGGAATCTAGATTTAGATGACTGTTTAAATAAGTGCGTTTAGATATTTTCTTTTTTTGACAAACAAGTATTGATGGGTTCTACAACTAGAATTATCCATTAGGCTAATGTATTACACGATTACAATTTGTAGATAAATCCGTAATTAAAATGCCTGTTTATTCTACAATAGTACAGAGTAAATTGAGTTTCTTCAAAAGTTATATTGGTAAAATCACCTTTTTTTTAGGGTGATTTCACCTTACAGGTAACCATACAATTTAAAGGCGTTTAGTGGTTAAATCATCAATCAAACCTCTCACCCACAACCTGTTCACACAACCCAAAAGACAAAGTCATACCATTACCGCCCAGTCCATTGATGATCGTTACGCCATCTTCCGGATTAAGCAGGAGTTCGGTTTGGCCATTCTTCATTTTCGGATAAATACCATTCCAGGTCTCTATGATTTTGCTGTCTTTAAAATTGGTGAAGGTTCTAAGGTAATTGATAATCATCTCGTTAAGGAAATCCTTATCAAATGGATCATGCACCAGGCCATACTCATGAGAATCGCCGATGGTGATTTCGCCGGTATGATTTTGCGCCGCCATCACATGGATGCCCCACTTTAAGTATTCAGCATATTCTTCTTCATAACGTTTGCGCAGGTTAGTAAGAGATGGCGCAGCATGAAACCCCGGATAATGGATCATACTTAGGCTGCCGCAAAGCGCAGGTCCAATTCTCCATCCGTCAGGCTGACTAACAATCCGCAGCATTTGTAATTTACATTTAGTAATCTCCTGTAAACTAAAAAGTTCGGGATAAAGGGTTTCAAATTCAGCACCGCTACAAATAAAAATTTCATCAGCCTGCCAGGTTCGGGATCCGGATTTTACCTTTGCATTTTCTACCTGACTGATGGCTGTATTCCAGTGAAATGTTACGCTATACTTTTCTTCCAGGTAACTGGCAATTTTCCCTATAGCCACCCGGGCTTCCACAATCATTTCAGTTGCGCTCCATAAGGCACCTTTCAGTTCAGCAGGATTTACACCATTGGATTTCGCTAAAGTTTGCCTGGGTGTAAGCAGACTACATTCGCGAGAGGCTTGATTCATTTCAACATATTCAGCCATTACAGCGAGTTCATCGTCACTTCCTGCAATATGTAAGGAGCCGACTTCATCATGCCAGATATTCGCTTCCACGCAAATCTGCTTCCAGATGGATCGCGATAACATGGCACGTTCAAAGAGCGGCCCGGCAGGCTGCCCTATTGGCCAAACCATGCCGAAGTTGCGGATAGATGCACCGACGGCACGCTCATTACGCTCGAAAACCGTTACTTTAAATCCCCTTATGGCTAATGCCCGGGCGGTTGCTAGGCCTACAATACCGGCACCGATTACAATGGCAGATGGTTTACTCATATGGTAGAAAATTTTAATGGTGTTTTTTTACGGATACTGATTTTCCGTGCAGAAAGGAAAAAATAGATGAAGGATAAGGTGCCGCAAATACTACCGATAACAGCCACCAAAACCACCCCATCTTTAAAAAAATTCCCCCAGCTGATATTCGGCTTTCCAAATTCTTTAATCAATAACACGCTCACACTGGCGAGGTAACCAAGGGCATCTGCGATATACATCACAAAACCTACATTACTTTTATACTGAAAGGTAGCGATCATCCGCTCGAAAAAAATGGCGTTGTATGGCACGTAGCCTAGATAAAGACCTAAGCCTGCCATAGTCATCCAGGCAACAGGACCAATATGATGCAAACTGAACAGTAAGGTAGAGGCGCCTATAAGGATGCATCCGCCAACAATCAGCAGATGGATGATGCCAAAAGCCTTTAAATTTCTTTTAATTAGAAAAAGTGAACTCATGGCTATCAATACAACGATAGAGATCCGGCTATCTATTTTTGCATAGATATTCTTATCTGTGATTCCCAGGCTATTCCAGATTTCCACTTCAAAATTATCCCGAACATCGCGCATCACGGTGAGCAATACATAAATCACTAAAGTAAGGATGATTCCCGGCAGGAAACGGCTGATGAATTGTTTCCTCTCCAAAGCAGTCATGGGCTTCCGTTCGGTGCGCATCAGTTTATCTTTTTCAGTTGGTGCGGGCATCAGTTCGAGCAAAATCACAAAAAATAAGATGGGAAAGACAAACAAGGCACCAGTCAGAAAGGGCATCATGTATTCGTTGACCTGGTAAGTTTGAAGAAGCGTTTGCCCAACGGTTTTTACGAAACCGGAACCAAAAATCAGGCTGATAGACAATACCGCGGCCATAAATTCGGTAGAGCGGCGCCCCTCCAGGTACCCGAATACCAGTCCCCAGATTAAACCTAACGGGAAACCATTTACGAACAAAAAGATCATGTTATATGGTGCCGGGACAAGTGCAAAGCCAAGCAGCGCAAGCCAGGAGATGCCAACGAGCATCAGGATTGTTGCCCCACGCCTTTTCCCGTTTAACGCTGCAATAAACCGAATGCCATAAAATTTACTTAAAGTGTAGCCCACCACCTGAAAAATAACGAGCCAGACTTTGTAATCTACATGGAGATACGATTGGCCAGAATAGGTACCCGCAGCAAAGGCTTTACGAAAGGCATACATGGATGAATATGTACCAAAAGCCGCCAGGGCAGATATTACAGCCGTAAGTGCATAAGGCCATCTGGCTGTTTTTGCACGTATTGTTTCTGCCAGATTCATAGCCTTTGCTTATAAAACGATGTTGAGCACTTCGGCGATGTCATCAATAATATGCGTGGGATGATAAGGCGCTAGCTGAGCTCTCGTAAAAGCACCCGTGGTAACCGCAATTGAATATTTACAACCGGCGTTTTGTCCCTCACGAATGTCGACTTCTGTATCGCCGACTTTCGCCACTTCATCTGCTTCAGCAATATTGGCCAGCTGCCTTAAACGGATAATCATCCCCGGGTTAGGGCGGCCTTCGGCTACCTCATCCGAGCATACCAAAAAATCAAACACCCCTTTTTTCCGCCAGGCTAATCTATCAATGATGACTTCTGCTATATCGCGGGAAAAACCAGTATTAATTCCAATTTGAATGCCTGATTTTTTGAGCATTAACATGGTAGATTCGGCATTTGGCAGGGCCTCCAGGAAATCTGCCTGCTGATAATATTCAATCATCAGGCGAACGAAACTTTCGTGAATTTTCTGAATTAGCGCTGTAGTGATTTTTGCACTATCCGTTTCATACAAATGAAGCATCTTCGTAATCGCCACGATCTTTTTATAACCCATTAAAGGATTAATGATATGCTCCGGAACATCATACCCGTGCTGCTGTAAGGCATTTCTAAAAGTTTGCGTTACTTTATTTTCATCTCTGACCGTGGTACCGGCCATATCGAATACTACAAGTTTAATGGACATGCTAACAATTTAATGTTTAGCAAAATTAAACTTAGTTTATTATTACAAAACTACCTTAATGTTAAGATACATTTAAGTTTAGCTATTTTCTTCAAAAAAATAAATCACTAACATACTGGCTTTCTTTTTACCGGAATTTTTTGGCGTGTGCGGCATCCGGCCGTCAAACAGCATCGAATCACCCTGTTTCAACTGGTATACATCGTCTCCGAAATGGTAATCAACAGTGCCGCTGATGATAAATTTGTATTCAAAAGCTTCCGTCTGGATTTGCGGCCTTTGTGCGTTGGGCTCAAGCTCAAGGATCACAACATCTACAGTCGATTTTTTAATCGTTTGTGTAAATATGCGTTGGTAACTAAAACCTTGAGCATCTTCTTTTTCAAAATGATCATATTCTTCCTTTCTGCGGATGAGCAACGGAAAATTCCTGCCATTGTATTTAATATCTTTAAAAAATACGTTCAAATCAATCTCCAAAGATTTGATGATATCAATTAGTACAATTAAAGAAGGTACGGTACGACTGTTTTCGATTTGAGAGATCAGCCCCTTACTTACATTCGCCCTGATGGCCAGTTCCTGCACCGTAATATTCTTTTCACGTCGCCTGTCTTTAATCCGGTTACTGATCTGAATCAGTACATCATCTTCCATTATCTGATTTTGTTAAAAGCGAAAATTAGAGAATAAATTTTAGCGAGACAAAGTTTTTAGGTTATTTCGGAAGATTAGTTGCAGGATGACAAAAGCTTAATTCTTAAATAACATTAAGTTTTTATTCGGATTCATAATATAGCATCATGAAAAAATCGTCAAATACTCAGGTCATCGTTAATGAAGTATTTGCTTTATACCAGAAGCATGGAAATGAAGATTATATCGGCGAACCCGTTTCTCAGCTTGAGCACATGTCGCAGGCCTCGAAGCTAGCCCGGTTAGAAGGTTATGATGATGAGGTAGTACTTGCTGCCTTTTTCCATGACATCGGGCATTTATGTGCAGCAACCGCTGAAGTGGGAAGTATGGATGGAATGGGCAACATTGATCATGAGCAAATCGGGGCAGATTATCTGTTGGAACGTGGTTTTTCTGCCCGTTTGGCTAAACTGGTAAACGGACATGTGACGGCTAAACGTTACCTTACCTATAAATACCCTGAATATTACGAGAAGCTTTCACCAGCCAGCCAGGTAACTTTAGGTTTTCAGGGTGGACCAATGAAGGCGCAGGAAGCTGCAATATTTGAGCAGGATCCGGATCTTGAAGTCATTATCCGCATGCGCTATTGGGACGATGAGGCAAAATCAACAAATATTCCAACAGATAACTTACACGAATTAAAGGCTTTGGCCATTCAGCACCTGAATGACCAGAAGTGAATACTGTTGTTATAATGTTAAATCATTTTTACTGAATTGTACTGATTTGATTACCAAAAACAAAATTTGTTAACGATAAGCAAACAAATCTTTAAGGTATACTTAATCTAAAATTAGTTTACAAATAATAAACAAAGTTTAGTATTGCCAAATAATCTTAAACACAATTATTTGGCAATTATGGATGCTTTTTACCCCCATTTAAAAAGGCTTGTACTCCTGGTGATGTGCTTCCTTTCTCCGCTAATTTTACTGGCGCAAACCAAGATCTCCGGCACCGTGAATGATGAGGCCAATCAGCCTCTTCCCGGTGTGAGTGTAATGATCAAAGGTTCCAAAAACGGAACAACTACAGATAACTACGGGCGTTTCATCCTAACCGCTAACACCGGGCAAACGCTTCAGTTTCAATTTGTAGGCTTTACCACCACTGAGGTTACCCTCGGTAATACGACGGATCCTCTTACCATCACCCTGAAAGGCGATAACCAAACCCTTAATGAAGTGGTGGTGACCGCCCTGGGCGTAAAAAAGGATAACCGGAAGATTGGTTACGCAGTTTCTACGGTACAAGGTGAAGACCTCACCCTGGCCCGCGATCCAAATCCGGTAACGGGTTTGATCGGTAAAGTAGCCGGATTATCAGTAGGCCCTTCTGCCGAATTGCTTGGCGCACCAAACGTAGCCATCCGTGGAAATACCATTTCGCTTTATGTAGTAGATGGCTTTCCAATTAACACAGATACCTATAATATCAGTCCGGACGATATTGAGAGTTACACCGTATTGAAAGGTCCGGCCGCAGCAGCACTCTATGGCAACAGGGCATCTTACGGTGCTATTTTAATCACCACGAAAAAGGGAAACAAGAATAAAAAAGGGTTAACTATTGATGTAAACAGCAGTACCGTAATCAACAAAGGCTTTCTGGCTTTCCCACGGGTACAAAAAGCTTACGGCGCCGGCGAAAATACCTTCTACCAGTTTGTGGATGGTAAAGGAGGCGCACCAGGTGGTGTAGATGCAGATTATGATGTCTGGGGACCATTTTTTAACGGGCAGTTGATTGCACAGTATGATAGTCCGATTGTTAATGGCGTTCGTCAGCCCACACCGTATACGGCTCGCGGGGCTAACAACCTAAACAACTTTTTACGTACAGGCATTCAAACGAATAATAACATTGCTTTAACCTCTAATAGGGACAACCACACCATCCGGTTTTCGGCCTCACAACAACACCAAGATAGCTATATCCCGGAACAATACCTGGATATAGCCAATGCGAACATGTATGCTTCGTTTAATCCAAGCCCACGCTGGAAATTTGAAGGTAATATCAATTTTAACCGTCAAACCACTGATAATTTTCCTGATGTACAATATGGTCCGAACAGCTTAATTTATAACCTGGCCATTTGGACTGGTGCAGATTGGGATGTAAACGCACCGGATATTAAAGCCATCTGGCAACCTGGCAAGGAAGGTATTCAGCAGCAGTTTGCAGAATATACCCGTTATCATAATCCGTGGTTTATGGTGAAGGAATGGACCCGGGGTCATCGCAAAACCAATACCACCGGATACCTGTTGGCCAACTATAAAATTAACACCAACCTGAATGCCACCATACGTTCACAAATCGATACCTATAATATCCTGCGTACAGAAAAAATGCCTTTTTCTGCTCACCCTTACGGACGGGAAGGCAATGAGGGCGATTACCGTGAAGACCGCCGCGACCTGTTCGACAACAACACTGAATTGATGTTAAATTATGATTACACCATTAAAAAGTTTTTCAACATTTCGGGTTTAGTTGGTGGAAACATGCGCAACATGTCATACAACTCCAGCTGGACTTCTACAGATTACCTGAATGTTCCGGAAGTTTATGCCTTTAGTAACTCTAAAAATCCGATCCAGTCTACCAGTTTCAATTCTGGCATGCGGGTACTGAGTGCTTATTATTCATTAGATTTAAGTTTGGGCAAATACGCCACCATTTCAAGTACGGGTCGCCTGGATAAATCTTCTGCTTTCCAGGTACCTACAACCTATTTCTACCCAAGCTTATCCATCGCTACCGTCGTATCTGATTATGTCAAAATGCCTGAATTTATCAGCTTTTTAAAAGCACGGGCATCTTATTCAAATATCCGCTCAGATGCAACTTCCACTACTATAGGCCCTGCCCCATTCAGTTCAATTACTGCACTTGGCGGAAGCACTGGTCCTTCCCTGTTTAATAATCCTTTGGGATATGGCACTACTTACAGTTCACCGTACAATGGCCCAGATTATTCATTGAATACCTCTTACGCAACCAGTAAGCCATATAACAGCCAAACGGCAGGTTACGCTTCAGATTATTTATACCAGAATGGGATCAAAACATCGACCCGGGTAAACTATGAGGAAGGCTTTGATATCAGATTTTTAAAAAACAGGTTGACTTTTAGTGGAACGGCTTTCCAGTATATTGATGGACCAAGAATTTTACCGAATGCTATTTCAACAGCTACAGGTTATACGATAGAATACCTGAATGCACTTAAAACCAAGAAAACAGGTTACGAAGGATCTTTAAGCGGAGATGTTTTCAAACAACCTGATGGCTTTAGCTGGAACATTTTAACCAATATCTCTACTTACAAAGAAGTTTATAAAGAGCTTCCACAGGGCCAAAGCATTTATGCTACATTTTTTAAAGCCGGTGATAGAACGGATAAATTATACGGAACTGCGTTTGTAAAAACTCCCGGAGGAAAAATCATCAACGATGCAGCAGGAAAGCCTCTGGTTAATCCGACTGCGCAGTTTCTCGGCAATGAAATCGGTAGGTTCAACTGGAGTATTTACAATAAATTCCAATATAAAAACCTGAGCCTCGGGGTACAGTTTGATGGTAATGTTGGTGGCGTAATTGTTGATTATATGCACAACAAAACCATGCGTGGTGGTGCTAACGCAGAAACTGCAGAAGGTGCGCTGGGTGCTGCAAGATACCAGGATTGGTCAAACTTTGGTAAGGCGGGTTATAATGGCAGTTACGTTGGAGAAGGTGTGGTAATATCTAACGGCACCTCCATCAACTACGATTCTAACACTGGCGCAGTGCTTAACTATTCGGCTTTGCAATACGCACCAAATACACAAGTAGCCTTTGTACAGGATTATGTAAGTAAATATTACAATGTTGACGAGGCCAACCTGATGAGTAAAACTTTCACCAAGCTCCGTGAGGTGACACTTGGATACGAGTTCTCAAAAGAATTACTGGAAAAAACATTTGTAAGAAAAGCATCCCTATCGGTGTATGGCCGCAATCTACTTTACTTCTATAAAGATAAGCGCTTTAAAGATGTAGATCTGGATCAATATAATTACGCAACAGCGTCAACAGGTTTACAATCTCCTACCGTACGCAGCTTTGGGATTAACCTTAACGTTTCCTTCTAACCTCGAATAACTAAAAATCATGAAAAGAATAGTTTATATATTACTGCTGCCATTGGTGATGATTATCCTGGCAACAGGTTGTAAGAAAAGTTTCGAAGAACTCACTGAAAATACCAATAAGCCGAATGCAGTATCTGCTTCCCTTTTGTTTAATGGCATATTGAACAATTTACCGGATCTGCCAGATGGCTCAAAAGAAACCTACAGCCAGTATTACCTGAACAATTACGATTATTATGGAAATAACCGTTATGATTTTGGTGGTGGCGATGACTATTACACTTCGCTTAAAAACGTGGTGGAAATGGAAAAGCGTGCGGCGGCAACTGGTGGCGCAGCTATTAACCCTTATGAAGCGTTGGCTAAATTCTTTAAAGCCTATTTTTTCAGCAAAATGAGTTTGGAGATGGGAGATATCCCGATGACGCAGGCTTTAAAAGGACTTGATTCACTAGAGCCCGTTTATGATTCTCAGAAAACCGTAATGCAACAATGCCTGGCTTTGCTGGAAAGCGCCAACAGCGATCTGGATCAGCTAATTAAAAACCCGGCTAACTTTGGTACAGGTGTAGGCGCAACACTAAGCAATGATATCTATTTCAATAATGATCTGAGCAAGTGGCAAAAAACCGTAAATGCTTTACGAATCAGGCTGCTGATACAATTGAGCAAAAAAGCGTCAGATCCTGATCTGAACGTCATCACGCAGTTTGCCAACATCATTGGCAATCCAGCTAAATACCCTTTAATGGAGAGCGTGGCAGATAACCTTCAATACACTTTTGTGGCGCCGAATAATTTTTATCCGCAGAACCCAAACAATTTTGGACAGAGCGGATCGAGAAAAAACTCATCTGCAACTTACATCAGTTTACTTACGCGCCTTAGAGATCCGAGGGTTTATGCCACTGCAGAGCCATCAAGAGATTTAGTCGATAATGCAAAACAAAGCGCTACAGATTTCGCCTCTTTTCTTGGTGCTGATGCTGGTTTGGATTTAGGAGTGATGTACAACAATGCAGGTCTGCAAAAATTCTCCTTTCTCAATCGGAAACGTTTCTACGCTACTTACACAGGAGAGCCAAGCATACAGCTAGGCTACCCCGAACTCATGCTAAATATTGCCGAAGGCATTAACCGGGGATGGGCAGCCGGCAATGCCGAAACTTATTACATCGCTGGCATTAAGGCTTCAATGAGTTCTTATGGGATTCCTGAAAACGGAAATTATACTGCCTATTTTTACCGTCCGGGATCAACGAATGTAACCAACGCAGCTAATTACGATACCTTTATCATCCCTGTGGACTTCAATACCTACTACAACCAGGCGGCAGTAAAATATACCGCTGGCGCTAACGGCATTACACAAATTCTGCAACAGAAGTACCTCGCGCTGTTCAGGCATTCTGGGTTGGAATCTTACTTCACTTACCGCCGCACCGGCGTTCCTGCTTTTACAACAGGACCTGGAACAGGAAATGGAAATCGTATCGCACAGCGTTTCAAATATCCTTCAGCAGAGCGCACCGCCAATGCAAAAAATTATCAGGCAGCATTGAGCAGCCAGTATAACGGGAATGATGACATCAACGGCATCATGTGGATCTTGAAATAATACCGCATCAGGGCAAGGCTATCGGATGAGCCTTGCCTTCTAACAAACAAATCATGAAAAAGCTGATATTACTTGTGGCCTTAGCCATTGGAACTAACTGTTGCTTTGCGCAAAACAGGAAAACGAAAAACCTCATTATCGTTACCCTGGATGGGATGCGCTGGCAGGAAATTTTTAGAGGTGCAGATTCCTCAATGATTAATTCTAAATTCACCGAAGGTAAAGAAGAGGTAAATAAAAAATACTGGAACCCGGATGTTTCAGCAAGACGACAAATGCTTTTCCCCTTCTTGTGGAATACACTGGCGAAGCAAGGTCAGATTTATGGAAACAGAGACCTTGGCAATAAGGAAGAGTTATCCAATCCTTATCGTTTTTCTTACCCCGGATACAATGAAATCTTTACGGGTTTCCCTGATGTCAGGATGAATACCAATGATGCCATTGCTAATCCCAACATGAACGTGCTGGAATTTCTAAACAAGCAAAAAGGATTTGAAGGTAAAGTCATTACCTTTGCATCGTGGGAACGTTTTCCGCAGATTTTAAATAGCAGCCGTTCCGGTCTGCCGGTTTATTCCGGTTATGTCGATTTA
The DNA here is from genome assembly GCA_037033465.1 of Bacteroidota bacterium. Lineage (GTDB taxonomy): Bacteria > Bacteroidota > Bacteroidia > Sphingobacteriales > Sphingobacteriaceae > Pedobacter. Next base: position 8,766 of record JAZBLX010000039.1, on the reverse strand, counting down.
AAAAATGCAGATGCAAATCCAAGATTAAAATACCTGAACGAACTCCAGCACCATGTACCACATTATCTCGGCGACTCTACCCGACTGGATTTTATCACCTATGAGTTTAGTAAAGAATACCTCAAACAATATAAACCCAGAATACTTTACATGGCATTTGATGAAACTGATGATATGGCACATGCTGGTAACTATAAATTTTACCTCGATCGTGCCAGGCAGGAAGACGACTATATTAAATCGCTGTGGGAAATGGTTCAGGCAGATCCTTTTTATAAAGACTCCACTACTTTACTCATCACCTGTGATCATGGCCGTGGTGATACACCTATAGATCAGTGGCGTGACCATGGAGAAAATATTAAAGGCGCAGAAAATACCTGGTTTGCTATTCTAGGCCCTGATACCCCAGCAACCGGCGAAATAAAAACCCCGACAATAATTTATCACAAACAACTGGCGCAAACAATTTCGATGCTGTTAGGCTTTGATTTTAAGGCTGGTGCAGGGCATGAGGTAGGTGAGCCCATCAAAACAGTATTTAGATAAGGGATTTCCTATAAGTCATCGGATGACTGTAGCTAATGTTCCAGGTAGTCATCCGATGAATTATAGGCCTTAAGAGCCATTTTTTACAACAGCCAAATGCTGTGACCAAAATGATCAACACTTTAAACTAATGCCAAATCGTTAAAACCTGGTTGAATAAACTCATTGAGTTTACTTCCGAACATTTCTCTAAGGTTATCGGTTATGATAATGTACTAACCAATAACCATCATGGCAAAAGAGAAAAAGAAAAAAACAACTAAGAAAAAAGGCGGCAAGAAGAAGGATAAAAAGAAAAAAGGAGGTTCAAAGAAGAACAAACTTGGGGTAAAAAATTCCCTTGTTAATAATATCAATGCCCGGAAAAAGAAGGGCAAATCACGTTCGAAGAAGAAATCGAAAGTAAGCAAGAAGGCTTATAAGAAAATGCAAAAAGGCTGGAAGAAAAAGTAGTGCTGGCGGGCTACTATCATAAAAGTTTAATAATGGCTTGTTCTTCTTCAGCATGAATTTATGTTCTCTTTATAGTTTAGAAAACATTTATATCGAAGATGACCAGCCGAGTATCTATACTGGAATAATTAACCCATTTCGCTTTATAAATCCCTAAAACTGAAAATCATAATTTTAGGCTATCTTTACACAAAATAAATTCGATGGCGGTATTACATAAAAAAGAAGAAAAAATTCAGGCAGTGCTGGGTAGGTTGCCTAAAAAATATACAGATGAACAATTTGTTGAAATGTTTATCAGACTTTACTCTAAAGATTGGGGAAAGATTAAATCAGCATATATCAAACAATCTCAGGATAAGGAAAAAGGCTCTATCATCAACATGCCTAAGCCAGAGATCTATTTAAAACAGGTTTTAGCCAACTACCTGCAAAATGCAGATGCGCCTAAAGCAGCAGAAGTGAAGGAAGAAGTTGTAAAAACTCCTGAAACTAAAGCAGAAGAGCCCAAAGCACCAGCAAAAAAAGAGGCCAAGGCAAAAGAAGAAACCGCTGAACCTAAAAAAGTAAAATCACCAGCCAAGAAGAAAGTTGAAGCGGAAGAAACACCAGCTGCGGAAGTGAAGAAAACAAAAGCACCTGCTAAAAAGAAAGTGGAAACCGCAGAAGAGCCTGTTGCCGAGGTAAAAAAAACAAAAGCACCTGCGAAAAAGAAAACAAAAACTGCAGAAGATTCAGCAGAAATTGCGAAGCCTAAAGCTACTGCAAAGAAGCCTGCAGCAAAAAAATAAAAAATATTTTCACCTCCATATAATAAAACATCCTTTTGGCTGTTTATGTATATGAGAGCGTTAATTTAGATGACGGGGATAGGTCGGTATGATTTATCCCCGTTCTTTTTAACAGCTATTTCTACAGCATCCCGATTCATTTCCTGAATTATTTAGTGCACTGTTTTATTTGCTTACCTTATCAAATTCTTGATTACTTTAAGCTTTAGTCTTTCAGCTTTTCTGCTTTATTCTTTCTGCTTTACCTTGTTTCTAACATCCCTGATCAAAAAACGCAATTAACACTAAATTGTAAACTTCATCCATATAATTGGTATATCGGGAAAAGTCGATATACATTTGCAACATGGATCAAGTGGATATCTTCAAAGCCTTATCAAACAAAACCCGTTTGCAAATTTTAAACTGGCTTAAAGAGCCTGCTCTAAACTTCCCTGATCAACTTAATCCCGATTTTGAAAATGTGGGTGTATGTGTCGGGCAAATTCAAATCAAGGCTGGTTTATCTCAAAGTACCATCTCCGAATACCTTTCCATTTTACAGCGTGCCAACCTGGTTTCTGCCACCCGCGTGGGCCAATGGACGTACTATAAACGCAGTGAAGAAGGATTGAATAAGTTAAATCAAATCATTAGTACAGAATTATAAAACAGAAATATATGAACACAGATAGTTTATTTAAGCCTTTCAGCTTAAAAACATTGAACACAAAAAATAGAATTGTGATGGCACCTATGACGAGATCTTTCTCTCCGAATGGAATTCCAACTGATGCCGTGGCGGAGTATTATGCCAAGCGAGCTGCTGGCGAAGTAGGATTAATTTTATCTGAAGGAACAGTAATCAACCGTCCGTCATCTTCGGCAGATCCAAATATCCCACATTTCTATGGTGACCAGGCATTAGCCGGATGGCAAAAAGTAATTAATGATGTTCATGCTGCAGGCGCTCAAATGGGACCACAAATCTGGCACCAGGGTGTGATGGACAATCATGCTTCGGGTTGGTTACCAAGTGCACCTTTCGAAGGTCCATCTGCTTTACAAAGGCCAGGTTTTGAAAACGGCGTACCGATGACCGATGCAGCTATTGCGGATACTATTGCTGCTTTTGGTCAGGCCGCAGCAGATGCAAAGGCATTAGGCTATGACACCGTAGAGATTCATGGTGCCCACCAATACTTAATCGATCAGTTTTTCTGGGACGCAACAAATACCCGCACTGATATTTATGGCGGCAAAACTTTAGCAGAACGTACCCGTTTTGCAGTAGAAGTAATTAAAGAGGTTCGCAAACGGGTGGGTGAAGATTTCGCCTTAATTATTCGCTTATCACAATTTAAGCCTGCTGCTTACGATTTTAAATTAGCTAAAAATGAAACCGAGATGGAACAATGGTTAACGCCGTTAGTAGATGCCGGAGTAGATATTTTACACTGTTCACAACGCCGTTTCTGGGAGCCAGAATTCGAAGGATCTGATTTGAACTTCGCAGGCTGGGCGAAAAAAATTACTGGTAAAGCAACAATCTCTGTTGGATCTGTTGGTTTGGATGGCGATTTCTTTGGGGCATTCGCCGGACAAAGCTCTCAACCTAGTTCTTTAGATGAATTGGTGCGCAGAATGGATCGTGGCGATTTTGATCTGATCGCTGTTGGCCGTCCGTTATTATCTGATGCAAACTGGGTAGAAAAAATAAAGAACAACCGTTTAGATGAATTAAAAGGCTTTAGTAAAGAAGCCTTGGCAGAACTCGTTTAATTGCATGTCCTCAATATATTTAAAAGAAAGCACCTCTCGAGGTGCTTTTTTGGTATGAGTCCAGTTAACAATAACTGGAATTTCACTGCGATTGCGGATTAATACCTATCTTATCTTAAATAATAAACGAAGCCATCAAAAATCAAATCCTCAGGAGTGTAATTACCCTTATTTTCATCTCGCTTAGCCTTAATTCATTTTGCCAGCAACGAGATAGTATTGCAAGTATCAATCGCTGTCAGCCGCGGATTACCGCGTTTATTATCCCTGCGGCATTTATCAGCTATGGCATTATCGCTCTTGATGAAAACCCCTTTAACACTCTTGATTTTGATACGAGGGCAGAGTTGCAGGAAGATCATCCAAGGTTTGCAGCTCATGTAGATAATTACATTCAATTTGCACCTGCTGCGGCCGTCTTTTTATTAAATCTTTCAGGCATTAAAGGAAAAAATACGTTGAAAGATGCAAGTTTTATCTACGCCATATCTACCGCTGTTATGGGCGGAACAATCTCGACAGTGAAAGGTAGTGTGCATCGGTTACGACCTGATGGCTCAGCCTTTAATTCTTTCCCATCAGGACATACCGCTACTGCATTTGCAGCCGCCGAATTCTTAAAACAAGAATACAAGGATCGCTCGCCATGGTACGGCTACGCCGGATATACCGTTGCCATTGCAACTGGAACCTTAAGAATGTATAATAATAAACATTGGTTTAGCGATGTGGTTGCAGGCGCCGGAATTGGAATATTATCAACAAAACTTTCCTATTTAATCTACCCTCAATTAAAGAGACTGTTTAAACCTTTAAATCAACCTAATACAGCGTTTATGCCGACATATCAAAACAAATTATTTGGTATTAGCTACTCCGCTCATTTTTAATTTTAGTATACTTTGGATATCGTTTTTATTACTTGCAGGTAAGACAATACTAACTTCAGTTCTTTGCACTTAAATAAACATACGCCATATCTCAATTTTTCTTAAATTCACTTCTTCAAAATCCAACTTATGTCGAATATCTCACTTATCATCGAAGAAAGACCAGCAAACATTGGTAATTTTATGGTAGGCAGGTTACTGCCGTTCAGAGAGAAACGAATGGTTGGTCCTTTTGCTTTTATTGATCATATGGGTCCGGCTGCAATGAGTGACCATGAAAACTTAGATGTTCCGCCGCACCCCCACATTGGTTTATCTACTTTAACCTTCCTTTTTGATGGAGAAATTGAACACCGGGATAGTTTAGGAACCGATATTATCATCAAACCCGGACAGGTAAACTGGATGACCTCCGGAAGCGGAATTGCCCATTCAGAACGCACTCCAGCACACTTACGCCATACAGATAAAACAATCCACGGACTTCAAATCTGGGTAGCCTTGCCAAAAGCACTGGAACAAATGGAACCCGAATTTTTTCATGTGGAAGAAAGTGATATCCCCAGCTGGTCACAAGATGGCGTAAATATTAAAGTAATTGCCGGCGAAGCATTTGGGAAAAAATCTCCGGTTCCCGTTTATAGTCCTCTATATTTTCTGGAAATAAAAAGTACCAAAAGGCAAAAGCTTAATATTGGAAATGAGTTATTTGGCGAAAGTGCGCTCTACATTTTAGAAGGGGGCATTGAAAGCGAAGGCCATCTTTTTGAACCACGCCTAATTTTGATAGCCAAAGATGCCAAACTATGTGAATTTACCATACTGGAAAACAGTACGGTTTACATTTTTGGTGGCGAGCCATTTCCAGAAGAAAGATTTATTTACTGGAACTTTGTAGCTTCAGATAAGGCCTTAATTGAAACTGCGAAACAAAACTGGCTGGATCAAAAGTTTAAACCTGTGCCAGGTGAGACAGAATTTGTGCCTTTGCCAAATCAAAATCCTTATTTGAAAAAGTAAAAATTAAGCCCGTTGTTTGCTCAACTGAAAAATTACTTTTAATAAGGTGCTAACTGATCGGCGGGTAACTGACCAGGGAATTGGCTCCTCACCTTGAAACATTATTCTTCCAACAATGCCTGCCTTATTTTCTCTGCAGCTTCAGCCAGCTCTTCCTGAGTTGGATTCAGTTTTTCCTTGCTAAAGTTCATATCGTTAACTGTATTCATTGGTATTAAGTGGATATGCGCATGTGGCACTTCTAATCCGATTACGGCCACCCCCACTTTTTTACATGGGAAAGCGGTTTTAACACCTTTAGCCACAATTTTAGCAAACATCCACAGTCCAACGAACAAGTCTTCATCCATATCGAAAATATAATCAACTTCGATTTTCGGAATCACTAAAACATGGCCAGCAGTTAAAGGCTGAACATCTAAAAAAGCTAAATATTCTACAGTTTCAGCAACAACGTGTGCACTGATTTCGCCTGCAACAATTTTTGAAAAGATAGTCATAAAAGATAAAAGGTTTAAAGGTGAAAGGTATAAGGCTTTAATAGCGGAATGAAGACCCTAAGCCTTAAACCCTCCGCCTTTTACCCTATCTTGAGATTTCTAAAACTTCGAATTGCATTTTACCTGCAGGCACTTCAATCTCAGCGAATTCGCCAACAGATTTACCTAACAAACCCTGCGCAATCGGAGATTTTACAGAAATTTTCCCGGTCTTTAAATCTGCTTCCGTTTCTGCTACTAACTGATAAGTCATGGTAGCGCCGTTTTTAACATTTTTTATCTTCACGATAGATAATGCCAGTACTTTAGATAAATCCATTTTTGATTCATCTATTAGGCGGGCATTCGCTAATGTATTTTTTAATTTTGAGATTTTAGCCTCATGCAAACCCTGTGCTTCTTTCGCCGCATCATATTCTGCATTTTCCGATAAATCACCTTTATCTCTGGCTTCAGCAATTGCTTTAGATATTAGCTGACGCCCTGTGGTTGTTAGATAATGAACTTCCTCTCTTAATTTATCTAATCCCTCTTGTGTATAGTACGTTACCTCTGTCATTGCTCTATTAATTTTTGTTCAAATGCTATAAAAAACAAACAAGACTACATAGTTGGTTCCTACATAGTCTTGCTTCAATTATAACGAAGATAAAATCTGGAAATTACAAAAGCAAATAAATAGATAGGATTTTTGTGATTTAAGGATAAACAAGATTCTATTTGCCTTAAATCACCTTCCATTTTACACTGAGCTAAATTTCTCAATAATCCGTTCACCATTCAATTGTTGTAACGTAACTTACCTTCTACACTCTTCAAAAACTCATTCAATAGTTATATTTTTAACCAAATTAATCTAAAAAATGAAAAAGTTATTCTCTATCGCCCTGCTCATCGCTTTGGGTGGTTATGCTGTTTCGGCGCAAGAGCTTTATATGCCTCGTAATATTAAGGCCGCTTACACCAAAGGAACCCGATCCATGAATGGCCAACCTGGTCCGAATTATTGGCAAAACCATGGCAAGTACAACATGGCTATTAAAGTAGATGCCGAAACCAAAATAGTGAGTGGACAGGAAGAAATCGTCTATAGCAACAATAGTAACGATACGTTAAAAACACTCGCCATTCGTTTTGTTAATAATTTACACAAGCCAACTTCACCTCGTGCAGGCTCGGTTGGTGAAGATTTCCTATCCAGCGGTTTACATATTTCTTTGTTTTCAGTAGATGGCGACAGTTATACAGTTGATAGTAAAGGTTGGGGAACAGTAGAAAGTATCAGACTAAAAAAACCTTTAGCCCCAAAATCAAAAATAAGTGTAAAAATTGATTGGGATTATCCGCTTTCCAAACAAAGTGGCCGAGAAGGGCAAATTGATCCAAATTCTTTTTTTGTTGCTTATAGTTACCCGCGAATTTCTGTTTATGACGATTATAATGGCTGGGATCGAATTCCGCATACCGATAGAGCCGAATTTTATAACGACTTTAACGATTATGTTTTTTCGGTTAAAGCGCCAAAAAATTATGTGGTTTATGCCACTGGTGATTTTTTGAATCCAGATGAAGTTTTGCAACCAGAAATCGCAGCCCGATTAAAAAAATCTTACAATACTGATGAAGTTGTTCACATCGCCGCGGCAGAAGAACTGAAAAATGGCAAAGTAACTGCTCAGAAAGACTGGAACACCTGGAAATTTAAGGCAGATCACATTACTGATGTAACCTTTGCTTTAAGCAATCACTATGTTTGGGATGGTGGAAGTGTCGTAGTCGATTCGAAAACTGGCCGCAGGGCAAGTGCACAGGCAGCTTATAACGCGAGCACAGGAAAAGATTTCCTCAACTCTGTTAAATACAATATCAATGCGTTATCGTGGTTTTCAAACAACTGGCCCGGTATTCCCTACCCTTACGTAAAAACGATCGCATTCCAGGGTTTTGCAGACATGGAATATCCAATGATGGTAAATGATTCTAACTTCGATGATCCAGTTTTTGCGCAACTGGTGCAGGATCATGAAGTGGCGCACACCTATTTTCCTTTTTATATGGGCATCAATGAAACCCGTTATGCGTATATGGATGAAGGTTGGGCAACTACATTCGAATATTTAATCGGCATTGCCGAAAATGGCAAAAAGGCTGCAGATGATTTCTACAAAAAGTTTAGGGTAAATAACTACATCAAGGATAAATCTACAGAAGAAGATCAGCCTGTGATTTCGATGTCTGATCAGGTTTCTGGTGTTGGCTATGGCAATAACTCCTACGGAAAAGCATCTCTGTCCTACCTGGCATTAAAAGATATGCTGGGCGATGCAACTTTCAAAAAAGCAGTGCATCATTATATGAATACCTGGAACGGAAAACACCCTATTCCATGGGATTACTTTAATTCGATGAATGCAGGTTCAGGCCAAAATTTAAACTGGTTTTTTCAGAATTGGTTTTTTACTAATCATTACCTTGATCTGGCGATTGGAAAAGTTGCTTCATCAACAGGTAAATCAACTGTTACCGTCAAAAACATTGGCGGCTTTGCTATTCCTTTTGATGTGATAGTGAACTATACTGATGGAAAGACAGAAACACTCCACCAAACACCAGCGGTTTGGAAGGTGAACCAGAAAGAAACGACTATAGCAATTAATTCTGCAAAAAAAATAAAAACAATTACTTTGGATAATGGCATTTATGTAGATGCTACACCAAAAGATAATTTTTACGAAGTAAAATAATACAGTTGGCAGTTTTCAGCTGGCAATTGCACATTGCCAGCTGAAAACTGTTAAACTG
>JAZBLX010000038.1:0-44768 GCA_037033465.1 Bacteroidota bacterium | reverse complement strand
CCACTATACTTTGTATGGCGATATCAGCGCCAGGGTGATGACTAACCTTGCCCGCTTTACGCCAGAGGTGGAAGTGTATAGCATAGATGAGTGTTTTTTAGGTCTTAATGGTTTCGGTGATCTTAATAATTACGCCAGGCAGATCAGGGAAACGGTAATTGCCAATACCGGCATCCCTATTAGCGTGGGGATTGCGCCAACAAAAGTATTGGCGAAAGTGGCCAATAAAACAGCTAAAAAGCACAACGGGGTAATGGTACTGCAAACCGATGAACAAATTAACAGCGCCTTACTGCATTATCCTGTAGAAGACCTTTGGGGCGTTGGACGACAGTTTAGCCACAAGTTAATTCGCGAAGGTATCGAAACTGCCTCCCAGTTCAGGGCCTTACCCATTAATTGGGTGCAAAGCCATATGACTATCGTAGGCGTGAGGATGTGGCGCGAACTATGGGGCGAAAGTTGTATCCCTTTAAAAACCGTGCTCGACCCAAAAAAAGGCATGTGTACCAGCCGTGCATTCGGCAAGCTAACTACAGATTATAACGAATTAAAGGAAGCTACCGCCAGTTATGCGGCCCGGCTAGGGGTAAAGCTGAGAAGGGAGCAGTTATGTGCCAGTGTAATTTCAGTTAGGCTGCTCACCAACAAATTTAAAACAGAAGCTTTGCAGGCATTCCCATCTATTACGATTCCACTGGCCCATCCGGTAAATAACACCACTGACCTGGTTAAGGTTGCTTTATACGGTTTGAAGAAAATTTACCTGAGGGGTTTCCTGTTTCAAAAGGTAGAAGTTACCGCCACGGGTTTAATTCCCGAAACAGAGGTGCAGCTGAATATCTTTTCTGATTACAAAGGCGTAAAGCATGACCGGATCTCTAAAGTGCTTGATCAACTGAATACCTACTACGGTGCAGGTACGCTGCGGATCGCAGGAGAGGGGATTAACCAGAAGTGGACCATGAAGCGCGAATTTTTAAGACCCAGTTATACCACCAACTGGAAGGATATTATAAAAGTAAAATAATGAAAGAACTATTGGCATTACTCAAACGCTACCTGCTCAAAGAGGCAGAAACCTTAAACCAGATCAAAGACCAGCCGAAAGCAAAAAGGAAGAAGTAAAACACTGGTGTACGGTATGGTGTTGTACTTAAATAGCTAATCTTATATGTGCGCCAGGTATACTTTAACTGCTGAAGAAAAGGAAATTCTTAAAACCCATCCCCATGAAATACAGGGAGAATGGAGCCCTAACTATAATTTGGCCATTACCCAAACGGGGTTAATTATTACGGCAGATGAACCCGAAATTATTCAGCAGATGCGTTTTGGCATTGTTCCGCATACTGCAGAGAGTTTAAAACTTTCTTTTGATAGCTGGAACATTAAGAGTGAAACCGCTTTGGAAACCAAGACTTGGCGCCCTTTGCTAAAAAACCATAAAACCTGTCTGGTAATTGCCGATAGCTTTTATGAGTGGAAGGAGCTGGGTAAAGGTGATAAGCAGCCCTATCGCTTTACCTTAAAGAACCGCAAACTTTTTTGTTTCGCGGGTTTATGGTCTCAATGGGTTGACCCTGAAACCAATGAAAAGTTTCGCACTTATGGTATTCTCACTACTGTTGCCAACCCACTCGTTGCAGAAATCCATACCAAACAACGCATGCCTGTTATTTTATCGCGCGAAGAAGAAGGAATCTGGTTAAGCAAAACCATTACAATAGAAAGCAAGATGAAGGTGCTGGACACCTATCCGGCAGAAATGATGAACCGAACAAAGGTAAGCAAGCAGGTTAATGCTGTTTCCACCCTGAAAAAACCCAATAATGATCCGGATTTGTTATCGCCCCTAAATACTGATGATGATGTTTAGGCTTAAGTTATCTTTAAGTTGATTAGGATTCGTGGCAAGATTATTAATTAAAAGGCAACCAAGCTGCGCTTAGAGGCACTCTTTAAGTAGCCGCCTGTTAGTTATCCAGAAACTGACTCAGTTTATCGCGCAAGCCAGGCTCTTTATTAAATTCTTCCTTAATGAGGGTTATTACGTCTGTAGAATACCTGAGGTAATAGGTCTCGAATGCAGCAAGATTTTCAAAGCTTTGTGTAAATCTGCAAACCAGTGCAAATATGGTTCGGCGGTTATCTTCTTTGCCTGTAAGTAGTATCTTGCAGAGCAGATCGTTTATCTTAATAAAACATAAGGTTTGGTAATAATTTAACGTCACCTCGCCCTGATCCAGTTGCTTTATTAAATCCTGTGGTTCTGCGTTGTGCTCGTAATTAAATAAGCTTAAGTGGTTTGGTGCATTGGTTAAAATCAGTGAAGAAGCCAGCCAAATGCGAAGAGTAATGTAACCATAGTCCCAATCTTCTCTTCCTTTTATGAATGTTAACCTTACCGCGCCCATGGCTTAGAGTTTAGTTTTACCAAACGTTAATATACTTATCATATTATTGCGTCGGTTGCAGAGAAATTGGTTTGATGGGATGAGATGATATGGGATTGATGAAGCTTATAATCATCTGGGAGCCCCTTACGATTTCCAGGTACGAAAAAAATAATATCCTACAGCTTTTTCTTAAGATTTCCATGTTTCTTATTCCGAGGCCGTTCTCTGATTTATTATAATAAGCATGAATTAATTAGTGTTTACAATCACACAAGTAATTTAAGCTATAAGAATAGACAAATGAATTGGTAATATTATAATTATAAAGATTACTCAACTGTAAATACATTATTACATATAAAATAAACATTGTTTGTGTTTATCTGTATTTTTGCAGAAATTTAAAAATATCTTAATATGAAAATTAAAAATCTACTTTTAGTATTTTTTGCAACCTTAGCTTTTGCCAGTTGTAAAAAGGATTTACAAACAGAAGTTACAGAAGTCATTCCAGCTTCAAAAGCCACACTAGACAAAGGAAAGGCAGTGGTTTCCGCAGTCCAGTTACCTCCGGTCACCCCTTCGCCAGGCACTTTTCCAATTTATAGATTATTAAATCCATTCAATGGAAAACATTTTCTTTGTGGCCCGGAAGAAGCCACTATATTAATAAATACATATGTTGAGCCAGGTTCAGGTTTCAGACTTTGGGTCTTTGATAAGCTTGTTGGATTTGCATTTGGTTCAAGCAGCGGTGTGCAAGGATCAGGAGCAGTGCAACCGTTATATCGTTATTATAAAAATGATGGTGATCATTACTATTCGAATAGTAGTACTCCTCCACAATACTATGTTTCGGAAGGAACCCTGGGTTTTATTGCAACTACACCAGGACCATCAAAAAGGCCACTATATTCTTTTTACAAGAAAAGAGGAACGTTTGATAGATTTTATACTACAGACTTCAATGAGATAGGAAATGATAATGCTGATTGGGCATCTGAAGGAGTTATTGGGTATATATTTTAATCCGAAAGTAAATTAGAGACCCAACAGCAGTTTACATATTTATACTTCCAGTTAGTTCAAAGAAAGAAGGTCTCTCTTGTAGAGGCAAACGCGTGAATGAAAGGTAGCGCACTGGGATAAGCCTTGCAGAGATGCAGGGCTTTATTTTTAACTGTCTTAAGGAATGAATAAGTGCCTGATAATCGTCAATCGGCCAATTACCCGTATTTCATTCCCTTCGTCTTTTAAGCGGATAAAATTGAGCTTCAAATTCGGCCATATTTTGTGCACTGGTTTTTTTGACAGCTGTTTTAACTGATCCCTTAATTACACTTGGAACTTCTTCTGATGCGGGGGTGCCACCTAGTAAGCCTTTTACATATTTTACAATAGGATCCGCATCACCAGCATTGCGAAGATGCCCTTTAAGGTTTACATCCCAGGCGTTAACCGCTTCAGCAACCGAATCACCTCTGCCAACAACACTAGCTTTTGCATCGAGCGGCATTAAACACACAAAATGTGAAGATTCGGCATACACTTCTGCACCCAATAACTTTGGGAGGCCTTCCAGTTCAATTTCTATTTTCTTACGGCGTGGCATTAAGTATTTTGCTTGATGTATTCGGCTATTTTTTCGCGGCTGGAAGTGCCAGCTTTTTTGGCTAATTCTTTATACCTGGCTGGGGATAAGCCTACCTGTTTGGCTGCGTAAGCTATCTCATTTGGATCGTTTAAATCTACTTTAGCATCGTCACGACCATCTTGTTTTGTTTTATCATCCATGAATACACAACATAAAGGATATTCATTTAGTTTTTATATCAATAAGTGTTTCACTTAACTAATTTACAGCTATTTCCTTAACCTCTCCAGATCCTTCTTTTGATAGGTAAATGGTCATCGGTTTTTCGAACATGATTACTTCATTAATCTGGTCGCGGATAACTTCTGCAAAGTCTTTCAAATCCATGTCGGGATGCGCCACGATCTTTAAATTCTGATCATCAGTCCAGGTCCAGCCAATCAAATTTGCACCATACATATTGTGCAGGGCAACCGGTAAGTTTTCTATCGCCAGAGCCTCTTTATAAGCCAAAGTAAAGTATGCCAATTCATCCTGCAATAGTGGGTCATCTGTAGCGAATCCGAAAGGAGAAGAAGAATCTTCAACCATAGTACCGAGAAAGATATTCCCTACGGTAACATTAATGATCTCATCATCCTGATCAAGCCTGGCGAGCAATGAACGTCCTGTCCTGGGTGATGTGTATTGAAATTCATAAGTAAACATAATGTTCTTTTTACCATCAACATTAAATTTTAATGAATGGTTTGAATTTACCTAAAACGAATAAGGTATACGATTAAGGCATTATACAATTAATTTTTTACTAAAAATATTAGTAATTTGTATTTACAGTATTTAGCTTTGTACTTTGAATAAAGTTATGGCTAAACGATTTAAGTTCAGGAAAATGTACGTGGTCTGTCAAGACGGGAAAGTTATTGCTGATAATATTGCCATGACCAATATCTATCAAAAAAAACAGGATGCAGAAAGCGTTTGTAAGAACCGGCAAAACCGCACCCATCAGATGTGGGAAGACAAAACGAAACCGCTACCAAAGTTTACCGTTGAGGCATTTTATCTGGTACATGAGAGTTTGTTTCAAGGCGATAAGGAGACCGGATTAGTTTAGCCGATTCATTAGAAAGTATTATGTTTTAATTCAGCTACTCATCCAGGCAGTAAATTGCATTTAATAATTAGTTGAAATGCATTTTTATTAAACGAAATACTCGCGCAATGCAGGGTATCTGAGGAACACTTTATTGGCAGGAAACAAATATTAAGTTCCATACGAGACAATGGCAGAATAATTTTAATTAAGAAAAATACGAAAGCCATACTAACAATTAATATGGCTTTCGTAACTACTTAAGAATTATTTAGGCGAATGGATGCCTATCAGCAATAATTTTAATTGCCACTATCTTTCCCTTTTTCCACTACATCTTGTACACTTTGTGGCAAGCTAGACAGCAAATTATAACCTGTTGCGCTTTCAATATCACGCACTGATACAATATAATCTTTCCAGTTTGCACCAATGGTGTTGCTGTTTGGTGTATTGATGGCAATTACCCTTGTTGAAGAAGTTACACGACTGATGTCATTATCTCCGGTTTTTAACAGAACGGCCACTTTCCAAACATTCGCCGGAACGGTTACTTTTCCATTGTTAATTGTGTTCACTACGGAAGCACTTGCCGAACCTATACCACCCGTACCATAGCTGCCCATAATCACATAAACCTCGTACCCATTTAAGGCTTGTGCACGAAGATAGCTTTCAAAAGATTCCCATGTTTTCTGGTTATTATTTGGTGCCTGCGGAATCATATTGGTCATTAAAAATGTGGCAGAGTTGGCGGTACTTGAACTGGTACGATCACCGCTTGGGCAGTTATGGCCTCTGTCAAAACCAGAGCCTGAATAGCTGTTGCTTTGTACCTGATACCAGTTGGAAGGTAATCCGGTAAAGGATGCAAAATCATCTTTTCTGGAGGCAGTTCCATTAAAGTTGTTGGGGTCCAGGTGCCAGCTTACCCAATTGGGTATGCCCCTTGTCATGCTGTAGCTTTCTACATAATATTTTTGATCGATCAAATAGTTCTCTGAAGCTACAATAGCTGCAGTTGCACCAGATGGATTACCAAATAATAAGTTCGAATTATCACCTTGGGAAGGTGGCGCATCTGCACCTGCCTCCGGTGTTCCCCTGCCAGGAGTAGGGGCAGTGGTGCTCTCATCATCACCCTTATCTGTATCCGGCGCACCAACGGTAATGCCCGGGTCGCCTGTTCCTTTAAATATGATATCGTCAATATTGATTCTTGTCGTTCCTGTTTTTTTAATCTGGAACCTCACTTTACCAGTGGTATTTACTTTAAAAGAATCCGTTACCAGGGTAGCACTGGTTTCAGGAATGTCTGTACCAAGTTGGGTATAGGTTTTTCCCCCATCTGTAGAAGCCAAAAGCTGCCAGGTAGAATTTGCATCTGTTCCATATTTCGCATGCGAAACATAAAGCATTTTAGCCCCTGCTACATCAAAGTTCATAGATAAATAACCTGTTCTTAAACGAACAGATTTTGCTCCGTTTTTTGCATCTGCCGCAAGATTGCCCAATAGGGCATCGCTAAAAGTCCATTTTCCGGTTAATAGTTGAACACTATCCAAAGCGTAAGCGCCTTTTGTGCCTGATTCAAATGTTTCTGTAATGGCGTAAGCTTTTGGCGGTGTAACTGGTGTTTCTTCTCCGATACTAGTTTTTTTAGAACATGCGGACAGGGACAGGATTCCGATAAATCCTGAATAGATAAGGATGTTTTTAAATTTCATTGTTGTTTAAAATGTCTAATGAGTTGCGCTAACTGTAGATCATTTCTGTATTCAAGCGCAAATTTAGGATGAAAAGAGATGATCATGCAAAATAGATATCAACATAACGATAAACTTATAGATATGCTTAGGATATGATAGGTTGAGGCTCCCTCATCAGCATAGGTTTAATATATCCCAGGTTATTTTGTCTACCCCTAACAGAACTAAGTCCAACTATATCACTATAGATTTTTGAGATAAGGCTTAAGTCTGGGGAACTCCGATCTCCAATAACGCCTTTGAATTTCGATAACAACGATCCCATTTCCTGCCCTATAACCATATATCGCAGCACCATCACCATCCTTCGCTATTTTTAAAGATTTAATCGACTTTGGTTTGATTAAGCTATCAATCAATCTGCAATCTATAGCGTAGTGTTGATTCTTTATCAAAATAACACACCATGGACCAGGCGGAGTCTTCCTGGCAACACTAGGCTGAAGACTTTTTAATGGTTGTTGGGAATAGATATGCTTACTGGTACCAACGATTAAAAATTGGAAAAGGATAAGCAAAAGCAAATGTTTTTTCATACCTGTAAGATGTTGGAATTTTACTATTCCATAATTACTTCAGCAATAAATTCCTATAGTAATTCTTCTTTGCTCATTCCTGAAAGTTTCTTAAAAAAATAACCTTGCCAACAGTAGGGCTTGGAGTATTTGACTAATATTTGTGGCAGAGTTATTCTCCGTCGAAAGTGAACTTAATAGTACAGATCCTCTAACCCTAATTTTTTGATCCTCATGCTTATCGCAGTACGGGACCGGCCAAAGTGAAGGCTGAGGTCTGAGGGGCTGTATCCGTCTGCGTACATGATGGTGAGTTCGTTGTCTAATTCCACGCTCCAGGACTGGTTTGCAGCATCTTTATCATTTCTGCTGCTCAATGTTTTCAATTTACTGTTTTTTTGTTGGTTTTTGGATGAGCCGGGGCTATTCATCGAATCCTTGGGTGGAGAAATCAGATAAATTTGAGGAGAGGCCGGAAAATGTTTGGGAACAAGTGTTTCCGGCAGGTAAATGCCGATTCTGGCCCTGGTTATGGCCACGTACAATAAATTGATCTCTTCATTGATGCGGTTAAAGTGTTCCTGCTGCGCATTTTTATCTTCCCGTACTCTTCTGATTTTTTCCTCTGTTACAAAGTCATCGGCTAATAGCACGGCATCATATTCCATCCCTTTGCAGCGGTGAACGGTAGAAAAAACGATTTCAGCCTTTGCTTTTTCATGGGCTTCCACATGCTTTTCTTTGATTGATTTGATCATGCCGGGGATGGCGTTGCCATACTGGCGGACCAGTTCGATCATCATCGATAACTGTCTGTCGTCGGTCTGCTCTACATAATCTTCCAGCTCCTCCAGGTTCCGCATGGACCGGATGAGTGGGTCTCTGATCTGAGCCTGATTGGCATTATATAAGCTTAGGATATCATAAAGTGAGGCGCCTTCATCTGCATAGGTGTAGGAGTTAATGTTGCCCTCAAAATAAATGTGTTTGATGTTCTTTCGTTCGGTCACATATTCAATGGCTTTAACAAGCAGGCCAAGGTTCGTCCGGGCGATGACTGCATTGGTCTTGATTTTTCTTTTGGTGCCTTTACCCAGTATGGTCATGGGACGATGAGGCTGCAGGAGATTTTTCAAGCGAAGGGTTTCCATGGCGAGGTTGGCGATGTCTTGCCCAAAGCGGAAACTGGTGGAGAGGTGATAAGTTTTGAAGTTTGCTTTTTCAAGGGAGTTGACCGCATGGCGCCAGCCGTAAATTTGCTGATGGTGATCGCCTACAATCACTTTGGTTGCCTTTTGTTTTAAAAAGATATCCAGCATGGCAGGTGAGGCATCCTGGGCTTCGTCGAAAAGGATATAATCAAAGCCGAGCTGTGGTTGCTGAAGCTGAAATTTTTTTAGGTAAAAATCATGGGTGATTTCAATCTCTCCCTTATCCATTTTTCCTAAAAAGATACGGGCCTGGGTAATGATATAATCATAAGCCTGGCTCACGAAAGTTTTAGCTTCAGCATCCAGTAACAGGTTCATATAATCCAGGCTTTGTACCTTTGATTCATCGCTATTGCAGAAATAGGTGATGAGTTTAAGGATGTGCGTGGCAACTACAAATTCGCTGTGTTTCTCGCCCGTACCCTGTAAGCGCAGCACGCTAACGATTTCATTTGTGGTATAATCCTGTTTCCTAACCTTGTATTTGCTTCTCATCACCACATGGCGGAAGGCGAGGGAATGGGCAGTCTCTACGGTAACATTTTGTAATCCTTTTTCACTGAACTTTTTCGTGGCTTCAATTTTTACGGCCTTGTTAAATGCCAGGTATAAAATCCGGCTACCGGATGGTCTTGCTTTTGCATATTCGATAATGGTGGTTGTTTTTCCGGAACCTGCAACCGCATTAATTTTGATATCGCCGCTGGAGTGTATAATATCTTTCTGCTGTTTAGTCCATTCCATTTCCCAAAAGAGTTATTTCCGCTTTCTGTGTTGCCATGCAAGGATACACATTTTAGGGCTTTTATGTTTCGAAAATACAAGTAGATTATAATCTCTGAGATTTCCTGTGGACTCATAAATTAGACTTCTGAAAGAATAACGCTATTCCCGTACTGACGATTTCTATAGGAAAGGCACACCTTGTTGCCGAGTGCATGGCACACGGTTATATTGAAAAGCGTATTGCATCTAAGAGTTTGCCATAATAGTAGACTCCAATCTTAGTCTAAATTAATGCTTATGAATTGAGCTACTGATAGTTGTTGTTTTGGCTTTGTGATTGAAATCGATGTATTTGTCTGGATCGCCTGATCGCATTGGCTTGTTGATTGAGCACCTAACATTTACAACTGGCAGTTATCAGCAAAGCAAAAAAATATTTTTCATCGTCTTTAAGAGTTTCACCTTTCTTAAGTATCGTTTATTTCTGGCAGCTACATGCTTTTTGTTACATATCCATACAATCGTTACATTAATTTAATAACAATGGATGCTTTATTCCTGTTTGAAAAGTAAACCTTAAACTAAATCCTATGACGAAAGCGCAATTTGCATCAATGATTACCAGCCATGAATCAGCTATGAGAATTCATGCTTTACGCTTTACGCAAGACCTAGAAGATGCAAATGACTTGCTGCAGGATACTTTAATGAAGGCCTTTCGTCACGCTGATCAGTTTGAGGAGAATACAAATCTAAAGGGCTGGCTATATACAATTATGCGCAATACATTTATTAATACCTATCGCAAAAACACAAAAACGCAGGCCATTGTCGTTCAATCAGATGATATTACTTATCAAAATCTTGCATTTAGTGCCACTACTAATCAATCGACCACAGATTTTGTTTTAGGTGACATTAAAGGGGCGCTTTCCAAAATACCTGCTCATCTATCTTTCCCATTCGTTAAATACGTTGAAGGCTATAAATATCATGAGATTGCGGAGGAGATGGGTATTCCGTTAGGCACCGTAAAAACCAGGATTCATGAAGCCCGCAAGCATCTGGCAAAAATGCTCAAAATGTATAAAGAGCGTTTGAGTTAAAGAAGAAACGGAAGTTTGGAGGTTGTTTCGCCAGGCCCATAAGATTATTTATATGGGAGGATACACTCCCAATCAAGGTTACATATAGGTCAGCTTCGTGTGAATCACATCCCCAAATGTTCTTTTTTCGGCATCAAGGGAAATGCTAGTCATTATTATTTCCCCTAAGTGATAAGTTGATAACTGAAAAAGCCTGTAATAGCAATCTCTGGGGATGGCAATCACTTAGTACATAATTCACAACTTTTATTTTTTTAAAAATTAACGGATCAGTTAAAATAATATTGAAGTGTAAGGAATTTCTTTAGATTTGAAAGAAGTTGCTGACTGACAGCATCAACGCTCAATTTACTTCCGTATGAATAATAACACCATAAACCACTCAGATGAAAATAATAATTCTATAAGCCATGCTCAAGCTGATATGTGTAACGCTTACGCAGATGGTTCTGTTGGAATACTGTCTTCCGGATTAATTTGGCTGATTACTTCCATTGCGGCTTTCCACTATGGTGATGCTAAAGCAGTTTGGGTACTTCTAGTAGGAGGAACGTTAATCCACCCGATAGGCATATTAGTTAGTAAATCACTTGGGCTTAGGGGAGTTCATTCTGCGAAGAATTACTTTGGTAAGTCAGCAATGGAAGGAACTGTATTCATGCTGATGTGCATACCTCTTGCCTTCGCACTGTCGCTAATACATAAAGAATGGTTTTTTCTCGGCATGCTAATGATTATTGGGGGAAGATATTTGACACTCTCAACTATATACGGAAAAATTATATATTGGATTTTAGGAGGGGTTTTAGGTATTTCAGCGTTTATCCTCTTTAAATCTAATGCTCCGGTTCTAACCTCAGTACTTACCGGCTCCTGTATCGAAATCACCTTCGGCATTTTCATGCTGATCAATTTCCGCAAAAGACAAATAAATCAAAAAGTGTGAATGTAAATTTGGAAATGGAAATAGTTTGTGCTTTTAAGCAAGCTATTTCACTATTGCAATAAGTATGTTGTATCAGTTCGTTTTTTGAGACATGTCGCTGTTTATTTGTGGTAACTTAAGCGCTTCTTTAATTAAATAAAATAGGGTCGAAATGCTCTTAAAGTCTGGAACTAGCAAAATATTCATTTTTGGGGCAATCGCAAGATAATGATGAGCCTATGAAATAAGATATCTTCAAGTAACATGCTATTTATGCTGCAAATTTCTGCTCGATGCTGAAAATTTTGCGAAGGTGAAGGACCGCATATCTCAAGGATGTTTTTACGCTTCCAATTGGCATTTTAAGCTCATCAGCGACTTCAATATGTGTGTATCCTTTAAAATAGATCATTTCAATGACCAATCTTTGCTTTGGCGAAAGCGAAGAAATAAGGTTTTTCATTCCGATTGTATCGGTATTGAAACTGTGGCTAAAGTGGTTTTCAATTTCTTTGCCCATGCTCTCCAGCTCAAGCGTGTTTTTTTGGTTATGTGACGACCGCTTTCTAAGGTGATCAATAGCACAATTTCTGGCAATGTTTAGTATCCAGGTGAAGAGTCTGGATTTATCTGGATCATAACTTTCTATATTACGGCTTATTTTGATGAGACATTCCTGAAGAAGGTCCTCAGCTGTTTCCTGCTGCTTCACTATCTGCTTGAGAACGCCCAAGAGGGTCGACGCATACATATTGTAGAACTTATTAAAAATGTTCTTTTCGCCTGATTTAAGTCCAAAAATCAGTTCCCGCTCTATTAAGAGTACGGAATCCTTAAAGAAATCAGCAGTAGGAGCTGTGCTTATCATCAAATGCGATTTAATCCTTAACAGCTTGTAGCAGTGAAAGTTTTGCTTATTCCGGAAAGCTATGCTTTATTAAAAAAAAGCCCTTTTCAGCTTTTTCATAACAAGCTTAATAAGGTTTGCACCTGCTTTTTTTTGACATTAAAACCGTGTCTACTACTTATATAACTCCTTTTTCATTGTCACCTCTTTAAGGCTTGCTATACTCATGCCGCCTTTTTCATCTTTAAGGCATAAGCCGTTTCCTTTTAATGCCGAAAGTTTTCCACCTTCATCCGTGTAAATTCTGGCTTCCAAGATTCTCTTAAGCCGATTAATCAAATGAAATGTTTGTTTTGTGAGACAAAATATATTCTTCAATAATCCATCCTAAGCTTCCCCAAAAGGGGCTTAATCCTACCTCAATTTATATTTTAATGGCTCTAAAAACTGGGAGCTTACATGTGAAAATGTCATTTCATAGAATTGGTGATAACGTTTTGCCACTTTATGAAGGAGGGGATTTTTAGCAATAAGCTTCATTAGATGTACAAAGATTGAATTTAGCACTTCACTTTCATAGAAACATGAAGCCCCGCTTTTGGAAAATGGCTGTTATAGGGCGTTTTTCCTCTGTCCGAGTTCATATTCATTTCCAAAATTCCCACCACTTTTTCTCAGTTTGCTTGTATGAACGTGTGTTCCCACTTGCTGAAAATCTTGTCTCTTTGTCTTCTGAAATTGTTAACCAAAGGTTTGATTTTTTTTCTTCTTCGTTTCGTAAGTCTTTGTATTCGTAATGACCAATTTCGTCTTGCTCACCTGTCAAAATAATTTTCTTTGTATTAAGCCAATAAATAACTTGTTCAATATATTCTTCAAGTTCGGGTGAAAAACTTTCCAAGAGTTCTTTTTGTTGCTGGCTTGTCAATTCGTCCCAAGTGTCAGCAGTCTTGTTATTTACTCTTGGCGCTTCAACCGAAAGTCCAAATCCAAGTCCGAGTTCTTGAAAGAAGTTATAGCCTTTACAGTACAAGTAGTAAAACTCCATCAATATGTACGGAAGTCGTTTGGTCCTTTGCTTCGCTTCATTTAGAAGTCCAAGCATCTTGTATGTTTCAAATTCTCCAATGTCGATATGTTTTTTCAGTAAGTTCCAAAGTTCATGTTTTGCTGCTCTTTGCTTGAAATTTAAAGAAATTAAGTCAAGATAGTCGTCAGGGTTTAAATACTTTTCAAGTTTTTTATCGGCATATAACCACTGTTCAAAATCATCAAGTGAATTGTCGCCTTTGATTGTCTTAAAAAATCTCTCTTTTATGTACTGTGGTAGTGTCGTCATTTAAAATACCCTATAAAACTCAAAGATATGCAATACCTCTCTGCCACAATAAATTAAATATTCTCTCTCGTGACATGTAATAACTCCACATGCCTTGCAGAGCATAGCCTCAATTATAATAATCTTCTGGCTTTTGACAGTAGATTGGAGTATGATGACTTCTGCAAAAACAATTATTTTTTGAGACTAGGCTTTATTGTAGGCAATAATAGGTTGAGATACCATTAGGATCTATCTAAACCAAAGTACGTTTTTTCCTGGTGAATTTAATATCAGCGGACATTAACAGATTCTGACATTGGAATAATATTCATAGATACTCCAAATTGATTCTCATACTGATTGGGAATTCCAAATACGGTAATTATTAGTTCGTTATTTGCATTGAGGCTGAATATTGGCTTCCCATCATTTTGCAAACCCGCTTGATTAAAGGTCAGGTATTCAGATACAAAGTCGATAGGATTGTTTGATAGATCATTTTTAGGGCAAATCCTGATATAGCAATGATATTGATAAAATGGCCCGACAACTGTTAACCGTACCAAAAATAAAGTTTGATAATCGTAATCATTAAACCTCGCTATAACATTTTCGCCGTTTACAATATTTCTCGTCAGAGAAAATTCCTTCTTATTGTATATCGTCCCATTTCCATAACTCGGCCCAGCTAACATTATTGCGTCAGTAAGTATTCCGTCACCTATCAAATAGTAGGTAATTCCGGAAACCGTGCCGGCAAATAATACGATAGATGAATTACCTGAACGTGAGAATAATTTACAGGCATTTCCATTTATTCCCGGAACTGGAAAATTGAATCCTTCTGAAGATATGTGTCCATAAAAGTAGATTTGACTAAGGCTATTATTTTGAACTAAAACCTGGCCGTTTGTCCTTGTCCAGCAGGAGATGAATAACGGAGCGTTATATGGACATGCATTTTCGCCTACAATTATTGCAGGATTTAAATCTCCGGATTTAAAATTAAAAGTATTTGATTCTATTAATCCAGAGCCATGAAAACTTGCATCTCCATTGCCTGTAACTTTGTATTCTAATGCTATACTACAGTTTTCTGTGATATCACAACCCTTCAAAACACAAAATTCGGTAAACTCGCCGGCAAACCTATTATTAAAACGTACCGCAAGCTTGTTATCCCCGAAACGGCAGTTTTCGATTACATAGCCATTTTTTCCTGCTACTTCAATTGCACAACTCTGACTGTTACCTACAAATGTAAAGTTAAATAATCCACCGCCTGTCATACCACCGCTACCTCCGTTTATCTGAAATAGATTGGTACCAGAGGCGAGGTTAGTATAATGGAATTGAGACTCCGTTTTATTTGCTCCAATTATTTTAATGCTTTTAAAACTTCCTTCAATATCAATAGTATCGCTAAGCAGATAATTGCCAACCGGAAAATGTATATTAATCCCCAGATTAAGACAAATCTCCAACGCATTTCTGACTATGGTGGTTACATCCTGTGTTATAGCCCCAGTTGCGCCGAACCATCTGATATTGGCATCGTTTTCTATTATTCTTTTCCATCGACCATTTTGAGTTCCCACAACTTGAAAAGTAGTTCCGGAATTGTCTGCTTCGGTTGATATGCTATCCCAGTAGAAATTCCCACCTCCACCATCACCGGGAGAAAAATAGCCCAGTAGGAATCCAAAATTATCAGACATGCTGCCTGCAAGCAGTCTTAGATCGTTAATGTTTTGAAATAGCATAGTTTTTTTATCCAAATTAGGCTATTTAAGTTGTTTTTCAAAGTATGACTATGGTTCGTTTTACGAGACATTTTCTCTTTGCCGTAATTGGTGCATATAAACTTAAAGATGAAAAAATATACAGTAGGGGATGGATAACTTCGTTTTTGTGGAACGAATTTGAATGTTACCTCAGTTTTTAAGAACACATACATTATTGTTCTTAAATCAAAAAAAGCATTGAGCAAACTATTTAGATATATTTGTATTTTAGCTGACAAACAATCAAAAATGAATAATTTTTTAACTAGCGTTAAGATCAATAAAGTCCTTCATCTGGAAAATATTTATATTGAAATAGATTCCAAAGAAAAAAAGCATTTAATTCTTACAGGAAAAAATGGTTCAGGTAAAACAACATTGCTTAAAGCAATTGCAGCTTTCTTGCAATACATTGATTCAGATAAGAACCTGAATTTTTTAAAGATCGAAGACTCTATTAAAATATTACAGGCCCGAATCGATTCTAATAGTAATCAACAGGGGATCCAATATCTACAACAAGTTAATTGGGATCAAGAAGAGCTTACGCGCTTAAAAAGTCAATATCTTAATGTTTTCGGAAAAATTGACCTGGCTTTCACAGATATATATTCTATATCAAAAGCAATCAATGAAGGTATGTTTTTACTTTCTTTTTACGGGGCGAATCGGAAAACGGAAGTAATAATACCGAATAGCCCGGAAAAGCCTAACTTAAACAGAGTAGGCATACTAAACTCAAAAATAAGTGAGTTCTTAAAATTCCTAATTGATTTAAAGATCCAGGAAGCCTTAGCTAGAAATGAAAATTTGCTCCAAGAAGCGAATAATATTAAAGTCTGGTTCGAAAACTTTACGGAATTACTAGGAAATATTTTTGAAGGGGAAGAAGTTAAATTAGACTTTAATTACAAAGACTATTCTTTTAAAATAAAACAAGGAGAAAAAGTATTTGGGTTTAATGAACTATCTGACGGCTATTCAGCAATCATTGATATTATTGCAGATTTAATACTAAAAATGCAACAACAGGACAATCTTGTGAGAGCCTATGAAATGGAAGGAATAGTATTAATTGATGAAATTGAAACTCATTTACATCTAAAGCTTCAAAGATTGATCTTACCAATGCTTACTAAGATTTTTCCAAACCTTCAATTTATTCTTACGACCCATTCTCCTTTCGTCTTAAACTCAATAGAGAATGCTGTTGCATATGACTTGGAAAAACAATTAAGACTAGAAGACCTTACGGATTATTCCTACGATGCTTTAGCGGAAGGCTACTTTAAAGTGGAAGGGGATTCAAATTTTCTACAAGCTAAAATTGTCCGATTTAAGGAATTATCCGAAATAACAGAAAAAGACGCCGCAGAACAGGAAGAATATGATAGTTTAGACAAGGAGTTTTCTGAAAAGCAGAAAGATCTTTTTACCTCCCCAAATATAATCGGACAATATCTGGAGATTAAATTGAAACAAACTAATAGATGATTAGAGTACGAAAATCAGAGAACGTGCCTGGATCTTTAGCCGTAGCAAACCCTGTTGCCTATGATGGACAAGATGTTCAAGCTGCCTTGGTCTTAGACCAGGATCAAAAGTGTTATGTGTGCGAACAGGATCACAAGCAAAATTTTCAGGTTGAACATTTAAAGCCAAAAGCATTATTTCCTGAATTAAAATATACATGGAGCAATTTATTTTCCGCCTGCCCTTACTGTAATGGTAGAAAACCGAATAACTATGAAATATTGGACCCCACACAACACAACATTGAAGAAATCTTAGTGCAAAAGTTAGATCTGTCAAAAAAGACTATAGAAGTTAACACTTTAAGAGTAGGTATTCAGGAAGAATTTACTGCTAAACTATTAAAAAAGATTTTTAATGGACAAAACAACATTCGTGATATAAAGGCACAAAAGCTCTATGATGATTTACAAAGAGAAGTGATTTTTTTTCTTACGCTTTTAAACGATTATAAAAACGAAAATACACCAGATAATAAACAAAAGATCATAGACGTCTTAGATATCAAAAAGGAATACCTTGCATTTAAATACTGGATTTTAAAAGAAAATAATTTGGATAGTGAATTTAAAGATCATTTTCTGTGGAACAAAGTCGAAAATGCACTTACTTAAATAAATAATGTTTAAATTGATGGGCAACCCTTGCAAATATTGATGGTTCGTCTTTTGAGACGGTTTAACAGAGTAAGCTGTATCAACAATTAAAACTTATAATTGGATTAAAATGTGATAAGGAATAAAGTAAATCGTAACACATAGGTAACGAAGTAGAAGATTGATGCTAGATGTAAATACTTCGATAGATATGTATTTGTGGAAATTATAGTGCGTTAGACTAGAAGAATTAGAATCCTTTAGTCAACGCTTATAGGGTTTGCTTAGGCGGGGATAATTTAGCTGTCATCTATTCTTCTTCAAAATAATCGCTGTCTATGCGCTTAAGTTCGTAAAGTTTTTGAACCGAAACACCCAAATTATAATCGATCATAAGTTGGGCTAATTGCTCTCCATCAATAAGGATAATTTTTGTTTCATTTTTGGGAGAATATCCTAATGCTTCTTTAGTAAAAGAAGAGGTAGTTATAAAGACTCCTTTCTTAGCTCCTTGTCCTGCTAAAGCTCCAACAAACTTATGCAGCTCTGGCCGGCCTACAACATTTCCACTCTGCCAACGCTTTGCCTGAATATAAATTATATCCAGCCCTAGTTTATCTTCTTTGATAGTTCCATCTATTCCCTCGTCACCGGTTTTTCCTACTGCCTGACCAGCATCTTTAATGGAACCACCATACCCCAACTTTACTAGTAACTCAACAACCAGCCGCTCAAAGAATGCCGGAGACAGCCCTCGAACGGTATCGATCAACTCCTGTGCTAATGACTTTCTTATCTTTTGGTATGCAATTTCGATATTCTCCTCTGGTGTGTTCTGATCCTCTTCAGTAATTGTTACCACTGGAGATATTATATGCGCTTCACTTTTATAATTTTGAAATTCTAAAAATTCAGGAAACTGCTTCAAAAAACTATTATCAATTTTTGCTGGATTTTGAAGTACAGCAGCCCTTCCGCGATCAGTTATTTTTAATACCCCTCTTGAGGGAGATGATAGTAGCCCTGCCTTCTTAAGATAAGTGCGTGCCCATCCAACGCGATTATTGAAAATACGCTGACCGCTACTTAATAACTCCTGACGCTCATCATCATTCAACTTCATGAAAATCGCCAAAGATTCTATTGCGTCTCTTGTCTTATACGGTTTTTCATCGGATAGCAGTTTAAGGAGGGGCAACATAAGCGTTTGGTAGTCTGGTATGGCCATTTAGAAGATTATAATTATTGTTCGGGTAATTTAGTCAATATTTGAAAAAGAATTTACGAAATTTTTCTAGCGAAAAATACGATCGTTTTTTATTTCTTCTGCATTGTTCTTCTCTCCTCGTTGGTGTGTGAATCTAGAATTTTAGCATAGCGATAAAACGTCGCTCGTGTTAATTGAAGCCCTTTGTAAATTTGCTCAGGTGTTTTGTTTAGATCTTTATAAACAGAGCGCATAACCAACAGCTAGGAAATGGTATCTTTTGAAAAACCTTTTGGTCTACCACCCATTCTACCTCTTGCCCTCGCGGATTCTAAACCAGCTTTTGTCCTCTCTCTAATAAGTTCTCTTTCGTACTCAGCTAACGAAGCCATTATATTTAAAAAAGCCTGCCATTAATTGTTGACGTATCGACGCCATTAAACCCTTTAATTATAATCCCTTGTTTACTTAAATTTAAAACTAAATCAATAATATGTTTTAAGCTTCTCCCTAAACGGTCCAATCTAAACAACTAGTTCATTTTCTTCTCGAAATCGAGCAATCATGTAATCGAGTTCCGAATGACTTTTCGTTGCTCCAAAGTTGTTTCTTTAAAAATCATCTTACATCCCACCTTTTTGAGCGCTTCAACTTGTAGATTTAAATTTTGTTCTTTCGTAGAAACTCTGGCGTATCCGATCTTCATTATTGTATCAATAAAACGTTCTTCCGTAAATTTATTAAACTTTGTTTTGTGATACAAGTTTTTGGGAAACTAGTCCTGTTAGATTTGATTCAGTTGCATACGGATTTTCAGAATCTCATAATACCACCGTTTGACTGGATTGCTGAAAATTTAATATTTAGTCATTTAAAATTCTCTCAGGGGCATTTGGCAATAACCTATTTTCTTGTATTTAAACAATATTTTAAAGTAACCTTATTAAACTATTCTAAATCCTGATAGCTTTTTCCGGTATTAAAAGTGCGACAAGGATTCCAGTCCACTAGCACAATTTATGAATTCTTTTTAAGCAATTTTAGATTTTGTATTCATTACATATGCTTTATATCCAGTAACATCAAAGTTGCGTTCAACAGTCGCAATGCTGCATTTTGTAGCGACATGGACTGAACAAAACTTTACTTAGATCGAAGGTGATACTTGAACTGGTGAATAACTTTCAAAGGGAATGCGCACAGCTGTCCGGAAAGATTCACTTTCCGAAAAGTAGCTGATTGAAGCATGATTCCCATAAACATGTTCCAAACGCTGCTGAATATTCAATAATCCAGTGTGCAGTCCGGTATCATTGATGCCATCACTTTTCAGGTTCTTTGTTTCAATGATGAGGTGTTCGTCCTGTTTGTAAATTAAAATGCTGCCCGGGATAGCTGCATTACTCAGATCCCCATGCTTAAGCATATTTTCGACCAGGGATAATAAAACAAATGGGATAATCTGTACGTCATGGCAACTTGGTTCGCAGTTAAAACGAAAATAGGAGTTATGCTTTTTGATATGGGTAATCTTAAGCAAATTTTCCACCTGTTCAATCTCCTCACTGATGTTTATTTTCTCCGGTCCGCGTTCACTCGATAGGGCATATCTTAGAAGTTTGGAAAGATAACGGACAGTCTCCGCAATTGTTGGTGCTGATTTTCGGGTATGGTCATAAATATAGCTCAGGCTGCTTAACATAAAATGTGGGTTGATCTGCGCCTGCAGGTAAGCATTTCTAGCATTTGCCAGTTCCAGCGCCAATTTTGACTTTTGCACTTCCGCATTTGATGCAGCTTGCTGCATTTCTGCTGCTTGCTGGAGCATAGTGACACGGTTTTGAAAAAGAAAAATAGTGCTACCTATTCCCATGAAATAGATTCCCCGCCATACGGTTGCTGCAATAAAAATTTGATCAAGACCTGCACTTGCAAAAAAATCAGCCTCTCCAATATAACCCAGGAGCCTATCAGCGAAGTTGCTAGCCATTAGATATAGCATCAGTGCGAAGGCTATGGATATAGCCAATGTCAGTATCCGCCGTTTGTCTCCTCCTAAGCTAAATGGCAGAATCCATCCGGAAAGGGTATAGGCCAGTGAAATGTTAATCACGTAGTGCACCAAATAGTTTTCAAAATTAGCCAGTTTATCATGTACTGTATATATGGAAATAATTTCATAGGCAGCGAACAGTGCCCATAGCAGCGGATGCCAGCGGTATTTTCTAAATAATTTTTTCATGTTTTCCTTTGTTTTAGGGCTTTTACCACGGGAAACGCGGACCTGACCACGGGCGCTCTTTTAGGGCGACCAGCACCGCTAGTTTTCCTGAATGAAAGCAATTAATATTCAAAAATTGAGCAAGAAAACCGTGTTTGTTTTCCGCTCAGCCGCAAAAAGGGATCATCAAACAACTGATCCCACCACCACAACACTGACCATCATCACCACCACGCACAAGGTTGATTTAGGAAAAAAGTGAACGCTATTTTCGGCGGGTCTTCAGATAAATGTCTTTAAACCAACCCATGAAAGTAGCATTGTAGTTGGGGGACATAATCACCTGATAACCCTTCAGGTATAATGTGTTCCCCTCTACTTCGTCCAATTGATCCGAGTTGATGATATACGAGCGGTGAACCCGGTAGAACTTTAGATCGTTCGCTAAACGTTCTTCTATTTCTGTAAAAGTCATATATATGGAGTAATCACCACCTGTAGTATAAAAATGGATGTGATTGTTGGCCCCCTGGATATAGATAATGTCCCGTTTGAGCACTTTAATGATTCTTTTTGTTTCCGGATTTTTTCTCAGCATGAAAGCCTCATCGGTTTCAGTATCAATCCTATGGGGCTGGAAGTATTCCTGGATGACTACATTTGTTTTTTGCGCGAACTCAGACAGTTCGAATGGTTTGAGCAGATAGTGCCTGACCCTTAAATCAAATGCTTCGATGGCATAATCAGGGTGAGAGGTCGTAAAGATGATGTGATGCGGAGTCTCTTTCAGACTCTTGGCTAGCGTGATTCCAGACATACCTGGCATATCAATATCCAAATAGACCAAATGAGGGACCGTTTCCCGGATCAATTCTGATAATGCGGTAATGGCCTTGGTATAGGTTCCTTTTAACGACACGCTGGGTAGCTCGGTGATATAATCGGTTAGGGTATTGATCGCACCGATTTCGTCATCAATAATGAGACAAGGGATAGTTTTTTGCATAAGATTCAATGAATTAGGCTAGTCCTAAGTTACAAAATATTCCTTATAGGGGTTTACTTGTAGTAAGAAGGCTATTGGGATGTGAGCGAACCTGTTTCAATCACCCTTTTTAAAGATCCTGCTGAATGTTCGAGTGATTCTTTGGCTACAGTTCTTCCAATCAGGTTATTGAAGCGGAAATAGGTCGGTTTGTAATCTCTTTCCTTAGTTTTCGTTGTTTAGATGGTAAAAGAAAGCAAAAAAGCGTTTGATTGCGATAGGCTAAATTTTTGATTAGGGAGAACTGCATTTACAATAGTGAAACATGATCTTACTCTACAACCGCTTGTTAGGGAGATGTGCTGCAAACTGAACCTAACTTAGTCCAGGCCCGCCTGGAAATCGATCCCATAATCAAAGTTTGTTAATTCTGATGGATGGACTTTAAGACCTACTGCTAGGCGCTTGAGGGTGATAAAATCAGGTGCTGTTTCTCCTTTTTCGTATTTAATA
This sequence comes from Bacteroidota bacterium, assembly GCA_037033465.1. Taxonomy (GTDB): domain Bacteria; phylum Bacteroidota; class Bacteroidia; order Sphingobacteriales; family Sphingobacteriaceae; genus Pedobacter. Next base: position 22,420 of record JAZBLX010000038.1, on the reverse strand, counting down.
ATATCTCCAGTATTGACGCCGCTATTGGCATATAGTTGTCGATAAGATAGCTTCCTTTCCTCCTTAAGTTTCTTTAAGTGCGCGCCGAACTTTTTCAGAATTTCTCTTTCTTTCTCACTGATCATGGATAACTTTTGGGTCATCCAATGTCAAATTTTATTTATTTCAAGTCGTCAGGCAATTACTTGACATTTTCATTTTTTTTTGCTAGGTTTACTTTCAGCTAAAAGCAAAGACAGGGCAACATTTTACCCATAGTTCAATGATTTAGGCAATTGTTTACTTGGGTTGCCCTGTTTGTATGACGTGTGGATAGCTATGGTATTACCTTTGTGTTCATTATCAGAATGCCGGAGCGAGCGGCTACTCAGCATCGTTGAGTTTCAGGTAGCTCTTAAGGTATTCTTCCTGGATCCGGCCATATAGCTCGGGCCTGCAATGCCAAAGGGCCTCTAATCTTTTTTCTCCTGCTTTTATTTGCAGCATGGCTTCTTTATTGATTTGTTTGTTAAGCGTGCTAGTACTGATTTTTCGGTAGATCAAGCTGATGGTGATAAACACTTTCGGTAAAAAACAGTAGTGCTTCTCCTCCAGCGCGAGCACAGTTGTGTCCTCTAAAAATAGCAGCTCTACCGCTTGATCCATTGCCGGATCAGCTGGTGGTAGGCTAGGTAGAAAATCACCCTTGGCATAGATCTCATGTACGCGTATTTCCTGGCCTGTGATGCATCTTGAGCAAAGCATGGCCAGTCCGCTATCAATGTAGGGGAGATACAGTTCGTTTAGCTCCTCCTCATTCGCTGAGGTGCCTTTTTCATACTTGAATTCCCGCAATGCAACTTCGAGGTAGTGGGCCAAGCCCAGGGGCAATGGATGCTGCCGGGAGAGCGATTGGAGGTAAAGTTCAGTTCTCATATTTTTTTTAGACAAAGAAAGGCGCTTTTGACAAGCTGTCAAGTTGCTGGATCAGCAACCCAATGGTACCAGCTTTGCTGTCTGCATTTTTCTTAACAGAAATAAAGCTCGGGGCATGTGCATTTTTAATAGCATTTGGATAGAACTTTTCTGGCAGACTAGTAGGTTTGGCCACGCTGTTTTAGCATTTCACCACGGCGATTTTTTTGTTTTGGTTCTGCTAACGATAATCGATCTGCCGGGAAGGCTGCTGAATTCAGGTCCTGGCTTTCTATATTAACCTCCAAGTCATGAAGGATAACCGCGAACCTGTAAGAAAATTATTTTCCATCCTGTGTAGCTATAAAATCCAGCCTGAGACATTGCATTTATATTTGCTGGAAACAGTGCGTTCCCGTTTTTTTGCGGAAAAGGATGTGCTTTACGATCACCAGAGGGTAGTTCGTGATGCGGTTTTTGTGTATTCCGGTTTTCTGCTCATTTATGGCTTTGATGACCTGGGGGACAGGCAACTGCTGGGGATTCATAGAAGTGGCCAAATTTTATTGAGCAAAAGTTTTACCCGCCAGTCGTCTTCTGATCTGGAACTGGTGGCCCTTGCAGGTACCTATCTGCTGCTGATGAGCCATGCGGATGTACTGCAGGTTTTCCAGCGGTTCTCAGGAACAGAAGCTGTGGCAAGAATGATCATGGCGGATTACGCAGAAGCTCAGCAGCTTCGGCTGTTGCTGTTGAAAGAGCGGGCGGAGAAGGTGATTTTGTCCTTTTATCAGGCTCATCCGGAATTTCTCTCAGGTGGATTATTGCTGGATATAGACCTTGCATCCTACTTGCTAATTGGGGAGCAAACGCTCCGAAACGTGCGCATGAAGCTGATCCGGCAAGGGCGGCTTTGATGAAGATGTTTAACGATCCTTCGCTAAATGTATTCCTACATACTTTTTAGGATATCATACGCTTTGGCGGATTGCGAAATTAGCTACTGTTAAATCACACGGTAAACAGCTTAATCTAAAAACATGACGCCCTCCAACCCAGATATATCCAGCCTGGTTTCCAATACTGACTTCAGCGAACTCCTTTTGGAGCATGGGCTGAACTTTAAAGTGGATGGCTATTATCTGCTCTGCGGAGAAAGGATCGCAACTGAAACCTATAAGATGTACTTTTCTGTAGTGGTTAGCCAGATTCCTGCTTTCCTCAGCCGGCTGATTCCAATACTGATGAGTGAGCAGGTCAGTTTTGCCTTGGTCAAGGATGAGCGATCAGCTGTCACGATCTTAAACGGCCTGGCTGGATTCGCCCATGTTGGAAAGGTAATCATGGTTCCGCTTCCGAAAGATGTGGAGAAATTTCTTTCGCTCATCGGTCCGGTGCTAACAGATTTCCGGGGCCCCGTTGTTCCGGATAAATATCGGCTAGCCAGTAATGTCTATATCGATCGAGAAGTTACCGGATTAAAACCGGACCAACAGAAAGTGAAGGTATTGGCGGGAAAATACCTGGTGCTTTCCTCGCTAAAGAATGATCCTAAGGGGGAGGTGCTTAAAGCACTGTATCTGTCAGGGTGGCTCTGGCCAAAACGCTGCATCATCAAGGAAGGAAAAGCGCTGATGATTTGTGATGCTGCGCTGCGGGATATGGGGGATAGACTGAAGTGGCAGGCAGCGCTGCTTAATCGCTTAACAGGCATTATTGCAGTTCCAAAAGCCCTGGACTTCTTCATGGAAAATGGCAATACCTATCTGGTCATGGAAAGGGTTTCAGGTAAATCCATAGGTAAGGTAATTGAGGGAATTTATGGCGGAAAGAACTGGCTGCTGTTAAAGCGGCGGGAACAGCTGCGGTTGATTGCTTTGGTGGCGAAGATATTGTCAGCGGTTGAGCAGGTTCACCGTTTAGGGCTCGTGCACCGGGACTTGAGTACGGCCAATTTCCTGCTGGATGAAAAAGGTGATTTGTTTTTAATTGACTGGGAACTGGCTTTTGACCTGCATCTTCAGTATCCTCTTCCGCCTTTTGGATTTGGAACCCCGGGCTTTATCTCGCCGGAACAGAATTCGGGAAAAATTCCCACAGTCAAAGAAGATGTCTATGCGCTGTCCGCTTTAATGCTGGCTTGTTTTACCGGCATTAAGCCAAGGGAACTCAGGATGGGGGATAATGAGCACCTGAAGGCATTTGTTCTGGCTAAAACAGCAGACCAGGCGCTTGCCGGGATCATTGCCCGCGGATTGAACGTTGATCCGGAACTTCGCCCTATTTTATCAGAATTACAGGCGGTTGTGGATATGATGCGGGCGAGGATAATCGAGGGCCACTGAAAATGATAACTAAACATTACTTTATATGCAAACGACTTTTTCAAAACGCCCGGGCAGCGTTAAAACCTTCAGCTGGAAGGAACTGGTTATTGATCTTGCAGTCTATAGCCACATTTTGCTTTTTTTCTATACCGCTTTCAGTAAGCTCATCACTTACCCATCTTTCCTGAAGGTACTCAGTGATCTTCCTGTGATCGGGGAATGGCATGAGCTGATGGCTTTAACAGTGATTTTTTCAGAAATCTTATTTGGCTTGTTGCTGATCTTTCCTGTGAGCAGGATACGAGGGCTCTGGTGCGCGCTTTCGTTAATGATTTTATTTACACTGTACCTGGGCTATCATATTGCAGTCAGGAGTAAGCTGCCCTGCAGTTGCGGCGGGGTGATTTCTGGGTTGAGCTGGCCTGAGCATGTCATTTTTAATATGGGTTTTATTTTACTGGGTGTTGCAGGACTTATTGCAGACAGGAAACTCAGGTGATCAAGATATTCTCGCGAGGAAGCAGGTAAAGTCATGGCCTGTAAAAAGAAATATGACGTAAATAATTACAATACCAAAATTTCTAAACATGAAAAAGTTAATTTTCGGAATGCTTGTGGCTGTAACAGCTGTGGGCGGAAGCGTAGCCACTTACGCTTCATCATTAAAAAGTGGTCATGCTAATTTAGCGCCACAATGGTACCGCTTTGATGGAACAGATCAGGATGATCCGCAATCCTACACCGCTACCGCAAGTGCGCCGACTGAATGCAGTGGTGGCAGTGTTCGTTGTGCAATCCTGGCTGAGCCGCGTTCGGGTGATGCAGCACATCCGGATTTGGTCAACATTACCGTGTTCGCCAATAAAGCGAATTAGTCAATAGCTGATTCATCATTTCAGGCACGCCCATCCAGGCGTGCCTGGATTTTACCGGTCGGTAATGACCAGCATATCAATATCGAGTGTCTGCTCAATAAGATCAAATCCGGCCTGTTGCAAATCTTTTCTGATCGCCTCCAGGTCCAGCTTATCTGTCAGGGTAAGGCTGGCCTTCCCTTTAAAATTCGTAGCATCTACCAGTGGAAGCGGGCTCCGGCCGGCATAGGCGCCAAGGCCGTTATAGATTAAGCTGCTTATCGGCTCATTTTCCATCCTAAAGGCCTTTGGGTTTTTAATCTCCAGCGCTCCGCCGGTCTTGTTTTCAGGTTTTGATTGGTCTTTCATTCCGGTTCTCACCAGCGACAGGCATTTCTTACGCCTTTTTTCAATACTCGCCCGGTAGGGCAGGTAACGGTTTAAATCTTCAAACATCATTTCTCCTGAGCGTGTACTATCTTTCAGCGGAATCCTCATGTCGTAACAATACAGGTTTTCCAGTGCCCATCGTCCGGCTTTAGACTGCTGCTTTGGCCAGTAAAATTTAGTGGTGTCGGCCACTTCCAGATTGATTCTTTTGGACGAGAAAAATGTCCGCTGGTAAGCATCTTTTGTGGCCTGCTGATAGAGATCGAATAAAGTAAAATTATAGCAACTCAAGCGGTAGGTCTGCTTGAGGGTATCCCTTTGCCAGATGATGCGGGAATTGTTGAATTCCCGGACTTGTTTATAGAGCATGGAATAGTATTTCAGGTTTTTGAGTTGCCGGCCCTGGCCCTCCTGGTAAAGCGGGACATCGAAATCAAATTTTCCGGTGTCGATTTTTTCCACCACATTCAGGGATTTATTTTTCAAGACATCCCTGATATTTTCTTCGTTGGTATCGCCGCCGGAGGTAATGTAGCTGATTTTACCTTCCGCATCAATCCAGATGTGATGGGGAACGGCCCGGTGTGGGAAAAGCCGGTGGAGCAAGCTATCGCTGGTCACCGAGGACAGCGCTGCAGGTATGCCCTGGACTGGGCGCTGCTTCCCCTGTCTTTCTGCAATTTTCCGGAACTGATCAGCAATCTGCTTCGGGGAATTATTGGTGACCGCGAATATTTTAACCTCCTGTGGAAATTGGTTTTGTAATCTGGCCATTTCCGGCATGGCGCTGATGCATACTGAACACCAGATGTTCCAGAAGTCAAGGATCACGAGTTTTCCGCGCAGGGCCTGGGTGTTGATGTGCTGGAGTTTTCCGTTCTGGGTGTAGGCAATCTCCATATCGGGCAAGGTATCGCCGATTTTTAAAAACCTTTCGGGCTTTTGCTGGGCAGATAGGGAAAGGCTGATGCTAAGGAGCAGGGAGAGCGCGAGTAGAGGAAATGGTCTGGTTTTCATAAATTCTGTTTTAGGGTAACTTTACTTATTTCGTGTATCCTTCGTTTTGGGTGAGGCTGGGGTTTAACCGCAGTTGCTCATCCGGCAGGGGCCAGTTGAGGGCATATTTTTTCCAGCTTGCAGGTTTGAGTGCAGACAATAGCGGGTCTGCCCGTCCGGTCCTTTTCAGATCGATCCAGCGGTGACCCATTTCGTTCATCAGCTCAATTCGTCTCTCCTTTTCCACAGCCAGTAATGCTTCTGTCTGGTTCAGGCTCGGCACTACATCCGGTAAAGGATTAGGCAGGCTGCTGGTAGCGCCGGCCCTTGCCCTTTTTCTAATGGTATTGAGGTCTTGGATGCCCGCTGGAATCTGTCCTTGCCGGATCAGGGCTTCTGCGCGGATGAGGTAAAGTTCGGACAGGCGCAGGATGGTCTGGTATTCGGTGAGTACCCCGCTATTAATTACTTTGTATTTGCTGGGGTAATAATAGGTCTGTCCCAGGAATATTCTGGAGGAGATCCAGGCGGTCCTGCGAAGGTCTCCGGCTTCGAAGGCGCTGAGTAAGCTGCTGGTCAAAAAGTATTTTGGCATTTCCGCATTTGTGGCGGGCAGAAAGCTTGGCCCGTCCAGGGTATTTTGATTGGCCTGGGTAGGGTAAAGCTGCAAGATGGCTTCTGTACTGTTTTTAAGGAATACTTTGTTCAAATCACTCACCAGGCTGTACTTATTGCTTTCGATCACTTCACTGGCTGCCTTTTCCGCCAATTGGTATTGCCCGTCATAAAGGTAGGCCCTGGCCAGCAGGGCTTTGGCGGACCAGCGGTTTGCCCGGATCTTTTCCGGATCAATGCGGTCCGTGAGTATCGTCGCGGCCTCCTGAAGGTCGCTGATGATGAAACGAAGCAACTGGGCGCGGGGCGTTCGGGGAAGCTCGCTGGTTTGGGTGTAATTGCTCTGCTCAACCAGGGGAAGATCGCCAAAGAGGTTGCTGAGTTGCAGGTAAAGATAAGCCCTGAGGAATTTGGCTTCTGCACTGAGGCTGGTTTTAACTGCAGGGCTTAGGGATTCACTTTGGCTGAGTTTTTCAATGGCCAGGTTCGCCGGGTAGATGTTTTGATAGCCGGCGGACCATAGTGCGTTTAAGGCGGGGGAATTGGCCAGGGTAAGTTCGCTTTTGGTGAATTCGCTGGCATTCCCTTCGGCGTAGTTGATGAGCTCATCTGCGTACATCGAGCTATAAGGCGTGATGTCTTTGATGATTCCGCTCTGGCTTAGCCTGCTGTAGATGCCCACGATGGCGGCAGTGGCGGTCGCATCGGTAGAAAATGCGGAGGCGCTGGTGATCTGGTTGATCGGTGGATCAATTTCGACAAATTTTTTGCAGCTGGATATACTGAGCGCAATTATCAGCAGTAAGCGGAGATGGGTTTTATTGTAGGGGGCTATTTTTGTTTTCATGTTTTTCTTCTTTCTATTAAATTATAAGGTGATTTGCAGGCCCAGGCTGACCATTTTTAAAGGGGGCAGTGCGCTGATGTTTTGACTCTCGGGATCTAAATTCAGGTAAGGGCTAAAAGTGAGCAGGTTTTGTCCCTGGATATAGATCCTGGCAGTTTTCAGGTGGGCCCGGTGAATGATCTGCTGCGGCAGTTGGTAGGAAAGCGCGAGGTTTTTCAGGCGAATGAAAGAAGCATCCACCAGGGCAGCATCAGAGGTGGGGATCATCAGTCTTGCCTGACTGATGGGGCCTGAACTGGATTGGGAATAGGCCTGGTATTTAGCATTTGGGTTTTCAGGAGTCCATCGGTCTAAAAGTGCTTTGGGGGCATTGACCGATGAGCCGATGAGGTTATAAGAGCCAAAGATCATATCGGTTCCCTTTTGTCGGACGAACTGAAAAAAGATGTTGAGGGAGATGGATTGGTACTGGAAGGTGTTTTCTATTCCGCCGTAAAAGGAGGGGTCTTTGGTTCCGATGTTATAAAAATCGGCAGAATTGATGAGCCCGTCGCCGTTTTTATCTTCGAACTGGTAAGCCCCGGTTGAGGGATTGATGCCGGTGTAATGGTATCCGCGGATGAGGCTCAAGGGCTGGCCAATAACGTAGGTGCTGGCATAACTAGATCGCTCGAGGTTAGGAAAGGCGAGTAGCTTATTTTTAATAAGGCTTAGGTTGGCGGAGGTTGACCAGCTGAAGTCTTTTGTTTTTACGTTGGTGCTGCTTAAATCAAATTCCAGTCCCCGGTTGCGGATCTTCGCGTCCAGGTTCAGCAGGATGGAAGGAAAGCCGGTCTGCGCGGGCAGGGAATAAGAGATGAGCTGGTTGGAGGAGAGGTTGTTGAACCAGCCGGCGTTGATGCGGATGCGGTCTTTGAAAAACCCCAGTTCCAGGGCGATTTCTGTTTTGCGGTTTTCTTCCCAGCCGTAATTTTCATTAAAGAGTTTATTGGGGATCAGTCCGGTCTGTCCGCCATAGGGAAGGGTACTGGTATAGCTGTCCAGGTACTGGTAGTTATTAATCTGGTCATTTCCGGTGATGCCGTAACTGGCGCGGATTTTTCCAAAGCTTATCGCAGGGATGCTTTTCAGGAAATTCTCTTCGGTAAATACCCAGGCGGCGCCCAGGGCGCCGAAGTTGGCAAACTGCCTGCCGGTTCCGAACCTGGAGGAGCCGTCTCTTCTGGCGGTGAGGTTAAGCAGGTATCGGTCTTTTAAGTTGTAGTTTAACCGGGCAAATACGGCCTGATATTGATATTCGCCAAAGGTGTTGGCGGGTACTTTGGTGGCTGCGGATTCTATGGAACCGAGCAGCAGGTCGCTGGTATAGCCAGTTCCCCTGACGGTGGATCCGGTATTGGTGGACCCTTGCCAGCTGGCGCCGAGCAGGAGGGAGAATTTTGCGGAATCGGGGAGTGAAAATGAATAGTTGATTTGCGGCTCTACGATCCAGGTCTGGTTCAGGTTGTCTGCAAAGCTGGCCTGTCCGGTGGGGGCGGTTGCAGGGTTCTGGGCCGAGATGGGAACATTGCTGTACTGGTTGACGGCGATGGAATTAAATCCGGCGGTGGTTTTGAGTTCCAGGCTTTTTAGCAGATGGTAGCCGACCACGGCGTTGGCGCTGAAGCGGTCGGTTTTAAATTTGTTGGTTTCCAGTGTTTTGGCCAGGGGGTTAACAAAGGAAATCCCGTTTTCGCTCCAGTTGAGTTTTCCGCTGGCATCGTATAAGTTTGGGGAGTTGGGCGCCAGGCTCAGCGCGCCTGAGAGTTCAATGTTACTCAAAGCGCTGGTGTTGATGCCGTAACTGGTGGTAAGGTTAAGGTTGAACCGGTTGTCAGAGGAGTGGTGGCTGAGGTTAAGGCTGGCATCTTTTCTTTGCAGGTTGTCTGCTCCGGGATAAACGGTGGTTTCTTTATAGTAATTGGCGCTAAAGGAATAGCTGGTCTGGGGGCTGCCGCCGGAGAGCCTGAATTGGGTATTTTGGGTGCGGGCGGTGCCGCCGATTAACAGGTCTTTATAATCGGTGTAGCGGTTATTGTCCCAGGCGAGCAGGTCCGGTGCGTTGGCTAGCGTAGGGCTGGCTTTGTCGTTGGCGAAGGCTTCTTTTCTCATGGTCAAAAATTCTGAGGTGTTCATCAGTTCTGCCGCGCGGGTGATTTGTCCAATGCCGCTGGAGAGGTTGATGTCGGCAGTGGTAGTGCCTGCTTTTCCTTTTTTGGTGGTGATCAGAATGACGCCGTTTGCGCCTCTGGAACCGTAGATGGCGGTGGCATCGGCGTCTTTAAGGACTTCGATGCTTTCGATGTCGTTGGGGTTGATGCTGTTTAAGGGGCTATTGGCACCCAGGGAGCTGTTTTGGGCGAGGCTTTCGGAAACAAAGGGGACGCCGTTGACCAGGTATAGCGGGGAGGTGCCGGATTGGATGGAGCCTCGACCTCTGATCTGGACGTTAAATTCGGAGCCGGGCAGGCCGTTTCGCTGGGTGATCGTTAGGCCGGCTACTCTTCCTTGCAGGGCGGCGAGTGGATTGCTGACGGGTTGGCGGGTGAGGGTGGTGGCGCTGACTTTGGCGATGCTTCCGGTTCTGACTTTGTCTTTGACGCTGTAGTATCCGGCGTTGATCTGGACTTCTTCTAAGGCGTTTTCTTTGCTGTTCAGCAGGAGTTTGAGGTTCCGGTTTTGTTCATTAAAAGGAATGTTTTGGGCGATGTAGCCGGTATAGCTGACGCTTAGTGTGCCTGCTGCTGGGGCATTAGGGAAACTAAAGTTTCCGGATTCATCGGTGGAGGTGCGTAGTTTGGTGTCTTGAATGAGGAGGGTAGCACCGCTCAGGGGTGTTCCGTTAGGTGAGTGAAGTTGTCCGCTGAGTGGCAGGGGTGTTTGTGCCTGGAGCTTTGGGATCAGGCAAAGCGTGGCCAGCACAATGAATATCGTTATTTTTTTCATGTGGGTTTGTTTTGGTAAATCGGAAATAGCGCTCGGATGAGCGGCTTGGGGGATGCGCTTTTGGCTAGGCGGATGGTGTTTCTGTTGGCCTGGCTTTAGCTAGTTAGTATGATCACTCTGGGGGACAGATGATGAGGGTAAAGAATTTGTTATGTGGATTTCCCATTTGGAGGTGGTTTGAGGGGGGTGTTTGAATGGCCGAGTGAGGATATTGAAAGCTGCTTTTTACCATGAATTAAAGGACCTGTTTTTCTTTAAGGCAGGCTATTTAATCTGCTAGACAGGGTTTTTGGGTTTGAGGGCATAGAGCCGGTCAAAGGGACAGGACAATAGGGACGATTTGATTTGGTGTGGAATGTCGGGCAGAGAAAAGTAGCAAGCAGGGCAGGATCGATCCTTTTGGAAGGAAGGTTTGCTATGCTGGATGATGGTTTTCCTTCTCATTGCTCGTATGGGTTACGAGTCTTGGTGGAGCAGCCTAATATATTAATATATGTGGGGCCACTAACCATAGCTACATCAAAGTTCTCACGCCTTACGTCGAAATGGAATTACAGCAGCCCCACATCTATTTCGATGTACAAATATAATACAACTACGCATAGATATGGGATTAATCTGCTGTCCTGCATCGACGGCGTGAGATGATGTAGCTGCAAGACTCTTATTAATACCTCTTTATAGATCAAAAATAATAATAAAAATGATAATTTATAGCATAAATGTATGATTTATTTTAGTCATGGTTAATAATGACAATAAAGAATACAATTCATCATTATCAAAACGATTTAAACTAATTCTAGAACTTTGCGATCTAGAGGTTTCGGGTTTTGCACAACTGACAGGAAGGTCTGAATCTCATATTTACGGAATCATAAATGGATCACGCAGATTAAGTTCGTCATTTGCGAGCAAGATAGGAACTATTCTAGATTTTGAATCAATGAAAATTTTTGATTTGAATAAGTCCTTGCCGATTACATTTGATAGTATAAATTTGATAGATTTTAGAAGAAAGCATCAGGCTAACTCAGAGTATTTTATCAGTAAGCGAAAAGAAAAGAGCATAGATTACTTTATAGTAAATATATTAATACCGTCCACCTATTTAAAGAATCAGCGTTCAGTTGCTGAAATACGAAGTTATAGCCGAGAAGTTTACAAAAAGGAATTCTCAAGTGAAGAACTCTCGAAAGGCTTAACCTATGCTGTTAAAAAAGGTCTTTTAAAGGTTTTAAAAAAGAAGATTATAAGGTTCAATGGAACAATTGGTAAAAGAACGATAGATTTTTTCTATGTATAAACTATAAGCCACATACCATTTTGAATCGTCTTAAAATCAATAACTCTTCATTTAAAATTTGGAGAACTTTAGATTCTTTATACTTAAGTCGCAAGCATTCGTTCGCGAGTCCAGTTTGCCTTCATAGAAATTAGTGCTTTGCTATAATCATTTACCATGTGGTAAGGTTTTACACATATTCTAACATTCTAGCTCACTAATGTTTCCATAATCACTTTATTAAATGCATATCCTTGGCAATAAAATAATAATTGTAAAACTTAGTTTATTTAAATATAACCAAGTTATTCACATATCCTAGTAGCAGAAATGTAAGTAATAATTAAAATGTTATTCTTGAGACGTTAATTCGTTGCGAAACTAAAGAGCTGATAAATTATGTATCCAGTTATTGAATCTTGGCGATTTATACCTTAATTCGTTAATTCCGATAGCTTCTGCGATAACAGCTCCGTGTACTATCTTATTGTAACCAGGAATTAGCTTGCTTAATCTTTTTGATGGAGCAGTATCTTTACCATTATTTATGAGCTCAGGGTTTGGGTTATTAATTATAATTTGTTCAATACCTGCCAAATCAGCTTCTTGAGTACTAAAATTTGCCTTAAAAACTTCTGCATTATTAAATAGTAAACCTTCGAATTCATGTAATTGAATGTAAGGTATAAATCGCCGCCGAAATTCTGAGGGTATACTACTTAACATACCATTTTCTAGAATTTTCATACGAGAGTTTCTATCAATGGTACCTTCAGCTATTTGCCATTCAGGAAAACTATGCTTCTCATTTATTCCATAATAGTCTATTAATGTGGTAACAATTGCGCTAGTATCCTGTTGAAGATGATTGATAATTTGAGCTTTTAAAGATGGCCAAGATACAATTCCACCACCTGATTTTTTAATTAGTGGAGTCTGTACATGCATAGCGTTTCCAATAAAAAATGGATATAAAACATCCTTACAGAATTCCGTTTCTGTTGGGCCTTCGCAAATAATAATAATTCTCTTCATAAATTAGGGTTGGCCACCTTCTATGATATTTCGCTGCCAAAGTTCGCCAACTTTATACTCTTCTATCCAGTTGGATAGACTTTCCTTATTGAGTCTATTAAATACACTTTCGCCTTTGATTTGATCAACAGTAATTATATTTTCAGGATCAAAGTGATTAATTAAATCAGAAGATTGTGTTGCTAGTATAACTTGCACCCCTTTTGCAGCTACGCTTTGTACCATTCCAGCCAATTTGGCCACGGCAAAGGGGTGTAGCCCTAATTCCGGCTCATCAATAATTATGCTTGCAGGTAAGTTCGGTTGCATAAAAAGTGCCACAAGCGCAATAAATCTAATTGTCCCATCAGACAAATCAGCCGCGCTGTAAACTACGTTTGAGTATTTATCTTGCCAAAGTAACCTAATATGGCCTTCACTATTAGGTTGAAAGTAAAAATCAGAAAAATAAGGGGCTATACTTTGAACCGCTCTAATGATTCTATTGTAAACAATGAAATGATCGTTTTTAATAGCATAAAGAAAGCTGGCAAGATTGCTTCCTCTTTCATATAGAAAAAAACTATCGTTAAGTATATTGCTTACTGCATTGAATGGAGAATTCTTACCAGTATCGTGAAAATGATATTTTTTGTAGGTTGTTAAATATTTTCGTACATATTTTGCTCTGAAGTTATCTGAAGTTTTTACATTAGCTTCATTACCATAATTAGAAATGTTCCATCCATATCCACCATTATACATAAGATATTCCTCAACAACCACGAATCTGTTATCTCCTGACGCAATTTTAAAAGAGTAGCCATTTACGCCATTGTCAAATCCTAATTCGCCCTCAATCTCCTGGGTTGTCTGAATACCTTTATGCAAAAATTTATCGATGCCACCATTTATTGCAGTATACTCGGTTAGGCCCTTATTGTATAATCTATTAAGAAATTCAAAAAAGGACATGAAGTTGCTTTTACCAGCTCCATTAGCACCAATCAAAATATTGATAGGAGTCAACAATAAGTCTATATCCTTTATTGATTTATATCCTTTGATTTTGATATAATCCATATTTGCAAAGCTAATATAAATATATTGGTTTCATTTAAACATTTGAAGAGATAAGTGCCACCAATTTATTGAAATATATATTCTATAACTAAATCAATAATTGGATATGGTAAGGAATAAATAGTAACCTTTCAGAAACTTGTTGGGGTTATTAGATAGAGATTCTAGTTGTTAGCTATCAGAGTGTCTACATTCCCACTTGTGTATTTCCCTTTTTTCTTGATCAGTTTTCGTAGCGAGCAATTCACAAGCTTCACTTCGCTTAAATTCTCAATCAGAGACAAATAAGCTTCCTCATAAAAAATGGTGTTATCGAAAATTACATTTTTTTTCGTCGTTTTTCGAAGATTGATTTCGCCGTGTATCTCACTATCTTTAAAAATAATTTTATTAATCTTCGAATCATTAAGTTTAAATTCGTATAAATGACACCCATTAAATTCTAGCCCTATTATCTTACATTCATCAATTCGTAAGCTATGTATGTCGCAATCAATAAAAGTAGTATCACATACTTCCGAATCGTAAAGCGCCATATCATCAATTGTACAGTTCACGAATGCCGTTGAAAGTAATTCATCTTCCATGAGAAACCAACCTTTGATGTCTATTTTTACGAATTTTTGGTAATTGACCCATTTCTCCTCTACTTGAATTTTTTCAGAAGTTTCGATAAGCTTGAGGTAAGAATTAAACTTCATCGATAAACTTTCAGAAGTTAAATAATTCTTTCTCTCTGCAAGACTATGCAGAAAATGCCAATAGGATATGAAGGTACACATTGCTTTATCCAAGGGTTCTGAATCTTCTTTTCTTACTTCCAAAAGAAAATCTTTCTTAAACAAATAATTTAACGGCTTACTCAATCTTTCGGCAAGTTCAGATCGTTCATTCAAATTTTTTTTCAAAATCAACTCCTTTATAAACCCCCTAATTTCACTTCTAATAGCCATTTTGCCAAATATGTCATTTAGCAAAGTTAAAAAGTCGTCATTCCTCGTTAAGATGTAATCTCCATGTTGATCCTTATTCAATAGCTTTTTAAATATCAAATTAACCAGTTTTTCCGCAGTCAAATACTCTTGAAGTGACTTGTGAAAAAACTCTATTCCAGCCGGCTCGTCTTTTTGTACATCCTCCATTCGCTCCTTAAAATAAAAGGAAATCAAAATCCCCTTAAGAGTACCGGATAAGTGATTATCCCCTATCTTATCTAGATAAGGCTGCATCTCTTCATTCTTCAATATTTCGCTAGTAGTCACATATTCTTTTCCCGAAATAAATATTAAGAAAGCAATTTCCTGAAGCATGCTACGAAGATTATCTTTCGATAGAGTTTTTAGATTTTCTATCTGCCCATCATGACTATATCGCCGCTCAATAATCTGATCAAAAAGCTTATTATAAATCTCTGAACGGTTTGAGTCAATAGCGATTTCATTTTCCAGTGATGCTACAATATAAAGCAATAGTGGCTGATCAATCAATTCTAATATGTGATTTCGTCTTCCCTCAAACTTTTTTTCATAAAACTCTTTCAACTTAGCAACTGTTAACCAGGACTCAGGGTAGAATGACTGATATGCATTTATCCATAAACGCTGTCGCAACGGATCTAAAGGTTTCAATATTAAAGCGATATAAGATTCTCGATATAATCTATCAAAATTCACATAGCCATGCCTAGTAGTAACAATTATCTGCCAATCTTCGTGCTTACTAGCTTCTCGAATTAGATCCTTGCAAAATATCTCAATATCATTTGCTGAAAGATTATCTTTCATAAATAATTCATCAAGGCCATCAAGTACTGTTATAGATTTTTTTAGCAGTGAACTATCAAAGCCAGAACCGAATTGATTTTCAAGCTCATTACAAATTACATTAAAAGGGTTATGGATGAGTGCTTTAGTGTCACTTATATTTCGTAGCTTAAGATAAAAGATATTTTTTGCAATAGGTAGCGTGAGTTGATCAAAAAGAAATTTGCTACACAGTGACGTCTTACCTTGGCCTGGATAACCAAGAATAAAGATGACCTTAGCCTCTGGGGCAGTAAACATGTCATTATAAATGTCGTCACCTGAAAACCTGGAAGTCAGTAAATTGTGAATGCTTATTTCTTTTAATGGCGTGTATCCCTCGTAAACATCCTTAATTTTTTTGGAGATTGGATTTGCGCTCGTTTTATGAATCAAAAACTCTGGATCAACATAAATGCTGTTGAGTGTCAATCCCTTGGGGTCGTCCATTACAACCTCAAAAAACCTAGTCTTAAGATCCTCGTGATAAGAAGTCATCGACACAATCGACTTGAATTCTTCGAAATAGCTGATTAATAAGTGCAAGACATCATTAACTTTCTGAAAAGACAGATTTTGAGATATTATATTATAAAGTGCGCTTAGATCTACTATAGATTTACTTATCTCCAATGTAAAATTAACGCCATATTTTGCCTCAATTTGGCTGTAGCTTTTAGCGATTTTAGGAAGGTCATGACGTTTATTACCCAAGATTATAATATACAGCTTATCGTAATTTTTGTGTAACCCATATTTAAAAAATTTGTCAAAACAGTCCAATACTTTTTCATTTGCACGATTAGAAGTTACCTGCAAGGCAATCCGCTCTTCAGGAACATGCAAATCAATAGCAGGGAAATTTGAAATACCTAAATTGGCATTAATAAATGTTTTATCATAAATAACTGAAAAAAGTTCGCGTACCAAACTCTCGCATGCCTTCGCTAAATTTCCTTCGCCATTCTTATTAGCTAAAATTAGCTGATCGTCTAGCCGTGAGAGATAAGTCTGGATTTTGTGGTTTATAATAACCCTTTCCATATGTTCATCGTTAATTTAAATTCGAAATTATTAAGATTTATCTAATGTCCAATTAGACAAAAAAATGAATTACTAATTATCCAGGGATCATATAATTGCTGTTCAGGAATAGTTAGCACTGATACTAAGTTCAGCTAATCAAAACAGCTAAAATTTAATATTAAATTATAATTGTTGAGTACAAATAACTTGTTAATGATGTTAATAGTTGTCTGGACTGGTAAGGAATAAGCAGTGACAATACAAAACAGGAATACTTGCCGAGCACATGTTGCGCACGAAGTTCTGCTAAACATAATAACTAAGTGTTATATGAGTATAAATGATTTAGTTAAACTAACAGTAACATTTATAAATATTCAATACTGATAAATAATCATTTAGCTATTTTAATTCCCAATATTCATCTCTCTGAAATTGCTCTGGGTAACGGTAACATCTAACTTTGTTACACCATTAAACTCATGTTGCATTAACATTATACCGTCGAAGATTTTTTCAGATTTTTCGGAAAAATTATCTCCTACTGGAATCTCAATATTGATTTTTAATGGATTGTTTGAGGTAATTATATAATTTTTACCATCAAAAGCAGTTTCTAACTTTTCTATTATTTCTTTTGTTGTCATTTTAATTAATTTAGAACACAAGTTACTTTATTTAGGAATAAGTTCAGTTTATTATATAAAAATTTATTTGTCCCAACTGGGTACAGTTACCTAATTAAAAATTTTATGTTTAATTTGTCAATCAATACGAATAAGTTTGCCCACTCTCAATTTACTAACCGAAAATTAACGTATGCTCGATCAACAAAAAGAAGTATTCAGACTCGCTGCTGTTCTCTATGCCGAAAACAACTATGAAGTAACTCCTAGGACAATCCATCGTAAAATAATCGAATCTGTTTTTCTAGATAATAGCAATAACCAGATTTCTGTGCATGACATTATTAATACTATTGAAGAGGATTACGGATTTATCTTCGACATAGAAGAAGTAAACGAAATTGTATTAAAAGATATAGATGTCTTTTTCCTACTTGGAAAAAACAAAGCAAATGAGCTGATGGTTAGCCTAGCCTCCAAAAGACTTTCTGCCATTAAAGCAAAATTGACAACCAATAACATCGACTTTTTTATCATACAGTTTCTGGAAAGCAATAAAGAACTGGTTGGATCGCTGGATGGGAAAGGAATCATCTATAAATTTTTGTATGAAATATTCCAGAATAATATTTCTAGCTTTTCGAAATTAATCGATTATAAAAAAGACCTTGTAGGTGCAATCAATATTGATGAAACCTTCAATTCAGTCGAGAAAACAATTATAAATGCTTTTCTACAATGGGAGAATGACGGAAAGAACAAGGCTATTTTCGACATTTCAAGTTATGCCCTAGAATATTGCTTAGTTACTAATAAGGAATCTAAAAGCACGTTCCATTTAAGTAATCTAAAGAAAAAGGATTTTTACTTAGATACAAATGTGCTTTTTCGTGCTATCGGTATAAATGGAGATAATAGGAAGGATAGGACTACCACCTTCCTCAACAAATTCCTTGAGGCTGGCGAGCAACTAATAATCTCGAAATTTACTGAGCAAGAATACAAATCGACGATTAAATATTATGTAGAACAGATATCTAAACGTGTATACACGAGAATAGATCCCAGAGTATTTGTAAAATATAAAAAGGAGTCTGATTTTTTCGACTACTATCATAAGTGGAGGATAAATAGGACCAATGATAGTATTGTATATTTTGAGGCCCATTTGATGGCTGAATATGAGGCGTTGAAAATTAAATTTAAAATCTCAGAAGACTATAATGTTGGTTTCAATGAAAAAGAAGAAAAAATAGAAAAGGAGCTTAATGAATTAGCTCAAGATATTTATTCCTTCAAGAATAAGGATAATATGTACTATGGACGATTCGAAACTGCTGTTACAGATGCAAAAAATATATATCTTATCAAATCGAGAAGAGATGGAAGTTATCGGAACATTTTTGAAACCAAATACTTTTTCATTTCATCCGATCAAGGATTAAGGAGATGGGACTTCAATAAATGCGATGCAACCCCAACGGTACTACTTCCATCACAGTGGATGAGCATTTTGCTGCGATATATCAATCGAACCAACGATGATTTTAAGAGCTTTGTAAGCTTTCTAAACCTTTCACAAAATGAATCTAATATAACTAATGAAAAACTGCAGCTCATTTTGATGGGTATAAGCGAGATAACTACAGACGTTAAGAACCAATCTTCTATAGTCGGAACGATGGTAGAGAATAGATTCCAAGGTATTCTTGACAAAAACTACACGGATGATGAAATTATTGAATACTCAAAGATTTTTGCCCAGTCACAACTTGAAAAAGACCTTCTTCAGTCAAAGAAACAAAATGACATGCTCGAAATTAGCCTTGAAACCCACATGGAAGGTGCAAAGGCAGCAATCAGTGAGGTAGAAAAAGAACAACAACGCGATCGTGAAAAGACAAAGGAACTGGCTTTTGAAAACTACAAACTTAAAACAAACCTGAGAAAAGCGTATGTCAAACGCAAACTGTTTTGGTGGCAGCTTTGGGGATATTTGTGTTTTCCATTGTTGTTGTTGATCTTATCATTATATATTCTGCTTTTCTGTTGCAGTGAATGGGAAGGCAATATACCTCATCAGATAGCACTCCGAATAAATGCAATGCCAGATACCATGGAACGCGAGATTGCCAAGACTCTTTATGGCCTACCTGCTGCTGGAATTCTTGGAGTATTGCTCTTTATGAAAAATAGAGTTTTTATAAATTCAAAGATACAGGCTAAAAAGCAGCTACTGGAAGATGTAGATCCGTCAAAATATATCTTTTGAAACTATGTAGTTAATGAATAGTGTCCCCATGATTTAGAATTGTGAGAAGCCTTAAAAATGTTTCTGCATGCGAAAATAAGCTCTATTCTTTAATTTACTTGCCCTGAAGATGTTATGGTCAACTGTGTTATAAACAGGTTCGACTTCAGTACGTCTGGAGAGACAGCCCTTTTTACGCAACTAAATTAGAGTTTTTTAGGTTGAAACCTGCCTATCACTTTAAAACGGGAATTTCACGGTTCGATTTTCGTTTAGAGTATATGAAACAACCCCAGCCGTGCGGAGATCGAACAAATTGTGACAAAAAGATATGTCCTTGTTCGCGATATAAACTAAAAAATAAGCAACAAAGTCATTTCGAATTCCAGAAAGGAATTAGTTACTTATTTGCAAATCACATTGTCTGTAAGCTTTGTAATGAGTAGAAGACTTAGAATCTTTGACATCAGTCTCTAGCCTAAAATAACTAGGCATTTTTTTTTATTATCTTCAATGTGATGTAATAATAACCTACGACCGTCTGACCAAATTTTGTGATACAACGATGAATTTGTGTAATTCAATGATAACATTCAGTTGTTCTTCATTTAGGTCATTGCATGGTCATCGTGAACCGGATGCAAGGGTATTTAAGCCACAAGTCACAGATCAGTGTGACAGAATGCAAACAGGACTTGAAACTTAGATTACGTTTAGACATTGCAATAACAAACCCTAAAGCTGTAGGCTGGAAAGCTTATGTATCACTGCAAGTCATCTACAGGAGGTTCCGATTTTTTATCATGCTATCACAAGCTGCATTAAATTTGCTTTAATGAAAGAAAAAAAACTAAATTTCTTTTTCGAAATTTCCTACCGCATAAAACAGATATAGTTGTTACTTTTGAGTTTTAGCTAATTTGAAGACCTAGTACTTAACTATGAGTAAAAACGAACGAATAACCGAAAATATAGTTAGGGATTTACTTAAAAATACGAAATATTTCGATGCCGACAATGGAATAGTCATCGAGGAACAGAAGTCTAATATAAAAAGAGTCCAAAATCTCCTAAAAACAGCAAGCAAATCCAAAACCGGAAAAGGTGGCTATCCAGAATTTATTATCTCATGGGATTCAGATCCGAATTTTTTGATTGTAATCGAATGCAAGGCAGATACCAGAAAACATCAAAGTTCGGCCCTAGATAAGCCCAAAGAGTTTGCAGTCGATGGTGTGTTACATTATGCCCAGTATCTTTCAAAGGAATATTCAGTTATGGCAATTGCTGTGAGTGGTATGGATGAAGATTCGTTGATAATAAGTAATTTTTTAATCCCCTGCGGAACTGTAGATCATAAAATTCTTTGCAACGAAGATGGGATTGTAGTAAATGATATTGTATCATTTCAGGATTATTATCGCCTTTCAGCTTTTGATCCTAATGTTGAGCGTAAACGGCATCAAGACCTAATTTCTTTTGCTAAGGATTTACATGAATTTATCTGGACAGCAGCCAAGATATCTGAAGAAGATAAGCCATTATTGGTGAGTGGTACCTTGATCGCTTTGATGAATAAGCCCTTTTTGAAATCATTTAAGTTTTATAGCCCGGAGGAAATGCCCAAAAAATGGTTGGAAGCTATAAAAGATCAGTTAAGCGAGGCGGATATTCCTCAGGCAAAAAAAGATACCATGCTTCAGCCATATGCCAGTGTGGCGAGTCAACCCAATTTAGGTAAACCCGATAGTAAAATTTCTCGCAAATATCCACAAGGTGTACTTTACGAAGTTATTCAAGAGATAAATGAAAACGTATGGCCCTTTATAAGTGTATATCATAATTTTGACGTTGTCGGTCACTTTTATGGTGAATTCCTTAAATATACAGCAGGGGATAAAAAAGCTCTGGGAATTGTATTGACACCAAGGCATATAACTGAATTATTTTGCGATATCGCAAATGTCACCAAAAATGATACAGTCCTTGATATATGTGCAGGTACAGGCGCATTTCTAATTTCTGCGATGCAAGCGATGCTTAAAAGTGCAATTACAGACGATGAACGGAAAGAAATAAAAAAACATCGTCTTATTGGTATCGAAAACAGCCCGAAAATGTTCGCTTTGGCCGCAAGCAATATGATTCTTAGAGGAGATGGCAAAGCAAACTTGCATCAAGGCAGTTGTTTTGACGAAGCAATCTCTAAGTCTATCCGTAATAGGAGTAGGGAAAAGAACGAAATTTATATTGACAAGAAGCTCGATCAGCCGAATATTGGCCTCCTTAATCCCCCCTATGCACAATCAAAAAGTGATGCTGAACTTCACGAATTGTATTTCGTGAAACACATGTTAGATCAACTTAAGAAAGGCGGATTGGGCGTTGCCATCATCCCGGTAACGTGTGTGATTTCGCCAAGCCAGGCTAAAAAGGATATTATGAAGTTTCATACCCTAAAAGCAGTAATGTCGATGCCGAGTGAATTGTTTTATCCAGTCGGCACGATTACTTGTATAGTAGTGTTTGAAGCACATGTCCCGCATCTGGCAAGTAAGAAAAAGACATGGTTTGGGTACTGGAGAAATGATGGGTTTATCAAAACTAAACATTTGGGACGTGTGGATTTTTACCATCGATGGTCGGATATAAAGTCCTTTTGGCTCGAAGCTTATCGTAACAATGAAACACATCGGGGACACTCGATTACAGCATACGTGACTGCTGACGATGAGTGGATAGCAGAAGCTTACCTTGAAACAGATTATTCTATTATCAGCAAGGCGGATTTTGAGGAAACTGTGAAAAATTATGCCCTTTTTAAATTAATGAAGTAGAATGGAAAAAAACAGATTGTCTGACCTGTTTCACATTAGTTATGGAACTAAATTGGACATGAACAAAATGTCCACAAGTGATACGTCAAATATTGCATTTGTTTCTCGAAGCTCAAAGAATAATGGAATTGTTGCTTTTGTAGATAGGATGGAAGCAGTTCAGCCTTTGGAAGAAGGGTTTATTACCGTTTCCTTGGGTGGAACTTATGTGCTTTCTTCCTTTTTACAAACACAACCATTTTATACCGCTCAGAATGTAGCGGTCCTTAAGCCAAAGGTGAAGTTAACTACAGAGGAAAAACTGTATTACTGCCTTTGTATTTCTCGCAACAGGTTCAGATATAGTGCATTCGGTAGAGAAGCCAACAGATCGCTAAAAACTTTGATAATGCCGAGTCCAGATGAGATCCCTATTTGGGTCAATCAAGTGGACAGCAATAAGTATATCGACGTGAAAAAAAACTTTATTCAAAGAGAAAGTCCTGGACTGGAAGTCGATGGTTGGGGCCTTTTTAGGATAGGAGATCTTTTTGATTTGAAAAAAGGTAAAAGGCTAACCAAAGCTAACCTCAAACCTGGTAGTACACC
>JAZBLX010000037.1:0-46357 GCA_037033465.1 Bacteroidota bacterium | reverse complement strand
AAAGGAATCTAAATTAATGCATCTCAAAAAAAATATCTGACGAAAAAAAATCTCTAGTATACTATTGCAATTCCATAGTGTTTAAACAATAATATTGTTCAAATAAAAGTAAATTTGACAATCGCTGATTATCAGGCAAATTACTTGCCATTATCTGTTAGCATTACAATTACATTTGAACATCTAATATTGAAACAATAATTCATTCGCATAACTGCTCACCTTTTCTTATCTATTAAACAATAGCAATTACAACTAAAAAATACACATAAAAAGGTGAGTGAAGCAATGGTTATAAACCAGTTATTTTTCGTTGCGAATAATTACTTTTTGGTAAGTTCTTCAAGGTTTCATCCAGATAA
Organism: Bacteroidota bacterium; assembly: GCA_037033465.1. Classification (GTDB taxonomy): domain Bacteria; phylum Bacteroidota; class Bacteroidia; order Sphingobacteriales; family Sphingobacteriaceae; genus Pedobacter. The sequence continues at coordinate 45,995 of JAZBLX010000037.1, read as the reverse complement.
CTTACTTTACCATTTTCCAAATCATATACCGCACCAATAATTAGAATCTTACCCTCATTATAGTTCTTTTTAAGTACAGGGTCTAAATTTCGTAACTCTTCTACCTGGTTAATGACATTTAAACGGACCGCATTATCCAGCACATTACCCTTCATTACTGATGCGGTATCAGCAGCACGTTTGATGGAGTGGATCAATTGAGAAATGTGGCCGGGCAGATTGTCAGGATGCTCTACTGCTGCCTTTACTGCGCCACAGTTGGTATGACCTAACACGACAATCAGCTTAGTTTTAAGCATCAGATCAGCATATTCGATTGTACCATAAGAGGCATCTGTCATCACCTGCCCTGCCGTTCGGGTGACAAATAAATCACCAAATCCCTGATCAAAAAGTATTTCTGCCGAAACTCTCGAATCTGAACAGCCAACTATCAATGCAAATGGGGATTGGCCTTCTGCCAGTTTTTTAATCAGGGCCGCATCCTGACGGGGATAAATGCTTCTTCCTTCTACAAACCTGCGGTTCCCGCCCTGCAATTTCTGAATTGCATAATATGGATTGGCAAATGCAGAATCGCGATTAACGATATAATTGTCTTTACGCCATTTAGGAGAACTGTATTTCGAATCGTTTTTGGATCTAACGACCTCTTGTTTCTTCGAACTGGAAATTTTCTGACTGAACGCCACATTCGCATAGGCTAAAAGTGCAATACTGAGCACTGCAATAGATTTTGATCTCATTATTTGGTTTTTAATTATTAGTAATTTTATAGAGGAGCGCTATAAACTAATCTCATACTGATACCTAAGAGATAGATCTGATATCAATCAGCTTAATTATTGGTACTTTATTTATAAAATGAACGGCTTTAATTTTTGTAACTATTTTGCTACTAAAAACACGAAGTTGCAAACTAAACGCGATTAATATTTACTTATTGCGCCGTCATCATTTTCAGACAGACAATTGTTGGTTCATTTATTAAACTTAGTGCTTGAAAAACGGCTCCAAAAATCATTCAAATGCAGACAACATAGAGTTATTAAATATTAATTAGTCTGTAATAGAAAGTATTTCCATAATACTTATCAGACTGAGCATTCTTGAAGAATTATATTTTAGAATTTTCATGTTTTCACCACAGGAAAAGCCGAGGGTTTTAAGATTCTGGTTGCAGGCTATGAAGATATTCTGAAACGCCAGATCGTTTAACGTATTGGCATCAGGAAAGTACTCCCCAGCTTAATAAGATATCAAATTTATATTGAATACTGAATCTTTGGTGATTATAAATAACATCTTCTAAAGGATTGCGCTTTACACTACCCTAATATTTTTATTCAAATTATTTGTAATAAACTTAACCAATTATAATACCATGTCTAACCAGGAAATACTTCCTTAACAGTACACATTAGGCCAATTTCGTTAAGTGCATTTGATACCGGAACATCAATTTGTTTTTGCGAAGAAATTCGTAATACCTTATCGCAGTCTGCAAAATCGATCGTCCATTCATTAATTTCTGTAAAGGCACTCAAACAGTTAGAAACAACAAGAAGCTCCGATTCTTCCGTAATATTGGTGTACATAATGGTGATGTAATTGTTCATATTTTATGGATGTTAATTTGATGTGAATGGAGAAATAGACCCGCTATGTTTTTCCCAAACAAAAGTAATCAATTATTACTAAGTAGTAATCAAAGATTATGATTTATTTGTTTTATTTTTGTGAGATGGAAAAAGATATTGACGAGAAATTACGGGAACTGGAACAAATGCAGGATAGAAATTGGCAACGGTTAAGTTTCAATCTGCGTAAACATTTAGATTATTGGTCGCACGCTAATGTTGACCCTAACTGGAAAGATATGAAATTGTCCTACTGGCCTGTAATCTGTAATATTGGTATAGATGGTTGTTCACCTTCTGAAATTTCGAGAAAATCAATGATTCCGAAGCAGAATATCAGCCGGACCATCAAAGAACTGGAGGCACTTGGCATGATTGAGAGTAAAGCCAGTGAGGTGGATAAAAGAAGTGACCTGCTTTTTCTTTCAAAGAAAGGAAAGGATTTGATTTACAAAGTAAACAGCAATGTAATGGAAATGAACGACATCTACAGTGAAGTTGTGGGTAAAAAGGAACTCGAAATTACCATTACCGCTTTGAATAAAATCTTAGCTTATCATGAAAGCCATCAAAAAAACAGTTAAAAAATCACTCCGTAATAGCAGTAGTTCACCTCCGTCATTTTCTAACATCGCTGCTTAAACTATCATTAAAGGGTTAGCATTTAACCCTTGTTATTGACAATAACCCGGTATAAAAGCCAAGTTAACTTCTCCCCATTTTTCTAAAAAACCAAGCAAAAAAAATAACTTTGGCTATTCTTAAAACTTTTCTATAAGTTTACCGCAACTTTAGGGGTGTCCTTTGCGGACTGAGATAATACCCTTTGAACCTGATGCAGTTAGTACTGCCGAAGGGAAAAGTGATGACAACTCCTGCAATATGAAGTTGTTTTTTCTTTCCTCCATACGGGGCCATTCCTAAAAGTTAAATTTTTAGAAACAGAATGGAAATCACCGTAAATCAACAAAATTACCAGGTTGCCGATGTTTGCACTGTGCAGCATTTAATTACAGAAGTGTTAAATACGCCAGCTAACGGTATTGCTGTGGCTGTTAATCAGTCTATCATTTCTAAAACCGCCTGGGAGAACCACCTCCTCCATCCCAGCGATCAGGTCATCATCATTAAAGCCACACAAGGCGGCTAACCATAAATCTCGAGAAACATGAAGCAAGAAAAAACTCCCACAGACCAGGTATTGACTACCACCCCATTTGCAGCCTCTAAAAAAATATTCGTACAGGGCCAGCTGCACGATATCCAGGTGGCCATGCGAGAAATTACGCTGAGCGACACCAAACTTCACGGCCGCTTTGGCGAAACTGAACCCAATGCACCCGTTACCGTTTATGATACCAGCGGACCATACACCGATGTAAATGCAAAAATTGATGTAAAAAAAGGTTTATCCCGTTTACGTGAAAAATGGATTATAGCCAGGGGTGATGTGGAGCAGCTGGATTATATTTCGTCTGATTATGGACAACAGCGGCTGCACGATCAAAGCCTTGACCACTTACGCTTTAACCACACAACCAAACCTTTTCGCGCAAAAGCCGGGATGAATGTATCGCAAATGCATTACGCCAAAAAAGGCATTATTACGCCCGAGATGGAATACATTGCCATTCGCGAAAACCAGCGGATCGATCTGTTGAAAGAGCAGCTGAATGACCAGCATGACATTATGAACCACCAGCATCAGGGCCATAGCTTTGGTGCCAATACACCTAAAGGGGCCATCACTGCAGAATTTGTTCGGCAGGAAGTGGAAGCAGGACGCGCGGTAATTCCCTGTAATATTAATCACCCCGAAATAGAACCCATGATTATCGGGCGTAACTTCCTGGTAAAAATAAATGCGAATATTGGCAACTCTGCCGTCACCTCCAGCATTGAAGAGGAAGTAGAGAAAGCAGTTTGGGCCTGCCGTTGGGGAGCTGATACCATCATGGATCTTTCTACCGGAAAGAATATCCACGAAACCCGGGAATGGATTATCCGCAACTCGCCGGTCCCAATTGGTACGGTACCCATTTACCAGGCTTTAGAAAAAGTGAACGGCAAGGCCGAAGATTTGACCTGGGAGTTATTCCGCGATACGCTGATTGAGCAGGCTGAACAAGGCGTTGATTATTTCACTATACATGCCGGTGTATTGTTGCGCTACGTGCCTTTAACAGCCAAACGCATTACCGGAATTGTTTCCCGCGGGGGCTCTATTATGGCAAAATGGTGCCTGGCACATCACAAAGAAAATTTCCTGTATACACATTTTGAGGAAATCTGCGAGATCATGAAAGCCTATGATGTTTCCTTCTCGCTGGGCGATGGCCTGCGGCCAGGTTGTATTGCAGATGCAAATGATGCGGCACAGTTTGGTGAGCTGGAAACCCTTGGCGAGTTAACTAAAATTGCCTGGAAACATGATGTGCAAACCATTATCGAAGGGCCCGGCCACGTACCTATGCACCTGATTAAAGAGAACATGGAGAAACAATTGCAACACTGTTCTGAAGCGCCTTTTTATACCTTAGGTCCGCTAACTACAGATATTGCACCGGGTTATGATCACATTACTTCGGCAATTGGCGCAGCCATGATTGGCTGGTTCGGAACGGCTATGCTTTGTTACGTTACCCCAAAAGAACACTTGGGTTTACCCAATAAAAAAGATGTAAAAGATGGCGTAATCACCTATAAAATCGCTGCCCATGCTGCAGATTTGGCTAAAGGACATCCTGGTGCGCAATACCGCGATAATGCTTTAAGTAAAGCCCGTTTCGAATTCAGGTGGGAAGACCAGTTTAACCTTTCGCTTGACCCGGATACCGCTAAAGAGTTCCATGATGAAACATTACCCGCCGAAGGTGCCAAGATTGCACACTTCTGTTCCATGTGCGGACCAAACTTCTGTTCGATGAAAATTACCCAGGATGTGAGGGAATATGCCAAAGAAAATGGCATGGGTGAAGAAGATGTACTGGCAAAAGGCATGGCCGAGAAATCAAAGGAATTTACAGAAAAAGGAAGCGAAATTTATTTATAATGGAATTGATTGTCCTCTCCAATCCTGAAGCAATTGCAAATGAAGCGAAAATCATCAACCAGCTTTTCGAGGCCGGGATGACCCGCTTTCATTTGCGCAAACCAGGTTGGAGTGGCCATCAGTGTCTGGATTTATTGAGAGCTATTGATCCGGCATTCCACCCACATATCGCCTTGCATCAACACCATTTTATTGCCGATAAGACCAACATCAAACGCCTGCATTATCCAGCAAAACATCGTCTTGATAGTAGTGAAGCGGAGATCATTAAGCTGAAAAAAGATGGCTTCACCTGTAGTACAGCTATGCATGAGCTTACAGCGCTACCACATTTAACAGCTTTTGATTACGTTTTTTTTAGTCCGGTGTTTGACAGTATTTCTAAGCCAGGTTATGAAAGTAAACTGGCAAAAGGATTCGTTTTACAAAAGGTGAACGCACAGCCGGCAGTAATCGCTTTGGGTGGAGTTGACGCACAAAACATCCGGCAGATCAGGCTGATGCAATTTGATGGTGCTGCTGTGTTGGGTACTATCTGGAAACAGCCTGAACAGGCAGTAACCAATTTCAAAAACCTGAATAAAATAATAAATTTTAGAAAATGATAGACAGACTTCATTATATCTCCCAGCAGCCCGAAAACGGCACGCATTTAACAGCCATTAAAGCTGCGCTGGAAGCTGGTGCCAAGTGGATACAACTGCGGGTAAAGTTTGAACCGAAAGAAAACATTTTGCAATATGCCTTCAAGGCAGTCGCCTTATGCAATGAATATGGCGCAAAACTGATTGTAAATGATTACCCGGAAATTGCCCTGAAAGCAGGTGCACATGGCCTTCACCTGGGTTTAGATGACAGGCCTGTACAAGAGGCACGCAAACTGGTTGGCACCAAAATGATCATCGGAGGCACTGCAAATACGTTTGAACATGTTCAACAACGGGTGGCTGAAGGCGTGGATTACATCGGCCTTGGCCCCTATCGCTTTACCAAAACCAAGCAAAAGCTGAGTCCTATTTTGGGTTTGGAAGGCTATGCAGAAATACTTAATCAAGTTGATCAGGCAGGAATTAAAACGCCAATCATTGCTATTGGCGGCATAGAGACGCAGGATATTAAAAAAATTATGGAAACTGGTCTTTATGGCGTTGCGGTTTCGGGAGCGATCACCTATGCTACCGATCCGGCGGCTACGGTTGCTGAGATTTATGAACACATCAATAACACCTCTTTAAAAGAAGCTTAACACATGTTACACATCGCCGATAAAACATTCCGTTCACGCTTGTTTACAGGTACGGGAAAATTCAGTTCTTCTACTTTAATGGAGGAAGCATTGCTGGCATCTGGTTCAGAACTTGTTACCGTTGCACTGAAGCGGGTGGATATTAAAAACAATGAAGATGACGATTTATTGCTCCGTTTGAAATATCCGCACATCAATTTACTTCCCAATACATCTGGAGTTAGAAATGCAAAAGAGGCTGTTTTTGCAGCCCAGCTGGCCCGTGAAGCCTTAGAAACCAACTGGATTAAATTAGAAATCCACCCAGATCCGAAATACCTGATGCCGGATCCTATCGAAACCCTGAAAGCAACGGAAGAATTGGCCAAACAGGGGTTTATCGTATTGCCCTACATCCATGCAGACCCTGTTTTATGTAAGCGTTTGGAAGATGCCGGTACCAGCGCAGTGATGCCCCTTGGTTCGCCGATTGGAAGTAACAAAGGGCTGAAAACAATCGATTTTTTAGAAATTATCATAAGCCAAAGTAATGTTCCGGTAATTGTTGATGCTGGGATTGGTTCACCATCTGACGCGGCCTGGGCCATGGAAATTGGCGCCGATGCAGTATTGGTAAATACGGCCATTGCAGTGTCTGGCAACCCGGTCCAAATGGCCGCAGCGTTTAAAATGGCTGTGGAAGCCGGAAGAATGGCCTTCGAGGCCAGATTAGCCTCACCTGTATCACATGCCATCGCAAGCAGTCCACTAACCTCTTTTTTATATGAATAGCTTTAACGACCTTTTCGAAACCTATAGCTGGGACGAAACCAAGGCCAGCATTTACGCTAAAACTACCGCCGATGTAGAACGGGCTTTGGCTTCTCCGAAACGAACTTTGGAAGATTTCAAGGCACTGATTTCTCCGGCCGCAGCGCCCTACCTGGAGCAAATGGCTGTGATTAGTCAGCAGTTAACCCAAAAACGTTTCGGCAAGGTGCTCCAAATGTATGTACCACTCTATTTATCGAACGAGTGCAACAACATCTGTACTTATTGTGGTTTCAGTTACGACAATAAAGTGAAACGTAAAACGCTTTCGGCGATGGAAATTATGCAGGAAGTTGCAGCATTGAAAGACATGGGTTATGACCATGTTTTATTGGTTACCGGAGAAGATAATTTGAACGTTCACGTAGACTATTTCAAAAAAGTACTCGAACTGATCAGGCCTCACTTCGCCCATATTTCTATGGAAATTCAACCCATGGATGTGGAAGATTATGATCAATTAATACCATACGGCTTAAATACGATATTGGTTTACCAGGAAACTTACCATCTGGAAGATTATAAAAAGCACCATCCGAAGGGCAAGAAATCGAATTTCAAATACCGGGTAGAAACGCCAGACCGATTAGGGAAAGCGGGCATTCATAAAATGGGACTTGGCGTATTGATCGGACTGGAAGACTGGCGAACCGATTGTTTCTTTACTGCCCTGCACCTGAATTACCTCGAGAAAAAATACTGGCAGAGCAAATACAGCCTATCTTTTCCAAGGCTCCGGCCCTTTAGTGGCGGGTTGGAACCTAAAGTGGAGATGAGCGACCGGGAGCTGGTGCAACTCATTTGCGCTTACCGTTTATTTAACGAAGAAGTAGAACTCTCCATTTCTACAAGAGAATCGCCGGCATTTCGAAATCACATCATTAAGTTGGGAATCACTTCGATTAGTGCCGGTTCAAAAACAAATCCCGGTGGCTACGTAGTGGCACCAGAATCACTGGAACAGTTCGAAATCAGTGATGAACGTACGCCTGCTGAGATTGCTAAAATGATTGCAACACAAGGTTACGAAGCCGTTTGGAAAGATTGGGATCGCTGCCTGGCTTAACTGAATATACATGCTTAAGAAAGAAGAACTAAAACAATATAACCGCCAGCTTATTTTACCTGAACTCGGAATTAACGGACAGGAAAAACTCAAAGCAGCAAAGGTACTCATGATTGGTGCTGGTGGTTTAGGCTGCCCTGTTTTGCAGTATCTGGTGGCTGCCGGAGTAGGCAATATAGGGATTGTGGATGATGATTTGGTGGATGCGAGCAACCTGCACCGACAGATTTTATATTCACAGGCTGACATAGGTAAAGCGAAAGCTGCTATAGCCAAACAGAAACTGCAACAACTTAATCCCTTTATACACCTTACGGCCCATCAGGAAAGGGTCACACAGGAAAATGCTGCGAAGCTTATTGATCAATACGATTTAATTATTGATGGTTCGGACAATTTTCCGACGAGATATCTTGTAAACGACACCTGTGTAGCTCTGGGCAAAACACTCGTTTTTGGTTCTATCTTCAAGTTTGAAGGGCAGGTATCTGTGTTCAATTATCAGCAAGGGCCGAATTACCGGGATGTATTTCCGGAAGCCCCTGTAGGCAATGAAGTGCCGAATTGCTCGGAAATCGGAGTCATTGGCATATTGCCGGGAATCATTGGTACTTATATGGCTAATGAGGTGATTAAAATCATTTGCGGCTTTGGCGAAATACTCTCTGGCAAACTACTCACCCTAAATGCATTGGATAATAGTGTCAGTATATTTAAAATAGGCGCTCAATATCACGCTGTAACAAAATCTAGCGCCGACGGAAGTCAACTTATAAATCAAGTAGATGGTGAAATCTCAATGGATGTCTTAAAACACTGGCTGGCAAACACACCTGAAAAAGTGCATTTGATAGATGTACGGGAAGATTATGAGTTTGAAGAATACAATCTAGGTGGGGAAAATCTTTCAGTTTATAATCTTGCCGAACACATTTCGTCTTTTCCATTAGGTAAAAAACTGGTGTTCATTTGCCAGAGCGGGGCGCGAAGTAAAATGGCGGTGAACTTTGTCAAGCCTCTTTTTAAGGGTGAAATTTATAGTGTAGCAGGCGGAATTTCATGAGCAGGAATCGTACATATATTTCCATCCTCACCATTGCTGGATCAGACAGTGGAGGCGGCGCGGGCATACAGGCAGATTTAAAAACATTCAGTGCGCTTGGTTGCTACGGAACCTCTGCAATTACAGCCATCACAGTACAAAACACCTTAGGCGTAAAAGCGATTCATAAAGTTCCTGCAGAAATTGTTCAGGGGCAAATTAAAGCAGTAATGGATGACATTAAACCAAAAGCCATCAAGATTGGTATGGTTCATTCTGCAGCACTGGCAAGGGCGATTGCCCAGACTTTAAAAGCTTATCCCGATGTACCGATCATTTTTGATCCCGTAATGGTTTCTACCAGTGGCCACCGCCTGATTGAAAACGATACTATTGCAATGCTTCAGCAGGAATTATTCCCGTTAGCAATGCTGATTACCCCCAATTTGGATGAAGCAGAGATACTCGCCAGTATGAATATAAAAACCATTGATGATATGAAATTAGCTGCCGAAAAAATGATCAGTTCTGGCTGTCATGCTGTTTTAGTAAAAGGCGGACACTTAAAAGGTCCTGATCTTTTTGATGTATACCTTGATCAATCAGGGAACCATAAAATCTTTAAATCGACAGCTATCCATACACAAAATACACATGGAACGGGTTGTACCCTTTCTTCTGCTATTGCAGTTTATGTAGCTTTGGAGAATGATTTAACAAATGCTATTGCGCAAGCGAAATGTTATGTAGAGCAGGCGATTATATCAGGGCAAGAGGTTAAAACAGGAGAAGGTAAGGGCCCTTTAAATCACTTTTTCGATGCTCAAAACCTGCTTAAAACAAGCATCATTTAGTCACTTTACTTCAGGTGATATTCAAGATTAAAACTTGAGTGTAGCAATCTATTTTTTTTCCAGGATTGGCGCTGCGACGGTGTAAAAGTCGAACTTTTTTAAAGAAACTCTGCCATTCAGTGTCTGCCCTTTTTTTAATTTTGAGGTAGCGCCGAACAAGGTTACCTTATTCGAAATCCAATCATCTTTGGCCGGATAAAAATCAATGTCTAAAGCATTTTTTCCGCTAATGAAGGTTAACGATAGCTTTTGATGATCGCAGTGCCTGATCTCAATAAAATCTACTTCATAACGCTTTGTAAACGAAAGCAATCCCGACCTAGCCTTTACAGTGAGATGATTTCCTCCCTTTACAACAGCAGAAACACCATCTTCCAGATAGCAGATGCGATTCAAATTTATCGCTTCGGCGATTGGAAAACAGAAATTCAATGCAATTATAAAAGTAAAAATGAGTTTCATGACCTGCAGTTCTATGTAACTATTGAAGTTATAAATTTCGCGGGTATAATCAACAATATTAATTGTTCCAGTTCGGAGTTATTAAATACGTGCGAGCGTGAACGCGCTTATGCTTCAACAGGCAGTTTTAAAGATTACAACCAAGGCAATTGCCAAAACTACTATAAACCGTATCCTTAATAAAGTAAAAGAGCTGTAAAATTCATATAAACTTTATACACTTCAACATGCTGTGATTTTTAGTTTTAGTACATTTGGATCGCAATTTCAGCGGTAAAGAAAAGGCTTAAAAGAGTTCCGCTGATGTGCACAACCATAATTTACAGTAACCGGATGAGTATGCAAAAGCTGCTGATGACGTTAAAAGTGGTCAGGCAACTGACTCCACCTGTAATTTATCTACAAGTATACAAATGAAGAAAAACCAATATCCCTTTCCGCTTCTCCTGATTATTGTCTTATTTTTTATCATCAACAATGCCCAGGCACAAACTGACACCAGCGAACATGTTATAGCCGGTCGCCAAAATGCAGCAGACCAGCAAAAAAAGCCTTATGTGATTTTGATTTCAGCTGATGGTTTTCGTTACGATTATGCAAAACGTTATCACGCAGATAGCTTATTAAAGCTAAGCGCAAACGGAGTTCTGGCAGAATCAATGATCCCAAGTTTCCCTTCGGTTACTTTTCCAAACCATTACACCATTGCAACAGGGATGTACCCATCTCACCATGGTTTGGTAAACAATACTTTTTTGGAAGAACGTACCGGCGAGAGATATTCAATGGGTTCGAAAGCTAAAGTAAAGGATGGTAAATGGTACGGGGGTGTACCGCTTTGGGTGCTGGCAGAAGAACAAAAAATGATCACTGCAAATATGTTTTGGGTAGGATCAGAAGCGGCAATTAAAGGCATTCGGCCAACTTATTACTACGATTATACAGAACAGATTGGTGTTGAAAAAAGAATTTCAATCATTAAAAACTGGTTAAGCCTGCCTGAAGAAAAAAGACCACACCTTATTACATTTTACCTTTCAGAGCCAGATCATGCCGGTCATACTTACGGCCCGGATGCTACTCAAACGGAAGCGGCTGTAAAAATGGTAGACAGCGTTATTAGTCAGCTCACCAAAGCAATAGAACCTTTAGGTCTGCCGGTAAATTATATTTTTGTTTCTGATCATGGCATGACTGCCGTAGACCGAGATCATCCTATTGCCACACCAAAAGCCATTGATACGGCCAAATATGTAATTGCTTCATCGGGAACACTGATGGATATTCATGCAAAAAACAAAAAAGATATCAAGCCTTTGTACGAAACCTTAAAAAGCCAGGAGGGCACTGATTACAAAGCTTATTTAAAAACTAAAATGCCGGCACACTTTCATTATGGTGCTAAAGATGATCGTTTAAACCGGATCGGTGACATATTGCTTGTTCCCGAATGGCCTCGCGTATTTTCTAACCGTAAACCAGGCATCGGTCATCACGGTTTCGACCCGATGCAGGTAAAAGACATGCATGCTACCTTCATGGCCTGGGGCCCTGCGTTCAGAAAACATTTAAAAATAGCTTCGTTCGAAAATGTAAATGTTTACCCGCTGATCACAGAAATTTTAGGTTTATCTTATCAGCACGAAATTGACGGAAAAATTGAGGTGTTAAAACCGATATTAAGAGATCAGCAAGAGCTGAAAGAAAGCATTTCCGGTAAGTAGGATAAAAAAAGCCAACCAGAAATAAACCTGGTTGGCGATGTAATGATTGATAAATGAAGTTATAGCAATGCTATTTGTTGTTTAATTTCTTAATTAGCTCGACTTCTTCCTTTTTGTAAGGTGTGCCGTCTTTTCTAAAAACTTCGTGGAACCATTCCTTTGGTTCTTCACCATTTTTAAGGGGCGTATCCCAGGCGTATTTCGTGTTGGATTTTCCATCAACCAAACCCCAGTTGATTGCCCCGATGTTCTCCTTTTTTAACAATGGCATCACATTTTCAAAACGGCTTCCCCTTGTTCTGGCCATATATTCGGTGCAAATCATCGGGCGACCATGTGAGCGAAGCATATCAATTACCCTTTGGTGCCATTGTGGTTCCTCGTAATCGTGGTAAGTAATAACATCAGAATTCAGGGCTTGAAATGCATTTAATTCTTTATAATCCCAAGCCCATAAACCAGCACTGATGGGCTGATCCGGATTCACTTCCCTGGCCCAGGTAAATACATTTTTTAAGAGTGGATATGAGGTGGTTAATTTGCCGGAATTGCCCGGCTCATTGTACAAATCCCATAAGAGAATGCGTTTATCCGTTTTAAAATGCATCATTACATCCTTAACGTAACGCGATAAAGCCGGAAAGTTTGCTTCCTGTTTCGAGTCCGGATCTCCGGGATCCTGCACCCAGCCCGAGTTATGAATTCCCGTTTTCGGTTCTGGTTGTTTGCCTGTTTTAGCCTGCTTGTTCCAGCAATCATCAAAAAACACAAAAATGGTTTTAATCTGGTGTTTGTTTGCAATGGTGAGGTATTGATCCATTCTCTTCTTAAAGCCCTGCTGATCTTGTTTCCAGGCGAGGCTATGCAGGTAAACCCGCATCGTATTAAAACCGATGGCTTCTGCCCAACCCAGTTCCTTATCTATTGTAGCCGGATCAAAGGTATCTGCCTGCCACATTTCTAATTGGTTTATGGCGGTACTGGGCAGAAAATCCGCTCCGTTAATCCATCTATACTGTTTGTACCAAGCATTCGCTTTGTCTATAGACCATACCTTGCCAACTACAGGCGTGCTGTTTTGGGCATAAGTAACGGAGGCTACACTCAGAAAAATTAATAACAGGTAATTGAAATGCTTTCTCATATTTTTGGTTTAGGTTATTTTTTTGGTTAGCTATTGAATAATTTCTATTTATTTTGCGACGGAATAGCAAGTTCCTGATCGCTTCGAACCGGAATACCAAAATTTGGCGAACCATCAACATTCCAGCTAAACTTTTGAGCCCTTGGCGAGCGTTGCCCGCCGCAGCCCTGGCCCGGTGCTGAATTGGCGTGGTATAAAATCCAGTCTTCCTTACCATCCGGAGATTTAAAAAATGAATTGTGACCAGGTGCATAAACGCCATTTTCTGCAGATTGCTTAAATACGGGCTGTTTACTTTTTTCCCACGATGTGCCATTTAATATATCTTTACCTTTTAGGGTTAACATGCCCAAGGCATAAAAATCTGTCCAGCAACCGCTGGCGGAATAAATCAGGAACACTTTATTGTTGTGCATTAAAATTTGCGGACCTTCATTAACATCAACATGTGGCGGATTACCCGGGTCATTTAAATCGCCATGCTTTTCCCATTCGAACTGGGGAGTAGAGATTTTATGTCGTTTACCGTCAATGGTCCAGGGGTTTTTCATTTTGGCAATAAAAATCTCCTGCTTCTGGTTGATGTCTCCCTCCCATCCAGCCCAAACCATATAAAGTTGATTTTGGTAGGTAAAAACAGATCCATCTATTGCCCACTTGTTTGTTGCATCCCCCACTTTACCTTTGAGTTTCCAGGTTCCGGTGAGCGGATCCTTCGATGTATTTTCCAACACATACATCCGGTGGTTCTTATTTTCGCCGTTATCGGCAGCAAAGTAAACATACCATTTCTGGTTGATAAAATGTATTTCGGGCGCCCAGAGTTCTTTAGAATAGGCTGTATTTGCCGGCGGAACAAATATCGTTTTCTGCTGTGCGGTTTTTAAATCTGCCAGGTTCTTCGTTTTCCAGATCACCAGTTTATTCTGCATGGAATGCGTGTAATAATAGTAGCCGTCTTTATAAATGCTCCATGGATCTGCTCCTGATGGAAGCAAGGGGTTTTTAAAGGTTTGTGCAATGCTCACCTGGAGAATAAACATCAACAAACAGGTCGACAATATCTTAAAAGTTACAACTGGTTTTTTCATCATTTTCAGGGCTCATAGACAAAGATGCATTTTGGTTAGTATCATCTGAGGTTTAACTAAACGGTTTTACTACTATTTATTTTCACCAATATCTGTTTCGAAGGTAGATTGATTTTTCTTTAAATGATGTAAATATTTTGTTTCAAAACCACACTGCATCTGCGGATTAGAGGCATTAATAATTTCCGCATTTTTATTTTGATCAAACCCGTAAAAACACCTGTATACCGGAGATAATTACCTGAAAAGCATATTACCGGGGCAAGGGCTCAACTATAAAGCAATTGTGCATGTTTTTAATAGGATAATCTGGTTATTTAAATCCAATACCTATACCATCTAAGTGACCTGATTAATCGGACAGCTATTTTTTAATTAAAAATGAAAAACATGGAATCACAAAAAGAACAACATTCAGAGGGCAAAGTCGCTCGTGCAATTGAAGAACAGACCGCTAAATTACCTTCAGACCTTTTCTTATGGAGTGCCCTGGCATCAATGGGCGTATCCTTAACCTTAAAATGTTTAGGGCGGAAAAATACAGCTTTATTTGTAGGCCAATGGGCTGCACCTTTTCTATTGCTGGGCTTATATAACAAAGTCGTAAAAACGGAAGGTCATGACCAAACAGAAGGCTAATTACCAGATCAGCCAAGCGTCTATACTGACCTTGGCTGATTTTTTTAATCGAAACGATATTACTACACGAATTTCCCGTGATCTGGTATAGCTACCGTAGCAAAATCCTCCACCAGTTTTTTCAGTCCTAAACGCAATTCGGCACCCTCCATGTATTGGCCATGGCCAGCAATAACTATTGCCGGACGTAAATCTTTCAGTTTCCTAACTGTTTCCCATGCGGCCTGCCAATCGGTAGTCAGGTACCTGGGTGGCCCCTGTACTTCTTGCTTTTGAACAAGCACTTTATAAAATGAGTCTTGCTTAACGGTGATGAAAGCATCGGCAGAGATCAGGATTTTATCTTGCTCACGAAAGAAAACAACCTGCCCTGGTGAATGCCCTGGTGCGTGAAGCCATTGCCATTCGGGAAGGCCAGGTAAACTTCCATCTGCAGGAAAGGGAGATACGTGCCCGGAAATATCTATGGGTTCGTGTGGGTAAAGCGAAGAAAGTTTCGCCAGTAAACCGCCTTCAACAGAACTATCAGGTTCCGGATATTCCTGCTGCCCGGTGAGAAAAGGCATTTCTAAAGGATGCGCATAAACCCTAACATCCCATTTTTCTAGAATCTCTACAATGCCGCCCACGTGGTCGAAATGCCCGTGTGTTAAAAAAATCGCCTTTGGTGGGTTGTCTTTCCCATAACGTTTCTCTGCCGCAGCAATAATTTCAGCACCGCACTTTGGCATCCCACAGTCGACTAAAAACCAGTCACCACCCGGCTTCCCCAGCATCACCACGTTCACAATCTGGTTGGTAAAATAATACACATCATCAGTTACCGATTGGCCATTCCCGCTTGAAAATGAAGTCATCGGAATCATTCTATTGTCTTTGCTCTGTTCCATCATTGTTAGTTTAAATAAAGCACTTAGGTAAAGCTGACTACTTCTTCCATTTCAGCTAAAACCATATTAATTTTATCAATCTCTTTTTTCTTAGCATTCAATAAATAAACTGCAGTTAACCGGCCATTATCTTTGCCTACTTCCAATCTGCTGGGCTTCATCCCTGTACTTTCCAGGCGTTTTTCCAGCTGGTAAAGTTTTGAAATTTCACCATCAATAAGTGTAATGGCA
The DNA here is from genome assembly GCA_037033465.1 of Bacteroidota bacterium. Taxonomy (GTDB): domain Bacteria; phylum Bacteroidota; class Bacteroidia; order Sphingobacteriales; family Sphingobacteriaceae; genus Pedobacter. The sequence continues at coordinate 30,104 of JAZBLX010000037.1, read as the reverse complement.
AGCATCTTTTCCTTCTTAAACCCCGAAACCATTTTTTCTACGTAGCCCACTAGCACGAGTACGATCAGGGTACTTACGGTAAGGAGAAAGGCCAGGGCGTGATAGCCGATCCCTGCTGTCATACCAATTGCGGCAGATGTCCAGATTACAGCAGCTGTGGTAAGTCCGCGAACGGAGATCCGATCCTGAAAGATGACGCCAGCGCCAATAAAACCTATACCTGTAATGATGTTGGCAGAGATGCGGTCGTCTGTTCCGGCGCCATGCCAGGAAACAATAGTGAAGATGGTGGAACCCAGACAGATGAGTATGATCGTTCGGAAACCAGCGGATTTGTTTCGGTATTCACGCTCAAAACCTATAATACTTCCGCATGCTACCGAAACGAGCATGGCTACTATATCCCTTGATTGTATTGTGAAATCCATATATTGTTTAACGGCTGTTACCTCATCTAAAACAAAAAGAAATTTACAGCGGTTTAGTTTTTTATTCCCTTATCTCTTTTCTCAACGGAACACTATTTAACATTTGGCTAAACCCATCTGCCTTTAGCCATGTTTTTAAAAGAAAAAGGTTATGAATAAAGACGAAGAAAACAAACTGGATAAAACCAAAACAACGGTAAGAATACCTGCTGAAGATATCAGGGCGGGCGCATCTGAAGAAGATCAATTGGAAAAACTTGCCGAAAATGCAGCGAAAGATCCAGTACCGAAGGAAGATCAGATTGGTGCTTCACCGGGTAAAGGGCCACGCAACGGAGAAGAAGATACCGGCAATTCCTAGCTTTGCCAGCAAATCCTTCTTTCGTCCCGGCTGATTTTGCAGCAGATCTGCGAAGCCGTTCTATAGCACTTATACTGGTCTTAAACCGATTGCTTTTAGTTAAAAGACTTTCTAAAGTTATTTGGACTCATTTCTGTATAGCGCTTAAATAACTTATTAAAAGACTGTGGGTGTTCAAAGCCCAGTTGGTAAGCGATTTCACTTACAGACATATCAGAAATAGACAGCTTCTCTTTCGCCAGCTCAATTAATTTATCATGAATATGCTGTTGTGTACTCTGGCCGGTTAGCACCTTTAATAAACCGCTTAAATAATTTGGCGACATGCTTAACTGTTCAGCAATATGCTGAACACTAGGCAGCCCCTTCTTTTGCAACTCGTCATCTTCAAAATAAGCGGAAAGGATGTTGCCCAGGCGATGAAGAACAGAATGGTTGGATATTTTTCTGGTGAGGAACTGGCGGTGATAAAACCGATTTGAATAGGTCAGCAGTAATTCCAGCTGGGCGATCATCACATTTTCGGTAAATTTATCGATGTTGGAATGGTACTCCTCCAGAATGTTCTGCATGATCGCTGCAATAGTGTGCTCTTCTTTCTCGGAGAGGAAAAGCGCTTCGTGTACCGAATAATCAAAAAATTCGTTTTGCTTAATGGTTTTGGCCAGGCTGGTGTTCCACAAAAAGTCGGAATGAACGAATAACATCCATCCCGAATGGTTTAAGGCCGTTTCGTCTTCCACTTCAATGCGAAAAAGCTGCCCTGGTGAAATGAAAAACATGATGCCTTCATCGAAGTCATACTGTTGTTGGCCATACTTCATTTTCCCGTTAAAATTTCGCTTCAAGGCAATGGAGTAGAAATCAAACACAATGCTGTTTTCTCCCTTAGGCATGGTTTTTACGTCATCGAGATTAATGACGCTTATAAGCGGATGCTCTGGTTTGGGCAAACCCCTGAACTGATGAAATTCGCTAATGCTTTTAAATCTATGAAAGTGGGTTCTTGCCATATGCTAAGCTAATTATTATTGGTTAAAAGCCACTGCAAATTCTTTTGCATAATCTGACATCTTTACTTTACCCATGACTGCGGGTTTATTTTGATTATAATCCTGTGCCAATAATCCACTCCGAAGGGCGCCGTACATCTCCACTAAACCAGCAGCAATTTCTGGATTCATCCCAACAGTTATTAAACCGTTCAAAATTTCGTCATCAGAAACCACTACCCATTTCAAATCTGGCTGACCAATAGCCGCTCCTAAAATTCTGGCTGTTTCATTTCCGGAGAGATCTTCGCTGGCCACTGAACGGGCTTTCCTGCCCTCAAAAGGAGAAGTTAATTCTTCTGCAATTGCAGCAGCAATATCAAGTGGAGATACCCAGGGGATGATGCCATCGCCGCCATAATTAGCAGCAATTAGTCCTTTGGATTTAATCATCGGGATGTAGCCGAGTAAGTTGTAATAAAAAGAGTTTGGCCGCATGTGGGTAATAGCCACATCGGTTGGCAAGGCATTTAAAATTAACTCCACTTGATGCGCACCGCGCAAAATTCCGTTCCCTTCAGCTAGGTTGCCACCTATAGTACTTAAATTCACCACCTTTTTCACACCAGATTCCAGAACGGCATCGGCATAATGCTGACCTAAACTTTTGTAGTAAGCAAACAGATCGAAGTTATGATCCATATAATTTCCCGGAGGCACCATGGTGTAGACCGCATCGGCACCGGTGAAAGTCTGCGTTAAAAATTCAACATCGTGTAATGAGCCAATGGCTGCCTCAGCGCCAATCTCTTCAATCTCCTGCTGTCTTTCTGCATTGCTACTGATTACGGTAACGGCGTGTCCTTTTTGAACCAGTTCTTCGGTTAATGGTTTGCTAATATTGCCCAGTGAGCCTGTGATGATAATTTTCATTTTCTTATGTTTTGGTTTTTCAAAGGTCTGAAGAATGGATTTTTCAGATTAAGCCAAATCTCTTTTTGTTGTAGCCGAAAAATGAGTAATGAAGTATCAAACGAATCTAGGAGTGAAACTTTTTAAAGCGAAACAAAAAAAAGTTTACAATAAAAATGTTTCAGGTTTTGTAAACAATCTTTCTGTAAACAAAAAAAAGTTTACAACAAAAATGTTTCGTGTTTTGTAAACAATCTTTTTGTAAACAAAAAAAAGTTTACACATATTTTGTTTACAAATGAATTCACACACTATAAAGGAATAAGGAACACAACCGCGGTAAAAACAAACAAACATGCTAAGTCTATTATGGGTAGTAAACCATAGGAAGTTGATATGAAAAAGGTTTACACATCCACAATTCCGAAGAATTGAACATGTTAAGTATCATCGAACGCCTAATGAAAGATGCTGCTAAAATTCAGGCAATAGAAAAAACAGTTTAATTGATCAAAAAGCCTTGGTTAGCCATGCTAAAAAGCTTGATATAATCTAAAACGTGTGGAACTGAAGGCGAAATAACCTAGCATCCTAATCGTATCATTTATCATCATCTGCTACTTAATTCTAAACCTATCAATTAAATTATTTTCTCCAACTATATCCTGAATATTCTCTTTATCAGGTAGATAAATCAATCTGAAGCTGATTTCAAAAATATCATTTTGTTTCGGAGAATAAATCGACATTTCTACTGAAGCCGTTAATCTTTCATTAGTGTTGGAATAGTATGCGGGATGCCATTTATAAGTGGTAAAAATGTTTTTAAAATAATAGTTAATGGAATCCACTGGCTGACTATTTGAAATATCTACCTTGCCTTCTAGAATATTTCGAGCTTTATCAACTTAAAGTTATAATTCAATGGTGACATCGCATACCCGTTTTCTTTAGCCTCCATTTGTTTCTTCCTTAATTCACTTAATGGTAATTCTTTTTTTATTTTCTCCTTATTCAATAATTTTGGCATCTGTAAATCTACTCGAGTGCTTGCCTGGCTAGAATATTTTTTTGGGAATGAAGTTTTGCACGAAATGCAAAGCGAAAGCATGTATATTACACCAATTCGAAGAAAAATTTGAGCCAATCTCATAATTGTTGTTTTTTAAGCATAAATGGTGGTGTACCAATTGCACCAGAAAGTTTTATAGAAGTATTTTGATACTGAGTTCCATTAGGTTAAATATCTCCGTTTAGGGGTTGCATTTTTCCAGATAATGGTTTTGATCGTCATTTAATATTATTTTCGGATTAAGTCCAAATCGTCTTGTTACTCTTGTGCTATATCCAGCTTTACCAAATTCGTAACCATAAGTAAGGTCAATTCTTGTTCCCATAGGACTATATTTGAGTTTATAGGTTCCATTTCCCCAAAAAGTACTCGAAAATTCATTATTTTCGAAAAGCCTTAAAGTATCTCGTTCGTAAGGAATATCCACTAACAGTACTTGGTAATGAAAATTCCTATTTACATATGTACCAACTAGTGCTTCCGCACTAAAAAAATTATTATAAAAGTAGTATGCAATAAAAGGAGCAAGACCCAAGATTACATAGATTAGATTCTTTTTCATTTACTCCAAAATAAATAACTTTGATAGGTATTTGTTTCTTTTTTAGGACTGTACCAAGTTCCATCCCAAGTTAAAAAAACCGATTGCTTTATCAACAACCGGTTTAACTTAAAAAAATTAACCTATACTAAAAAATGTAAAACTTATGGAAACAACGGTAACATTTAAATCGCTTAATGGTGATAAATGTTAATACTCTACTAAAAACAAATCCTCTTCTTACCCTATAGGTTTCAGGATTCTTGCATTTCGGACACTTATGAGAAGGAACGTTCAATTTCAGATTGATTTTAATTGGGAGATATACAGTACTCACGAAAATAATGGTTTATGCAGATAAAAACTTACAAACTAGACCTAACTACCCGATCAGTCGATAAGCAACCGGTTTTTAAAGTTTATGCTAAGCTCAATCTTATATGTAACTAATTTTGATTGATTGAAATAATAAACTTTGTAGCCCGATATTAATTCTTGTTCTTTCTACGTTTAATTGAATATGAAACTCAACAAATGTTTATTCCTTGCGATTACGTTAGTTTTAATCAGCAACATCCGTGTTTTTGCACAATCAAATCAGCCTTCGAACCCCTTAGAAAGCAATCGAAAAAAAATCGATTCGCTGGATAAGCAACTGATTGAGTTACTCGCAAGTCGTGAGCTCATTGTGAAAGAGATCGGCATCTATAAAGCGAAGAATCATATCCCACCTTTGCAGCCTTCCCGTTTCCAGCAGGTGCTTCAAAAAAACATAGCCGCAGGTAAAAAACAAGGCCTATCGCAAGATTTTGTTACTGAAGTTTTCAACGCCATCCATAAAGAAAGCTTAAGAATGGAGGAAGATATAAAAGCACTAAATCCATAACCCATCTCTTCAATATGAAAAATACTTACCTGAACCTGTCGAAAAATTTAAAATCACTTTTCGACAAGCTCAATGTAATAATAGAGGCAATTTCACTCAAATGCCTGAATTTAGTATTTTCAATTTGCTGAAGTAATGGCTAGTTCAGCACCTTTTAATGATTTGCCTTTTACTTTAAGTACCATTTTGCCCTCTTTTTGGGTAGACTGTACCAAGATGACCAACTTACCGCTAAATAATTTCATGGTTGGCTTGTTGAACATTTCCAATGAGGTGGCATCTCCATTGCAAACTGCTTTGAATTTCCCCTCACCTGCTACCTCAAAATTTAGTCTTTCGTTAATTGTCGGGCATGGATTTCCGTTTTTATCCACTACAGATGCAGTAACAAAAGAAATGTCTTTTCCATCGGCAATAATTTGTTTACGGTCAGGATCAAGCACGATGCAATACGGTTTGCCAGCGGTTACCCTGGTTTCTTCCGCAACTGCTTTACCATCTTTATCATAAGCCACCACTTTTAACGTTCCAGGTTCATATTTTACATCCATCCACATCAAACGGTAACGGTTCTGCGGAGTGGAGTTGTTTTTCTTCTGCAGGCCTAAGCTCTTCCCGTTTATGAAAAGTTCGGCACTTTCATAGTTGGTATAAGCAAATACTGGTGTGGTCTGCCCTTCCCTGCCTTCCCAATTCCAGTGTGGCAGCAAGTGTAAAGTTGGTTTTTCCGTATTCCATCTGCTTCTGTACAGGTAATAGCGGTCTTTTGGAATCCCGGCTAAATCGCACATTCCAAAGTAAGAACTGCGGGATGGCCAGCTTTCATCATAAGGTGTAGGCTCACCCAGGTAATCGAAGCCTGTCCATACAAATTCACCGATTACCCAGGGCTTATCGTCCTGCATCACGAAGTCATCATCCGGTACGTTAGACCAGTCGCAACACTCTAAATCATAAGACGAACTTTGGAAATCGCTGTATGTTTTGTTCTTTGCTTTCACTACCGGAAACTTATAAATCCCTCTTGAACTAACTGTTGAAGCGGTTTCTGAACCCAACAACATACCTTGTGGAAAAGCTTTATAGGCATCCTCATATAAGTGCACCCGGTAGTTTAAACCCGGAATATCCAATAGCGCACCAAAACCAGAAGCCATCGTAGCTTTTACCTGATCCATGCCCACCGTTACCGGACGCGTTGGATCTTCCCTATGAAAAATTTCCTGTAACCATTTTGCCCGTTTCACGCCTTCCGCACCAAATTGATCCGGCACTTCATTCCCCGAGCTCCACATTACAATACAAGGATGGTTTCTGGTTGCTTTCACTAAATTAACAACATCTTTTTCAGCATCTTGCTGGAAGAAACGGTGATAACCATTTTCTACTTTGGCTTTTGCCCACTCATCAAAAGTTTCCGCCAGGAACATAAAACCAAGTTCATCACATAGTTCCAGTTGCTCTAAAGAAGGCATATTATGCGAACTGCGAATGGCATTGCAACCCATATCTTTTAAAATTATCAACTGCCTGCGCAATGCGGCAACATTGATAGCAGTACCCAGCGGACCTAAATCATGGTGCAAACAAACCCCTTTAAATTTACGAACGGTACCGTTCAGACTGAAGCCTGTTCCGGCAGCATAGCTGATGCTTCTTACTCCAAAACGTGTAGTCACCTCATCTAAAATTTTATCTCCATGATATAACCTTGAAACTGCTGTATACAAATATGGCGTTTCAGGACTCCATAAACTTGGATTTAAAAGCTTAATATTCTGATCTGCCTCATTGCCAAAAAAGGTTTTTGCCGTATCAATTGTTACAACCTGGCCTTTGTTATCTAAAATTTGTGTAATCAGTTTAGCACCAGTTGCCGATAATTTCGTTTTGATATTTACTTTAGCAAAAGCCTTGCTAACCTCCGGCGTAGTGATGCTTACCCCCCACTGCTCGATGCTCTCTTTATCTTTGGTAATCAGGCGAACATTGCGGTATAAGCCTGCGCCGGGATACCAGCGCGATGATTTAGGCTGGTTGCTCAGATGAACAGCCAATACATTCTTTTGGCCTGCTAAAACATGATCAGTGATATCAATATAAAAATAGTTATAACCGTAATTCCACTCGCCAACCTTATGGCCATTTAAATAAACTTTCGGCTCACTCATCGCGCCATCAAACTGCAAAATGATGCGTTGTGTTTTTGCGCTTGCCGGTAATGTGAAGGTATTGCGGTACCATGCTTCACCGATGTAAGGCAAGGCGCCCGTACGACCAGTTTTCTCGCTTGGCTTTGATTCCCCATTTTGAACGATGGCTACCATTTGTTTGTCGATTTCCTTATCGAAAGGCCCCTCAATTGCCCAGTCGTGCGGCACAGTAACGGTTTTCCAGGCGCGATCATTGAAGTCTTTAGCGAATGAAGCTTCATTTTTACCTTTAAAGAATTTCCAGCCATCAGTGAGTAAAACTTCAGTTCTTTGCTGACTAAAGGCATTTAATGTTGTTGTAGTAAACAGCAACAGGAGCAGAAAAATTTTGAACGGATGAGATCTTAGCATAATATTGATTGGATGCTGTTTGATAAGCATTTTAATTTTCATAAATGATCAAGATAAAAATAATATGTGTTAAGCCTTCAGCAAAGCGATGCGTATCGCCCTTTTTACAAAGCCTATTTTAAATAAACAGCTGATATGGTTAGGTTAACGGGTTCGGGGTTTTGGCTACTTCCGAAAGTAACTTCCAGCTTTTCCATATTTTTCAGATCGAAATCTGCTTTTGTTGGCGATTGATAATATAGTGGAAGGAACCCCGGATATGGCCGTGGCAATAGTAACTGCTGGTCTGCCTTGAACTGGTTTAATGGAATCTCAATTTCCTGAAACGCCTGATTAGCAGATATCGCTTTCGAAAAAAAATGCGCGTCGGTATCAATCAACCCTACTTTCACCCTGGTACTTGAACCGTTTGATTTCAACCTGATTACTAAAGTTTTAATTTGCGCTACATCTGCAACTCTTCCCTCCAGATAATCGGCGATATAAGTTTGAAAGCCCATAAGCGAATCTTTTTCCGGCGCGTTCATCGAAAGCCTAAGTTCCAGGTTTAGTGGATTTTCAGATGAAGTGAATTCCATCTTATTATTTTTCCAGTTGGGATTATAGATGTTGATCTGATTGCGGTCTGCAGCGGGATTAAATATTTCCAATTGTGCATTCTTCGCGGCTATGTAGGTTTGGTAACTTTCTGCTTCCAGTTTATCCCAGGCGTAAGGATTACCAGTAATGTTTCCTGGGAAGGTGACAAAATTTCCATCAGCCTGTTTCACTATCATTTTGTAAGTTAATAAACCAGGTTTGATGAAAGCTGAAGGAACAACAGCGGTAAGAACATGATCATTAACCATTTTCAAACCAATGGTTTTCCATTCGCCAACTGCATTGTTCAGTTCCAGATATATGGAATCTTGCTTGTTTAAGCCAAAAGCTTCGACATGGAGCACAAGATCTTGTTGCGCGCTTGCTGTTTTATGTGCAACGTGTTTTACAAAAATACCCTTCAAACTTGATGGTGGTGCTACGAAATCTCCAAGAAGAATATTCTGGTAAGCATCTTTAGCGCTAAATGTCGACTTCACTCCTTTTCTAATCAACAGGTAAGTTCCTGGTGTAATTTCGAATCTGCCATAGGTGGCCGTATTCGCGGATGTATTTCCTACATTTAAGCCTTTAATATCAAAATCTTTTCCCAGATCTTGCAGGTTAAGTTTCATTTCTATATTCCTCCAGCTAATTGCCGTTACTGTTTTTTGTGGCGACGCTTTTGCAAAAGGATCATTAACCGGAACGGCATCGGGCATCACTTCCAGTCGCCACACGCCGCTCGTCAGCTGATCAATAAAATAGGCCCCCTTCCCTGGATAATCCACTAACGGTGAACTGCCCACTCCGGCAATATGCTTAAGCTTAGTTGCATTTAACGGTTTGGTTTGCGTTGAATTGGAATAATAAAAAGCTTCTGCGGTGTTCATTTCGCTAAGCGATTTTTGATAATCTAATCTGAAATCTCCAAAGCTGGTTTCACTTTTTTGTTGCGCAAGTCGTGGGAGCTGATGAAATACCTTTGAAGCAATGAGTAAACTGATTGCTTTAGATGGCGTGTAGGCCAGATTTAAATAATGTGTTTGGTATTCCATGTTGCCATAAGCGGTAGCCATAGGATCATAAGCAAATTGCGTGGCCCATTGAAAACCTGCTGCCCTAAAACTTTCCGCCATCGCCGGATACATGATCGGCGCCATTACATCCCCGGCATCAAATTCATAAACAACTTTTGCCCGGTTTTTAAATGTGGAAATGGAATCAAAGGGAATTTTATAAGCCGCTACATTTGGAAGGAAATTTCCTTTCTGCGTATGACCTGCCACTAAGCCTGTTGGATACCATTGAAAACTATGTCCCTTTACATCTGCTTTAACAATGGCAGCAGCATATTTTGGCGATTCACTAATGTTGTAAAAAATAGGTTTGGTCCATCCTGTACTTTTAATGGCATTCGCCATCCTATTGATATAGGCGGTAGTGATCTCGGGTGCGCCGCTATGTTGTGGTTCATTATTCACTTCAGTGGCAAGAATATCAGCATCTTGCTGGTAAGTTAAGCCTGTGTAAGGATTTTTATGTTTAAAGAATTGTTTGAGATAATTCTCCTGCGCTTTAAAAGCCGCTTCATTAATTAGTGCATCATGTTTACCGTACTTACTGGAAAAACTTCCTGTGCGTTCATCTTTCTCCGGGTAGCCGTTTCCCCAGAAAGCAATCGGTGTAACCAGGGTTTTTATTTTCCTTTTTTTAAGTTCAGCCAGGAGAAAATCGAAAAACCTCAGGTGTTCGTTGTTGATTAAATTTCCTTCAGCATCTGAAATCTCTGTATCCCAAACATGTACCCTGAAGGCATCTAAACCTAACCTGGAAAAATGATAAACGTCATCTTTAATGGCCTGCTCAGCAGTAATCCCGGTTTTTAAGATGGCGCGGTTACCGTACGCAAAGGGTGCAGTATAATTGGTTCCAAAAAATGCAGCTTCTTTGTGGTCCTTCTCCCAGCGGATCACGCCTTTGGAATCTACATAAATGCCTTGTTTATTTTGGGCAGATGCAAAAAATGTAAAAGCAACCAAGACTAAAGAAAGCAAACATTGTTTATTTAAAATCATGTGAGAAGTTTTTTTACTTGTCAAAATTTGATTAGTAGTATTATTTATAATTATCCTGCCCTTTGGTAAACCTTTGATGCTATTACAAAATAGGATTAACCACAGATGAAAAGGATGGACACAGATATAAAATCCATGTTTATCTGTGTCCATCTGGGGTCAAAATCCCTTAAATTACAGCAGCGAGGAAACCCTCTGATGCTATTAAGTTCAGCTAAAGATATTAACCACAGATGAAAAGGATGGACACAGATATAAATCCGTGTTTATCTGTGTCCATCTGTGGTTAAAAATCCTAAACTAACATCAGCAGGGCAAACGTCTGATGCTATTTAGCCAAAAACAATATTAACAACTGATGAAATGCATGGACACAGCTATTAAAAATCCTAAACTAACATTAGCAAGGCAAACATCTGATGCTATTTAGCCAAAACAATATTAACCACAGATGAAAAGGATGGACACAGATATAAATCCGTGTTTATCTGTGTCCATCTGTGGTTAAAATCCCTAAACTAACATCAGCAGGGCAAACATCTGATGCTATTTAGCCAAAACAATATTAACAACTGATGAAATGCATGGACACAGCTATTAAAAATCCGTGTTTATCTGTGTCCATCTGTGGTTAAAATCCCTTAAATACAACAGCGACGCTCCCTCCAAAGGAGAGGAATAGTTGCAACTTAAACGCTTGCAAATTAAGGCAAAAACGCATCCATCGCAACTGTCGGTTTGCCAGAATCATCAAATGCACCCAACTTGTAACCATTCCAGCTGTTGTAAGATTGTGGCTCCCAATAAAAGACACCCAAACCTTTATTGTTGGCGAGCGATTTATTTTTTGCCATAATATCTCTGATAAAATCTCTGCAGGCAACAGCATCGGTTACCGGCATTCCAACTTCACAAATCATTACTTCAGAACCGTAACGGGCAACCATATCACTCATATTGGCCAAACATTGTGTGTTTTTGGTTGTCCAGTCTGCAGCTGTTGGATAAAGTGACATGCCGACCACATCCCACTTTGCACCATTGGCCTTTAATCCGTCAAAAACCCACCTGAATAAACTGTTATCAAAACCGTTGGAGATGTGCACCACTACTTTTGAACCTGGATTTACCGACTTAACCCCATCATAACCTGCTTGAATTAATTCAGCAAAGTTTTTCATACTCAAGGAAGCTTTTCCATCGTTCCATAGCATGCCATCATTGGTTTCATTTCCTACTTGCACCCATTCAGGGATGATATTTTCTGCTTTTAAAGCCGTTAAAACGGAAACGGTATGGCTGCGAACAGAAGCTTTTAAGGCTGTAAAATCCTGATTTACCCAATCAGCAGGTTTATTCTGCTGCGCAGGATCTGCCCACGAATCGCTATAGTGAAAATCGATCAGCAAACGCATATTTGCTGCTTTCGCACGTTTCGCCTTCGCCAGTACATCCGTGGTATTGTTATAGCCAGCAGTTGGATTTACCCAAACCCTTAAGCGAATGGTATTAATGCCTTTATCTTTCAAAATCGTAAATAGATCTTGCTGCACGCCGGAACTATTGAAAAATTTCCTGCCCACAGCTTCCATTTCTGTTACCCAGCTTACGTCTGCGCCTTTGGCGTAAGTGCCTGGTGCATCAGGTTCGGGGTAAAACTGCGTTTCTCCTTTTATTGTTTTTTTGCAGGCCAGGCTGGTGATGATTACGATGGCGAAAAAACCAACCCGTTTGATATCTTTTATTGTAAACATGTTCATTTTATTTAATGGTGTACGTATAATTTCCATCGCCTGCGCTTAAATCAAGCGTTACAGTGAACACGCCGGTTTTGGTTACAGGGATATTGATTCCACCCCAGGCTGGTGCGCCAGCGAACATTAAATTACCAGATGCATCTACCTTATAACTAATATCATAACTACCATTGCATGTAAAAACGAAAGCTTTTCCCGCAGTTAGGGCTACATTTGCAGCTTCGAGCTTTCCCGTTGCGGCGTTAAAATTAAGCGGCGTTGAGGTAAGGCTCCAGCCATTGTCATCACCAGAGATAAAAAATTTCACTGGCGTATAAGAAATCGTTAAGGCATCTACATCTGCATTCACTTTTAAATAAGCAGGCGACGGCGTAAGGTATAAATTACCACTATTCAGGCTCATGGTTGTTGCTGTTCCGCCCCAACCGTATACTTTATTTGGATCTAAAGTAGAAGCCAGCTGAAAAGCATCTCCGCCAAAACCGTCGGCATTTGGCAGATTCAGGTAGCCTTCGTATTTGCTGTTAAATTTGGCGGAGGTTAATAAGAAACCATTGGTTCTTGTACCTGGTGTTTTCCATGAATTACCTCCCCTAACTAATAATGCCGGGTATTCTACCGTAGCTTTGTATGGATTTACAGTTAGCGTTATTGTAGAATAAACCGGTTTAATGGTCGAAGCTACCCCTGTATTCTGATTGACTTCGGCTTTTAACCTTACCGCTAATGTACTTACCGTTCCCGTTGGCAAATTGAGTTGCACACTGGTAAGCGAATTGAAATCTGCACCAGTGTATATTTTTGATAAAGTTCCTTCCGGTAATTTGACTACTACTGCTTTTCCCCAGGCATTTGCGCCGCTGGTATCAGCAGGGAGATCAAATTCCAGGGAATAGGTTGGAACGACAGTAGCGCCAAAGTTTGCGGCATTGAAACTGAAGGTAACTACATTCGCAGCATCAGTTGCCGCAGTAAGTACGACAGCAGAAGCTGAACTTTTAAAGGCTAGCGTTCCGGCTGATGGTACTGCAATTACATTGGTACTCTCCTCTTTCTTGCAACCGAACATTACGGTGCAGAGCAGCAGGATAATTGCTAATTGATTGAATATTTTTTTCATTTTCTGAAGCGTGATTAGTAACCTGGATTCTGACGAAGGTTTGGATTAGCAGAAAGATCTGTTGGCGGCAATGGAAACAGCGAAAACCTGCTGTTCACTGCTGCGCCGTTCCTCACACCACCTTTCCATGCCCATAAATAAGCAGCGGTAGTAAATTTGTTATAACGAATTAAATCCGTTCTTCTGAAAGCTTCATACCAAAGTTCTCTTCCGCGTTCATCTAAAATAAAATCGGTGGTTAAAGCACTTGATGTGATGTTGCCCGCTGCCGTTCCGTTATAAGCCCGGGTACGGAGCCTGTTTATGTAATCTAAAGCTGTGGTTAAGCTTCCTCCTGTTCCACCTCTCAATACCGATTCAGCATAGGTTAAATAAGTTTCACCTAAACGAAATAGTGGAAAATCAATATCAGAGAAATCCTTCGCCACATCCTGGTGAGGCGCTGGTCCGCCGGAACGGTTTTTATTTCTGTATTTGGTACTTGAGTAACCATCTGTAGAGGTATATAAATCAGTTACTTCCAGGTTTTGCCCCGTCATATAGAATTGGGCGCGGCTATCCGTAGCGCCGGTTCTGTCTGTAAAGAGGTTTACAAATTGTTGCGTGATGCGTAGGCCTCCCCAGTTACCGCTGGAGCCGGAAACCTCTGCAGGTACACCTGCCGGACCGTGCATTAGATAAGTTGTACCCCCGAAATTTTGTGTACTGGTACCGTCATAGTTGATGGTGAAAATAAACTCATCCCGGTTTAAATGGTTATCAGCAATGGTTAATTCACGATAGTTATTGTGCAAGGCGTAACCTGCTCCTGTAATTTTGTTGCAATAAGTGATGGCATCGGTATACCTAGCCGTTCCGGTGTATACCTCTGCATTTAAATAAATCCGGCTTAATAATGCCCAGTCAGCCGCCTGATCTGCACGACCATATTCGTTTGCTTTCGGAGCAACCAGATCACTTTCTATTGCTTTCAGCTCAGATTCTACATAAGTGAATAAATCTTTGCGGGCAATTTGCTTTGGTAATTCTTTGCCGCCAATTTCCGTCGTTTCAGTTACCAGGGGTACATTACCATAAAGATCCATTAATACCGAATATTGAAAAGCCCTGATGAAACGTGCCTCTGCCCTGAATCGGCGTACCTGATCTGCATCGGCTCCGGTGATGCCTCTTTTACTCAAATTATCATCAGAAGACTGATTAATGAAATCGTTGCACAGGGTGATTTGAAAATAAGAGCGGTAGTACAATCCGTTAATGATGGAGTTGGTAGAAGACCAGCCTAATTCATGTAAGCCCAAAATCCCGCCATCACTTTGCCAAGACCATACGGCTTCGTCGGTAGTAAGCTCCTGCAGGTTCCAGTATAACCTAAGAAAATCGGAGTTCCCTTCATCCTTAATGATTTCTGTAGGAATATCCGGCTGACCGACAGAGGCATTTCCGGTAAGGGCAAAAGCGCCATATACTTTGGCTAAAGATTGTTTGTAACCAGCTGCCGAGGTGTACACATTGTCGGCAATCAGATCGTTCGTTGGTGTCAAATCCAGTTTGGTACAGCCAGTGATGAAAAGGGAAGCACTGCAAACCAACACGAACATTTGTAAAACACGTAGTTTCATATATTTTTGATTAAAACGGTTCATCGTAGTTGTTATAAATCGTTAATAATTAAGATTTAAGCCCAGAGAATATACACGAGGTCTTGGATAGATATTGTTATCGATGCCGGAAGCCACTTCAGGATCTAGTCCTTTGTATTTAGTAATTACAAATACGTTTTGCACGCTTGCTGTTAACTGTAACTTCGCCTTGCTGTTAAATAACTGTCCGAATGAATACCCCAGGTTGATGTTGTCCATCCGCAGGAACGATGCATTCTGAACATAATAATCGCTTAATAATTGTTGCGTTCTGAAATTGGTGGTCAGGTAGTTTGGCGAGGCATTTAAGATTACCGATGTACCGGTAATCTGTGCCAGGTTTCCGCTTTGGCTATAATTGTTGTTATAAACATAATTGCCCAGATTAGCCCTTAGCGTGAAAGACATGTTCCAGCTTTTATAGCTTAAGTTATTACTTAAACCTAAGAACAATTTCGGATCGGCTTGTTTACCTTTCTTTAAGTCACTCGCCGTAATGGTACCATCGCCATTTTGATCTACATATACACCTTCGATAGGGTTTCCTGCCTGATCGTAAACCTGTTCAAAAAGGTTAAAAGTACTTTTCGGACCAGCCACTGCATTTAAGAAAACAAACTGACCACCAACACCACCGGCAATTGAACCACTTGGGAATCCCGGATAATTTGGATCGTTAGGTACTACGGTAAGATTCGTAATCGTATTTTTATTGTAGGTGGCATTTACGCTAAAATCCCAGTTGAAATCTTTTGTCTTAACAGGATTAAAATTTAAAGTCATTTCCACCCCTTCATTTTTCATATCACCCACATTTACGATTGCCGTTGCCGCGAAATTGGTTCCTGCTGGTTGTGGAATTCTGTTGAGTAAATCACTGGTTTTCTTCTGATAAAAATCTAAACTACCACTGATTCGATTATCCAAAAAGCCGAAATCTAAACCAATGTTAGCTGTTGCAGTTTCTTCCCATTTGATGTTGGCGATGTAGGCACTCGGACGGTACATCTGGTAAAAAGTATCGCCAAACTGGTACTGCGCATTCAGCGAACTCAACCCATAGGTTGATAAGTAACCGTAATTATCAATTCCATCCTGCTGACCAGTAATACCATAACTTGCGCGCACCTTTAAGTTGGATATAGCATCAATATTTTTCAGGAAGGTTTCATTTTTAGCCGTCCAGGCTAAGGCCACAGAAGGAAAAGTACCATATTTAAATGCCGGGCCAAAACGCGATGATCCATCACGGCGAACCGTAGCCGTTAATAAAAAGCGTTCGTCGTAATTATAATTGAATCGCCCGAAATAGGAAATTAAACGGTATTGAGGCTTATTAAAGGCGAAAGCCGGATCAGAATTGGCAACCTTATTCCCTACCGCATCAAAAACCGGATAAAAATATTGTGTTGTTAAATAATCATTGTAAGAATAACCTGCGGTTGCATCTATCCTGCTTTTAATCGATTTAAATTCTTTTACATAGTTGAGGTAAAAATCCAGAACGGTGTTTTGTCTGTTGGTTTTATATTCATTTCTTACACCATTGCTCACAATAGATTCGGCAGCGTTCGGATCGACATAAACCGTCCCTTTACCGCTTGCAACGTCATAAGCAGCGTTGAAATTGGCATGAAGTTCTGGCAAAAAGTGAAAGGAATAATCAAGTTGCAAGTTGCCGATACTCCGCATAGGCTTAGCACGATCCTCTCTCTGCTCCAGTAAACCTACCGGATTTCTCCCCACCAAATTGGTTAAACCTGTCGGGCTGGTTGGATCCAGCCATTCCCAATACCCGTTATAGGCAGATCTGTTGGTATAAGTGGCTTGTGTAGGATCGAAACTTACGGCACCCCCGATAGCAGTTGTGTTGGCGAAACGTGTTTTCTGCATGCTTCCTTTCAGGTTTAAATCTACCTTTAAATGATTATCAAAAAAACGTGGATTTAATACCAGGGCAGCAGATGTTTTCTCCAGTTGATCAGTTCTTAACAAGCCTGTTTGGTTTTGATAGCCTATGGATACACGATAAGGCAATTTTTTTATCCCTCCGCTAATGCTTAAATTGTTATCACTAGAAAAACCATCCTGATAAATCAGATCCTGCCAATTCGTATTGAAACCGCCAAGCTGTGCTTTCTGCGCAGTAGTTCCGCGTTGGTTTACTATACTACGAATTTCATCGGCACTTAAAACCTCCAGTTGTTTCACAATTTTGGAAACCGAATTAACCGAGTTGAAAGCAACCTTTAATTCATTGCTTAAGCCTTTTTTGGTGGTGATAATGATTACGCCGTTTGATGCCCTGGCACCATATATGGCAGCGGCTGATGCATCTTTTAATACCGTAAAACTTTCAATATCATTAGGGTTAATAAAACTTAAAGGATTTGAAGCACCAGAAACCCCGCCACTTTCTAAAGGCACGCCATCAATCACAAATAATGGATCGTTGCTGGCATTTAATGAAGAACCTCCACGAATCCGGATGGTGCTACCCGCTCCCGGCTGTCCGCTGTTAGACGTAATCGCCACGCCAGAAACCTTTCCCGAAAGCATTTGCTCGGGCGTAGTAATGCTTCCTTTCTGGAAATCTTTCACCCCCACCACAGCCACCGAACCTGTTAAATCTTGTTTCCTGGTGGTACCGTAACCCACAACCACTACGTCATTTAAAGTAGAGGCGTCTTCGGTAAGGGTAATGGTTAAATTAGTAGATTGAGAAACTGGAATTTCCTGCACTTTGTAACCTATAGAGGTAAATACTAAAATCCCGCTTGCAGGAATTTTAATCGTGAAGTTTCCATTCCCATCAGTAGAAGTTGCGGTAGCCGTTCCTTTTAATCGAACGCTTACCCCTGGCATACCCAAATTATCAGGAGCTGTTTTCACCACACCAGTAATTGTAGCCTGTTGTGCAAAAAGAAATCCATGGGTAAAAATCAATAGCAATAGCATGAACATTCGCTTGTTACTATTGAAGAAAAAAGTAATCATCTGCATAGAAATATCGGTTAGAATTATGGATACAAATAAAGCTTTTATCCCCTTTTCCGCTTTGTGCTATCGTGCATTCTTTTGGTTCTATTCGTCATAATATCGCCCTATTTGCTTATAAATCATACATCTTGATTAAATAAGGTGAAAAATGAATTACATTTGGAAGCCATAAAACCCTTTGGGCAAACCCTGTAAATGATTCGTCAAACTAAATTTATTTTGTTCCTTTTACTCCTCGTATCAGCCATAAGCGGTTATGGACAAAATCTAAAATTTAAGCACATCAACGTTGAACAGGGTTTATCAAACAGCACTATCGAATGTATTTTTCAGGATCACCGCGGCTTCATCTGGTTCGGTACCCGCGACGGTTTGAACCGTTACGATGGCAACCAGATTACCGCTTTTAAAAGCGATGGCAAGCCCGGTAGCATCAGCGATAATTTCATCAGGTGTATCATAGAAGATCAAGATCAAAATCTTTGGATTGGAACCTCCAACGGACTCAATAAATTTAATCCCGAGCAAAATAAATTTACCAGCTACGCCAGTGCTGGTCACAACAGCAATATCATTACTACTATTGTCGAAAATAAAAATGGGATCTGGGTGGGTACCTATGGCGGCGGACTTTTTAGAACCAACCAAAAAACGCAAAGCCTCATACCTTTTGTTTATAAAAATCCTAAACAGGCTGGCACGAAGAAAGATTTTATCAATGATATTTACAGCGATGCTGATGCGAAACTCTGGATAGCAACCGATGCTGGGGTGGAGCTGCTCAATACAGTAAAGAATACAGCTGAAACCAAAGTAAGTGGTTATAAAATCAGGGTGATTGAAAAAGCCAAAGACAATTCTTTCTGGATGGCGACAGAGGAAAACGGCCTCATTCATTTGGATGTTCAATACAATACCAGCAAAACTTACCTCCACGAAGAAACAAACAAAAATAGTATTGGCAGCAACCTCGTGAGGGCTATTGCATTCGACCAGCAAAACAAGGTGTGGGTAGGTGGCATTAATGGTGGATTGAATCTTTTTGACCCGGCCACAGATCAATTTTCTTACTATCAAAATAAAGCTGGCAATGCCTCAAGCCTTTCTCAAAGAACAGTATCAGCCCTTTTTGTAGATAATCAGGGCAATTTATGGGTAGGTACACACCGTGGTGGCGTTAACCTTTATAGTCCGCAGGCAGAGAAATTTAATTTATTCAGGCAAGAGCCGGATAAAAACAGTTTAAGCTATAACGATATCAGGGCCTTTTATGAAGCCGATAATGGCGAACTATACATTGGTACAGATGGCGGTGGCTTGGATATTTACAACAAAAAAAGCAAATCGTTTACACATAACCGATCTGATCCATTTAACTCAAAATCGATTGGTGCTGACGCCATTTTGGATATTACCAAAACCAAAGCCGGATTATTGATTGGTACCTGGGCTGGCGGATTGAACCGGATGAATGCTGATGGAACGTTTACCAGATTTAATCATAACGATAAAAATCCAACCTCTATTTCATCAGATTATGTGCAAAAATCTTTTGAAGACAGTGAACATAACCTCTGGATTGGCACCTATTATGGCGGATTGAACCGATTTGATCCTGAAACAAATAGGTTTAAACGAATTACGGAAGGCGCAAAAGGCACCCGGTTAATTGGCAATAACATCGTAGCGATAAATGAAGACCTTGCAAAAAACCTGTGGATCGGTACTGACGATGGCGGCTTGAACCGTTACAATTTAAAAACGAAGGTATTCACCCACTACTTTACCGAAGGAGGCAAGAAACCAGATTTGCGGGTAATTTTCGTTGAGAAGAAAGGCAACTTGTGGATCGGTCAGGCAGGCCTTTACCGTTTTGATGCCCGTCGCAATAAATTTGCTATTGCTACACAAAGGGCCAGCCTTGCCACTGCTTTTATCAAAGGAATTACGGAAGATGAACAGGGCAATCTTTGGATTTCTACCGCCAACGGTTTGGTTAAATTTAATCCACAGCACCAGACCTTTAAACGATATAACGCTGCCGATGGCTTGCAGGGTCTAGAATTTGAATCAAACGCATTTTTAAAAACTAAAGATGGTGAAATGTTTTTCGGTGGAATAAATGGATTTAATTCGTTTTTCCCGAAGGATATTAAAACCAATGCTTTTATCCCGCCGGTATACCTTACGGAATTGAAAATTTTCAACAAGGTGATTAGTCCCCAAACGGATGATGCAATTTTAGAAAACGATATCAGCTATACTAAAAAACTGGATTTAGATTATGATCAGGCAACTGTTGCTTTTCGGTTTGCAGCGCTGAATTATGTATCGAGCGAGAATAATCATTATGCCTATAAGCTTGAAGGTGAGGATAAGGACTGGATTAATATTGGCAACAGCAGGCAAGCCGTTTACACCAACCTCGATCCCGGCAGCTATACATTTAAAGTACGTGCCTCCAACAATGATGGCATCTGGAACAAAGCAGGTGTGTCCATCATGTTAAATATCTCCCCTCCTTTCTGGGCCAGCTGGTGGTTTAGGCTCGCTGTGATCGCTACCGCCATTTATCTCACTTACCTGGCATTGAGTTTCAGGCGCCGACTGGAACTACGGAAAATTGAAGAGGAAAAAAGAGAAGAAATTCACCAGACTCAACTTCAGTTCTTTACGAATATTTCCCATGAGTTCCGTACCCCGCTATCCTTAATTCTTGGTCCGATTGAGCGCTTGCTGAATGAAGATACACAAGAATCTTTTCAAAGTTATTACCACACTATTCACCGCAATGCCAACCGTTTGCTGAGGCTGATTAATGAATTAATGGATTTCAGAAAAACAGCTTCAGGGGCATTAAAGCTCAATGTTACCCCCGGAAATCTCGATCTCTTTGTAAATGAAATTGCAGAAGAGTTTAGGGAAATGGCTGCAGATAATCACATTAAGTTTACTGTGCAAAATGAGAATCTTCTTGCTGATGTATGGTTCGACAGGCAAATCATTGAAAAAATCATTCTCAACCTGGTCAACAATTCCCTAAAGTATACCAAAGCGGGCGGCGACCTTAACATCCAGGTTTTAAATTCTTTAGATGGCATTACCCCACTTTTTGAAAACCAGCTAAACATTGAAAGTGATTATCGCGGGACTAAATACATATACTTCCGGGTAACTGACAGTGGAATTGGGATCTCAAAAGACTCCATTCAGCATTTATTTGAACGTTATTACCGGATTACGGAGTCGCATTTAGGTTCTGGCGTTGGCTTGGCTTTTGTAAAAAGTTTAACCTTGCTACACAAAGGCTTGATCAAAGTTTCAAGTGAACGGAACCGGGGCACCGAAATCATTATTGGAATCCCGGTGTTAGAAAGCGACTACAATATTGAGGAACAATTTAAGCGAAGTACCAACTCAGGCGGCACGCGATTGGAAAGTATTACCTATCAAAATGACCCGGAGAAAACGATAATACTACAGCAGGAATCTTTTAATAATGAAGACGCATTAAACATCTTAATTGTAGATGATAATGAGGAATTACGGACATTTTTGAAAGATACTTTAGCTGCACAATATCAGATTCTGGAGGCTGAAGATGGCATAAATGGTGTAGACATGGCACAGCAACATTTGCCCGATTTAATTATTAGTGATGTAATGATGCCCGGAATGAACGGCACAGAATTTTGCAAAATAATTAAGGAAAATATAGAAACCAGCCATATTCCATTTTTGATGCTCACTGCAAAAAACAGTGTCGAAGCTGAAATAGAAGGTGCTGAATCGGGTGCGGATCTTTATTTTACCAAACCGATTAATACAAACTTATTGCTGATCACCATCCGGAACATTTTCGAACAGCGGAGAAAAGTAAAGGAACATTATTCAAAGAATAAAGAAATGCAGCCACGAGACCTGGTGCATTCGGAAAAAGATAAACTTTTTATGAATAAGCTGCTTGCAATTATTGATGCGCAAATGATCAATCCGGAAATGGACATTGATTTTTTGTGCAAAGAAATAGGCATGAGCAGAACTAAGCTTTATCAAAAACTTAAATCCATCTCGGGGCAATCTATTGGTGAATTTGTTCGCTCGGCGAGGTTGCGTAAGGCGGTAGAAATTATGAAAAACGAAGATGTTTTAATGACGGAGGTTATGTATAGAATCGGTATTCAGACACAATCCTATTTCACAAAGGCATTCAAAAAAGAGTTCGGCGTTACACCTACTGCGTATATTCAAGGCTTAGGCAGAAAATCTTAAGGCATTTGTATATAATTCTTCGGCTGAAGCCGAAGGCCATAAATGAGTCATTGGGCAAAAAAAGCAATAGTTCCGGCTAAAGCCTGGATAATAATCAAGAGCAAGTAATAACCAGCTAAACGAAAACAGTAGTCTTTTGCGCGTCGTTCTTCACGAGCTCAGTTATAGACTAGAAATATGCAAGGCAATCTTTTTAACAGCCATTGTATCATTTTTGATTAATCCAAACCAACTGTTTCTAGCGTTGTTAAGGAATTACTGCCTTCAACAAGCAGCGCTTTGCAACTCCTGCCATTCAAAAACAGCCCGATGAAACAAAACATTTCCCGCCTAACGCCCGAAGAAGAAAAACTATTCGGCGACCTTATGCCTGAAGAACTCCATGAAGTACTGGATTCTGGTCTCAAGCGACGACATTTTCTGAAACTAATGAGTTTGGCCTCAGCTGGTTTATTGGTGAGCCATATGGTGGGTGCGGAACAACTCTTTGCCAGATCGATGGAAATAGAAGAGATTGCAGATTTAATGCCTGCAGCAATAGAAAACGGCATTAATGTGAGTTTTAAGGTCAATTCAAGCAAAAAAAAGCTATTGGTTGATTCGCGAATGACCTTGTTAGATATGCTTCGCGAACGCATTGGCTTAACAGGTTCGAAAAAAGGTTGCGATCATGGACAATGTGGTGCCTGCACCGTAATTGTAGATGGGAACCGCGTACTCTCTTGCTTAACACTTGCGGCAACCTGCGAGGGAAAATCGGTGATTACGATAGAAGGTTTGGCTAAGGAAAATGAGTTGAACCCCATGCAACAGGCATTTTTGAAACACGATGGTTTTCAATGTGGATTTTGTACGCCCGGTCAGATTTGTTCTGCAGTAGCACTGATGAAAGAAGCAAAAGAAGGACAGGCGAGTTTCCTCACAAAGAATATCCGCGATAAACCGGAGGCCGTGCTGTTATCAGATGATGAGATTGCAGAGCGGATGTCGGGAAATATCTGCCGTTGCGGCGCATATCCAAACATTGTTGCTGCAATTAAAGAAGCCCAAACCGGAAAAAATATTGATCAGAACTGGCTCTTCGCAGACTAATATTAATCATCAGATTATGACCCCATTTAAGTTTTCAATAGCAGAAAATCCTTCAGCAGCGACAGGCCTGCTTCAAAAAAATAATAGTGCTGCATATTTAGCTGGCGGAACCAACATTCTCGATTTAATGAAGGAGCATGTGGCTAATCCAACAGAAATTATCGATTTAGGCCGCTTGCAGCTTAACACCATAAAACCAACTACTGCTGGAATTTCTCTAGGCGCACTGGCGAAAAATACCGAGACGGCAAACCACCCCACGATAAGAAAAGACTATCCGCTGTTAAGCAAAGCGATTTTAGCCGGAGCATCTGCACAGATTAGAAATATGGCGAGCAATGGAGGGAATTTGTTACAGCGAACGCGATGCAGTTATTTCTACGATATTGCCATGCCTTGCAACAAACGTAATCCCGGTAGCGGTTGTGCTGCCATGGAAGGTTTTAACAGAATGCATGCGATTTTTGGCTGGTCGGAGAAATGCGTAGCGGTTTACCCTTCGGATATGGCTATCGCGCTCTCCGCATTAAATGCAAACGTTAAAGTAATGCATCCGAATGGCAGTGAGCGAACCATTCCTTTCGGCGATTTCCATTTGCTTCCTAAAGATCATCCTGAAAAAGACAATAGCTTAAATTTTGGGGAGCTCATCACTTCAATAGATTTGCCGAAAAATGATTTTGCCAGCCATTCTGCCTATCTCAAAGTAAGAGATCGGAACTCTTATGCTTTTGCATTAGTTTCCGTTGCGGCAGGCTTCGAATTGCAGGGCAACAACATCGCCAATGCACAGATTGCCATGGGCGGTGTGGCCCATAAACCCTGGAGGGCTTTAAAAGCAGAAGCTTTTTTAAAAGGCAAACCAGCTAATACCGCAAATTTCACTAAAGCAGCCGAATTAGAAATGAGTTTTGCGAAACCACTTTCTCATAACAAATTTAAGATTGAAATGGGCAAACAAACCTTAATTAATGCGTTCGAAATTGCTTTGAGAGGTTAATAGATCCTGAAGATATGAAAGAAACTAAAAAAATTATCGGACAGGGTATTGACCGCATCGATGGCATCATGAAAATTACCGGAAAGGCTAACTATGCTACAGATTATCCGGTGAAAAACATGGCTTATGCTGTACTTTTTAAGAGTACAATTGCTTCCGGAAAGATTACTCAAATCAATACTGCTGCCGCTGAACAGTCGCCTGGAGTATTAAAAATCATTACGCATGAGAATGCGCCAAAATTAAATGTGAAAGGCGGCTTACGTGGTGGCGCCTTATTGCAAGGGCCTGAAGTTGTGTTTCATGGGCAACATATTGGGATCGTTGTTGCCGAAACTTTTGAGCAGGCCACTGCCGCAGCCCATCTGGTTCAGGTTAAATATCAGCAGGATAATGAAGAGAAAATCGACTTCGAAAAATTAGCGAAGCATCCTGAAATGCCAAAGGGAAAAGAGCTGGCAGATTTAGTTCGGGGCGCTGGTAAGGCTGCTATAATTAATGCTGAAGTTAAAATTGAACAGGAATACGAAACACCAATCGAGCACCATCATCCTATGGAACCACATTCCACCATAGGGCTTTGGGAAGGTGAAAATTTAATTCTTTATAATGGGTCTCAAATTATTAATGGTGCACAAACTGCGGCAGCTGCAACACTAAATTTAAAACCCGAACAAGTGCGAATCATATCTCCTTATATAGGGGGTGGCTTTGGTTCGAAAGGCGGACAATGGGCAAATCTGGTTTTGGCAGCCGTTGCCGCTAAAATGGTAAACAGACCTATTAAGTTGGCGCTCACGCGGCAGCAAATGTTTAACTCCGTAGGCTTACGACAAAGAAACATCCAAAAGATTAGCCTTGGCGCTACCAAAGATGGCATATTAACTACCTTAGCCCACGAAACCATTTCTCATACCGCAGTGGATGCTGAATACATAGAACCTTGTGGAGACTGCTCCAAAATTATGTATGAAGTGCCAAATTCATTGATTTCTTACCGGGTAGTGCCGATGAATCTTATCCTTCCTACCTATACCCGAGGACCCGGAAAATCGACCGGAAGTTTCGCATTGGAATCTGCCATGGATGAACTGGCGCATCAACTTAAGATGGATCCGATTGCTTTAAGGATAAAAAATGAACCGAAAAAAGATCCTTCAAACGGCAAACCCTGGAGTTCCAGAACAACAGTTAAATGTTTGGAGGAAGGTGCCAAGGCCTTCGGTTGGGATAAACGAAAACCGATTCCCGGAACTAACTTCGCCGGTGATGATTTGATCGGTTATGGCGTAGCCTGTGGCACTTACCCTGCCCGTCAGCGGGAAAGTTCTGCGGCAATAAAGCTAACCCGAACAGCTAAACTGGTATATGCGGTTGTAGAGATCGCCGCATCAGATCTTGGTACAGGAACCAATACTATTCTTGCCCAAACGGCTGCAGATGGCCTGGGTATTCCTGTTTCGCAAATCACCATTAAACTGGGAGATTCAGATTTGCCGCCTGCCGCGGGATCAGTAGGCTCAGTTGGCGCTTCCAGCTTTGCAAATGCAGTAAATGATGCATGTAACAAGATTACGGATGAATTGATTGCAAAATCAGGGAAACAATACTTCGTCCGGCCAACTGCAAGTGACGTGATGAATGCCGAAAGTATTGCTCATTTTGAAACGCAGAGTACTTCCAAAGCACCTGCAGAAGCGGAGCAATATTCGGCACACAGTTTTAATGCAAACTTTGCAGAGGTTAGAATTAACAGGAACACAGGAATGGTTAAAGTTACCCGCTTCCTGGCAGTTACCGGTGCAGGAAAGATTCTTAATCCTAAAACCGCAAGGTCGCAGATTATCGGCGGAAATATATGGGGCATTGGGATGGCTTTAACAGAAGAATCGGTGATCGATCCCAGGTATGGTAATTTTGCAACCAGATCTTTTGCAGATTATCACGTACCATCTAACCTTGATGTTGGCCAGTTAGACGCAATGTTTATCAACGAAGTAGATTTAATTCCAAATAAAATGGGCGTTAAAGGTATTGGAGAAGTTGGAATTGTTGGGGTAGCTGCAGCAATTGCAAATGCAGTTTTTAATGCAACAGGAAAACGGATCAGGTCTTTACCCATTACGCCAGATAAGTTGTTGCCTTCGTAAAAGGTGGAGAGATTTTTCTGATTATGTAGTTTCAGTGTGATGACTACAGATCAATTAATTTGATTTAAAACCAAAGTTACTAACGCTAATAGCGCTTCTATAATCAGCGTTAGTAACTTTAGCATAACAATCATTGCAAGACGGCTCTCCCAGTCGAAGCAATCGATCATCTCATACATACTTGAAAGTTCCTAAACAACAAAGGGTACAGGCATTTAAATACCTACACCCATTATAGTTTTCCAGCTGATATTTCCTCTATGATTGGTGTCTCACCGACCAGCAATCGAACTTAGGCAAAACTTACTGCCCCCAGCTTACCTGGATATTATGTTCAGATGCATAAGCTTTGCCTTTTTCCATTAAAGCATTATGTTTTTGTTCAAAAGCAGCACCGTACTTGGCATCGATACTTTGAATAATTTCATCTTTTGCGCTCTGAGCTGCCTGTGCATCGCATAATTTAGCATATGACAGATATTCATTTTTATAAACCGGAATCACATATTCAAAGAGTTCGGTTGACAACTTTTGGATTTCTTTTTGCTCATCACCGGATGCAGATAACTTCTTGATTTTAGCAAGCGCCTGATCTAAGTACTGAATCTGATAATTGATTTTGGTAACGGCTTCATTTCCCTTTTTTTTGCTTGATGGAATATCTGGAAATTCCCTCGCTTCATCCGCAATATGGCGGGCCAGATCAGGACTAGCGAAGTCGTTAATGGTATTGGTGTTAAGAACAGTGATATCGAAGAACTTCTCCGGCGATTCTGAACAGGATGATAAAAACAAAAAGCTAAGGATTAAAGCTGATAAGAGTTGTTTCGGGTAACGTACGTTTAGGTTTTTCATCATTTAAAATAAGTAATTGCTATAAATTTGAGTTAGACCCTAAGCAAAGATAATGCCGCTTCCATATTATTTATTCGATTGAAACTTCTACAACAACATTGGTTTAAAAGATTTCACCTGAAATTCCTGATATAAAAAGACTTAAAACGTTTAAGCATTTAAAGATTGTCATCGGTTACTTGCTCACCTACTTGTACCGTCTAATGTTGAATTCTTTCACCTATTTGATGTTTAGTGGTCGATTTTCGTGCCTTAGTGCAGTTACATTGAAGCAGAGGTTGATCTATAATTGATCCATTTGAGCGTAAATTGAACACAGCTGCCGTACCCTGGGGGTTAGCGAAAGGCCGATCTTTTCAATACGCCCGACGAAAATAAAAATAGAGTTGATTGTCGACTGCTCTGCATGGAGATTTAAAAGGGTTGCTACCTGTGTTTGGGCGGTTTGTTCCGTGTACTTTCTCATAAATCTAGAACGGACACCATTGATTGTATAAAAACAAGGAAGAAGATTTTTTATTCCACGGATTGTAAATGATGTGGTTTTCGAGTAATTTCTTTAACCACCATTTTCTGACAAATCAGATTAATTTGTTGATATCAAAAAATTGCTTAAAATGCAACTATCAAGCACTAGGACTGGGCTTTGACTGGGCTAGGCCTGCAGGAGAGATTAGGTCTTTTTGGATTGAGTTTTGAAAGTTATTTACTTAAGCTTTGTTTAAATTTAAATCTTTTCAGTTCTGTAAACTACATTCAATTAAAAGAAATATGAGAAAGATTATAACGACGACTTAAGTATCAAGCTAATTATTAATTCAATTGCAGATGTTTATTTAATAATACGGAATCTAATCTTCAAATCGGAAAAGCCTGGAAATACATTCTTTCAAATAATGAAACAATGCTTCTCATAAAATCTGGCTAGATCAAAGCCTTTTTCTTTAGATAGTTCGTAATAAGAAAATCAAACAGTTTCGAACATCTCCTAAGGATACTCTTTTGTTAAGAAAGCTTATTTTATTATCTTCTATTTTATACAATAGGCCGAAAGAATAACCAGAATCCTCCTCCACATTATAAATTTGAGAAATTATCCCGTCAAAGCTTCCGTCATTTAATTTTATAACATCCTGTATATAAGCACAACTGTTTCCACCTCTAAACTTTCGATTTCTTCCAGTGCCATACATATAGCGTCATCCAGTGAATCAGCCTTAAACTTTTTTATATCCTTTTCTTCAAAAATTATGAAGGGAGAAAAATCTATACCCGCCTGAATATTTTCTATTGCAAGCTCCTCTACCTTTTTTATAGCTGATTGTAGTATGGTTTCTAATTCTTCGAACTCCATAGTTATAGTAAGTATTAAGGTTTCGTTCCTAAAAAATCACTAATCTCAATTGAGCGCTCTATCAATATTTGATTAAACTGATCAAACAAATCTTTTTCTGAAATGGAAAAAATTATACCGTTAGCTAATTCTTTTCTTGCCCTCTTCAGATTTTTAAGCATCATAAGAATACTTTTAAAACAATATACTCTTTGGCATTTATTTCTTCTTCAGCAATTGAAAAGTTTAATATAATTTTTTCCATGGCGTTAATTCTTATTTTGGAGTTAAAACCAAGATTTAGAACTCAAACGCTAAGTGTGGATTATCTTCTATTAATTTATTTTTACATTTACTCACCAGGTCTTCTTGCGGTCTATCGGATTTGCAGGAAGCTGATTTACATGAGAAACTACATCTTTTAAATGAGGGAATGCTTCAAAGAAAACTTTTATATGACATGCATTCAAGACTAATATCCCCGTATCTCCAATAAAATAACAATGACTTTCTCCTACTTCAAAATTAAAAACTTTAAGCTTTTGGTCGTTCGATTAGGGTTATATCAAACAATAAAAAAAGCGACCTTTTGATCGCTGAATATTAATTTTTATTCCAATCTGGTGGGAGGAGAAAATTAATGTCTTTGGTAAAAAGTGTTGCTTATGAAGATAGATTAGCTTTCAAATTATTTAAATAATTTCTGACCAGCTTGATCAAAAGTAATTGATAATCCTGCCATTTTTCAAAATCCTCAAATTCTGTCCACAATTCTCTCAGTTCTGAATGATTTTCAAAAAATACTATTTTTTCGCTGGCCAATAATACCTTTTCAATGAGACTATAAGAGAAAGAGAAGTGAATATTTACTTCTAATTCAGTTTCGATCAGTTTGAATTTAATAGCTATTAATTCAAGGAATGCAAGCGTAATAAAGCTTTCTTCGTCATCTATAAATTCTTTCTCCTCTAGTATTTGGTTAAAGATGTCTTCTAATATCTTAATGTCGCTATTCTTCTCAAAATCAATCAACCAATCACTTGCCGTATCATTTTCGAAATTTTTTATTCCCCAAGCTCCCATATTTGAATTATTTACATTAATAAAATCTAGCTAGATCAAAGCCCATTTCTTTAGATAATTCGTAATAAGACTTTTCAGGGTCAAGGTTCAGATCTGAATATACCTTATTTCTTAATTCAGGAAAATTTCTAAGATCCATTCTTTTAAAAGCTTTCACTATAATGTTCACCTGAAATTAAGTGATTTTGGTTCTGTAAAAAAGCAGTTTCGTTAGCAAGAACTTCTGGAAATTCAGCACTCCAATCTATTTCAAATTGATCAGCATCATCATATTTTGTGTCAAAATATAATTCACCCCTTAAAAGCTTTACACTACCATTTGAATTTGCTAATATTTCAGGAAATTCAATGCGTTTATAATCAATGCGTTTGCTATCAACTTTACC
>JAZBLX010000036.1:0-49779 GCA_037033465.1 Bacteroidota bacterium | reverse complement strand
GAAGCGGGATGCAAAGGTAGCAAAAAAAGTACGCCCTGCAAATGGAAAGGAAGATAAAATGGCATCCAAACCGTAAGCTGCTGGAAATCATCAGGGAAAAATTTTAAAAAGGCAAAACATTTTGGGAAGAAGGGTGTTTGCAGAAGCGGTTTGCTAGAATATTATTGGGATTAGAACCATATAGAGATAGAGAACATATAGAAAGGATAATATGCCAGGCAACTCATTTTTGCGGGAAAAGGTTAGTTTAGGTTAGGGGTCAGAATGGGTTATTAAGGATTAGGTGAAGAAAAACAAGCCCTGAAAGATTATTTGATTAGCAAACACCCAAATTAGTGATATAAATGCCCGCAGGGATTTTACGCGAATAGATGAAAATTAGTTTCGCGGGTTAAAAGAGATTAATAATTGGATTTAATTTGCACCCAACCATTGTTCCTTGTAATGGCCACGCCACCTAAACCCGACCCTAGTGGAAAACCCGCAGCGAGGTACGAGTGAGGATTTGGAACAAAGGGCGGGACTGAACCTTAGATATGTAGCAAAGGCATTGCTTTCCAAATCATTTAATACTGGCCTGTACTCAACAGTACTAAAGTACAAGCTTCGACCGGTTCGATACCATGTTGATCGAGCAGCTTCTCTAGTTCGTAATTCTCTGTACCTGGGTTAAAAATCACTCTTTTTGGTTTTGTCTCTAATATATAATCATGATACTGCGGTTGCAATGCCGGACCTATATATAAGGTTATGGTATCAACATTATTGTGGATTTCGCCGGGTTTCTCAATTTCCACTCCGGCAACTTCTCCTTTTTTAATTCCAACGTTAACGATGTCATGGTTGAAACGCGTTAACATGTGCGCAGCTTTATAAGAATATCTGGATGGGTCCGGGGATGCGCCAATGATTAATGTTTTTTTCATGATTTTACTTATATCGGTTTAAAATTTAGATAATAACGCAATTTGACCTGAATGGTAAGCATGGTGTTGCGCTAATCCGCTTAAAAGTTCTCTCTTAGTAATAGATTTCCCTGAAATAACGTTTGGAGTCTCATTAACCTCATCATCCCACTGGCTGGCCTCAATAGATTCACAGTACCTAATCAATTCTTCATTTGAAACTTTGAAGTTGAAAATTATTTTTTCCCAGGCCTGTGGTGTCTTCTCATCAGTTTGAGGCCAATCGCCCATTATTGGTTCATCGGCTAAATTGCCCGTTAAACGGGAAGTCACCTCCTCCGTCCATGCGGTTAAATGAAGTGCAATTTCTGCAATCGAATGAGCGTTTGGTATAAAGAAATTGAATGCATTGTCAGGCTTAACATTATTTAATATTTGCATTACATGGTTGCCGTGCCATGCATCTCCATTAAAAGCTTTCCGAATTTCGTTCGTGACATCAAACATATTAAAACAACAATGTTGAATGTATAATGTTTTATACTGTGGTTAAGATGGCATTTGCACAATTGATTCCATCTATAGCTGCAGAAATAATTCCACCTGCATAACCGGCACCTTCTGCACAAGGATATAAACCTTTCACCTGAGGATGCTGGTAGCTGTCTTTATCTCTTGGAATACGAACCGGTGATGAGGTTCTGCTCTCTACTCCTACCAAGATTGCTTCGTTTGTATAGTAACCCTTTATCTTTTTTCCAAATACCGGTAATGCAGCCCTTAAGCTTTCTGAAACGAAACCAGGTAAAATGTTATCCAACATCACACTTTTTGTTCCTGGTAAATAGGAATTCTTCGGGAGGTCTATCGAAAGCTTATTATGAACAAAGTCGATCATCCGCTGTGCGGGAGCAACTAAATTCCCACCACCAGCTTCAAAAGCAAGTTTTTCCACATCAGATTGAAAATTCAACATCCTTAGTGGATCGTAGCCTTGTACATCATTTAAAGTAACTTGTACAACTGTACCAGAGTTGGCAAACGCGTTATTCCGTTTCGACGGAGACCAACCATTGACCACAATTTCATTATCGCCAGTTGCACAAGGAGCAATAATTCCACCCGGACACATGCAAAATGAAAATACTCCACGCGATCCGACCTGCTCCACCAAACTATAATAAGCCGGCGGGAGGAACTCAGATCTCGTATCGCAATGGTATTGAGCAGAATCTATAATTTCTTGTGGATGTTCAATCCTTACGCCCAAAGCAAATGGTTTTGCCTCGATTAATATGTTCTTTCTATTTAACAATTCGTATACATCCCTGGCAGAATGACCAGTGGCCAGGATGATATGATCTGCTAATAACTTTTCTTCGAAATTAATTTCTATACCTTTTACTTTTCCAAATTCAATCAAAATATCGGTCATCTGGCTATCGAACATCACTTCTCCACCTGCATTCAGAATAGTATCTTTAATAGCAATGATGATGTGAGGCAATTTATTTGTACCAATATGCGGACGGGCATCAATTAAAATATCTTTTTCTGCGCCATGATCCACAAAAGCCTGAAGCACTTTGTTAATATCACCTCGTTTATTAGATCGGGTATATAGTTTACCATCCGAGTAGGTTCCGGCGCCCCCCTCTCCATAGCAATAATTGGATTCTGTATTTACGATACCCTGCTTATTAATGGCGGCTAAATCTCTGCGGCGCTGCTTTACATCTTTTCCACGTTCAATAATAACTGGCTTTAAACCATTTTCGATACATTGTAAAGCTGCGAACAACCCTGCTGGTCCAGCGCCAACAATAATCACAGGCTTTGCATCACTTACATTTGGATAATTGATTGTATTGATTTCAGGAACCGGAACTTCATCTACAAAAACTTTAACCTGCAATCTAAAAATAACCTTGCGGGATCTTGCATCAATAGAGCGCTTTAAAATATCAAAGCCTTTTATACGGCTTTCATTTAGTTTTAAGGCTTCGGCTAGCTTTGTTTTAATTACATCAGACTGCTCTACCTCATTTGGGAACAATGTAATTTCGATATCTTTTTGCATAAATGAGTCAGGTTTTTATCCTGAATGAACACAAATGTAAATAGAAAATCTAATATTCGAACAACAGCTTAAGTTTGATGTGTACCGTTATCAGAAGAATTTCAGCCAATAAGTAAACATTGAAGAAATAAATAAATTTAAAATGCACTTAAATTGTAATCACTTTTATAATAATTAGGCCATTTTACTACGTATTTACTTTCTACCCGAGATTTGTAATACTCATTATAAACTTCTTTTTACCTGCCTAAAAGTATAGAGGAATAGCTAAAGAATGCTAATGCGACATAATTCGCATACAAGTTGTCAGTTTTTAGCCTAAATTGTAACAAAGGAACAGATTTTGTGATCTGATTATTAAATTGAAACATTATCAGTTTGACAACATAAGACAAAAACCATAAAAATGAAAAGATTAGTATTCGGAATTTTAGCTGCTGTAATTGCAGTTACCTCTTTGAGCTCATGCGGATATAACAGCATGGTTAAACTTGACGAGAACGTAAAATCAAAATGGGGAACGGTACAAACCCAATATCAAAGAAGAGCAGATTTAATTCCAAACCTGGTAAGCACAGTTAAGGGTGCAGCTAAATTTGAGCAGGGAACGCTAACTGCTGTAGTTGAGGCACGTGCAAAAGCTACACAAATGACCGTTAATGCGGATGATTTAACGCCAGAAAATATTCAGAAATATCAGGCGGCACAAGGTCAGCTAAGCCAGGCGTTAGGTAAATTATTATCCATTACAGAGGCTTATCCGGAATTAAGGGCTACTCAACAATTCAGTGATTTATCTGCTCAGTTAGAAAGTACAGAAAACAGGATCACAGTTGCCCGTAAGGATTTCAACGACGCTGTTCAGGCTTATAACGGAAAAATCCGGTCATTTCCTACGAACTTAACATCTGGCATGTTCGGTTTTAAACCGAAAGGATACTTTGAAGCAGATGCAAGTGCAAAAGACGCTCCAAAAGTAGAATTCTAATTTCTCAATAATAACTTTTAAGGGTAGTGTGTGTTTAATCTAACGATAAACTAACACTACCCTTTTTACTTCAATTAAAACAAAATCATGTCGTTATTTTCAGATATTGAACAAGATAGAATCGCTCAGGCAATTTCAGATGCTGAGAAGGCAACTTCGGGAGAGATCAGGATTGCTATAGATAAACACTGCGAGGTTGATCCTTACGAAAAAGCAACTGAATATTTCTCCAAACTGAATATGGATAAAACATCCCTCAGAAATGGTGTATTAATTTATCTTGCTCATGCAGATCATAAATTTGCCATCATTGGAGATTCGGGAATAAACAGAGTTGTACCGACTGATTTCTGGGAAACTACCAAAATTGCAATGACCGCTCACTTTACGAAAGGTAACCTAGCAAATGGAATCATTGCAGGTGTGGCACTGGCTGGCGAAAAGTTAGCCTTGTTCTTTCCTCCTCAAAAAGGTGACATCAATGAACTACCTAATGACATCGTATTTATGGATAAACCCGAAAATAAATAAACAATGAAAAAATTATTCCTTTTTTCGCTCCTCAGTTGCTTGTTTACTTTTGGCTTCGCGCAAGATTTTCCAGCTAAACCGACTACACTGGTTAGTGATTATGCTAATGTTTTGTCGGCCGATCAAAAACAGGCTTTAGAAACAAAGCTGGTAACTTTCAATGATTCTTCTTCCACACAAATCGCAATTGCGATACTAAAATCTGTTGGGGATTATGACATTAATGAATATGCTGTAGAGCTAGGCCGTAAATGGGGTGTAGGTCAGCAAGGTAAAAACAACGGGATTATGATTGTTGTTGCGGTTGGCGATAGAAAGATTTCTATCCAAACCGGTTATGGTCTTGAAGGTGCACTGCCTGACATTTATGCTAAAAGAATTATAGACAACGACATTAAGCCAAATTTCAAAGCCGGAAACTATTATGCCGGTCTGGATGCTGGTACAACATCAATTATCAAATATACCAAAGGTGAATATAAGGGTGATGGTCCAAAAGCATCTTCTTCAAAAAAAGGTGGATTTGGGAGTATTTTCGTTGTGATCTTAATCGTTGTGGTAATCATCATTGTTATGCGCAAAGGCGGTGGCGGTGGTGGCAATAGTGTGATTGGTGGTCGTGGTGCATCAAACGCATTATTCTGGGCGATGCTTTTTGGAAGCGGCGGTGGCCGTGGAGGAAATAGTGGCTGGGGAGGCGGTGGTTCTTCCGGTGGAGGCGGTGGATTTGGCGGTTTTGGCGGCGGAAGTTTCGGCGGTGGCGGATCAAGCGGAAGCTGGTAACTAAAATCGTTTTTCGTTTGATCGTTTTTCGTTGATGGTTTTGAACTTTACAGAACGATACAGATCAATCTTATTTAATAAACTGGTAAAAGCATGTATAGAAAAGATTTAATTACCGCTGAGATTCAGAAACTGGCAGAAGTTTTAGCTCATATTATGGGGCTAAAGCTCGAAGGGAAATTGGAAGATGCTCAAAGTGTTTTTAATGAAACGATGGAAAAGAGCTTCTTGCTTCCTGTGGAGATTTTGGAAAGCGACGACTTTCTTATTTTCGAGAGCTGGCTGGAAAAAGGTAATCTTCCTCCAGAGAAGCTAGATTCATTAAGTGAGTTTCTTTATTATGAGCTTGGTACCAGTGCGGAAAGAAATAAAATTATTGCGCCAAAATTAAACTTAGTTTATCAATTTTTAGCAGATAAGCATAAGATTGTACATTTGGTAAATTTACATCGCCAGAAAACCATACAGCAATATATTTAGCTGTAGTGATAGCGATAATTATCTCAATATAAGAACACATGATTATAAAAAAGTGGCAAAAACTTGCCTCTAAATATTTAGTAAAAGAGAAATGGGTTACCCTAAGGGTAGATGAGGTAGAACTTCCCGGTGGAATAGTTAAAGATGATTATTTCGTTTTAGAATATCCTAACTGGGCTACAGCAGTTGCCTTAACAGAAGAAGGAAAAGTTATTATGGTTCGCCAATACCGTCATGCTGCAGATATCATATCCCTGGAAGTTCCAGGCGGTGTAATCGATGGTGATGAAGGTCCGGAGGCTGGGGTGAAAAGAGAATTACTGGAAGAAACCGGTTATACTTTTAAGACCTGCAAACTCGTAGCAGAGCTTTATCCAAATCCTGCTACCTCAAATAATAAAACCTTCACTTATGTATTAACTGGTGGTGTTAAAACCCATGAGCAGCATTTAGATGAACATGAAATTTTAAATGTTGAAGAATACTCGATTGACGAGGTGAAGCAGTTATTAAAAGAAAATCAAATTGCCCAATGCATTCATGTGTCTGCATTACACTATGGCTTGGCAGAATTGGAAAAAATGGGCTTTTAAGATATTATAAATTTCCTGTAGAACATAAAAAGTCCTGATTTGCATCAGGACTTTTTATGTTAAGTAATATATCGATTAGCTTTAATACAACTAACTCATTTTTAATTTCTTCTGAATATCGTGTACGTAAGCTTTAAATTTCTTATCTGTATCAATTAAATCTTCTACCGTTTGGCAAGCATAAATTACAGTACTATGATCGCGGCCGCCAAAGAAAGCACCAATTGTTTTTAATGATGATTTAGTATGGCTTTTAGATAAATACATTGAAATTTGACGGGCTTGTACAATTTCGCGTTTCCGGGTTTGAGATTTAACCATATCTACCGGTACTTCGAAATACTCACAAACCAACTTCTGGATGTATTCCATCGAAATTTCTTTCGTTGTATTTTTAATAAAATTCTTCAACATCTGTTTAGCTAACGCTAAATCGATCTCTTTCTTATTTAAGGTAGCCTGTGCAAGTAATGAAACCATTGCGCCTTCCAACTCACGAACATTGTTGTCAATGTTGTGTGCTACATATTCAACTACTTCTCCCGGTAATTCAATACCATCTGCATACATCTTCTTTCTTAAGATGGCAATCCGCGTTTCCAAATCAGGGATTTGCAAATCTGCAGATAAACCCCATTTAAAACGACTTAACAAACGCTCTTCCAAACCCGCTAAATCTTTAGGTGCTTTATCAGATGTTAAAATAACCTGTTTGCCTGACTGGTGTAAATGGTTAAAAATATGGAAGAAAATATCCTGCGTTTTCTCTTTACCAGCGAAGTTATGCACATCATCCATGATGATCACATCCATTGCCTGATAAAAATTAACGAAATCGTTAATGGTATTATTTTTTAACGAGTCTACAAATTGCTGGCAGAATTTCTCACAGCTTACATAGATGACCAGTTTGTCTGGCATGCTGCGTTTAATCTCATTACCGATTGCCTGTGCAAGGTGAGTTTTACCTAAGCCTACACCGCCATAAATCATTAATGGATTAAATGATGTACCACCTGGTTTTGCAGCTACGGCATAACCTGCAGAGCGGGCTAAACGGTTGCAATCTCCTTCTATATAGTTTTCAAAAGTGTAGTTGGCGTTTAATTGTGGATCAACATTTAATTTTTTCAATCCAGGGATGATAAAAGGATTTTTAATGTCCTTATTGATTGAAACGGGAATCGGCATTGACTGTACTTTAGCCTCTGCTCCGTTTCCATTTGAGGGCATGTTTGTGGTATAAGGATTACCGCTATTTGATGATTTATCAACTACGATATTATATTCCAACCTGCCGTCCTCTCCAAGTTGTTTTTTTACTGTCTTACGTAGCAAGCCTACGTAGTGTTCTTCAAGCCATTCGTAAAAGAACAAACTTGGCACTTGTATGGTTAAAACCTTACCTTCTAACTTAAGGGCTGTGATAGGCTCGAACCAAGTTTTGAAACTTTGGGTCGGGATGTTATCCTTAATAATTTGAAGACAGTTCTTCCACACTTCTGTACAAGTTTTTTCCATTGCGATTTCTATAATTTATTGATTTCCAGGGCCATTTGGACTATACTGGATGGTCCGTTTCGGGATTACGAATATTGAGAAAATTATCAACATTTTAAACAAAAACTTCAAATAAATCGTAACCTACTGACAGGTAATACCCTAACCTAGTTAACCTCAATTTTTTATGTTGATAACTATTTACTAACACCATTTATCAACATTTTAATACAAGAGAAGCTACTGTCATCTTATTAATCCGAGCAGCAAATTCTAAGCCATCTTCAAATCAAATCTCCTATATTTTGTAGTTTTTATCTTTCAAAAAATTCAAGCTACTGATAATCAAGTATTGGTATAAAAGTTCCTGTCCTATTCATTTTTCCAAACATAGTTTAAGCTCAAAATTCTTTTCTAAATATTGATTTACAACCGTCAATTAAGCAGCTTCTGTTACCGATATTCTCCAAAGGTTTTACGCAATACATCAGAAATTTCTCCTAACGTTGCATATTTTTCTACTGCATCTATGATTAATGGCATCAAATTTTCAGTTCCGTTTGCGCCATCTTCCAGCAAACTTAACGCCTTTTGAACGGCAATGTTATCCCGTGTATTTCTCAGATGAGCTAATTTATCGGTTTGAAGTTTCCGAATGGAGTCATCAATATTAAAGACTTCCGTCATCTCTTCTTCCTGCTGGGTAAACTTATTTACACCAACAGAAACACGTTCTCCAGTCTCTATTTCTTTTTGATATTGATAAGCAGAGTTTGCAATCTCAGTTTGCATATAATCACTTTCGATAGCGTTTACCGATCCGCCCATTGCATCTATTTTATCGATATACAACCAAGCCGCAGCCTCCACCTCATCAGTTAGATTTTCAATAAAAAAAGACCCCGCTAAAGGATCTACCGTATCGGTTACACCACTTTCAAATCCAATAATCTGTTGTGTACGCAAGGCTATTTTTGCTGCAGCTTCCGTTGGCAAAGACAGCGCCTCATCGTATCCATTGGTATGTAACGATTGTGTACCGCCTAAAACGGCAGCCATAGCCTGGTTTGTTACTCTGATTACATTATTAAGTGGCTGTTGCGCAGTTAGCGTAGAACCTCCTGTTTGCGTATGAAAACGAAGCATTTGTGCCTTTTCATCAGAAGCGCCAAGTTCTTTTGTAATTTTTGCCCACATTCTACGGGCTGCCCTGAATTTGGCAATCTCTTCAAAAAAATTATTATGGCAATTAAAGAAAAATGAGAGTCGTTTTGCAAAAACATTAATCTCAAGCCCTTTATCGATTGCTGCTTTGAGATAGGTTTTCCCATTGGCTAACGTAAAGGCGAGCTCTTGTACGGCACTAGAACCAGCTTCACGAATATGGTAACCGGAAATAGAGATGGTATTCCACTTTGGAACTTCCCTACTACAAAACTCAAAAATATCGGTGATTAGACGCATGGATTGCTTGGGCGGATAAATATATGTTCCCCTTGCAGCATATTCCTTTAAAATATCGTTTTGAATGGTTCCTGAAATTTGCTTTAAATCTGCTCCCTGTTTCTTAGCCAGTGCAATGTACATTGCCAATAAAATGGATGCAGTGGCATTAATGGTCATGGAAGTAGTGATATCTTTCAATTGTATTCCATCAAAAAGGATTTCCACATCCTTTAATGAATCAATGGCTACACCGACTTTTCCCACTTCCCCATCTGCCATTTCATGATCAGAATCATAACCGATTTGCGTAGGTAAATCGAAAGCTACTGATAAACCAG
The DNA here is from genome assembly GCA_037033465.1 of Bacteroidota bacterium. Lineage (GTDB taxonomy): Bacteria > Bacteroidota > Bacteroidia > Sphingobacteriales > Sphingobacteriaceae > Pedobacter. The sequence continues at coordinate 40,135 of JAZBLX010000036.1, read as the reverse complement.
TCGTTCCCTGAGCCAATAAATAATGGTAGCGTTTATTGGATTCTTCGGCTGTTGAAAAGCCTGCATACTGCCGCATGGTCCACAAACGACCACGATACATATCTTTTTGAATGCCTCTGGTAAAAGGAAATTCACCCGGCTTTTCTTCAAGGGGCTTTGCAGAAGTATAAAGTTCTTTGATTTCAATGCCCGATGTAGTGGTATGTTTCATGAGAAGTTGGGTTATTAGTTAAGAGTAGATGGTTAGCAGTTTAGATGGTTAGGGGGTTTAGTCCATTAGTTGGTCTTTTCATGATTTTAGAAATTAATAGATAAGAAAATTAACTAAAGGATTTGAAGTGATCATAGCCATATCGATGATAACCAAATTACAACATTACACATAACTTTATTCTTATGCCTAACACTGCACCAAGCTATTTGCTCTACTTAAGTCATCTAACCTTCTAACCAGTTCTAAACCCCTAACCTCTTCTAAATATCTCCTTGCCTAATTCTTTATTAAAATAGTTGCTGAATATCCTTTTTTATTAACTCAATGGTTAAATCGTAAGGGTTTTCATCAATGCCGGCCATGTGTGTTAAGATTGCTTTGCTCAATTCAATCCCATTTGCATCTGCAGGCAAGCCACCAACAGCGTTATTAATCATCGCAATGGTATCATCCTTTAATTTACGCACAACATTCCAGGTAGCACTATCAACATACAATTGTTGCGTAATATTGTGTTGATATTCTGATTTTACCTCATTCAAAATACCGGCTTGAAGCGTTGAAATTCCTATACCTTGCTGATGCAAACGCACTAATAAATTTGCAGGGTTGATCCGATCTGTAAAAATGATTAATCTTTCATGTGCCTGTAAACGCAAAGGCAATAGGTGTGCCCTGCTTTCTTTATTTAACTCAATTTCTTTTAAATTAAAAAATCGCTGTATATCACTTCTCAAAATGTAATATACACCCATTAAAGCGCCGAACACGCCTGCAAATAGTATAACTGCGTTAGTTAAAATTTGTTGAATATTCATAGGTATTGTTTAACTACGGTAATTTCTCGAACCCCGAAAGCAAAAATGTGCATTATTATTTATATTTGTAACAGATAAAATTTAAATAGATATGAGCACAACAGTTGATACAACATTTGCACCGGTTACTTTCTCTGAAGGAGCATCTAAAGAACTATATAAATTAAAAGATCAGCAGGAGATTGGTGAGGATTATGGCTTACGCGTTGGCGTTGAAGGCGGTGGTTGCGCAGGAATGAATTATATTTTAGGTTTCGATCAAAAGAAAGAAGGCGACCAGGAATTTTTTATCGATGGGATTAAAGTTTTCATGAACAAAGCACACCAAATGTACTTAATGGGCATGATGATTGACTGGCAGGACGGATTAAATTCACGTGGTTTTACTTTTGTAAATCCTAACGCAACCAGTACCTGCGGTTGCGGGACCAGCTTCTCTGCATAAAAAAAATATTATTGTAACATAAAGTATAGTCCCCTTGTCTAAACATCGGGACTTTTTTATTTTTACAACTAAGGGTTTAAAATAATTGGTATAGGGTTTAAGGCTTTAGTGCCAACCTTGATACTCGATACCTAATACCCGATACTACAACAATGAATTACAGAGAAAACATCAGACTGGCATTAGAATCCATTAAGGGTAACCGTTTGCGCACCATGCTTACTGCCTTAATAATTGCTATCGGCTTAATGGCACTGGTTGGAATTCTGACTACTCTTGATGCTGTGAAAAAAAGTATGACTGATGCTTTTAGCAGCATGGGAGCCAATTCATTTACGATTAGAAACCGTGGAACAGGCATCAGAATTGGAAATGGTAAACGCCCAAAACCTTTCAAGGCCATTCGTTATGAAGACGCCATCAAATTTAAAGACAGTTTAAATGCACCTGCAACAGTTGCAGTGAGCGTGATGGCAAGTGGTGGTTCTACCGTTAAATACGGCAATTTAAAAACCAATCCGAATATTAATGTACAAGGCATTGATGAAAATGGCCTGGCGTCTCAAGGCTTAAATCTCTCGGAAGGCAGAAACTTTGGTGCCTCTGAAGTGAAGATGGGCAGTAATGTCTGCATTGTAGGGGGTGAAGTGGTAACCAGGCTTTTTAAGGATACTAACCCAATGGATAAATTAATTAACGTTGGGAATAACCGATTCAAAATTGTCGGCATTTTAGAGAAAAAAGGTTCGAGCATGGGTTTTAGCGGAGACCGGGCGGTTTATGTTCCCTTATTAAAGGCGAAGCAGATTAATGCCAATGCCAATCCATCTTACACCGTTACGGTGATGGTATCAGACAATAATGATCAGGAAAATGTAATTGGCGAATCCACAGCTTTATTTAGAAATATCCGAAAGGTGAAGGTTAAGGAGCCTAATAACTTTGAAATTACGAAGAGTGATGCTATTGCACAGACTTTATTTGAAAACCTGGCTTTTGTTGCTGTTGGCGGAATAGCGATTGGAATTATCACTTTAATTGGTGCATCAATAGGTTTAATGAATATTATGCTGGTTTCTGTAACCGAGCGAACAAGAGAAATCGGAATCAGAAAGGCTATTGGCGCCAATCCTAAAGTGATTAGACGACAATTTCTTATTGAGGCCGTTGTGATCTGTTTAATGGGTGGGGCATTAGGAATATTTCTAGGAATTGTATTAGGCAATATCATATCACTGGCCATGGGTGGAGCATTCCTCATCCCCTGGGCATTTATTTTAGGCGGATTCGTTCTCTGCGTTGGCGTGGGAATTCTTTCGGGTTATTATCCTGCCAAAAAAGCATCAAGACTAGATCCTGTGGAAGCATTAAGATATGAGTAAGCTTCCGTTATTTAATTTTCGATGGCTTATGAACAGAAACAATTCTCAAATAAAAACATTATTTAATTGATGCTGACTCAGCAATTGCTGCATAAGTGGCGCATACAAGCTTTCTTCCAGGGCAGCGGCATGTCTAAGATGGTGCATATCACTTCCAATAAAATCAACTAAATGATATTCTACCATTTCTTCCGCTGCTTTTCTGGCTCCTGATCCGTAATAACCAGTTAAGGCAATAGAATTCATCTGTAGCAGGCAACCCGTTTCCCGAATTTGATGTAAACTTTCGATGGAATTATTAAAATACGGATAGCGTTCCGGGTGTGCCAGTACAGGCTGAAATCCGGCATCCTGCATCATCTTAATAAAATCTAAAAGATTTGGTGGCGCATTGATGTAGGAAAGCTCAAAAAGCAAATATTCTTTTCCAAAAGTTAAAACTTCTTTCTGTCTCACTTTCTTTTCCAGTGTTTCATCCAGATAGTATTCGGCGGCAGCATCCACTTCCAGGTCAAGCTGAATATCGCTGAGCCCTTTCCTTAAAATATCAAGTCCACGATTAATGGTATCAGGTGTATTCCTGAAATAATCAGCCATAATGTGAGGTGTGGCAATCAGCTTTTTAAATCCAAGCGCTTTAAACCGTTTAGCCAATTGAATAGAATGGTTTAATGTTTGAGCCCCATCATCTATTCCTGGAATAATATGCGAATGCATATCTACCCCAATATTAGAGAAATTAAATTCGGGTACTATTTTCTTTTTCTTAAATAATCCGAACATCACAATAGTTCTTAATTTATTTCTTTTGGAAGACTTGACGCTTCAGCTGAAGAAGCTAATTTCGAAGAATAGATTTTATTAAGCAAACTATTAAAATCTTCACTCAAATCAAATTGCAAATCCTCATGGAGTTTTTTGTATTTATTTATGGTTACAGCGACCGTTTTTAAGTAGAACGTGGAAAATAAAATCATATAATCTCTATAACCAAGCGTAGATCTTTTATAATCGAAGGGCACCCTATTTAAGATAAAAATCTTCAGTTCAACCTCACCAATTGGATCTTTCGTTACCTTGTAAAAGTGATTAACTGTCGTAATCATCTTCCTGACTTTAACCAGCGCTTCTTTTGCATTTAGCTTTTTCAAATCAGTTACCTGGTCTTCTACAGCTATTTTAATGTGCTCTTTTCGGTTCTCCAGATCAGTTTCATCTTCCAGCAATTTATAATGAAGGTGTTCGGTAAGCACTTTGTCTTTCGCAATTAAACGCAATAACAACCTGTCTTTTTCCTTTACAGGCAAATCTGTTATTGCATTTTTTAAATCTTTGTGCTCCGATAGTTTCATTTAAAACGGGTTAGCCTTGATGTATTTCTCCCATTCCCAGGCCGATCGCATCATTTCATTGATATCGAGGGATGCTTTCCAACCTAATTCCTCATTAGACTTTGTTACATCACCATAAATCTGAACAATGTCTCCAGCTCTTCTCGGGCCAAGATTATAATCGAGTTTCTCTCCGTTAACACTTTCAAAGGCCGAAATGATTTCTAAAACTGAAGATCCTTTTCCGGTTCCAATATTAAAAACATCGTAATTTGAAGAAGTTTCTTTCTGCTCTAATTTTTTAATCGCAGCGACATGTGCTTTTGCCAGGTCTACCACATGAATATAATCACGAATAGCTGAACCATCCGGAGTATCATAATCATTGCCATAAACTGTAATGGGTCCGCGTTTTCCAATAGCAGATTGCGTAATAAAAGGAACCAGATTGGCTGGAACACCATTTGGCAACTCACCAATTAACGCAGTTTCATGTGCACCTACCGGATTAAAATAACGTAAAGCGATTACATTCAGCTCTGGCGTTACTGCTGCAGTTTCAGCCAGAATTTCTTCTGCAACCTGTTTGGTATTTCCATATGGAGATTCTGCCTTTTTAACAGGAGCAGCCTCTGTAACTGGTAAGCTATCGGGTTGCCCATAAACCGTACATGAAGATGAAAACACAAAGTCAATCTTCCTGTTAAATGATGTCAACAGGTTAATCAGGCCATAAAAATTATTTTTATAATATTTTAAGGGCTCCTGAACAGATTCGCCAACAGCTTTCGACGCTGCAAAATGAATGATTCCGGTAACATCAGTCTGGGCTGCTGCAAATTCTTTTACTGCATTTTCATCCCGAAGGTCAATTTCATTAAAATCAAACCACTTTCCGGTAATGGCATACAGCTGCGTTAAAATTTTAATATTGGAATTCGACAGGTCATCAACAATAACAACCTTATAACCTGCATTATGCAATTCAACAACGGTATGCGAACCGATATATCCAGTTCCACCGGTAACTAATATTTTTGACATCTTAACGGTTAAATGTGGTAAAATCTTTATGATCTATTTTTTCTAAGGCCTCTGCCGGCAAAGATTTGAAATACTCATAAGTAATTCTCAAACCTTCTGCACGCCCTACTTTTGGCTCCCATCCTAAAATTTCCCGGGCCTTTGTAATATCCGGACGTCTTTGTTTTGGATCATCCTGAGGAAGCTCTCTGTATACTATTTTCTGCGAAGTACCGGTAAGTTTAATGATTTCCTCGCAAAACTGCTTAATGGTGATTTCATCTGGATTACCAACATTTACAGGCTGAGCATAATCACTCATCAGCAAACGGAAAATTCCTTCAATTAAATCATCAACATAGCAGAAAGAGCGTGTCTGGCTACCATCTCCAAATACAGTTAAATCTTCACCCCTTAAAGCCTGGCCAATAAAAGCAGGCAAAACACGACCATCATTAAGTCGCATTCTTGGTCCATAGGTATTAAAGATCCTAATAATTCTGGTTTCTACCCCATGGAAGGTATGGTATGCCATGGTAATGGCTTCCTGAAAACGTTTCGCCTCATCGTAAACACCACGAGGACCAACAGGATTTACATTACCCCAGTATTCTTCTGGCTGTGGATTTACATTTGGATCTCCATAAACCTCGGAAGTAGATGCAATTAACATTCTCGCACCTTTATTTCTGGCCAAACCTAAAAGATTGTGCGTGCCTAATGATCCTACTTTTAAAGTTTGAATTGGAATTTTGAGGTAGTCGATAGGACTAGCCGGAGAAGCAAAATGGAGAATATAATCCAGTTTACCGGGGATGTGGACGAATTTAGAAACATCATGATTGTAAAACTCGAAGTTCTCTAACTTGAAGAGGTGTTCGATGTTTGCCATATCTCCTGTAATCAAATTATCCATTCCGATAACGTGATAATCTTCTTTAACAAAACGATCACAAAGATGAGAACCTAAAAATCCGGCTGCACCTGTAATCAAAATTCTCTTTCGAAACCCTGAATGCCCTAAAGGGGATTTTTCCTGTCTTTCGCTCATAATATATTATATTTCCATTAGCTGCTCTGCATTTATACTTTGAAGCTACGGCGTTAATAATTTTCTTCCTATACTGTTATAATAATAGCCAAGATCGATCATTTTTTGCAAATCGTATAAATTTCGACCGTCAAAAATTACTTTATTTTTCAAGACCATATCTATTTTTTCAAAATCCGGATTACGGAATACCGACCATTCAGTTGCAATTAGCAACGCATCAGCATTTTCCAAAGCCTCATATTGGTTTTTAGCATATTTTACCTGATCTCCTATCATGCCTTTTACATTTTCCATGGCCTCAGGATCGAAAACAGTTACTGTGGCACCATTTTCTATTAAAGCATTGATAATATATAAGGCTGGAGCTTCGCGAATATCATCGGTTTCTGGCTTAAAGGCTAATCCCCAAAGGGCAAAATGCTTTCCTTTAATGTCATTTTTATAATATTTGAGCACCTTATCCACCAATATCGTTTTTTGTCGCTCGTTCACTTCCATTACCGATTTCAGGATCTGAAAATCATATTTGGAATCATCAGAAGATTTAACCAAGGCCTGAACATCCTTAGGGAAACAAGATCCTCCATAACCGATACCGGGAAAAAGAAAACGTTTACCAATCCTCTCATCCGATCCAATTCCTTTTCTTACCGCATCTACATCAGCACCCACCAATTCACAAAGGTTAGCCACCTCATTCATGAAGGTAATTTTTGTTGCCAAAAATGAGTTTGCCGCATATTTTGTTAGTTCAGAAGAACGCTCATCCATAAATAAAATCGGGTTGCCCTGGCGAACATACGGACCATAGAGTTCAGCCATTAGTTTTTTAGCGCGCTCGCTTTTTGTACCTAATACCACGCGATCCGGCTTCATAAAATCATCAACAGCAACACCTTCTCTCAAAAATTCAGGATTGGAAACCACATCTACTTCAATGGAAGTATGTTCCCGGAAAACAGCTGTTACCTTATCTGCTGTACCAACCGGCACTGTAGATTTATTAACAATCACCTTATAGTCTGTAATCAGCTTGGAAATATCTTTCGCCGCGCCTAGAATGTACGACAAATCAGCAGCCCCATCGCCACCGGGAGGCGTTGGTAAGGCCATGAAAATGATTTGTGCATCTTTCACGGCATCCGCAAGATTAGTGGTAAAAGTCAGCCTGCCCTGTGCAATATTCCTATGAAAAAGCAGGTCTAATCCCGGCTCATAGATTGGCACCTCGCCATTTTGCATCTTCTTTACCTTACTTTCGTTTATGTCGACGCAGATGACATCATTGCCAGTTTCTGCTAAACAAGTTCCGGTAACTAAACCTACGTATCCGGTACCAATAACGGCTATTTTCATATATTCTTAAGCTTTTTAAATATATTCGTTTTATCTTGGCACGAAGATATGAAATTACACTTATGCTTTTGCTTTACACCGTCGGAATTCATTTTTACTCGCTAATAATAAGGATATTTTCACTCTTTAATCCAAAGGCTAAACTTTTCATTAATGGCCGTATAGATATTTTTGAGCAAATCGCAACGCGGATAGACGCTACGCAGAAACACATCTGGTTTCATTTTGCCTCTTTAGGGGAGTTTGAGCAAGGCAGGCCGGTTTTGGAAAAATTAAAGGAGAAATATCCGCTGAAGAGAATTGTAGTCACTTTCTTTTCACCGTCAGGATATGAAATCAGAAAGAATTATGCCCTGGCGGATGTATTTTACCTTCCATTAGATTCTAAAAGTAATGCTAAACGCTTTATTGAAGCCATAAATCCAGAAATGGCCATATTTACTAAATACGAATTTTGGCATTATTATTTTAAAGAACTTCACAATCGTGCGATTCCATTATATGTAATTTCGGGTATTTTCAGGCCTAAACAAACTTTCTTCAAATGGTATGGCGGCTTCTATCGCAAAATCTTAGCTTCTGTTACTTACTTTTTTGTTCAAAATGAGGAAAGTCAGCTTTTATTAAAATCCATTGGGATAGATCAGGTAGCCATTAGTGGTGATACGCGATTTGACCGGGTTTACGAAAACGCCCAAGCCCCTAATAAGTTAAATTTGATTGAAAAATTCATAGGCCTTTCCCCTACGCTGATTTGTGGCAGTACCTGGCCAGAAGATGAAAAATTATTATCGGCTTTACCGCAAAAATATCCGGATTGGAAATTTATTATAGCGCCACATGAAATCCATGATAGTCATATTGAAGGTATAGAAAAACAGTTTCCGGCTGGCAGCTTACGCTTTTCTCTTTTAAGCTCGCGATTGAATGTCGACCATTTTCAAAGCTCAGATTTCAACCCTCAAGTTTTAATTATTGATAATATTGGCATGCTTTCTTCTTTATATCAGTATGGAAAGATAGCCTATATAGGCGGTGGCTTTGGTGCTGGAATTCACAATACTTTAGAGGCCGCAGCCTTTGGATTACCTGTAATCTTTGGCCCTAAATACCAGAAATTTCAGGAAGCAAAAGATTTGATTGTTATTGGTGCAGCAAAGACGATCGGTACAGATGCTGAACTGATCGAAGCTTTTGAGCAACTAAAAATGAATAACGCTGCTGCAAACGCAGCGAAGAAATATGTTGATGATAAAAAAGGGGCAACAAATCAGATCATTTCAATGATTACGAAATAAGGTTAGCCTTCGCAATTTCATCAACAATTTCAGAAATTTCCTGATCTATCGAAACGACGAAAACATCCGGCTCATCGCTTTGCGGCTCTTCTAAGGTTTCGAATTGACTTTCCAGCAAACTTGATGGCATATATTGATGCGACCTTTTAGAGATCCGGTCATAAATTAGTTCGAAACTTCCCTGTAAGTATACGAAACAAATGGCATCATTTTCTTTTCTTAACAGATCTCTATAGGCTTTTTTGAGTGCAGAACAGGCAATGATACAGCTTGTTCCCTCTTCTACATGTTTATGACCAACCCTTGCAATCAGTGCTAACCAATCTTGCCGATCTGCATCAGTAAGCGGAATACCCGCAGCCATTTTATCTACATTTCTTTGAGAATGCAGGTTATCGCCATCTATAAATTCAGCATGGATGGCCGGAGCAAGTGCTCTGCCGATAACCGTTTTGCCACTTCCAGAGACACCCATTAAAATTATAAAACTTGCCATTTTATTTATTTTATCATACCAACTAAAGCCTCAATAAACACCGGACTGTCGTTTAAACTTTCTACCAATTGTACATGTTCGCCACCCAGCGCTCTAAATTCTTCATGATATTCTACGGTAATCTCATAAAGTGTTTCCAGGCAATCGGCTACAAAAGCAGGACTGAAAACCAACAGTCGTTTTTTCCCCTCAGCGGCCAGCTTTTTCAACACATCAGTGGTATAAGGCTGTACCCATGGTTCTTTTCCTAACCTCGATTGAAAGCAAACCGTGTATTGATCCCTCGTCAAGTTTAATTCCTTTGCAATTAGTCGGGCCGTATCATGTCCCTGAGCAGAGTAACAAAATTTATTGGTATCGTTTAAAGTCTGGCAACAATCTGCAGTTTTTAAACAATAACTACCGGTGTGATCACACTTTAAAAGCTGGCGTTCCGGTAATCCATGGAAACTAAAAAGCACGTGATCATAATCTTCTACCTGATGTTTTCTTGCATTTTCTGCAAAGACCTTAATCATCAATTCATTATCATGAAAAGAATTCACAAATGAGATTGGGGGTACAGTTTGCCACTTACTTACGAGTTCCATTACCAATTGCATTACCGATCCTGAACTTGCAGAAGCATATTGCGGGAACATGGGAATAACCTGGATGCTTTCTACTAAACCTGCTTTCAAATTGGATAATGCTGTCGCAATCGACGGACTTTGGTAACGCATAGCCAATTCTACGTGGTATTCATCCCCCAATCGCTCCTGCAGCATCTTAGCCTGCAAACGACTATGATAAAGTAATGGCGAACCGTTTTCGTTCCAGATCTCTTTATACAATTTTGCAGTTTTAGGACTTCGGAAAGGAACAATGATTCCTTTAACCAATAGTGCTCTGTTCAACTTAGGAATATCAATTACCCGCTCATCCATCAAAAACTGATCAAGATATTTTCTAACGTCAGGTGTTTCCGGACTATCAGGTGTTCCTAAATTTACAAGTAAAATTCCCTTTTTGCTCATTGATAAAAATATGTTTCGTTGCGCAAATATCGCGTTTTAATTGTTTTTTACCTATCGTTAAAATGTGACGGGAGACACTTTTTAGTCAAGAAAAAGTAGTATTTGCCAAACCTGGGGAATCTCAAACAAAGATCTCGAGGTAGATGTTAAGAATAATCAGTAATATCTATCCTTTTGTTTTATACAACTGCCACCACGGCGTACCTGGTTTTTGATGGTGCTCTAAATGATACCCAAAAAAATAACAAGTAAAAAAAGCAAGCAAATGATTCTTTTGAAGTGTTGAGGAGTGATAATCATTTTCATGTTCTCCTTTGTGTGGCAAGTAGGTACCAAAATAAAACAATTGGAAAGTACTCATTAGCGATGGCAAGACCCAAAAAAGTAACAGGTTTTTCTGCTCAATCCAGATTTGCAATACGTTAAAAGCAATAGCCATTATAACCAGCTGGATAATGCTGACATAGTTAAGCATAAAGCTTAAATACCATTTCCAGAAACCATGCGGCGCAAAATCAGGATCTTCTTCTGTGTGCACATGACTATGGTGTTTATGGTGTTTGCCATATAACCGATTATAGAAAAAGCCTGCGTAGAGGAATACCGAAAGATAACCAATAAAATTATTGACCGTTTTATTTGGGGAAATTGTGCCGTGCATGGCATCATGGGCTGTGATAAACAAGCCTGTGTATAAATGCATTTGAACGAAAATCATCAGGTAAACCAGCGGATTACTCCATGCGAAATTCCAGCGCAAGAGAAAAAAAAGAGAAGTAAACCAAATGGTAATTACCGCTATGGCAACGAGAACTCCTAAATATGCATGATTCGCTTTCAAATAATCAATATTAAATCTTTACAATTTAGATAACAGCAAACGCTTACAATAGTTAGAAACTAGTGCTTTAAAATTGTTCCAGCGCACCCTTTACTTTTTCCATTAGCCACATAGGTGTTGAGGTAGCACCACAAATGCCAACTTTGTCGTTTTCTGCAAACCAACTTAAATCCAACTCTTCAATGTTCGAAATGAAGTACGATTGATCGTTAAATTTCTTACATACATCATAAAGTACTTTTCCATTGGATGATTTCTTGCCGGAAACGAAAATGATCTTGTCATAATGACCTACAAAATTTTCCAACTCCTGGTATCGGTTAGATACTTGCCTGCAAATGGTATCATTTGCCTTTACCTCATAACCGCGACTCAGTAATTCATCTTTAATGTGATAGAATTTATCGGTACTTTTTGTTGTTTGACTATAAAGGGTAAATTTCGAAGGTAACTCAACATGATCAAGTTCTGCTAAATCTTGAAAAACGATAGCTTTTCCATCTGTTTGACCTTGTAAACCAATTACCTCTGCGTGGCCATGTTTACCAAAAATCAAAATCTGCTCATCATCATCATGAGAGTTTTTGATTCTGTTCTGCAACTTTAAAACCACCGGACAAGAGGCATCAATCAACGTGAGATTATTTTCCAATGCCAATTGATAGGTTGAGGGTGCCTCGCCATGTGCCCTGATTAAAACTTTTTCGTTTTTTAAGTTTTGTAAGACTTCGTGATCGATAATTTTTAACCCGCGTTTTGTTAAGCGCTCAACCTCTTCATCATTGTGAACAATATCACCCAGACAATACAGATAACCTTCATTATCTAAAATATCTTCGGCCATTTCGATAGCGTAAACCACACCAAAACAAAACCCTGATGATTTATCTATATTGACTTGTAAGTTATAACTCATTGCATCACAAAATTACGCAAAAATATTTGTTCCGGTTGTCATGTATAAGACAACAAAAAACACCAGTTGCGATGCAAACATAGCTGCTCCGATATATTTTTGTTGTTTAAGACCTAAAGCATAGTAGAACTTCAACAGAATAACAGATACGATAAACCACGCGATGTAGTTTTGAAGCGGAATTATATGCCAATCCCATTGCCAGTAATCAAATTTCATGGCGACTGGCTCCATAAAGAAATCAAAAGTGATGAGCATAAACGCCCCGATCAAGGACGCTAAAATGCTATTTCTGATTTTAAAACCTTTCACCATCTGGCCGATACTAAAAATTAAAATTACCCAATTCACGCCCATCAATAGCGGAACTGCTGCAATTTTGTAGCCCAAAGTATCGCCATAATAATAGCTGCCAAAAATTTTCCCTGTATGTACGCCAAGAACTTCCACCAGCCATCCGCATAAAAATACGCCTGAAACAAATAAAAGCAGTCGCTTAACATCGCCAACATAAGTGTAAATAATAATGGCGAACATCAAAAGCAAATGAAACGGCACCATCTTCATAAAGTAAGGCTGCAATGCAGGAATTAAAAATCCAACTAAGCCTACTACGTGAAAAATGACAATTACCGCAACTGCAATCTTTTTTATCTTTAAATCGCTTTGATCGATCTGCCCTTCCATGTGCCTGTTTTAAATATATGTTGTATAATGGATAAAAATGAGATGATTAAGAAGAAAAGCATCTGGAATGGATGAAGTATCAAATTGATTAAGACATTTTGGCCAGATAAATAGGAAATCATTATTCTACTTAAAAAAATTAAAGTTAATGGTAATACAAGTAAAGAGATGTTAAAGTTTAATAATAAAATTAACGGCCCTATGGTAACCAAAAGCTGGTAAAATAGTAAGATAATTACGTTACTACCAAAACCTGCGAGTAAATTTTTACTAAAGCCATTTAAACTTTCGTTGAGATTTTTGTACATCCGGCAGTAAATCAATCCATTGCCTAATAAAGCTTCGCCATTAAATTTTTGCATTTTTACGGCCTTCATAATCTCTACATCCTCTACTACTTTATTCCTCACCCGTTTGTGCCATTGATTTTCCTTATAATTATGCGCATTGAAAAACATGCATTGGCCACTTGCTGCAGAAAATGCCGGATTACTGGAAAATTTAACCAACCTTAGGGGCAACAGGTTTAGCAAAATAAAATGCATTAACGGAATAGTAAGCCATTCGCCTGCTGACTTCATTACCTGATTGGTAAAAATGCTGAGCAAGGTGAGATTACCAATTTCCATCCGGCTAATCAGGCTGTTGATAAAACCTCTTTTTATGGTTTCATCAGCATCTACAAAAAGTAAATATTTCCCTTTTGCCAATGCCGCCAATTGGTAGCAAGCATAATTTTTACCAAGCCAGCCGTTGGGGAGGTCATTTCCCCGCTCCACCCGAAACTGAGGATTTTCATTTGAAAAAGCAGCTACCAGCGCGTAAGTTTGGTCGCTACTGTTATCATCTAATACAATAACTTCAAAGTTTTTATAATCCTGAATTTTTATAGATTCGAGCAATTGCAGAATATCTTCTTCTTCATTACGGGCAGGAATCAAGATTGAAACAAAATCTTCGTAATGTTTGATTACTCGCGGCAGCTTAGGATTGGAAAGAAAGTTGAAAACTGTGACCGAAAAGCGGATCACGAGAAAAATTAAAACAGCATAAATAAAAATGGTCATTCAGTAATTTGTGTTTGTTTAACAACCGACTGATCGTAATGTTTATTATAGGCGCTTTTTAATAACTGCAAACTCATATACTCTTCGCTTTCCCAATGCTGCAGGTAAGTTTGAGCGGTTGGTTTCCGATTGGAAAAATAATCAATGAATGTTGCTGCAAATATGATATTCAGCCGTTTCTGACTCGACTTAATAATTTGCATCACTCCTTTTTCGAAAGTAATATTTTTTAAATGATTGGAATGTAACTTACCCTGAGGAAAGATGAGCACCAGATTATTTTTATCGTCTAATAATTTCCCGGCATAATCCAGCATTCCGATAACATCTTTTCCGCTATTTTCTGCGGCAAATGCGCCAAGGTATTTCAAAAAACCAACTTTACTATAGTTTTCCGCATTAATTAAAACATGAAACTGTTTTTTAAAAAATTTCTTGTTGATGTAGAAAATAAAAAAACCATCCCACCAGCTGAAATGATTAGCTAAAATTAAAATTGATGCATCCTTATTGATATCGATATTATTGTATTTAAGACTTGCAAAATCTTTTTTTATAATATACTCAATGTACCAGGAGAAAAAGCGATAAATTAAAGTATTTTTCCGAGGTTGGTACATGTCGGGAAATTGCAAAAAAAAGCGCTCAATTGCAAATTTGGCTACATAGATCGATCAAAAAAATAGCCTCTAACCTTAAAAAAAATAAGAATACCAGAAATTTAACTTAGATATACGCGATCTTCCTCTCCTTCTACATCCATAATTACGTCCACATGTTCTTTTAATACCGTAGCCAATTCCAGGCCAACAAAATCTGTAGCAATCGGGAAGATTTTATGGCTTCTATCTACCAGCACTACCGTGCGAATCTTTTTATGCGGTGTATTTAGAAAAACACCCAGGCCATAAGCCAGTGTTTTACCACTATTTAATACATCATCAACAATAATAATGACTTTGTTTTTCCAATAGCTTTCGTCTAAATCTGTAGTAGCAATCAGTTTGCTGCTTTCTTTCTGAAGATCGATACGTAAAAGTGTAAGCTTAAAACCAGCGATCTTTTTCAAAACCTTTTCTAAACGAACCGCTAATTTATAACCCCGGTCCCAAATACCAGCCAGCACCACCTCCTTCTCATTCAGGTTATCTTCCAGGATTTGATACGCGATTCGATCTATCTTTTGCTGAATCTGTTTCTTATTAAGTATGAGGATCTGCGATGTCATTGTATAAAAGGATTGAATACAAAAAGAACGATTTTAAGGATGAAATTCAAACTATTTGAAAAATAATTTCGATTGCCTGCAACGTTTCTATTCTACCTGCGTCTAATCAATAACCAAAAACAAAATTATGAAAAACCTGATCAGAATATCTGCTGTTTTACTTATTGCCTTTTCATCTTACGCTGCGAAGGCTCAGGATAGCAAAAGTTTCCCGGCAAAAAACTTCAACAGTATTGGCGTTAGTAGCGGAATAGATTTGTACCTCACCCAAGGCAATAGCGAAGGAGTAGTCGTGAAATCTGATAGCGAAACGCTGAAGGATATATTAGTAGAGCAAAACGGAAATGATATCAGAATTAAGTTTAGGGATGGCATTAAATGGAGCAGCATGTTTAAAAACCGTGTAATTAAGGCTTATGTTAATTATAAAATTTTAAATGAGCTTGCTGCTTCTGGTGGGTCTGATGTGTATATACAAAATCAAATTAAGACCGATAAGCTGGCTATTCGTGCTTCAGGCGGATCTGATGTAAAAGTGTCGCTAACGAGCAATGACTTAACTGTACAATCCAGCGGTGGCAGCGATATAAGTTTGAAAGGTAAAGCCGCAAATATGACGATCCAATCTAGCGGAGGAAGTGATGTGAATGCTTTTGAATTAATTACCGATTATGCGAAAGTACAAGCATCAGGAGGCTCTGATATAAATATATACGTGAATAAAGGATTAGAAGCATCTGCAAGTGGTGGCGGCGATGTAAGCTTCAAAGGAAATGCAGCATTAAATAAAACATCCAGCTCAAAAAGCGGAGAAGTGCATCACGTCAATTAAGAACTTTAGTTTAGTTAATGATAAATTCGCCGCTTTGTGGATGCAAAGCGGCTTATTTTTTATCTTGATTAAGTAAAATCTAAGGGTACACAAATTCATCAATTAGAAATATTGCTATAACCTTACACCTTTTACCTTTTACCTTTTTGATAAGGATAGTAAACAAAATTTGCGCCCTCAGGTACCACTACGAAAACGCACATGTAATCTTCAGGCCTTTTATAAACCTTTAAAAAAGGCTCTTTCTTTTCTTTAGTGATGATTCCTTTTTCTACAAATTCTTCCAAAGTTGAGGCCTGAATTGACCAGTCTGTATTTAATTCTTCTTTATTTAAAATCAGTTCACCGATACTCACCTCGTGTTGATGGGCAATAAAAATAGGGTGAGCAGAAATACCTTCCACCATAATTTCGATGCCTACTTCTTTAATCGCATCAGCATAAAACGCTAAATCTTTTTCCAGGCTTACCAGCGGACTTTCCTGTTTTTTCTGTGGAGCTCCACTATCCTCTGGTGTGGCATTTAATAATTCTTCTCTATCCATTACTAACTAAATTTTAAATGAGTAATTAAATGAATGCCGATAACGATATACATTCAATTATTCTAAAATTCTATCCTTTTAATTTTAATAAAACCACGTTTTCCACATGTTGCGTATGTGGGAACATATCTACCGGTTTAATTCGAGCCACCTCATATTTTTCGCTTAAGAGCTCCAAATCTCTGGCCTGTGTTGCGGCGTTGCAACTCACATATACAATTTTTTCCGATTCCATTTCCAGCAAACGTTGTACCACATCAGTATGCATACCTGCTCTCGGTGGATCAGTAATGACTACATCGGGCTTACCGTGTTTAGTGATGAAATCGGCAGTAAGAATATCTTTCATATCACCTGCATAAAAAAGCGTATTATCAATTCCGTTCAACGCAGAATTAAACTTCGCATCTTCAATTGCAGTTGGCACATATTCTACTCCCACTACCTGTTTTACATTTTTAGCTACAAAATTGGCAATGGTACCCGCACCGGTATAAAGATCATAAACCAATTCGTCTCCTTTAAATCCTGCAAAATCTCTGGTGATTTTATACAATTCAAAAGCCTGTTCAGAATTCGTTTGGTAAAAGGATTTTACGCCTATCTTGAAGCGGATGCCATTCATCTCTTCAAAAATATGATCGCGACCAGCAAATAAATGAACGTCCTGATCAAAGATCGTATCGTTTTTCTTTTGATTCACGATGTATAACAATGAAGTAATTTGAGGAAATTCTGATTTTAAGAAGTTCATCAAGCCACTAATTTGCGCCTCATCCGGATAAGCAAAAACCACTGCAATCATCACTTCACCTGTAGATGAGGTGCGAATAATCAGGTTACGCAATACGCCTTCGTGGTTTCGTAAATCATAAAATGATAGCTGATGCTCCAAAGCATATTTCCGAACAGCGTTTCTGATAGAATTCGAAGGTTCATCTTGCAAATAACAATGCTCAATATCCAGAATTTTATCAAATCTCAACGGAACGTGAAAGCCTAAAGCATTCATATCAAAATCTTCATCGCGATCAATATCAGTTCTATCCAACCAACGTTTATTGGAGAAAGTGAACTCTAATTTATTGCGGTAATACCTGTTTTTAACCGACCCTAAAATAGGCTCTGTATTGGAAGTATCTATTTTACCAAGACGCTGTAATGCAGCCTCTACATTTTTTTGTTTAAATTTTAGTTGTGAATCATAGCCCATGTGTTGCCATTTGCAACCGCCACAAGTTCCAAAATGAGGACAAAAAGGATCTGTACGCAAGGCAGATTTTTCATGCAATTGCTCTATAATCGCTTCTGCGAAATTCTTTTTCTTTTTGGTTAACCGGACATCAACCACATCGCCAGGAACAGCTTTGTCGACAAAAATCACTAACTCATCGGCCTTGCCAACACCTTTTCCTTCTTCAGCAATATCAATTATCTGTACGTTTGGAATTATAGTTACCGTACCTGGTTTTCTTCTACTCATTATGCTGCAAATATAAGGCTAAAAGCTGAAAGACTAAAGTAGAAAGCCTAATGCTTGCAGACTAATGATGCATGTGTAAATGCTAAAGTAAAAGCAATAACTAAGGATAGGTGAATGGGAAAATAAAGGCAATAAAAATCTGATCAGGTGGCAACACCTTTTTAAATATAAATTTAGCTATGAAAAATTATCTTCCAAAAAAATTAAATACGACGCCCCAAAAGCCATCTAACCAATTAAATTTCAGGTCAAATTTTTCATCTACCAGTACAGAAAATTCTAAAATTTCTTTGCTCATGATAAAAACCTCTCTATTATTACAATAATACAAATTTTATACCGAAAACCAAAACGGTATATGTTAATTTCACATCAAGATTATGCTAATTTTATATACCAGGAAATTTTTATGGTTATCAAATACCGCTATGATAAATAGGATCGCTTCACCTTAAGCAGGAAGAAATATTCTTAGTATCTTTCGTTTTTATTTATGTAATGAAAGCCAAAATCTCATTCTTTTTACTATTTGCCGGAATAAGTACCTACGCGCAAACGCCGATTGATGAATATTTCAAATTAACCCGTACGGGTTTCAATGCGAAAAATGCTTACCAAACTACTGCCTTTGTTGAGCAATATTTCAGGGTTCCTGGCAATACTGGTTTCAATTCAAGTATCAGATATGTAGAGCGTATTTTAAAAAATGCTGGTTTTGTAGAACAGCAACTAAATGAACTGGAAGCGCCGTTAACTTATCGCATAGAAAAACGCGCAATGAAGAACAATACCTGGGAACCGATAGATGCACGTATTGATATTATTGGCAATTCAACACCATTAATTACTTATCAAACTAACCGCAATATGATTCCCATCAATTGCGGTTCTACTCCTGCTGGAGGAGTAACGGCAGAAGTGCTTTATTTAGCTGACATCAAGCTTGCTGAAATGGAAAGACTTGATTTAAAAGGAAAAATCATTTTCTCAGAAAATCATCCTTCCAGATTACTTCAATTGGCTACTAAAGCTGGCGCAATCGGTGTTTTAGGATATGCTATGCCAGAATATACAAAGCCAGATGTTTACAAAACTTCTATTCAATTTGGAAGTATGAAAGCCAATAGTACTGTCTGGACTTTGCTCCTCTCCTACGCTGCTAAAGAACAATTAAAAGCATCATGTTTAAAGGGCGAAACAAAGTTGAAAGTAAATATCCAGACCAAAATTTACCCATCTGAAGAATTAACAATCGTTGCCAACGTAAAAGGTAGTGTAAACCCTGAGGAACGTTTCGTTTTCAGTGCTCATGTACAAGAGCCCGGCGCAAATGACAATGCTAGTGGCGTGGGTACCCTGGCAGAAATGGCGAGGTTAACTGCAGAACTCTATCGTACAAAAAAGATCAAGCCTCAGCGGACCCTAACTTTTTTATGGGGTGATGAAATTGTATCTACAAAAAGATATATCACTGAAGATACACTTAGGGCTAAAAATATTCTATGGGGAATGAGCCTCGATATGGTAGGTGAAGACACTAAAAAAACCGGTGGCTCCTTCTTGATCGAAAAAATGCCGGACCCCTCTGCTATATGGACCAGAGGAAACGATAAACATACCGAATGGGGTGCTGGCGATGTGAAAGAAAAAGACCTTTTCCCGCATTACTTTAATGATTTCGTCTTCGATATTTGCAAAGCACAGGGAAAATTTGCAAACTGGACAGTAAATTATAATCCCTTTGAAGGTGGAAGTGACCACACACCATTTTTACAAAATAAAATTCCCGGTTTACTCATGTGGCATTTTACTGATGTATTTTATCACACCGACAATGATAGAATCGACAAGGTATCTTCAACGGAAATGAAAAATGTAGGCATTAGTGCCCTAACTGCAGCTTACAGCTTGATATCTGCCGATGAAAACTTAGCAAGCACAACGGTTACTCAGCTGAAGAGCGATGGCTTAATCCGTTTAAAAACTGAATTTGAATTGAGTAAAAAGGCAATTGCTGAAGGAAAACCGGTCGCAGTTGAGAAACACATTCTTGAAGTTTGGAGCAAATGGTATATCGACGCTTTAGCAACTGTAAACCAGTTGCCCGTAAAAAAAGAAACTACAAAAATTGGTTCATCGATCAAATTTGCCACTAGCGAAATTGAAAAGCAAACACAAATCTATTTATCAGAATTAAAATAATTTAATGCCAAAAGCAATAGTTATCGGAGCAGGAATTGCCGGAATTGCCTCCGCCATTCGACTGGCTATAAAAGGCTATCAGGTTGATGTTTTTGAAGCCAGTTCAAAACCAGGTGGCAAATTGGGGGAGATTAGAATGAATGGTTTCAGGTTTGATACGGGACCCAGCCTGTTTACCATGCCTCAATATGTTGATGAGCTTTTTTCCCTCGCAGGTAAAAATCCAAGAGATTATTTCGATTACATCAAACTCAAAGAAGTTTGCCGCTATTTTTATGAAGATGGACTAAGGTTAACCGCAAAATCCGATATAGCATCTTTTGCAAAGGAGATAGAAGAAAAAACCGGTTCTACTGCTAAAGAAGTTCATCATTTCTTAGGTAAAAGTGCTACCATTTACGAAATTACACATCGGGTATTTTTAGAGCGCACTTTGCACAAATTGAAAAGCTATCTCCATTGTGATACTCTTAAATCTGTTTTTAGATTTTTACAGATCGATCCCTTCCGATCGCAGAGTAAAGCCAATCATCAATTTTTCAAGGATGAAAGAATTGCTCAATTGTTTAACCGCTATGCCACCTATAATGGCTCCGATCCTTACCAGGCACCGGCAACTTTAAATGTTATCCCTCATTTTGAATACCATTTTGGTGCTTTTCTTCCTAAAAATGGCATGTATGGCATCGTTACGGTTTTGGTAAAACTAGCAGAAGAATTGGGCGTTAGGTTCCACTATAGCCAGAAAGCAGAAGAAATTCTTTTTACTGATGCTTCGAAATCTAAAATACAAGGCATAAAGGTTTACGACAAAATGTATAAAGCAGATGTTGTGGTTTCCAACCTTGATATCTGGTTTACCTACAAAAACCTTCTTAAAGGTATTGATGCCCCCAAAAAGCTATTAAATCAGGAACGCAGCAGTTCTGCCTTGATTTTCTATTGGGCTATGGATGGGAACTATAGCGATCTGGGCCTGCATAATATTCTTTTCACTAAAGATTACAAAAACGAATTTAATGCAATTTGGAAGGAGAAAATCATTTGTGATGACCCTACGGTTTATATTAATATTACCTCAAAACATATCAGGGGAGAATCGCCGAATGACAGTGAAAACTGGTTTGTGATGATTAATGTTCCTTCCAACAATGGACAAAACTGGGATTTATTAATCAAAGAAGCCAAAGCAAACATAATTAAAAAAATTAGCCGGATTTTGAACAGGAATATAGAACCGGAAATTATCAGTGAGCAAATCCTTGATCCGAGGAGCATTGAAAGTAAAACAGGTTCTTACCAAGGCTCGCTTTATGGAAACAGTTCTAATAACCAATTCGCTGCTTTTTTGAGACATCCAAACTTCAGCTCCAAAATTGATGGGCTCTATTTCTGCGGAGGAAGCGTACATCCGGGGGGAGGAATCCCGCTGGCACTTCTTTCGGCTAAAATTATTGATGACAACTTACCATCTTAAATGGCTTCAGCTATCGCTTTTTCAAAAGTCTCCGCATCCAGATCAAAGGCATTTACAATCACTTTGGCCTGGGTGTAAAAAGGATTACGCTCAGCGAGCTTTTCATTAATGAAGTCTAGTAGCTGTGCATCATCAAAATCTTTTATTAATGGTCGCTTTTGCCTGTTTTGCAACCTGGATACCAATTGGGCCGGTTCCATCTGCAGATAAACGGTTGTACCATTGGCATTCATCCACTTCATATTATCAAAAAAACAAGGCAATCCACCACCCGTGGCTACAATACATTTTTCTGGATAATGGAAGGTTTTCAGCATCTCACGTTCATAATCACGAAAACCACTTTCGCCAAATGCAGCAAAAAACTCCGCTATTGTTTTTCCAGATTTATTTACAATTTCTGAATCCAAATCAATAACAGGACAATCTAAGCGGTGAGCCAATTGCTTTGCTTTGGTACTTTTCCCGCATCCCATGTAACCGATCAGGAAGATTACTCCAACATTTAAATCTGCTAATGAGGAATGCGAAATTTCAGTATTCATATCAATCGTATATTTCTTTTTTAAAGGATTAACTTAATTTTACTCTCGGATCAACATAGGCATAAAGGATATCAACCAATATATTAATCACCACAAAAACGAAGGCAATAAATAATATAGCGCCCATCACCACCGGGAAATCAGACATTTCGAGCGCAGTAACCGTTGTTCTGCCCAGGCCATTATAACCAAAAATATATTCTACAAAAAACGACCCTGCAAGTAAAGAAGCGAACCAACCAGAAATTGCGGTGATAACCGGATTCATTGCATTTTTTAACGCATGTTTATAAATGATGGCATTTCTACTTAAACCCTTTGCTTTAGCTGTACGGATATAATCTTGTGCCAAAACATCCAGCATGGCACTTCTCGTTAATTGAACAATAATGGCCAGAGGCCGCAAACCTAAAGTGATCATAGGTAACCATAAATTTCTTAGTGTTAAAATTTCACCGTTAAAAGGATCATATGAATACAAACTTCCACTCATTTTTAATCCGGTATAGTCGCTGAGCATAAAGCCAAATACCCAGGCGATGATGATCCCTGCAAAAAAAGATGGTGCTGAAATACCAAGAATTGCGAAAGCATTTGCAGATTTATCTATCCATGTATCTTTGTAAACGGCAGAAAGTACGCCAAGGAACACCCCAATTACGGTTGCAAAAATCATGGCTGTAAGCGCCAGAACAAAGGTATTGGGAACCGTTTCTGATAGTATGGCTGTAACATCTCGCTTTGTTTGATAGGAACTTCGTAAATAAGGCCACTTTAATGCCAAAATTTTTTCATCAAAACCAATTAATTTAACAAAGTGGTATTTTGCCTTAGTGGTGCTATCATTATCAAGTAAACTAACTGGCGAAAGATCATTGATGTAAAGCAAAAATTGAACTGGCTTTGATTTATCCAATCCGAATTCTTTTCTAACAGCTTCCAGAGATTGTACATCCGCCCGCTGGCCCATCGTCATCCTTGCCGGATCCCCGGGTAGAATATTGAAAAGCACGAAAACAACCAGCACAACCCCGCCCATTACGAGGAGGCCATAAAGCAGTTTTTTCAGGGTATATCCAATCATTGTACATCAAAATATTTTCGGCTCAACTGATCGAAAGTCGGTATATTATGGTTGTGCCATTTGTTTACGATAACACCGTTTTTCAATAATAATATGCCTGTGTTTGCCCTAACCATACTTTTTAGCGGAACAGCATCAGCATAAAACACTTCAGAAAATAGGTTATTCTTTTTCACAAAAGCTTCTGCATCCTGTGCCGCATTCGATGTTAACAGCACCGTGCGTATATTAAACTGCTGAGTAGCATTAATGGCCAGGGCATTTAACTTTCCAATAGCGCTTTCATTAGTGTTTTTTAAGTCGTAAGCCACGAAAACGAGGCTATAGTAAGGATTCTCAATAATTTCCTTCGTGTAATCTGTACCTGATGCATCGCTAATAACCAGGTCTTTGATTTCAGGTTCGTAACCTTTCTTAACTAAACGTTTGATTGGTTCGCCTATAATTTCCCAGTTATTATCTTTCCATATTTCAGTTTTAAGGTAATCCTTATCACTCATATCTTTTTCCTCTTTCGTGTTCTTGTTTTTGAGGTGATACATGATTTCAAACTCATCTGGTTTTTCTCCGGGCGGAATTACCATCAATGATGGAATATGTGCACCCACTTTATAGGGGAGAAAATCAATCACTGGCAATACATTGTAAGTGTACAAACCAAATCCCAGCGAAACCAAAGTTACCGCAAGCGCGATATTCCGCTGACTGGATGCCTTTTTAAATAAAGGCTCAATTGTATTTTTATTAATGAAAATGATCAAAATCAATATCAGCAAAATCAGGTCTTTACTGAACGATTGCCATGGTGTTAATGGAATGGCATCGCCAAAGCAGCCACAACTAGTTACCACTTTAAATGCAGCCGAAATAAATGTTAATAAAGTGAAGAAAATAATTAGCAGCAATAAACCCCAGGCTACTTTTTTGCTCCAAAAACCTAAGATTAACAGTGCACCTAATACAATTTCCAAAGTACAGAGCAAAATGGCTATGCCTGTTGCGGCCGGACTTAAGAAGTTCATGTGGAAGACTTCGAAATATTCTTGCAGCTTATACCCGAATCCAAGCGGATCATTTGCCTTGATTAATCCTGAAAAGATAAATAACGCGCCTACAAAAAATCGGGAAAAGCTTAAAAGTATATTTCTCATCAGTATTAATTTATTTAAAATGTATTGGTCTTAAGCAAAAAAGATTATTAAAATCGGTTTTAATTACTTAATACCTAACTTAATCATGGCAAAAACAGCGTAATTAAGCATGTCCTGATAATTGGCTTTCACACCTTCAGAAGCTAAGGTCTGCCCTTCATTATCCTCAATTTGTTTCACCCGAAAAACCTTCATCAAGATCAGATCGGTTAATGAACTTACCCGCATATCTCTCCAGGCCTCGCCATAATCATGGTTTTTAGCGAACATCAATTCTTTAGTCTCCGTTATTTTTTCTTCGAATAAGCCGGCAACCTGTTCGAAAGGAAGTTCATGCGGATCAGCTTCGCTTAATTCTAACTGAATCATGGCAATTGCACAGTAATTAATGATGCCAATGTATTCCGAAACAATTCCCTCTCCAACCATACTTACCTTTTTCTCTTCCAGTGTGCGGATTCGCTGGGCTTTAATAAAAATCTGATCGGTAATGGAACTTAGCCTTAAAATGCGCCATGCAGTTCCATAATCTTTCGTTTTTTTAAGAAACAATGATCTGCAAATTGCAATCACTTCATCAAATTCTACAGCGGTATTTGTTGGTATCAAAGCCAATATTAATTAAGTTTTAGTGTATTTTTGTCGTGAAAAAACAAAAGCTAAAGATACATTTTTATAGTGAAACTCAAATCCCGAAAGGGTTTAACATGGCAGAAAAAAACTTTTTTGAACCTAAGCAAAGTATCAACATTAAGGGAAAACTTCTCGATTTAAGTTCGCCAAAAGTGATGGCTATTTTGAACATCACACCAGATTCTTTCTATAGCAACAGCAGAACAAAGTCTATAGATGAGGCCCTGGCCAAAACCGAAAGTTTTCTTAAACATGGCGCTACGTTTATTGATATTGGCGGCTACTCTTCCAGACCTGGAGCTACGGATATTTCTGAAAATGAGGAAGCGGATCGCCTGATTCCTGTGATAGAAAGCATTATGGAAGAATTTCATGAAACCATTATCTCGGTTGATACGTTTCGGGCAGGCGTTGCAAAAGATGCCATACTGGCCGGAGCCCATATCATTAACGATATTTCGGCCGGCGATATGGACGAACGTATGTTTGAAACCGTTGCCAGTTTACAGGTACCTTATATGTTGATGCATATGCAGGGAACTCCGCAAAACATGCATAAAAATCCATCCTATACGAATGTAACCCTTGAAGTGATCGATTACCTCGCTAAAAAGATTGCTGAACTGAAAGCACTTCATGTTCATGATCTTATTATTGATCCCGGATTTGGTTTTGGTAAAACCATGGAACATAATTACCAGTTACTTAATCAGCTTGATGCTTTTAAAATATTTAAGCTTCCAGTTCTGGTTGGTTTTTCCAGGAAAGGAATGGTATATAAGGCACTAAATACTACTGCGGACCATGCGTTAAATGGTACAACGGTTTTAAATACCATCGCCTTACAAAAAGGTGCTGGCATATTGCGTGTTCACGATGTGAAAGAAGCCGTTGAATGTATTGAATTATTGAAAAGATTAGACTAATAATTATCCTCAGGGTTATTATCAATTAAGACTTTAAACTTATTTTCATAAATTGCCTTAAATGAAAGGATTTGATTTCGATTTTCTAAAAATATCTGTAACAGATGTAGTAGACATTGTGCTGGTTGCGCTGCTGATCTATTACGTTTATACCTTGATCCGTAATACTCTTGCCGTGAACCTGCTGGTAGGCATGTTTATTATCACCGTATTTTATTGGGTGGTAAAAGGGCTGCATATGGAACTGCTTACCACCATTATAGAGAAATTTATGAGTGTTGGTATCATTGCCTTAATTGTGATTTTCCACCCTGAAATCAGAAGGTTTCTGCTTATGATCGGAAAGAATGCATTTTTACAAAAAAATAAAGCCTGGTGGGGGTATCTCTTTGGAAGAAAGGAGATTGAACGCAATAACCTTACCAGGATAAAACCAATTATAGATGCTTGTAAAACGATGAAAAAAACGAGAACAGGCGCATTAATCGTTTTTGTTAAGTTTTATGATGAGCAATTTTTTGCAAACAGTTGTGAACTGGTAGATGCCAAAATATCGAAAAGATTACTGGAGAGTATTTTTCAAAAAAACAGTCCCTTGCATGATGGCGCAGTAGTGATTTCAGAAAATAAAATTAAAAGTGCAAGTTGTATTTTACCTTTAACCGATAATGATCAATTGCCTTCGCAGTTTGGATTAAGACATCGCGCTGGCATTGGTGTTTCTGAAACTACAGACGCTGTTGCCGTAATTATTTCGGAAGAAACTGGCGAAATATCTTATGCCAAACAAGGCCGGGTAAGAATGAACGTATCGTTCGGAGAATTAGAGAAATTGCTTAATAAAGACTTCTAGCGGAAAAGATGATGGAGCAAGGAATAAAGAGCAAGGAACAAAGATGAAGGAACAAAGATCAAGGATTGCCAGACATCATATCTTTAATCCTTGCTCTTTGTTCTTTTATCATACCTTTAACTAGCAGTATTGCTCAAAAGCACCAATCAGGTTATCAGCAATCATTTGCGCTGGTCTGCCTTCAATTTGATGACGTTCGATCATGTGAACTAATTTACCATCTTTGAAAAGTGCCATTGCTGGTGATGATGGAGGGAAAGGCATCATATAGCTTCTTGCTTTATCTACAGCTTCTTTCTCCATACCCGCAAAAACAGTTACCAATTTAGTTGGGTGTTTATCATGTGCTGCTGCTGCTCTTGCTGCCGGACGAGCATTTGCTGCTGCACATCCACATACCGAGTTTACCACAACCAATACAGTACCTTCGCCTTTGATAGCCTGATCTACATCTTCTGCACTTTTTAATTCTTCAAAACCTACGTTAGTTAATTCCTTACGCATTGGTTCTACTAAATATTCTGGATACATTATCGTTAGTTTTTATTTATAATTTGAATGATACAAAAATAAGAAAATCGGATGGCATGTATCATCCGATTTATATTTTTTAGGTAAAATTAGCAACCTGTTAATGTATCCCTTTAAAGAATTGATCGTAAGCAGCCGGATGTGTAATAGCGCCAACTACAACTAAAATTACCAGAATGATAAATACGACACTTAAGATAGTAGCAATCATTCCACATATTTTTCCTGCTTTCGCATTTTTATAGGATGATTCAGTGTAAAGGGTAGGGTTCAGCTGATACTTTTTCATGTCGCCGGCACCTAAAATCCAGGCGATAATTCCAAATACTAAACCGAAAATACCGTAAAAACAGCAGGCGGGAATGGCTATAATGCCTAGAACCAATGCAGCCGTTGCATTCGGTAAATTTTGTTGGCCCATTCCACCTCCGAACTGCCCAAACGGTGGACTTTGTTGAAATGGCGGCGGTGTTGTAAAACCTGTGTTCCCAGCATTTGCTTCACCTATTTCAGGTTTATTTAAATTAATTGGTTGGTTTTCCTGAGGTTTTTCCTGTTCTTCTGACATAATTTAGATGATAAGTTGATGAGTGTATATTTTATAAATGTAATTGATTAAGATAATTACTGCAATAGTGGCAACGGTAATTTTAATGAGCTGGGCTCCAAACTTGAAATCATATTTGAGATGAACGAGCATAAAAACCAAAACAAATAAAAAAGGAATTGTTGCTGGATATAACTTTAAAGACTCTAAAAAATTTCCTTTTAATAATGAAATTACCGATCGCTGAAATCCGCATCCCGGACAATCTATGCCAAAATGAGCCTTAAAAGGACAAGCAAACAGGTGATGGTTCAGCCAATCAATAAAACTAGACTGCGCCGCCATCGATATCAATAATTTGCACCTGACTATCTTTCCATTCTTTATATTTTTCTAAGTCGTTGATCACTTGCTTGTAAACCAGGTTAAGTATAAAAATATCATCAATAAATCCCAAAAACGGAACAAAATCCGGAACAATATCAATAGGCGATAAAAAATAGATTAATCCACCCAAAATAGCTACAATAGATCTTTTTGGAATTTCAGTGTAATCGCCATTCACATAGTCTTTAGCTACGCCAAATAGCAAAACCATTTTTGTCCAAACACCATCTAATGCTCCTTTATTGGTAATTGCCTTACCCAAAGCATCTTTTATGGTTTTATTGGCTTTCGATTTATCCTTCAGTATTACGGTGGCCCTATTCTCAGATTTTCTAAAAAAATCCAATATTTGTTGTCTGTTCAACTTCATACTAAATGCCTTACAAATTAACGGCCAAAAGTGTCATAATTATCTTCCGCATATTTCGTGAAGCGATCCAATAATTTTACGTTTTTATTTTCAATCGGCGTTAAGTCGTTATCTACATTATTTTTGACCGGCACATACCACTCCACGGGGTCGAAAAAATTTCTCAATATCTGCTTTTTGAAGGCATAGCCATGACGGGCAAAAATTGTATTTTTTATGATCTGGAGATCAAGTTTCCGAAGATTTTTCAAATCGTCTTCTTTGAGCAACATGTTAGAAGCATTTATTTTAAAAATCGCTTCAGAGGCACTTCTATAGAAACTATTGGCACCCAGCGAATCCACGGTTCCATCTTCCAGCGTATCCAGCGTTTCTATCATTTTGTGCTCGCTCCAATCAATATAACTTGCATCAGTTGGCAGCATAAGCCTGGCATTATAAACAAATTCCCTTTTCAGTAACTTAAATTTCTTTTCCGGCCATTTGAGGGCCGTTTTAAATGCGTTCCATTTTCCGATCAGTGTATCACCAACGAGCGTAATTTCAAATTTCCCATCAAATTTGTCTGTACCAGGTTCTTCCAAAACGAAAGTGATTTTTCCACCATCTTCAGAAAGTTTACCAAACAATGGACGGCTGTTTCCCGAAACTACGCTTTGAGCGATAACAGTGTCCTTCGTGATTTTTTTAATGTTAATATTAAGTTTCTTAACGGCATCGTCCATATCACCTTCGTATTCAAACTCTTCGGCGGCTGCAAAATCTCCAACCCAAAAGCCATAAAGCTCCTTATGAATTTCCTGCTGCGGAATAGGAGTTTTGGACTGACTCTCCTTTCCAGGCTTTTTGGCTTCTTTACAGGCTATCATTGAGATAGCGATAATGGAGAACATTAAGATCTTTTTCATTATATGATTCTTTTTCTGATGAGCCATTCGGCAATTAACAAATTTGGGATCCAGCCTAACCATGCAATTATCTGATAAACATCCATCGGCGCCGGATGAAATAAATATACTAAAATAACTTTCCAAAGCCTCAATGTTATTGCCGACGCTGCAAGTGCGAAACTCCGGTACATCATATTTTTATGCGCTTTAATCTTTCTTTCAATAATTAATCTCATTGCACTCATGGTAAACCAAAACCATAAAATACCCAGGATAATGAAAGATGTTTTGGCAATTAAACCTCCATTGGCAAACCAACCAATATAGATACCGGATGGAGCCGCCAGCATCAACACAAAACCAGCATACAGATAGCCAAGCACCCGATGGAGTGATGGATACTGGGCTAAAATTTTAGCATTAAATTGTGTGAAGCCTGCCAGTAGCACGAATATTGCACTATAAACATGAATGTAAAATACCGGGAGATAAGCATTGTTTCGGGTTACTTCTGTCTGTTTAATCTGGAGAAAAGCCACTTCGCTTCCAAATGGCAGATAGCGTAATGTAATCTGCAACATGAGGAGAAAAAAATAAGTGAAGAATAATAGCCATGCGATTTGGAAATAATTGATTGTTTTCTTCAATTTATTTTTGTTAAATTTTAGTAGATCATTTAACGATTGCTAAGAATTCAGACTTTCATTAGTACTATTTCATCCTCAGGTGATCACTTTTTCAGGATTCGATAATTTCTCCATTAAAGTTCTGCTCATCCCAAAGCTTATCCATTTCATCAGAAGCAGATTCAGCAAAATATTTTGCAAGCATTTCTTTAATATCTCTCAATTGAACATCCGGCAAATTATATTGAAATAATTTCAACAATTCTATTGAATATTTGTCAATTTTCCTGTAGCTACTATACTTTATTTATTTGAACTTAAACAAATATAATCATTTATATTAGGCAGAAATTTTCATCATCTCCAATATATCATCTACATATTTTCGCTCGTTTGCTAAACGAGGCACTTTGTGTTGCCCGCCCAACTTATCCTTGGCTTTTAACCAATTGTAAAAGGTATTTGAAGGCGCATTATGAACTTTTGGCCGGCAAAGCGCCATGTCTTTAAAACGCTTGGCATCGTAATCTGAGTTGATTTCACGCAAGGTGTCATCCATTACATCCACGAATTTCTCAAAATCTTCAGGTTGTTTATCAAACTCGATGATCCATTCATGTCCACCAGCTTTTTCGCCAGCAAAATAAATCGGACCAGCAGTATAATCTTTAATTTCTGCACCAGTTGCCTGACAAGCCTTTTTCAAAGCCTGCTCTGCGTTATCAATAATCACTTCCTCACCGAATGCATTGATGAAGTGTTTGGTACGTCCGGTTATTTTTATGCGATACGGTGAAAGCGAAGTAAACTGAATGGTATCACCAATCATGTAGCGCCATAAACCGCCGTTTGTAGAAATCACGATAGCGTAGTTTTTATGAAGTTCTACCTCTCCTAACAATAAGGCTTTCGGATTTTCTTCTCCAATATTTTCCATTGGGATAAACTCATAGAAGATGCCGTAATCCAGCATGAGCAGCATTTCTTCAGAATTATCCTGATCCTGAATACCAAAAAACCCTTCAGAAGCATTATAGGTTTCCAGATAATACATATCTGATGAAGGGATAAGCTGTTTAAATTGTTCGCGGTAGGGTGCAAAATTCACTGCACCATGAATATAGACTTCCAGATTTGGCCAAACCTCTAATAAATTGCTTTTCCCGGTAAGTTCGAGAACTTTTTTAGCCAATACGATGGTCCAGGTTGGCACTCCGGAAATACTGGTTACGTTTTCCTGAATAGTGGCTTCTGCCATTCTATCCATTTTTACCTCGTAATTATCCATTAAAGCGATAGACATATCCGGCGTACGGTAAAATTCAGCCCAGATGGGTAAATTCTTAATCAGCACAGCTGATAAATCACCATAAAAACAATCTTCATTGAGTTGATTTACCTGGTGGCTTCCGCCCAACACCAATCCTTTTCCGGTAAACATTTGGTTATCCGGACGGTTATTGCAATAAATGGAAAGCATATCTTTGCCTCCCTTAAAATGGCATTCTTCCAACGATTCTTTTGAAACCGGAATAAACTTACTTCTATCACTGGTTGTTCCTGATGATTTGGCAAACCATTTAATGTCTGACGGCCATAAGATGTTTTGTTCACCGGCCAACATTCTTTCTATGTAAGGCTTAAGTGTATCGTAATTCTGAATGGGAACGCGCTCCTGATATTGTTGAGGGGTAAGGATAGATTTGTAATCGTACATCTTACCCCACTCTGTATTTTCAGCACTATCAATTAAATTATGAAACCATTCCTGCTGCACATCATAGGGATATTTCATAAAAAGCTCGATCTGATGAATCCGCTTTTTCATCAGCCAGGTAAAAATCGAATTTACAATCGCCATGCTCTTTAATTAAATATCAAATTTTTTGCGCTTCAAGACAAAGTTTGAACCCAGATAAACTTTCCGAACCATTTCATTCTCTGCTAATACCTCCGGAACACCTTGTTCGAGAATTTTTCCTTCGAAAAGCAGATATGCTCTATCGGTAATGGAAAGGGTTTCCTGAACATTGTGATCGGTAATTAGAATACCAATATTTTTATGTTTTAGTTTTGCTACAATGCTTTGAATTTCTTCCACAGCAATTGGATCTACCCCTGCAAATGGTTCATCCAAGAGAATAAAATTAGGGTTTGCGGCCAGTGCACGGGCAATTTCAGTCCTTCTCCGCTCTCCTCCGGATAATAAATCGCCCCTATTCTTCCGAACTTTATGTAAGCTGAATTCGTTAATCAATTCTTCCAACTTATCTTTTTGTTCCTCTTTGGTTAGGCTGCTCATTTCTAAAATGGCCAAAATATTATCTTCAACGGTAAGCTTCCTAAATACAGATGCTTCCTGCGCCAGGTAACCAATCCCCTTTTGTGCCCTGCGGTACATGGCATCTTGTGTAATGTCTTCGTCTTCTAAAAAGATACGCCCTTCGTTTGGCTTAATTAAACCCACAATCATGTAAAATGATGTGGTTTTACCAGCACCATTTGGCCCTAACAAGCCTACAATTTCACCCTGGCTTACGCTAAAGGATACATCGTTAACAACGGTTCGCTGCTTATATTTTTTAACCAGATTTTCGGCACGTAAGATCATTCGTATTTATTTATGAAGAAAGAAAAAATCAGGGATTAAAGACTAAGCGGTTAACTTTTATCTTATTCCTTTGTCAATATTCTTTTATCTTAATTCCTTTAATATTTAATTGTAGTCGGCGTTTCTCCCGCCACACATTTTCTTCAATTGTATAACAAACAGAAAATGGCACCTTTGGTTGTAAAAGATTTTGAAATTCTCCCAAGCCAAAGGCGATGCATTCAAAAGTAGGCGAATTTTGTTGTTTTATATTAATTTTTAAATGATTTGCACCAACTGCCATTGGTGTTCTATCTAAGTAAACGTTATTTGACAAAAATACCGGAGACAAGTTTTCTGGTCCGAAAGGACCCATTTGGGATAAAACCCTAAAGAACTTGCCATCAATCTGAGCCAATTCAATCTCTGCATCAATCTTAATCATCGGTGTAAGCAATTCTTCGGTAATGGAAGCCGAAACAATTTCTTCAAACTTATCAGCTAAAGCTTCAACATTGTGTTCCTGCATGGTTAAACCAGCTGCAAATTTATGTCCTCCAAATTGATCCAAAAGGTGAGCACATCCGCTTAGTGCCTCATATAGATCGAAACCAACAACAGAACGACACGAGCCCGCTACCTGTCCATTAGATTTGGTCAGTACAATTGTTGGGCGATAATATTTTTCTGTTAACCGTGATGCGACGATTCCAATTACACCTTTATGCCAATTTTCATTAAAGACCACTGTAGTTTTACGGTTAATCAGAATATCGCTATCGCCGATTAAAGCCAAAGCCTCGCGGGTAATATCCTGATCGTATGTTTTACGCTCTGTATTTTTAAGGTTGATCGATTCACTTTGTTCCAAAGAATTGCTGTCTACCTGGCATAGTAACATGGCCACGGCGTGTTTTGCATGATCTATTCTGCCCGCAGCATTAATTCTCGGACCTAATGTAAACACCACATCTGTGATTGTGTAGTGCTCCGTTTTCCCCGAAACTTCCATCAATGCCCGCAGACCTTCACATGGATTAGTATTTAGTTTTTTAAGTCCGTAATACGCCAAAATTCTGTTCTCCCCTACTACCGGGACAATATCCGCAGCGATACTTACCATGACTAAATCGAGGTATTGAAGATAAGATTCGCTTGGAAGACCGTGTTTTTGTGCATAAGCCTGGGCGAGCTTAAAACCAATGCCGCAGCCTGCCAGTTCTTTAAAAGGATATTCGCAATCCAAACGTTTCGGATCTAAAACTGCAACTGCTTTTGGAATTTCTTCACCAGGTAAATGGTGATCGCAAATGATAAAATCGATGCCGAAACTGTTCGCATAATCGACTTTATCTAATGATTTAATCCCACAATCTAATGCAATGATTAATGAAAAACCATTTTCGTTTGCATAATCGATTCCTGCTGTAGAAATCCCATAACCTTCCAGGTAACGATCGGGGATATAATATTCTATATTTTCTGTAAGCTGAGAGAAAAAACTGTATGCGAGCGCTACAGAGGTTGTTCCATCTACATCATAATCGCCATAAATGAGAATTTTTTCATGAGTGGATAATGCCTGTTCTATTCTTTGAATGGCTTTATCCATGTCTTTCATCAAGAATGGATCGTGTAGATGAGCCAGTTCCGGCCTGAAAAAATATTTGGCCTGATCAAAGTCGCAAATGTTCCTTTGTACTAAAATCTGAGCTAATGATCTGTCTATATTAAGTTGTTCTGCTATGTTCTTTACCGTGTCATCATTACAAATTGATGTCGGCACCCATCTTTTTTCCATTATATTTGTTTCCGAACAGTAAATATACTTTTTTAATTTAAATCTCAGTTATCTTGCAACAGGTGATAAATGCCTATAATATTTATATTATTAAGTATAAATTGATTACAAATGCTTTCTAAAAATCTTTTAACCGAAATCAAGAGGAGATCAGAATTATTAAATTCTTTAAAGCCTTTAAGTATAGAAAATCAGGCAAAGCTTGACAAAAAAATTCGTCTGGAATTTAATTTCAATTCCAATCATCTGGAGGGCAATACGCTTACTTATGGGGAGACTGAACTTTTATTAATTTTTGATCAAACTGAAGGCACACATGATTTTCGTGAATATCAGGAAATGCAAGCTCATGATGTTGCTTTGAAAATGATTCAGGAAGAGGCATCAGATCGGGAAAGGCCTTTAACCGAGCAATTCATCAGAAGTTTGAATGCAAAACTATTGGTTAAACCATTTTGGAAGGATGCCATTACAGCTGACGGCCAAGCTACCCGCAAACAGATTATTCCTGGAGAATATAAGAAAACTCCAAATTCTGTAAGGTTAGCAAATGGAGAAATTTTCGCTTACTCTTCTCCTGAAGATGTTCTAAATGAAATTGCAGAATTGGTAAGCTGGTTTAATGAAAAAAGCGGAACAGAAGACCCGGTTCTTTTGGCAGCCCTGCTCCACTATCGCTTTGTTCGGATTCATCCTTTTGATGATGGAAACGGCAGAACTGCAAGATTGCTTATGAATTATGTTTTTGCTAAAAATAATCTTCCATTAGTGATTATTAAAAGTGCAGAAAAGAAAGATTACTTGGCGGCATTAAACAGAGCGGATACCGGAGATTTAAATGCATTTGTTGAATATATCGGTAAACAACTTTTATGGAGTTTAGATTTAAGCATCAAAGCAGCCCAAGGCGAAAACATCAATGAACATGATGATTTAGATAAGGAGTTGGAATTGTTAAAACAAGAATTAAACCAAATTCCAAATAGTTTTGACAAAAGAAAATCCTATGCCGAAATATCATTAGTTGCAGATAAAAGCGTAGTTCCGCTTTTTAATGACCTGCAATTAAAAATGGAAAAATTGGAAGATTTATTCGTAGAGATGAAAAACTATATTAAAATAGTTTCTTTTACAAATAATGTCTCATATAGAGAGGAAAATAAATATGAAAAAAATAATTTTTTTCTTGGAGAAGGTAATTTTGCCAGTGAAAATTTTGGACGAAAAATTTTAGAAATAAAATTACAAATGAACCTCATAGCTTTGAAAAAAGCAACTACAAAAAAAGATATTAATTATAGCCTTGTTTTTAATTTCGATGACTTTCATTATACACTTTTCGATGAGATCCAAAACAAGGGCATAATTACGTTACCATATGGAAGATATTTTACTAAGGATCAAATTAACATAGCAGTTAAGTCTATCATAGATTTCATAATAACAGAAATAAAATCAGTTACAACGCCTAAAAATTAATATTTTGCAAGTCCATACCCTATTCGAAGGCACCTATTCGGTTGATGCAACGAAAAAATTTATTCCTTTCGATTCAGCAATTCATAGTTTTAAAGATCGCCCGGCATCACTCTTTATCAATGTTCAGCCTTTTTTAGTGGAGCTGAAAAACGACCTAATCCTTTTTGATACTGGCTTGGGCTTCAGCGATGACCAGGGAGAGTTGATTTTACACAAAAACATCCGCAATGCGGGATTTGATCCAACCGATGTAACAAAGGTTTTGATGTCGCATTTACATTACGATCACTCGGGCGGGATGGTTCATAAACATGCCGATGGAAAAATGGAACTTAGTTTCCCTGATGCTGAATATGTGATCAACCGTGGTGAGTGGGAAACTGCGTTTAGCAGCACTTCGGATTCCTACCACACTGACATTTTTGACATTGTGCAGCGCAATGCACAGTTAAAATTTGTAGAAGGCGACGGTAACTTAGATGAAAGCATTGCCTATGAGTTAACCGGTGCACATTGTCCATATCACCAGGTTTTTCTACTAACAGAAGGCAATTCGAAAGTTTTCTTTGGAGGTGATGTTTTACCAGAGCCCGGAGAACTGATTAAGAATTTTATTGCGAAATATGATTTCGATGGCCGCAAAGCGATGGAACTCAGAAAGGAATTTGGAAAAAGAGCCGCCGCCGAAAATTGGGAATGTTTATTTTATCATAGTAAAGAGCAGGCTACCGGATTTGTGGATGAAATTGAGGGCGGGTTTAAAATTAGATAAGGGAAATTAGCTTAAAGCGGAAAGACTAAAGCTTAAAGCAAAAAACGATAGACGAAAAACGACTTCAAAGCCGAAAGACTAAAGCTTAAAGCAAAAAGCTAAAGCGAAAAACGATCAACTAAAAACGATTTGGAAGCTGAAAGACTAAAGCTTAAAGCGAAAACGGAAAACGATAGACGAAAAACGACAAAAAAAATCCCGACAAATGCCGAGATCTTTATTATGTTAAAAACTCCTTTTAAGGGAAATTACGATGCTTATTTCTTAGCTACTAATTTTACACCGATTTCGAAGTTATCATCAATTGCTTTGTCGCCAATGCTATCAAAGAATGATTTTGAACCGTAACGGATATCATATTTTGTTCTGTCAACCGTAATTTTTCCAGCTAAAGCAGAAACAGTACCATCACCATTTACAGCAACAGTAGCTGGGAAAGTTACTGGTTTAGTGATTCCTTTAATAGTTAAGTTACCTGTAACCGTTAATGCAGCACCAGAACCTGCAACTTTAGTAATTACGAAAGTTGACGTTGGGAATTTAGTTGTTCCAAAAAAATCATCTGCTTTTAAGTGACCTTCTAATTTCGCACTACCATCTGCATCTTTAATAGAGTTCATATCTATGGTGAAAGTTCCACCAGTAACTTTTTTACCATCAACATTTAATTTTCCTGATTGTAAAGCAATTGTTCCGTTGTGAGAACCTGTAACTTTTTTACCAATCCAGGTGATGGTAGATTTTGCAGGATCAACAGTATAAGCTACTGGTTTAACCGGGCTTTTAAAAGCTGACAATGATACTACTGCCACTAATAAAAAGATTGAAGCGATTTTTAATTTCATGTTTGGTTTTTTTTAATTGTGATACAAAGATATAATTAAGGCTCATCCTTTATTATTGACCTATGTTAACTTTTTCAAAAGTAATAGATTTATTTAAAATCATTCTATGGACAGCATAATATAGCCTAGGTTTAATCAAAGTTTGTATTAATTTTTTCTAAATGCTTTCAAAGCCAGTCCTGCAATATTTTTAATTACCTGCGTCGGCGAATTACAATCACAATTACTTAGTCCGAGAACATAAATATCCAATTCAGGAATGTATACACCCATCGTTTTAAATCCAAAAAGACTTCCACCATGCTCTCTGGTTGCAACACCATCAATATCTTTTAAATGCCAACCGTAACCATAAGTAAATTCTTCACCATTGGTTAATTTGTATCTGGAAAATGCTTTTCTCATTGTGCTAGATCTAAGGAGGAGTTGATTGTTTAAGGCATTTTGCCAGATAAGCATATCATCAGCTGTAGACATTAAAGCTCCGGATGAAAATGGAATGCTAAAATTGATAGCTGTTTTATTAACATAGCCTGATGTTTTTTGCTGATAACCATAAGCCCGGTTTTTAATTATTGTAAAGTCAGATGCATAACGAGAGTGGGTCATCCCAATTTTTTCAAAAATGTTTTTATTAATGTAGTTCTCATAAGTATCACCAGAAACCAATTCAATGATATGACCCAAGATTACATAACCAGAATTGTTATATTCAAACTTCTCCCCAGGATTAAAATCTGTAGGCTCATTTTTAAAAAAATCCACCATCTGTTTGGGTGACAGTTTTTGTTGAGCAATCTGATTAAGCGATTTCATTTTAGTAAAATCTTTTATGCCCGAAGTATGAGTAAGTAGCTGATGAATGCTAATCTTATTTCCCATAGGATAATCCGGAATGTAGGTTGAAATAGGCGCCTTTAAATTTATTTTTCCCTGCTCAGTCAGCATTAAGATGGCAACAGCAGTAAACTGTTTGGTCATCGAACCTAATTGAAATACATTTTCAGGTTCCATTTTAACACCTAGTTCTATATTCGCATTACCAAAGGCTTTTTTATAAATGGATTTGCCATTTTTTGAAACCATAAAGACACCACCTGGTCCGTCTTTATCTTGAAATATATGGGTTAGCAAACTATCTACTTTTGATTCAAAATGTTGTGCTTTACTGATGTTAAAAGTTATCGCTATTAAAGTGAATAGGGAAAGGATTCTTTTCATTTGATTTTATTTGTAGTATCAGACGACATTTCTTTATCTTGGGTTACAATAAGTAATAATGTAGTTGATATTGCACTGCAGAAAGCATCGTCATCGGATGAATATATACTTTATACCAATATTTATCCGTGACTGAATAAATAATCATTTTAATTTAAACTGGACATATGAACAAACAGGTAAAATCAATCCGTCCCTTTATCGGGGCTAAAGACTTCGAAATAGCAAGAAGCTTCTATAGGGATTTAGGCTTTGAGGAAGTAACATTAGGTGATCAAATGTCGGTTTTTACAATGGATAACCTTTCTTTCTATTTACAAAATGCCTATGTAAAAGATTGGGTTGACAACACCATGATTTTTATGGAAGTTAAGGATGTTAATCAATTCTATAATGAATTACAAGCATTCGATTTACCGAACAAATATGAAAATGTAAAATTAAGTCCTGTTCGGGAAGAAGACTGGGGTAGCGAATGTTTTCTTCATGATCCCTCTGGGATTCTATGGCATTTCGGGGAGTTTAAATCCGAAGAATAAAAAAAATCTGCAAGCTTTATGAAAATGAATTCACAAAACTTGCAGATGATTTGTATCTAATGAGATTGCTTCGTGCCTCAGCAATGACGGAATTGGTCTTGGCTTTGGAAAGGAAAACCTTTAACCCTCTGCCTTCTACCTTCAGCCTTGCTTAAGGAACGATTTCTTGCAAATAACTTTCTACTGGCGGACAAGCACAAATTAAAGAGCGATCGCCATGGCTATCATTTACACGACCAACAGATGGCCAGAACTTGCGCTCTAACACGTAAGGAAGTGGAAATGCAGCTGTTTGACGGCTATAAGCATGCTCCCAATTATCAGCCGTGATCACAGCAACCGTATGTGGTGCATTTTTCAGCGGGTTATCAACCTTATCAAAAGTTAAGTTTTCTACCTGAGAAATTTCATTTTTGATTGCAATTAGGGCATCACAGAAACGATCTAACTCATGCTTAGGCTCAGACTCTGTAGGCTCTACCATTAATGTACCCGCAACCGGGAAGGAAACCGTTGGTGCAAGGAAACCATAATCCATTAAACGTTTTGCGATATCCACCACTTCAATTCCAAAAGCTTTGAATGAACGGCAATCTAAGATCATTTCGTGTGCACAACGACCCTGAGCACCTGA
>JAZBLX010000035.1:0-56717 GCA_037033465.1 Bacteroidota bacterium | reverse complement strand
AAAACCCTTAAATCTTGCGACTTAAGGGTTTTTGCTGAATTTTACTTCAGTTGGTGTCGGGATGGCAGGATTCGAACCTACGACCTCCTGCTCCCAAAGCAGGCGCGATACCGGGCTACGCTACATCCCGAACTTGGTATCTTCTTTTTTTATTTCCCTTTTTCGAAGGGATTGCAAAGTAACGGTTTTAAATTGATAATTCCATTTATTTTTGCAAATTTTTATTTTCTGCGGAGAGGGCGGGATTCGAACCCGCGGTACCGTTACCAGTACGACAGTTTAGCAAACTGTTCCTTTCGGCCACTCAGGCACCTCTCCTTTTCAACCTCTATTTTCGCCCTACCGGCGTTGTTTTGAGGTCTGCAAATATAGTAAAACAAGTTATCCAACAAAAAAAAATTACAAAATTTGTTGATAATCTATTCGCACATGATAGATACTCATCAGCATCGTCTTGAATATCAATTTGATAGTTTCAATATCTTTCAATGTTAAATCGCAGTTATCTAATTGATTTTGTTCCAATTTGTAATTAATTATCCGTTCAACGATGTCATTTATGTTCTGCGCATCGGGATTTTTCAAACTTCTTGAGGCGGCTTCGACAGAATCTGCCAACATTAACACACCAGTTTCCTTGCTAAAAGGGATTGGTCCCGGGTATCGGAAAATGTTTTCATCAACAAATTTTTCAGGTGAATTTTTCAAAAACGACTGATAAAAATAATCTACCCGGGTATTACCATGGTGCGTTCTGATGAAATCAATAATGGCTTCGGGAATTAAATTCTTCCGGAGGATTTCAATTCCTTTATGTACGTGCTGAATAATAATCTGCGCACTTTGCTCATAAGGCAGTTTATCATGCGGACTAACAGCGGTATTTTGGTTCTCGATAAAATATTGCGGATTGTCAACTTTTCCAATATCATGATAAAGCGCTCCTGCCCTCACCAATACAGAATTACCACCGATTTTAAATATTGCAGCTTCTGCCAGGTTCGCCACTTGTAACGAGTGTTGAAATGTACCCGGCGCTTTAAAAGCCAGCTCACGGAGCAGCTTATTATTGGTATTGGTTAGTTCAATCAAGGCTACATCAGAGGTGATGCCGAAAATCCGCTCAAACAAATAAATTAAAGGGTAAGCAAGAAGCGAAAGCAACACGCTAAATACAAATGGAATAAAATTCTCCCATTCAATTTCACGAAACGAACCTTCTCTCAGCAAGGCTATACCCACAAAAGACACAAAGTAGGCCATCAGAATTAATAGCGCCGAAACCAGGAATCGCTCACGTTTAACAAAATTCTTAATACTAAAAATAGCCACCATACCAGCAGTAATCTGATAGAACACAAATTCAAAACTATTGGCCACAAAAAAACCGGCAATTAAAATCACCAGCAAATGAAGGTAGAGTGCCAGCCTCGTATCAAAAAGGATTCTAATAATTATGGGAACGACACAAAACGGGATATAATATAAACTTGGAATTTCAATTTTAATCGCCCAGGTAAGTGCCAGCAACATCCCGGTAGTAACGATTAGAATTAACGATAGCTGACGGTTATCTGAAAAAATATCCTTCCGGAACAAAAACAAAAAGGACATTAAAATGGTTAACATAAAACTCACCAGGACCACCTGACCTAAGTAAACCAATGCTCTGCTTCCAATAGTTTTAGTTTGCGCGTCGTAGGTAGCCTTATAAGACTCCAGTTTCTGATAAATTTCATCGTCAATTACATCATTCTTAGATACAATCAACTCGCCTTTCTGCACCATTCCTTTAGTTGTAGAAATATTATCTACGGTATTTTGCTGAATAATCTGTGTCAGGCGTT
Organism: Bacteroidota bacterium; assembly: GCA_037033465.1. GTDB lineage: Bacteria > Bacteroidota > Bacteroidia > Sphingobacteriales > Sphingobacteriaceae > Pedobacter. The sequence continues at coordinate 54,870 of JAZBLX010000035.1, read as the reverse complement.
CATCAAATATAATATTTGGTGTAATGTGATCTTCCGTCAGATTAGCAATCAAATCTACCATCACCTGGTTTGGCGACTTAAAATTGGCTTTGAAATGAAGCAATGCCGTTTCAGTAGTAAAAACATCCTGCGTATTTTTCTGATGGGCTACATTGTTTTTCATGAGCGAAAAATCATAGTTTTTACCATTCGTTTGCTGCTTGGCATTTAAACCGATAATTCCGCGCTGGTAGATACTACTGAGTAATCTGTAAGATTCTGATTTAAACTTTAACTTGTCTTTTTCATCCAGCTGCTTAGACTTCCATTTGATATCGAACTCATTTACAAAGGCTTCCAGCGAATTGCTGCTAACCGCTGTATCGTACTGATAAACAGGCAATACATCTTTAAGCGCATTCTTCTTATCTGTATTAACCTGTGGATTCGTTTTTAAAATAGCAAAGCTAAATGGAGAGATCAAATCCTTATTCATCCATACTTTTCCCTTTTCAAACTCATATCTAAACCGGGGTTGTTTGGGTAAGAATAACGTGATAACGAAAACCGTAAATACCATCATCACATATTTCAGGTTCGATGAATATTTGCGGTAAAGGATTTTGTGTGAATTTTTCTTGATTTTAGCCAAAACGATCAGATTATTATATTGTCAAAAATAACATTTTTATCTAATATACATTTTACTGATTTTGTTTGCGATTACGAGATTTTATAATTTACTTTATGATATCAAATTAATATCAATTATGTATCAGGAAAAAATTATCAATCCGCCATCAGGCTATTTAACATTTGTACTTTCGCTATTATTATTAGCCGGGTCTATAATTTGTTTTGTCAATGAATCATTTCTAACAGGCGGCATTATATTAGCTGTCGATTTGTTTTTGATCTTCCCGGGCTTCCTCATTATTAACCCTAACCAGTCTATGGTATTAACCTTATTTGGAAAATACACTGGCACGGTTAAGGCCGATGGTTTTTTCTGGGTAAATCCGCTTACTACCAAAAGAAGGCTTTCTTTAAAAGCCAATAACTTAAACGGGCAACAATTAAAGGTGAACGACAAGTTAGGAAACCCGATTGAAATTGCCGCCGTTGTGGTATGGAAAGTGAACGAAACCGCGAAAGCCGTATTTTCTGTGGAGAACTACATGCAATATGTAAACATCCAAAGCGAAGCCGCAGTAAGGCACCTGGCTAATATTTTTCCTTATGATCATTCTGAAGGCGAAGAAACCAGCATCACACTGAAAGATGGTGCGGAACAGGTAAGTGAAATTTTAGAAAAAGAACTGAACGAACGCCTTTCCAGGGCAGGGATTGATGTTTTAGAGGCAAGGATCTCTCACCTCGCTTATGCACCGGAAATTGCCAGTGCCATGTTACAACGCCAGCAGGCCACCGCCGTAATTGCCGCCCGCAAACTTATTGTGGAAGGTGCTGTTGGAATGGTAGAAATGGCGCTCGAGAAATTATCGCAAAAAGGGATTGTACAACTCGATGAAGAACGTAAAGCAGCAATGGTAAGCAATTTATTAGTGGTGCTTTGTGGCGAAAGGCATGTACAACCGGTTGTAAATACCGGAACATTATACAATTAAAATGGAATTCGAGGAAAAGCAAGGTTTGAAAATCTGGTGGTTATACCTCATTACAGGGGTAAGTATTTTCCCAGGCTTAGCCATTATTTTTCTCAGCAAAGAAGGACTTTCCCTTGAAGATATTAAAGGCATGTACTTCGCGCCCATTCTTGCATTACTTTCGCCCTTGCTGATCATTTACCTGATCGGAAAAAGCACATTAACGCTGAAAATAGATCAGCATGGTATCGCTTACCGATATTTCCCATTGCAGTTCAACTATAAAAGGCAAAGTTGGGAGAACGTAGAAAAGGCATATCTAAAAACCTACGACGCTTTTTCTGAATATGGCGGTTACGGCGTAAAAAGCCGGCTTTGGTTTAAAGTGAATGAAAAGGCTTATCTATTAAACAATGGAAACCGCGGTTTACAATTCGAATTCAAAAACGGTAAAAAGTTGCTATTTAGCACCAATAAGATTGAGGAAATGGAAGCGTTTCTAATCAATATGAAAACAAAATTTAATATTCAGGCAATACAATAGAAATGGCGGAGAAAGATAAAAAAGCCTTCGTGTTAAGGATTAGTCCTGCTTTGCTGAAGGAAGTAGAAACCTGGGCTGCCGATGAGTTTAGAAGTACAAACGGACAAATAGAGTTTCTGTTGAACCAGGCGCTTAAATCAAGAAGAAAAAACATACCCAAAGAAGAATAAAATACATTAGTACATATAATGTTTGCCTGCTTTCCGCTTTTATTGGCAACCCCTTTGATACGCTAAATTCACGTTAAAATGACGACTATTTTGACATTGTCATCTTTAAAAATGCATAACTTTACGGTCTAACCAAAAAAATTCATAAAAAATTAATTCATGAAAGAAGTTGTAATTGTATCCGCTGTAAGAACCCCTATTGGCAGTTTTGGCGGCTCCTTAGCTCAATTTTCCGCGCCCCAATTAGGTGGTTTTGCTATCAAGGCCGCAATAGAAAAAGCAGGATTGGCTCCAGAACAAATTCAGGAAGTATATATGGGAAATGTATTGTCGGCTAATTTAGGGCAGGCACCAGCAACCCAGGCTGCAAAACTAGCAGGTTTGCCAGATTTGCCAGCTACCACTATTAATAAAGTTTGTGCATCTGGCGCTAAAGCGATTATGCTTGCAGCTCAAAGTATTGCCAATGGCGATCAGAACATTATTGTTGCCGGTGGAATGGAAAGCATGAGTAATGTGCCTTTTTATCTGGATAAAGCACGGAATGGTTATCGCCTTGGCCATGGTCAACTTACTGATGGCCTGGTGAAAGATGGCCTTTGGGATGTTTATAACGATTACCACATGGGTTCAGCTGCAGAACTTTGCGCAAGCGAATGTAATATTAGTCGCGAAGAGCAGGATAATTTTGCCATCGAATCCTATAAAAGAGCCCAAAATGCGCAAACTAATGGCAAGTTCGCTGGTGAAATTATTGCCGTTGAAGTGAAAGACAGGAAAGGTGACATCACTTTAATAGATACCGATGATGAACCTACAGCCGTAAAGTTTGATAAAATTCCGTCGCTAAAGCCAGTATTTAAAAAAGACGGAACGGTTACGGCTGCCAATGCATCTACCTTAAACGATGGCGCAGCTGCACTTGTATTAATGAGCGCAGATAAAGCAAAGGAGCTGGGAATAAAGCCACTCGCTAAAATTCTAGGCTTCGCAGATGCACAGCAGGCACCAGAATGGTTTACTACCACCCCATCCAAGGCCATTCCCTTAGCATTACAAAAGGCAAATATTGATATTAAAGACGTTGATTTCTTTGAAATTAACGAGGCCTTTGCTGTAGTTTCCATTGCAAATAATCAAAAACTAAACTTAAAAGAGAACCAGGTAAATGTAAATGGCGGTGCCGTGTCATTAGGTCATCCGCTGGGTGCATCCGGAGCCAGGATTGTAGTAACATTACTTTCAGTATTGGAGCAAAACAACGGCAAGATTGGCGTAGCCGGCATTTGTAATGGCGGCGGCGGGGCCAGCGCACTGGTTATTGAGAAAATTTATTAGATGAAGATCAAATATTATATCCTTTTCATTTTTGCTTTGTTGCGGCTGAATACCATGGCGCAGCAAAGCAAAAACAATCTTGACATTTTTCAAGATTCATTGATCAAATTTTCTACCTCTGCCATAGCAGCAGAAACGGATGCGAAGAAAGCAGAAGTTAATGGACGGTTCGTGAAGACTTTGGTAGAAGCGTTAAAGACACCCAATTCTTTTGCCTACCCTTTCGATTCTTTAAAAAATGTTTCTGTAATTAAATCGCCAGATAAAGCGTTCAGAATTTTAAGTTGGTACTTACAGCAGGAGAATGGAACTTACCGCTATTTTGGTACCATCCAAATGAATACGGGTAATGCCCCCCTGAAACTTTACCCACTAATTGATCAAACCGATAACATCACTGATGCAAACGCCATTACGGATAACCAGAAATGGTTTGGTGCCCGTTATTACGACATTGTTCCGGTAAGTAGCGGTGGTCGCCTGCCTTACTATATACTGCTTGGCTGGAAAGGACATACGCAGACCACTACCAAAAAGATCATCGATATACTTTCATTTAATCAGGACCAGCCGAAGTTCGGCGCTCCGGTATTCGATGGTAAAGAACTGAAAGGTAAAAACCGCATAATCTTCGAATACACCAAATCAAATGCAATGACATTGCGGGTTGATCAAAAAGCCGGAATGATTGTTTTCGATCACCTTGCACCTTTTGATGCTCAAATGGTGGGCAAGTATGAATTTTATGGTTCTGATGGCACCTTCGATGGTTTCAAGATTATTGGGGGCCGGCTAAAATTACAGGAAGACCTGGAATTGAACAATGATCCCACTGCAACAGACGAACTATATGCCGATCCAAAGAAGAATATAAAACCCATTCGAAAGTTCTGATTCTGGCAAATCTTAACATCTTCATTACCTTCCCTCTAACTTTAAAATTTGTGAGTTTGCCCTTCGCTGACTATATTGCGCCTTGCAAACAAGCTTAAACAACACACAAATTCTGAATTCATAAACTAAAACCAATAAATGTTTTATGCAAACATCAATTGAAACCAAAGACGATTTCTTTAGCAGTAAAGTATTGGGTCATCCGGCAGGTTTATTCGTACTTTTCTTTACGGAGATGTGGGAAAGATTTTCGTACTATGGCATGCGGGCCCTGCTCGTTTTATTTTTAACTTCATCTATTTTTGGGGATAACCCAGGCTGGGGCTGGCCACGCGAACATGCCTTAGCAATCTATGGTTCCTATACTTCTCTGGCTTACCTTACACCCATATTAGGCGGCTACATTGCCGATAGATTTATCGGATACCGATGGGCAATCATCCTTGGAGCTTTTCTAATGACGCTAGGTCACTTATCAATGGCTTTCGAGTTTAATCCAATTTTTATGTATTTGGGCTTGTGTCTCCTGGTAGTTGGTAACGGTTTTTTTAAGCCAAATATGACTTCTATTTTATCACACATGTATAAAAAACACCCTGAAAAGAAAGATGGTGCTTATACCATTTTTTACATGGGTGTAAACTCTGGTGCTTTCTTAGGAATGCTTCTTTGTGGCTACATTGGCGAAAACCCAAACTGGGGCTGGAGTTATGGCTTCGGATTAGCTGGTATTTTCATGTTTATCGGGATGTTGCAATTCTATTTTACTAAAAACATTTTTGGTACAATTGGCCTAAAACCAGAGAAAAACAGTGTAATTGTAGAGGAAGGTGAAGATCCGGCAGAAGCACAAAAAAACCCTTTTTCTATCTTCGATATTATACTTATTGCCTTGATTTCTATGATTGGCTTAGTGTGGATTATCAATGACCCGGTTTCAAAAATTACAGGTTCAACCATCTTTAATTTCACAGTAGGTTCACTAACCGGAGATAATCTGGCGATTATTATAGCATTGGCACTTTTCATATTTATCCTCGTAAAAAGGATTTCACAATATGCACCTAAGCTTCGCGATAAAATGATTGTGGTGATTGTATTGGCTTTTATTACCATTTTCTTCTGGGCCTCTTTTGAGCAAGCCGGAGGTTCCATGACTATCTTCGCCAAAGATTATACAGCCAGATTACTGGAAGGAAATGCAAAAATCATTTTCAACATTGCCAATACTTTAATTACAGTAGTACCATTGGTGATCATCACTTATGTATTGCTGAGCTTATTTAGAAAAACATTCGGCAAATTTGCCCTTGGAAATATTATTCTTGCTGCAGGGTTTTTAATCATCTGGGGATTGGTAATTTATATGTTGAAAAACCAGTACAGTGATGTAAAAGCCGAAGTTCCGGCAACTTGGTTTGGTGTGCTGAACTCTTTATTTATTATTTCTTGTGCACCAATTGTATCTAAACTTTGGGAAAGTAAATATAATCCATCCGCCACCATGAAAAACGGCCTGGGCATGATTCTTTTAGGTATAGGTTTTGCGGCCTTAGCTTATGGATCCAGTTCAATTCCATCGGGGGCAAAAGTGGCTTCGGTAAGTATGATCTGGCTTATTTTAGCCTATTTCTTCCATACTATGGGCGAGTTATTCATCTCCCCGGTAGGTTTATCATATGTTTCTAAGCTGGTTCCAGGCAGAATGATCGGCATCATGTTCGGCATCTGGTACCTGGCCATCGCCATCGGCAATAAAATAGCGGGTACAATGGGCGGAATGATTGATAAAATCACCGCACAGTATTCCATGTCTACTTTCTTCCTGATTTTCACCTTAATCCCTGTCGGCCTCGGTATTTTCATTATGTTGCTAACGCCGGTAATCAAAAAACTAATGCACGGAGTTAAATAAGATGCAGATAATAACCGAAAAAACACCTTCTATCGAAACATTAGAGGCGATTCAAAACTTTGAGGGTAAATATCCGAAACAACTTTGGTATCTATCGCTGGTTGAAATGTGGGAACGCTTCTGTTTCTATGGTATGCGTGGTGTACTGGCATTTTTTATGGTTGATCAATTGGGATTAACTGATCAAAAATCTAACCTCCAATACGGCGCCATTCAGGCTTTTGTTTATGCCTTTACCTTTATCGGCGGCATCTTTGCCGATAAGATTTTGGGCTTCAGAAAATCACTCTTCTGGGGTGGTTCACTAATGATTGCCGGCAACCTGATTCTTGCCTTCTCACCACATGATTTATTTTATGTAGGCATTACGCTTTCCATTATCGGGACGGGCTTTTTCAAACCAAACATTTCATCGATGGTTGGCGAACTTTATCATGAAAAAGACAATAGAAGAGACGCTGGTTATGGCTTATTCTATGCCGGAATCAATGTTGGTGGCTTACTTGGTGGAGCAATCTGTATCTACCTCGGAAAATATGTTTCCTGGAATTTATGCTTTCTTTCTGCGGCTCTGGTAATGGCGTTCGGCCTTGGCACCTTTATTTTTACTAAAAAATACCTGGGTCCGATTGGCAGCTCTCCCCTTCTGCATTTACAGAAAGGAAAACGGACCATTTACGAAGTTGTGGTTTATATCGGTTCTCTTTTATGTATCCCGCTAATTTTTATTATGGTGAGGAACACATCGTACACGGATTACTTTATGTATACCCTTGGCGTAGTGGCACTGGTTTACTTCTTTTACGAAATGTTCAGTATTAAAGAGGTTAAAGCAAGATATAAGCTACTTGCGGCTTTCATTTTCATTCTGTGTTATTTCATTTTTATGGCAATTTCAGAGCAAAGCGGTGGATCGTTATCGCTATTTGCTAAAGACAATTTAGATCATGGTTTGTTGTTTTTCTCTATCGATCCAAACGTAGTGAACAACAGTGTTAATTCGTTTTTCGTAATTGTTTTTAGTCCGTTGGTTGGCTTATTATGGATAGGAATGTACAAACGCAAAATTGAACCGAATACCGTGGTGAAATTTGGATTGGGCTTTGTGCTGCTGGCTTTAAGTTTTTATACTTTCTACGCCACCAGGTTTTTCGCCAATGCGCAAGGCATTAGTTCGCTGAATATTTTTACTCTGGCTTACCTGCTTCTTACATTAGGTGAGTTATGCATTGGTCCTATCGGGATGTCTATTATCACCAAACTATCACCGAAAAGGATGTTCGGCATGATGATGGGTTTATGGTTTTTATTTAGTGCTTTTGGCCAGCTTGCTGCAGGGAAGTTAGGTGCAGAAATGTCTAACATTGAAAATGCCTCCCTGATGGCTAAATTAACATCTTACACAGAAGGCTATAAATCTCTCGCCCTCTATTCTCTAATTGCAGGAATATTTTTAATTGCCTTCTCTCAGTTGATTAAGAAACTGATGCAGGAGGTGAGGTAAAAAACATTTTTAATATATTTTAAACCGTATCAACTGGGCTGATACGGTTTTTTAATTTATAATATTTACTTTCGCCCTCTAAAGCTAAAATCATTTTTAGCCGAATTCCATTTTATATAAAACGAACAAGCGTGTCAGACAGTTTAGTAATCATTCCCACCTACAATGAAAAGGAGAATATTGAAAGGATTATCCGAAAGGTATTTTCATTAAATCAACCTTTTCATGTGCTGATTATTGATGATGGCTCACCTGATGGCACCGCAGATATTGTAAAATCTCTACAAGCCGAATATGAAGGTCATCTTTTTATTGTAGAACGCGCAGGGAAACAAGGTTTAGGCACTGCTTATATCTACGGATTTAATTGGGCACTGCAGAAAGATTATCAGTTTATTTTTGAAATGGATGCTGATTTCTCTCACAATCCGGATGATCTTTCGCGCCTGCGGGAAGCCTGCATCAGTGGTGCAGATGTGGCGATTGGATCGAGGTACGTGAAGGGCGTAAATGTGGTGAACTGGCCGATGGGCAGGGTATTAATGTCGTACTTTGCTTCGATGTATGTTCGGTTTATAACGAGAATTAATATTCAGGATGCCACTGCAGGTTTTAAGTGCTACCGTAGAATTGTATTGGAAACCATTCCTTTAGAAAAGATCCGCTTTGTAGGCTATGCCTTTCAAATTGAAATGAAATTTACAGCCATAAAGTTTGGCTTCAAGGTTGTTGAAGTACCGATTATTTTCACTGATAGAACCGAAGGAACCTCAAAAATGAGTACCCGGATTTTCCGTGAAGCTTTTTTAGGTGTGATACAGATGAAAGTAAGCAGCTGGTTAAGGGATTATAAGAGGAGGGGTTAGAGAAGAGGTTAGTGTGGGTTATAGAAAAGGTTAGCATTGGTTAGCTCCGTACTCAAGACTCATGACTTTGGACTCACGACTATGACAGAAGAGGTTAGTGTTGGTTAGAGAAGAGGTTAGCATTGGTTAGCTCCGTACTCAAGACTCATGACTCCTGACTTTTGACTCCGAACTCCAATCCTACAACTCAAAACTCCCTTTCCCTTCCCGAATCATTGCGCCATAATCCTGTAGTTTTTCCATCGCGTTAACGGTCATCACTAATCGTTTGGTATGTGTGGGTTCCGTTTTAGCGGCGTTAATCCATTTAATAAAATAGTTTTGATGAGATTTCGGTTGTTGCACAAACCGGGCAAGAAGTGTTTCATCTTCAGCGAGGCAAACTTCCAAATCAGCAGGCATTTCAATTTTGAAATCTTTATCTTCTTCCAGCCACAATTCTACTTTTGCACCAGCCTCCTTCTTGATCTTTTTACGAAGGGTGGCGTTAATGGCAATGATGAAGTCGCCGGCACCCATGGGTACAGTGGCTATTCCAGCGATTTCCAAATCATCAAGCTTTCCTTTTACCCTGAATGATACCTTGCAATCGGGCTTAAGTTCGTTCGCTATAACTGCAGGAATAAAAATATAATTCCAACCGGTTTTTTCTCCCATTTGTCCAAACCGTTCTATTTCTGCTTTGATGTGGATCATATTTTCTTAATAAATTAAATGATAATGTACACTTCTCCCTCCACCGGAAGATGCTAAAACGCCAAGTTTTTCAAGATCTTGTAAATCGCGGGTGGCAGTCGCTTTTGATGTTTTAGTGATAGAGATATACTTTTTAGTCGTCATGCCCCCCTCAAATCCAGCTGGCCCAAAACTATACATCTTTTGCAAAACCTTTAACTGCCGCTCATTGAGATTATCTTTAACCGAATCAAATACCTTGATCTTTCTCAATGTAAAATCAATCATTTGTTTAGCCTCAAGCTGTGCATTTAAAGCTATTTCTAAAAAGTATATCAGCCAATCAGAAACATCATTACTCTTTTGAGCATTTTTTAGTGCCTGGTAATAAGCATCTTTATTTCTCTCAATTGTATTAGAAAGACTTAACATAACCGACCGACCAAGGGTTTGAGAAAGTACTTGTTCAGCAATAGCTCTGCCAATACGTCCATTTCCATCTTCATAAGGATGGATGCTTTCAAAATATAAATGAGCTATCCCTGCCCTGATTACCGGATCTTTAATTTCTTTCGATCCATTAGGTTTCGTATTTATTAACCATTTAAAAAAAAGATTCATTTCTTTTTTAATCACGGCTGATGGCGGTGCTTCAAAATGAATTTGCTCTTTATTAATTCCACCGGATATAATCCGCATGGGCTCATCACCTTTTCGCCATGCAGCCACATTAATATGTTTACTGTCTCCAAAAAGGAGTTTATACCAATGATGTAATGTGCGTTCATTTAATTCTTTATCGAAGGTATTTCTTACTTCAATCATCAAATCGGCAATACCAGATGCCCTTTTATCTTTTACAACTTCCGCGGTCTTATTTAGCCCAAGATTGTTTTTAATAGATGACATTACATCTTCCTGACTTAGAAATTCACCTTCAATAGCAGAGGTATTAATCGCTTCAGAGAGAATTAATTCTAGTAACGTTTGTTGTTTAACCTCATTCGGCAATGCATTTATCAAAGCATTAACCGCACCAGTTTCCTGTGCAAAATCGTAAAGTTTCCTTTCTATTTTCAAGATAGAAAAAGTGAAATTTGGCCAGTCTGATAATTCCCAGTTATAACTCATGAGCCGAATATACGATTTATTCGGCTCATAAAAGCCTTAATTCATGAGCCGATTAATAACCCTATTCAGCTCACGGCTAATCTCCTGCTACCGGATTCATGTGAATTTCAAGTTTAGCAAACTTTAAAACTTCCACACTTGGGAAGCCAAAATCTTCCACTATTTTACCTGAAATTAAATAACAGCCCTTTCCTTTGAATGGATATACTGGTGTGGTATTTGGAAAATGGGTGGTATCAAAAAAGTCGCCATTCGCATCCAGGAAGGTACCAAACCACATTTTGGTGTTCTTAATGGTATGCACCGTTTTTTCGCATACATAATTACCGACCATGCGAACAGTTTTTCCTACATTTTTACTTAAATCTGCCGCCATCACCTCTCCCCGATAACTTGTTTTCAGGAAATCAAACATTTCAAAGTTCAGCGGATAACCCAACAGTTCTAATTCTACATAGGCATCTTCAAGCGCAGAGTTTTCTAAGGCTGGCAAACTATACGCTTTACTTTCGATGTTAAATAACTCAGCTGCATTTATCTTTTTTTGCTTATGCCCGAGGTAACTGTAAACTTCCCAAAGCAGTGTTTTTTTATCTCTTCCTGTAAATCTTAAAGCCCCAAGTCTGATTAATAAAATAGCCTGCTCTAATGTTATTTTTGTACGTTTTACAAATTGCTCCAAATCTTTAAAAGGACCATTTCTTTTGCGCTCAAGTGGAATCTGGGTGATAAACTTATTTTCCAACCCCTGCACACCAATAAAGCCCAGGTAAGATTCGTTTTCCTTGATATTAACCACCTCATCACTATTGTTTACACAGGGTAAATGCACCTTTGCTCCTGTTTTTTGAAGCTCATGAACGTAAACCCAGCGACTGTAGAAACCACCGTAGTTATTTAAAACAGCGACCATAAATTCCTTAGGATAATAAGTTTTAAGATACAAACTCTGGTAACTTTCTACTGCGAAAGAAGCTGAGTGCGCTTTTGAGAAACTATAACCGGCGAAAGAAGATATCTGCCGCCAGACTTCGGTAATCAGTTCTTCTGAATGTCCCTGAAGCTTTGCGGACTGAAAAAACTTATTCACCAATTCTTCAAAAGCAAGTTTTGATCGGTACTTTCCGCTCATGGCCTTTCGCAATACGTCAGCATCCGCTAGATCCAGACCAGCGAAATAATGGCAAACTTTGATCACATCTTCCTGATAAACCATTACGCCATAGGTTTCCTTTAGTTGTTCTTCCATTTCCTTACAGAGGTAAACCACCTTATCCGGTGCATGGTAGCGTTCTATAAACGACTTCATCATACCTGAACTTGCTACGCCGGGCCGAATGATCGAACTTGCTGCAACCAGTGTTAAATAATCTTCGCACTTTAACTTTTTAAGTAGCTGCCGCATTGCTGGCGATTCGATATAAAAACAACCTACCGGCTGGCCTTCCTTTAAAATATTGTTTAATTTTGGATCGTCTTTGAATGTTTTGAAATCATGAATATCAATCTCCACATTCCGGTTTTGCCTGATGAGCTGAACGGCTTCGCGGATATGCCCTATTCCCCGCTGGCTTAACACATCGAACTTCTCATACCCGATTGCTTCGGCTTCATACATATCCCATTGAACAGTAACGAAGCCTTTTGGAGGCAAATCTAAAGCCGTATAATAAGTAATGGGCTCATCGGAAATCAAAATCCCACCGGCATGGATAGATCGCTGATTAGGCATATTCCTCATGTGCTGGTGAACAGCTACCAGTTTTCTATAGGTGGCATTCTGCAGATTTTCGCGTTCTTTAGTTGGATCGGTAAAACTATCTATTTCTTCTTTTGGCAACCCCAGTACCTTTCCAATTTCACGAATAATTGCCCTGTCTTTGAATGTGCTCATTGTACCCAAAAATGCCACATGCCATTTCGGATATTTTTTAAAAATGTAGTGCTGAATCGTTTCCCGCTCATCCCAGGCAAAATCAATATCGAAATCCGGCGGACTGGTGCGCTTTTCATGCAAAAAACGTTCGAAATACAAATCAAGATCTATCGGATCTACATCGGTAATCCGCAAACAGTAAGCCACAATACTGTTGGCTCCCGAACCTCTGCCCACATGATAGAACTTGCACCGCCCCATTGCATAGCGAACGATATCAAAAGTGATTAAAAAGTAAGCGCAGTAGTTCTTAAACTCAATGATTTTTAGTTCTTTCTCCATCCGGGCCCTGGCTATTACATTATCATTTCCATAGCGATAAGCCAAACCTTTATAGGCAATTCGCCTCAGCAATACCTGATCAAATGCCTCCCCTTCCTTTGTATATGCAAATCTGTTTTTAGACTTTATCTGCGGTTCAAAGTAAACGCTCAAATCGCAGGCATCTATAAGTTTTTGTGTATTCTCAATGATGAAAGGAAATGCTTCAAACTTTAATTTAAGTGCTTCCTCAGTAATTAAGACTTCATCACGACTACATTTAGCGTCATCTGGTACCATACTCAATAAAGTGTTCATTTCGATGGCCCTCAGGTATTCATGCAAACGATGTTCAACCCGATTACTCACCGTAACCGGATGCCAAACCACTAACCTTTCGGGCTGTTGAAGTATGGGATGTTTATAAAGAAAATTTAGCTGACTGCTTTTTATGCCAACAAACTCGTTGGATTTGAGTTTGCGGTTAAAATTTTTGGTAAATGGATAAACGATAAAAGCATTTTTGAAAGAAGGTGCACCATTTGGCAAAATCTTATCCTCGATATTGCAGATACTCAAAAACTCGTTAAGCTCACGCATGCCTTCTTTATTTTTTGCAATTCCGAAATATAAAAGCTGACCTTCTTTCCGGAATTCGATTCCTGCAATCGGTTTTAACTGGTACGGAATATTTCCGGTTTGTACTTCATCGGGTGCTTTGGCAACTCCTTGCTTGAAACATTCTCTTATAAATTCAATTGCCCCACTGGAGTTATTAATATCAGTCAGCACCATTTGGCGAATACCTAACGCACGTGCATTTGAAACAATCGTCGGGATATCCATCGTTCCATATTTGAGGCTATAGGAGGAATGTACGTTGAGAAACATGTTTTCGTTGTTTGTGAATCGTTTTTCGTTGTTCGTTTGTTGTGGATTTCGTTTTTCGTCTATCGTTTTTCGTTCTATTTGCTACTTCCCTATTTCCTATCTATTTCCTCTTCCACATTCTCTGCTCCCAAATCCTTGCTCTTTGATCCTTATTCTTGTTTCGTTTTTCGTCTATCGTTTTTCGTTCTATTTGCTACTTTCCTATTTTCCATTACCTATTTCCTACCTATTCCCTATTTCCTCCTTGCCTATTCCCATTTCCCTATTCTCCAATTTCTTCTTCCACTTTCTCTGCTCCCAAATCCTTGGTCTTTGTTCCTTGATCTTTACTCCTTCTTCTTATTTCGTTTCTCGTCGATCGTTATTCGCTCTTATTCCCAATTCCATATTTCCTCCCTACCTATTCCCCATTTCCCTATTCCCCAATTTCTCCTTCCACTTTCTTCGGCTCCTGCTCTTTGCTCCTTATTCTTTGTTCCTTGATCCTATTCCCGCCACTATCCATCCAGTTTCGTTGCCGTGCCCAGATCAGAGTTGATAAAGGTTCTGATTCTGGATTTTTTACGTTCTTCCACGGGTTGATTTTCGTCTTCCTGTAGTTTCTCTAAATGTTTTTTTCGTGGGTTATATTTAATAATTTTTCCATTTTCATCCCGCTCCGGAAGCTTTACAATACAGGCTTTTACTACTGATTCAATTCCATAATGGTCCCGGACTTTATCCATTGCCTGGTATAAATCATATTCTTCTTCTGAGGTATGATATAAACCAATCTGCTCAAAGCCGCTTACCAGGTGCGAAAGCCGGACACCAATCAGGCGCAGCAGCATTCGTTTCGAATACAGCTTTTTAAATAAATCATGTGCTTTGTTAATCAGCAAAGAATCTAATGCAGTATAAGGAATTTGGGCTTGCTGAGTTACGGTCTCGAAATTTGAATAGCGAATGGTTACAGTGATGCAAGCGGTGAGTTTCTGTTGACTTCGAAGCTCGTAGGTTAAATTGGTAACCATTCCACTTAATATGGCTTTCATTTTCGAGATGTCCATACTATCACTTTCGAAGGTAGTTTGTGTACCAATTGATTTCCTTTCGCGATATGGCACTACCGGAGAAAGGTCAATTCCATTAGCTTTCTGCCAGATTCCTAAACCATGCTGACCTAAAATTTTGAACATCAGCTCCTGCGGAATTTCGGCTAGTGTCTGCACTTTCCGTACGCCCATTTCGCTCAGTCTCCTGTACGTAGCATCGCCAATTCCTGGTATTTTATGAACAGCCAAAGGGTTTAAAAAAGGCTGCACACCCGGAAAAGGAATTTCCATCTCACCGTTTGGCTTACATTCATTGGTTACAATTTTAGAAACCGTTTTATTTACTGATAGACCAAAAGAGATGGGTAAACCGGTTTCCTTAATAATGGTTTGCCTAAGTTCGGAAGCAAATTTCATACAGCCGAAAAACTTATCCATACCAGTCATGTCGATATAGTGTTCATCGATGCTCGCTTTTTCAAACAAGGGTACACGCTCAGAAATAATTTCTGTAATTTCGTGAGAGGCTTTAGAATAATCATCCATATTACCCCGAACAAAAATAGCCTGAGGGCAAAGCTGCTTAGCCATTCTACCCGGCATTGCCGCATGTACACCGAACTTTCGGGCTTCATAACTACAGGAAGTGACCACGCCCCGATCGGAATTACCACCTACAATAACAGGCTTTCCAATCAGCATGGGATTTTTCTTTAATTCCACTGACACAAAAAAAGCATCCTGATCCATATGAATAATCTGTTTATCCTTGTTCATCATCCTGTAAACCAGTTTAAGCCTTAACTAATAGGCAAACAAAATTACTATTATATTTAGTTTTAATATCCTTAAAGTCATTTGAATTACTAACAAAATACTAACATTTTTAGCTTAAATTATTTAAGAATATCATCTTCATTTAAATCATACCTGGTGTGTATTTCATAGGAAGAATCAGGTAGCAACTTTTATGATCAAACTTGCGGCACAAAAAAAATGCGCTGATATTGCTACCAGCACATTAAAAAAATATTTACGATATGAATAACCTGAGGTAATGGTTATTGTTTAACTATTTTAAATTCTGTCCGCCTGTTAAGTTGATGCTCAGCATCGCTGCAAGTCATCCCGTTAGCACATGAATTGATTAACCGTGTTTCCCCATAGCCTCTTGCTTCGATCCTGTTTTTATTGATGCCCTTGGAAATAATGTACGCCACTGCAGATTCAGCACGCTTTTGTGATAACCTTAAATTAAAAGCATCATGACCACGGCTATCAGTATGTGAGTCGATTTCGATCCAGATGGTTGGATTGTCTTTCATCACCTTAACAAGCGCGTCCAGTTCAATAGCCGCGTCAGCACTGATATTCCATTTATCAAAATCGTAATAAATATTTTCTAACCTGATTCCTTTATTCAGCTCTATTGATTCCAGATATAAATCCTGAACAATCGTCCCCGTCTTGTCTGAATAAATGTTGTTGAGGTTTACGGCATCAATACGGAAGTTAGTGGCCTCTGCTGATACAGTATATGCTGATCTGGCGGATAAACTGAATTTATATTCCCCACGATCATCTGTTTCTACTTTTGAACTTCCACCGTTAATTTTTGTCAAGGTAACTAATGCGCCTGCAACAGGTTGTTTACTTTTGCGATCATAAACCTTTCCGGTTAGCTCAACAGCGTGAACAGACTTCAGATCAAGCAGATAAATATCGTCATTACCTATTCCATTCGAACGGTTTGACGACACATGCGCTACACCATTCTTCGCATCTAAACTAAAGGCAAAATCGTCTTGCGGCGAGTTAAAAGGATAGCCCATATTTTCAACCTGCCAGGTACCTGTGCTATTCTTTAATGCGTGGAAAATATCCAGGCCGCCCATCCCCACGTGTCCATCACTTGCAAAATACAAGCTGCTCCCCTCAGCAACAACAGGGCTACGTTCATTACCCGATGTATTAATTTGCTCCAGGTTGATTGGGTTATCCCATTTACCTAAATCGTTTTTCAAACAAACATAAAGGTCTGTTCCGCCTTTTCCACCAGGTTTGTTTGAAGAAAAATATAGACTTGTGCCATCGCTAGAAATAAAAGGATCACCAACGGAATATTCATTTATTGAATTGTAGGCAAAAGCAACCGGTGCTCCCCAATTGCCACCCGCATCCTTCACGCTGCTGTAGATAGACACATTTACGGTACTTGGTTTATTGCCTGTACTCTTTAAGGATTCCGGCATCTTTGTCATCGTGAAGTACATAGTATCTGCCCTAAAAGTGGCTGAACCTACATGATAACTAACTCCGGTTTGTAAAGGAAACAATTTTAAGCTATCTGTAGAAGAAGTTTTGATGTACAATTTCAGATAACCATTACCTGTCCCGCCATAAATCTTTTTATCGGGCATTCTTGTGCCGTCAAATTTTAAAAAAGGAGACTGTCCTGTAAGCCCGGGATTAAATGTAGTTCGATCTGAAGTAAATACGGTGGAGCCATTGTACTCAACTGATCCCCAATCAGATTGCTGACTATTTAGTTCTTTCTGATTAATGATTTGAATTTGCTTGGGCCGCTTCATCCATTTTAAAGCCGAATCACAAGAGGCCAGCCAAACATTTGCCTGTCTTTTAGACACATCTATATCTGCATCAATATAGGCTTTATATTGCACCTTGGCTTCCCTGTATTTCGAATTGCTTTGAAGCATCTTCGCATAACCCAGTAGATTTTCCGGATTGCTCCCAGGCATTTTTGCAGCAATGGCATACCAGCTTTCAGCCTGTTTATAATTATTCATTATGGCATATGCTTTAGCCAGGCGCTCGGCCGTATACAAACTTTCTTTTTTTCGAAAGGCTTGTTCATATAGATCGATAGCCTTAGCATAATTAAACAACTCGAACTGATGATCTGCGGCTTTTAATATATATTGGGCTTTTACCGAACCCGATAAAGCCAGCACGCAACAGGCGGCAAAACATATTTGTTGTAGTTTTTTCTTCATTATAATAACTAAGTAATGCCTTTAATAATCGTCTTCATTAAAACACCCGTGGTGAAGCCAACCTGATATTTGGTTTGATAAAGGAATAAGCAATTGATATTTCATGTGTGCCACCGCTGTATCCTTGTAAAGCTCCAATGGAAAAATCATAGCCATAGCCAATCCTCAGCTTTTCTGAAGGAAAGATCTGAACGGATGCAACTGCGGAATTTCGCTGACTAAGGTCTTTTTGAAGATAGCTTTTATCGTAAATTTTTACGGCCGTACGATAAGAACCGCCTACCCATAAAAATTCTTTAATCATTAGAAATGCGTTCACGTCTAAACTGGTAGGCCCGCCCCGGTCGTCTTTAATTAAAAATGACGGCTTGATCTGAAAATCCTCAGAAAGCGGAAATAATGCACCGGCAGTTAAATAATAATGTGGTTTGGGTTGTGGGATAAAAGCATAACGGTCGATATTAATATAGGTGGCAATCAGATTATCTACAGAAAAACCCGCATAATAGCGATCATTGGCAAAATATACTCCGGCCCTCGCATCAGGAACAATTGTGCTTTGTACGCCAACTGGCTGAAAGGTTTCCGGATTGTTTGGATTAAGCATTGATCCGTCAATCCCCAACTGTACCATACCCAGACCTAAACCAAGCGCCAATCTTGAACTTCCATCATCATTCATCCGGATACGGTACGCATAATTGCCATAAATACCCAGATGGGTTTGTGCACCAAGTTTATCGCTGGAAACCTGAAGGGCTAGCCCGACATTACCATTGTTCGCACTGGCATCAACCGCTAACGACATACTGTGAGGCGCTCCGGTAATGCCTGTCCACTGACTCCTGTAAAAGCTATGTACATTCAGCACTTCTTTATAACCAGCATAGGCCGGATTAATATAAATTCCGTTAAACATGTACTGGCTAAACTGCGCATCCTGTTGCGCCACCGAATGTTGCAACAGAAAAAAAACACAATAACCAATTAACAATAATATTTTTTTCATCATTTTGATATTCTTAACAGAAGCCATCTTTACCGGAATAGCTTCTTAAAAGCCATTTCTAATTTTTAAATGCCCTGATTAATGTTATGTATCCCTTAAATATTTCTAACTCATCACTACCAGCTTTTTTAACACGCAGTAAGTAATAATAAGTACCTTCATTTAAGCCTTCACCAGTCCAGTTGTTCTGATATCCCTTTGCATAGAAGACCTCATTACCCCAGCGGTTAATGATTTGCAGTTCATTTGTTTGGTATTGGTTTAAGCCAATAATTTCAAATGCATCATTGATACCATCGCCATTTGGCGTAAACAGGTTTGGAATTTTAATTGCTATAAAATTGGTTGTAATCACTACAGACGCTATGTTGGTATAGTATCCATTGGCATCTTTCACCCTATAAGTAAAGGTATCGCTACCGGTAAAGCCTGTATTTGGCGTAAAGGTTACTGTACCATCTGCATTTACCACTACCCGACCATTTTCAGGCTGCCTTACAATTTCTACACTTAATTTTACAAAAGTCGAACTTCCTGCATTGTCGTTTGATAGAACATTAATCGTTACCGCTGCATTTGCCGTGCTTACACCCGTATCATCAACTGCATTCGGCGATCTAGGAAAACTGGTAACCGTAGGCGTATCATTGTTTTCCTGTGTACCGGAAAGATCACTTACATTGGCCCCATCAGCTGTTTTTGCATTCACGGTTGCCGTGTTAGTTACCGTACCCATATCTTTATCTGCCTGTGAAATGGTATAAACCGCTACATCAGTTACTGTTGCTCCAGGAAGCAGACCACCTGCAACCGCGATCGCCTTGTTATTAATTCCAAGCTTGGTATCGGTCAGGGTTACACTGTTTAAGATTAGTGCTCCTGTGTTCTGGATAAGAAATGTATAAGTAATTTGATTGCCGTTTAATACAGCTGTTTTAATTAACGCAATAGAACTGCTGGAAGGTAAATTCGTTGGCGTTACCGTTACCGGAATTGTCACGGTAGCTACTCCACCTTTACCGTCACTCACGGTAACAGTGAATGAATCTGCGCCTATATATCCTGTTGCCGGTGTGTAAACATAGGAGTTTCCGTTAAGGATCACCGTTCCGTGAGCTGGTGCTACTGAGATATTAAATGTGAGTACGTCGCCATCTATATCAGATGCCGTAACAACTCCATTAAATGGTGTATTTTGAGTCGTGGTAATTCCCGGAGCGCTCGCAATGGGAGCACGATTATCACTGATATTAACTACAGCAGGTATTGTTATCGCTGTAATACGTGGATTATCAGTAGCGCTAACCATAGTTAAAACGACGGTTTCATTCGCTTCATTTAGGTTATCGTCCAGCACAGGTACATTTAAAGTCACTGACGTGGCACCTGCCGGAATGATAATAGAAGAACCGATTGAACTATAATCTAATCCTGCTGTTGCAGTTCCTGATACGACAAAGTTTATTTTAGTATCAGTTATAGAAACCTGACTAAGCGTAAAGGTAAATTGCCCTGGACTTGATGGTTCTGCACCATCCTTTGTTCCGGATACGGTAACCGTTCCTGTTGTTCCGTCAATGATGTTGATTGTTGCAGGTAAGGGAAGGACGATCAGCGCCGGATTATCTGAAGCGGTCAACATGGCGATTACGGTTTCGTTTCCTTCAATTAGCCCATCTGCAAGCACCGGAATTTGAATCACTGCTGAAGTTTCACCCGCCGGGATCGTCACTGTTTTCACCGCTGGAGCGTAGTCTTCTCCTTCTCTTGCAGTGCCGCCTAAAGTATAACTGATTACGGTATTGGTCGCAGATGGCTTGCTCAATGTAATGATAAATGTTCCATTGACAACTCCATTTTCGTTCCCGTCATTCCCTGCCGTTATGAAAGCAACAATTGGGCGGTTATCTAGAATAGTAGTCTGTACAGCTGCATTTCCAAGAGTAGCCGGACCGCTTAGGTTTTGAATGGTTATGGTATAACTTTCGTCAACTTCATTTATGCCGTCATCATTAATGATCACCGGAAAAGTAATGGAGCTTCCTGGCTGCCCTAATATCGTACCTACAGGAAATGTGAGTGTTTGTGGAGTGAAAGTATAATCGGAAGAATTTGTAGTTCCATTAATAATCCCGGTAACCACTGAAACAGGCGATGCCAGAACTGTACCTATTGTTCCGGAAAGGGAGACCATATAATTAACTGATCCTGCATTCTCATTTACCGAAACTGGTCCTGATAACACTACTGTCGGATAAATCACGATTTTCACTAAAATAGGGTCACTCACCACGCCATCAGCTGTAGTAAGGGTATAAGTATAGGTATCTGTTCCGGTATAGCCGCTGTTCGGGGTGTAGGTTACCTTTCCTGTAGCATCAACAGTTGTTGAACCATTAACACCATTGGTGGCAGTAACCACACTATTAACGGCCGTTGCACCGTCATTTGTTTTTACTTCAGTAACAACTGATGTGTTTGCCAGTGTCTTAATATCATCGGCAACGCCAACAGGTTTAACATCAATGATAAAGGTTTGCACCTGACTTCGATCAATTCCACCGTTTTCAGTGCCTCCATTATCATGAATAACCACTGAGACAGTTGCCCTGCCTGCAAAATTCCCTGAAGGTGTAAAGGTTAAGCTTCCATTAGCAGACACAGCTGGCTGAATACTAAATAAAGCATTGTTATTATTATTGGCGATAAAATCAACAACCTGTGATAATTCATTTGCCGGTCCGGTACTGATTCCTGTAGCCCATCCTGTTACGGTTTGCGTACCAGAATTTGCATTAACCAACTGATTACTACCTTTTGTAAATGCAGGCACATCGTTTACAGGAATTATTGTGAAATTAACAGTTAGCAGTGAGGTTCCGCATACATTATCGTTAACCAAAACAGTAAAGGAATCAGCTCCATTATAATTTGAAGCGGGGGTATAAGTATATATACCAGTCTCCGAAACATTAACTGTTCCATGAGCCGGATCTGTAGCCTTCGTATAAATTAAATTATCTCCGTCCGGGTCTGTTGTGGTTGCACTACCTGTTAAGACGACATCTTCATTGGTAGTTACCGCATAGGTATTTGCAGATGGCCTATTGGTGACACGAATCGTTGCGCTAGCGTTCATGGCCTGTATACAAGCTGGCGTAGCAGAACTGATGCCTATTATAGTATAAATACCAGCCCCTGTTTGATTGCCAAATGAAATGGCAGAGCCATTTCCCGGAACCGGATTCCCGATATTGACGCCGGCAATCTGCAGTTGATAACTTACTCCCGCCTGTGAATTGGATAAACCAATCACCACGCCAGCCGTACCTGCACAGTAAGTACCTCCGCCAGTCACATTGTAAATAGCCGGTAAAGCATTAATCCTGATCTGAACAACTCCGCTTACTGTTGGGATAGCACAACTTCCTGAAGTTACCTGTCTGCGAAAATATGTGGTTGAAGTAAGCACACCGGGGTTGTAAGATTGTTGAGTTGCTCCGCTGATATCATTAAAATTTAAGTTATTTAAACTAGATTGCCATTGATAATTGTAGCTGCTTGAGCCATCAACAGGTACAGTACCTGTAATCATTTCCGGATCGCCACTTTCACAAAAAGTTGCAACGGCAGGTGCAGTGATGATATTATTTGTTAATACGGACTGTATGGTAACGGTTAACACATTTGTTGCCACGCGATCGCATCCGCCTCCTGTAGCATCATCCAACCTTCTGAAATAGGTAGTTTGATCTAAAGCAGGCGCATCATAAATAGCTGAATTAGCACCTGAAATATCTGTAAAATTTGCTGTTGCACTTGTGGTAGAAGATTGCCATTGATAGCTATAGCTACCTGACCCTCCTGATGGGGAAGACTGCGTGAATGGCACAGGATCTCCTGTTGTACAAAATATCTGATCTCCGGAAATCGTTCCCGCTTTGAGCACAGGAGTTATCGTAACTACGATCGGAACTTTATCACTTTCACAACTGCCATTGGTTTGGGTAACATAATAGGTTCTATTACCCACTATTGATGTTCCGGGAACTGGAGCATTGGTACTCGAGGTTCCGTTTATACTGGTATACCACAATAAAGCATCACCCGAAGGCGGGTTAGATACGGAAGAAACTAATGATGATGCAGTTGCACCCTGGCAATACATCACCGGACTTTTAACTATTATTGGATTTACCGGCGTGGAAAGCCTGGTGGTACTCGTATTATTTGATGTATTTTCAGGTGGTTCGATATCATTAGAAGCGCTTGCCGTGTTATAGTTGCTATAAGCAATTTTTGCATCGTCGCTATAATTTCCAGTGCCGGTAAGGGTATAGGTGATCGGAAAATTATAGTACCTGCCCCCTGGAACATCTATTGGCCGATTACTGATATAGGTTACTGTTGATCCTGATTGTGAAATATCCCATCCGACACTCAAACCTGCAGTAAAGGCATATCCAGACGGTATAGTTTTCGTAATAACCAAATGGTTACCAATTGCAGTATTGGAAAGATTTTCCATCGGCCTATTGCCAATATTACCAGCCTTCATGGTAAAAGTTGTCGTGGTATTACCAGAAGTATTCAGGCAATAACGGTCAGCTGTTTTATCAATGATTGCATCTGTGCCTGTTGCCTGAACAGGAATACTGGCAACTGATGTATTATTATTTAAATCCTCATCCTGAATATCAGTGGTGGTAATATCAACTGTGTTATTAAGCACATTACCAGCTGGTATCGTATTAAGCACACCTGAAACTACAATTTTTGCAGATGCGTTTGCCGCAATATTAAAACTACCAGTAATCCGGCCGCTTGTATTTAGGCTCGCAGGTGTAAAGTTAGCACTTGTAAATCCGGTTGGAGTAATACTGTTAATGGTAAATGCACCATTGTTCAGCGGATTGCCCATGGCATCAGTCAGTTGGTCGTTAAATTGTACATTGGTTAATGCAGCATTAGTATCATTAATGACATCAAGTGTGTAAGTTACTTCGTTATTTGTACCTGCCTGAAGAATGTCACGGTCTGCCCGTTTTACAACCCGGATGTTACCTGGTGTAGTCACCAGTAAATTACGGATCTCATGATAATTGAAAGCGCCACCGCTTGATGCTGCGAAGCCCATTTTTAGTGTTGCCGGTGGTACATCCGGAGATAAATAATTGATCAATTCTACAAAGGGCCCATCTGTAGATTTTTCCATTCTCACCACTACCCGGTACTGCCCTGCTTCGGGCTTTATTTCGATTTGAACTCTTCTGAAGAACTGTTCATCGGAAGGCCTGATATCGGAAAATGAATTTCCTGGCCCCGTACCAATGTTATAATCAATTTCGTTTCTTAGTCTGATATCCCCGATTGTACCGCTTCTATTGCCTAAACTTACGCCTCTTAAAAATCTGTTGGTTGGTAATATGCCGGCAACGGTTTCTTCTGATCTGTTTGTAGTGGTAATCCCCCTTACAACAACAGCATTGGCGGTTTCACTTGTACCAAATCCACCATTCCTACCTTCAATAGCATTTCCATAGTTAC
Source organism: Bacteroidota bacterium (assembly GCA_037033465.1). Lineage (GTDB taxonomy): Bacteria > Bacteroidota > Bacteroidia > Sphingobacteriales > Sphingobacteriaceae > Pedobacter. Next base: position 30,552 of record JAZBLX010000035.1, on the reverse strand, counting down.
CGAATGCATCCAGGCCTACGCTAATATAACCCCCGGCTAAGCCATCAAGAACAGGAGGGGTTGATTGAATATTGGGGGCATAACCCAAGGATCCTCCAAAACCACCTAACCTGAATGGCTGGGTAGCATCGAATAAGAATACAGCAATACCATCTCCTCCATTATAGTTATTTTCATCATTTGCTGCATTACGCCACATTTTATATTCAAAGTCGATCAATACACCTAATGTTGAAGGAAAAGATTTATCTACATACGCATAGCCTCTTTGATTAACAGTTGAATTGGTTAAACGTAACCATCCGGCCCCAAGCGGATCGGTTATCCCTGAAGTTAAAATGGCTGTACCATCCACCCCACCAGGTCCCCCAATAATCACTTGTGGTGAACCAGATCCTCTAAAGTTTTCCGAAATGGTAAACTGTGAAAACACCTTTGTAGCGTGTGTAGTGAGGAGAAATAAAATCAAAGTAAATTTTATAAAACAATTAACAAACTTCTTTGTCTTATAATTGTTAAACATAAAACTTAGAAATACTTGAATAAGTAAGCTAAATAAAGTTTTAAACATACAGGGGACGCAACGTTTAAATTGCAGCAATAAGATGATGAATTAATTGATGATGGTTCTAAGGCACAGTTTATACCTTATAATTATTGTCAAAAAAGATGAACCGCGAACTTTTGAGCGCTGACATATTTACCTGTCAATAAAGGCGCAAATATCAGAAATGAATCTCAATTCCCTCGTTTATTCTGTGTAATTAAATATACAAAAACGAGTTTTATTGACAATTGTCAATTCGTTTTTTAGAGATATCCAGAATACTATCGAATACTAGTATCGAGTGTCACCGATCCATTATTCATCATTATAAAATCTATGTATTTAAAGACACCATTACATAGCTTAAGAGTTATTATTTATTTTCAAGAGAAGCGATAATATTTAACGATAGTACAGCAGTCAAAACAAAATCAAAAAAGCAACAGAATCAGTTTAGATGATAATATTATATTACTTAAGGCGGAACCGTCCTTAAGATATAAATTTAATTAGAAGTTCACCTCAGTAAATTTATTTACCGGGTAAAAACATAAAACTTTTTAAAGCACCTGTAACACTTAAAATGTTTTACGGGCACGAAAGGCATAAGTACTTTAAATACAAAACCTCTTGGAACCCGGGAAGTTTCTGGATTTTTACAAGCCGGGCAAGCGGGGCATACCTTAGGCTGATGACTAATTACGTTAGATGACATAAATTACAGGGAGTTTGATGGCTTAGACAAAAATATTCATAATCAATGGTAAATCATACAGTTATGAAAAAAAATATGATTTAAATTTACATAAAAAACACGAAAATGCGCTACACAATTCGATTCTCATTTTCATTGCTGCATTTATAAAAAACATTTACCTGTTCAGGCTTGTTCAATATAAAAACATTGATAACCGATTACTAAAAAATATTAGAAATGAGCACAAAAGATAAAGACAACAACGAAGATCAATCAAAAGGAACAGCAAAAGAGAAAGCTACTTTTGACCAGAATGGAAAAGGTGCATCAGATAAATATGGCGCAGCCGGATCTACCCCCAACGAATCTGCAGACGAAGATGGTATTGGTACAGCAAAGAAGCAAACAAAAAAATAGAAAGAGTAAACTCTTTCTATTTTTCATAAATACTCATTTTTTCAGCAAGCTCAATGATACTTTTGATCTTTAACTTCTGAAACAACCTAAGCTTATAAGTACTTACTGTACCCATCTGCAATTTAAGCTGATTCGAAATTTCGAGAACGCCAATTCCCTTTGTTAATAGTTCTGCAACTTCCAACTCTCTGCCCGATAGTTTAGTGAAAGGATTATCTGCATCATTTCCCAAAATGCTATTAAACATGTTTTCCTTAACGTTTCTGCTAGAGTAACGGCTACCAGCCAATATTGTCGTAATTGCAGTTACAATTTCAGACTCCTCTGCATTTTTGGTTAAATAACCAGATGCGCCAGATTTTAAATATGGCACAGCATAAATGTTCTCATTCAAAGAGGAGAAAACTAATATTTTAGCAGCTGGCTGAACAGATTTGATTTGATCAATGACTTTCAGATTATTGCCACCCGGCAAATTCACATCTATAATAATCAAATTAGGAGCCTTTTCAGCTTCAACTAAAGTCTGTTCAAGAGTAGAGGCGTTAATAATCTCAACACCAGCCCAGTATTCAGAAATTAAGTTTTTTAAACCTCTGCGGATGATTTCATGATCATCAGCAATTAGTACCGTGAAAGTACTTCCAGTATTCTTAGGTTTCATTGTGTGTAAATAAAGATATAAATATTATCAAAGTTATCAATTTTATTGAAATTCGTAGACTATTCGTTTCAAAAAAAGCCTACTTTATTGATCTCACAAATGTAAACATTATTATACAATTTTGCTCATTTATACACATTTTTGAAAAAAAATGTTGCTTAAGCGTAAATAATATTCGACTAATAAACGTGCAAGCTATAAAATTCTTGTATAATATTACTAAATCGTTGTACTTAAGCTATAGAAAGTGCTAAATCGATTAATTTACGGGCAATTTAAAAGCTTGTCTATTAAAACGCAGCGCATATAATTACAGGTATTCGAAATAATAATTTTGAGAAAACGGTAAAGTTAGTGTGTCTGATATATTATGGGGACTAATCTTTTAAAGACAATTCTAATTAATAGCGACTGCCATAACACAATACCAACGGCAAAATTAAAAATATTGCTGCTGATATGTATAGCGTTATTTTAACCCATACTTCTATAATTATAACCCGCAATGAGCATTCGCAAAAAACTAAAAGGAGTCTGCCATTTAATCCCTTTGCCAGTTAATAATAACACAACTACTCCTAATGATTTAAATTAATTGATTTAAAAACAAAAATTTGGCTATAAATCAATTATTACCCTAAATACTGTGATGATTTTGGTAAAAATTGGCCGACATTTAGAATAATTAAAATTCAAGCTAATAATTTGCAAAATACGTTTAATTACGCATTGATTCCGGGAAATGTTTTAAATATATTAACCACTAAATCTTAAATTTTTGCTCTTATTCGACTCAGCGTCTCGAGTCGAATTGCTAAAAAAGAAGCAATGTATTTAAGGGAAACCCGGTTAATCAAATCCGGGAAAGAAATTAAAAACCTTTTATATCTCTTTTCTGCAGAAGATATTCTGCAAAGATAGGCACGCTCCTCTGCAGAGCGGTAATAGAGCTCCATAATTTTTCTTCCTACGATATTCGCTTCAGGAAAATTCTTATACAGATATGCTGTAAGCACATGTGGAATAGCGATTAAATCTACATCCTCAAGTGATTGCAAATGCTCTTCTGAATCTCCATCTAACCATAGATTACGGATTGTGCCAACAATTTCATTTTCCTTTGCAATCCAGGTGGTGATTTCAGTGTTGCCATCTTTCACAACTCCCCTTACCACGCCTTTAACAATTAGAAACAAATATTTATTTCGATCTACCGGGGAGATAATAAATTTGTTCTTTTTATAACTAACAGGGAAAGTATGTTGATTGATGCGCTGTTCAATATCCTTATTGAGGGGATGAAATTTTTTAAAAATTGGAATAAATGGGGAAAAATTATTAAACTTCTTCCATCTATCCTCATCAGATAAATTAACAGCGATCATTTAAAAACAACTAAATAGGTGACAACAGCCTTACGCTACACTCAGGTATAGCAGATAAGCGAAAGACGGCATCAAAGAAAAGAATTTTTTCTTGACATTTCTCAAGATTAACTAATTTTAGAGAATCTTTTCCACTCCTAATCCGAATAACGCAAAATCATATTTAACGGGATCGTTTGCATCAAATTCCTTTAAATGCTGTGTAAGTTCTACGGCAGTAAGCCAATCTGTTTGTTTCCTTGCAATTAATCCCAACAAACGCCCTACCCTATCTACATGAACATCGCAGGGACAAATTAAATCAGCTGACTTAAGTGTGTTCCAGATACCAAAATCTACACCATGATTGTCTTTCCTAACCATCCACCTTAGAAACATATTTAAGCGTTTGCAGGTAGACTTCTGTGTAGGTGAAGAAATGTGTTTCTTTGTGCGGTGCGGGAAATCTTCCAGCGAAAAGAAGTAAGACCTGAAATAATTTAAGGAGTCTTCAATAGCAATTCCCTCGGGGAAATTAACAAATTTGCCTGAAATAACATCGGTAGACAAATGCTTTTTCGGCAAAAAAGCTTGTTCAAGGCTATCATAGTTATGATAATGAGCTTTAAAAAACGACACGAAATAGAGTAAGTCAGTATCGTTAAATGTTCGGTGTTTAAAGTTTAATAAACCTTTCAAATCTGCATCGCTATGATGGAGCATGAATTCATATGGTGAATTATCCATACGTAAAAGCAAATCCCGGCACTTATTGATAATGGTTTTCCGCTGCCCCCAGGCCAGAATTGCAGCAAAAAAGCCTGCTATTTCTATGTCTTGCTTCTTTGAGAAAAGATGCGGAATACAAACTGGGTCGTTCGAAATGAAATCAGGCTGATTATACTGTTCTACCTTTTGATCGAGAAAATTTTTCAGTTCTAAAAATTGCATCAGCTTTTGGATAAAACAAGGAGCAGACCAATATTGCCGTAAAAGATTGAAAGCTTAGCTTTCCGTACAACACTGTTTATAATAAGTAATATAATCCTAAACTAAAAATCATGCATTTTTAAAAGAGAATAAATAAACGGGCAAATGAGCCATTTGCCCGAAAATATTTTAGGCCAGTGCATTACCAAGATCTTCTAAAAGATCTTCGATGTCTTCTACACCAACACTCAGGCGGAGCAGATTATCAGTTACACCAACTTTTTCACGCTCTTCTTTAGGGATAGAACCGTGAGTCATGGTAGCCGGATGATTGATTAAAGACTCTACACCACCGAGAGATTCTGCAAGGGTGAAGACTTTAAAGTTTGAAGAGATTCTAAAGGTTTCCTGCAAATCTGCTCCTTTAAGTGTAATAGAAATCATTCCACCAAAACCACGCATTTGTTTTTTAGCAATATCGTGATTAGGATGATCTTCAAAACCAGGCCAATAAATCTTGTCAACCTTGGGATGGTTTTTAAGAAAATGAGCGATGCGTTCTCCGTTTTCGCAATGCGCTTTCATGCGCAGGTGAAGGGTTTTGATTCCCCTCAGAACCAGGAATGAATCCTGCGGACCAGGCGTTGCTCCACATGCATTATAGATAAACCATAGATCTTTATACAATTGCTCATCACTTGTAACCAGCGCACCCATTACCACATCTGAGTGACCTCCAATGTACTTGGTTACCGAATGCATTACGATATCAGCCCCCAGATCAATTGGATTTTGCAGGTATGGCGACGCAAAGGTGTTGTCGACAGTCAAAATTAAGTTTTTCTCTTTGGTGATTTTTGCTACTCCCTCAATATCGATAATCTGCATGGTTGGATTCGTTGGTGTTTCAATCCAAACCAGTTTCGTTTTATCATTGATATATGGCAACATATTTTCCGGTTTAGATAGATCCAGAAAGTGGAATTTGATTCCATACTTCGAAAAGATTTTGGTAAAAATCCGATAAGAACCACCGTATAAATCGTTCCCGGTGATTACCTCATCGCCCGGCGACAGTAACTTTAGCACAGCATCAGTAGCTCCCATTCCACTTGAAAATGCTAAACCATACTTTGCATTTTCTAAAGCTGCCAGGCAGTCTTCAAGGGCTTTACGGGTAGGGTTTGTTCCTCTTGAATACTCATATCCCTTATTATCTCCCGGCGATTTCTGCCAATAGGTGGAGGTTTGATATATTGGTGTCATTACTGCACCCGTTGTTGGATCAGGCACCTGGCCTGCATGTATTGCTTTTGTTCCGAACTTCATTTCTTAAATAGACTTAATAGATATGAGAAATAGATATGAGATCATGAGTTTTAATGCTCATGATCTTCATTTATTTTAAATAATAATTAAAAGACTCAAGATCCCTTAATACATCAGAAAGAGACACATGACTCCAAACTCACGATTCCAGACTCTCTTAAATACTAGAAAGAGACTCACGACTCCGAACTCATGACTCCCTTTAATACGATCTTGCGAACAATACCCTTTGAATAGATGGTTGTCCTGAATAGATACAAACGCCATCTTCCAGTTTATTGTCTAAAGGAATACAGCGAATAGTTGCCTTGGTTTCGTCTTTAATTTTTTGTTCTGTTTCCGGAGTACCATCCCAATGGGCAGAAATAAAACCAGCTTTAGAATCTAATAATTCTTTAAATTCTTCGTAAGAATTAGCTTCGGTAATATGCGCATCTCTATAAGCTAAGGCTTTGTTATACATACTACTCTGAATATCTTCCAGTAGTTTTACGATATAAATATCAAGACCTTCCTGAGGCACCGTTTGTTTCAATTTCGTATCTCTTCTGGCAATTTCTACTGTTTTATTTTCCAGATCTCTGCCGCCTATCGCAATGCGAATTGGCACACCCTTTAATTCATAATCTGCGAACTTAAATCCAGGACGTTGGGTATCACGGTCGTCATATTTTACAGAAACCCCCATTCCTTTCAGTCGCATGGTTAACTCATTTACGTAAGTCGTAATTTTAGCCAGGTCTTCATCGCCCTTATAAATTGGTACAATTACTACTTGAGTTGGTGCCAACTTAGGTGGAATGATTAAACCGGAATCATCACTGTGTGCCATAATTAATGCCCCCATTAAACGGGTAGATACCCCCCATGATGTTGCCCAAACGTGATCCAGTTTTCCATCTTTACCAGTAAACTTCACATCAAATGCTTTTGCAAAGTTCTGTCCCAGAAAGTGAGATGTTCCAGCTTGCAGCGCTTTACCATCCTGCATCAACGCCTCAATACAATAAGTATCTAACGCGCCTGCAAATCTTTCGTTCGGAGATTTCCTACCCCTGATTACCGGTACAGCTAACCAGTTTTCGGCAAAATCGGCATAAATGTGTAACATACGTTCTGTCTCCTCAATAGCTTCTTGTGCCGTAGCATGAGCCGTATGCCCTTCCTGCCATAAAAATTCCGCAGTACGCAAAAACAACCGTGTTCTCATTTCCCAACGCACTACATTTGCCCATTGGTTAATCAAAATTGGAAGATCACGATAAGACTGAATCCAGCCCTTATAAGTATTCCAAATGATGGTTTCTGAAGTTGGACGAACGATCAGTTCCTCTTCCAGTTTAGCTGTTTCATCAACAACAATATTGCCATTACCGTCATTCTTCAAGCGATAATGTGTCACAACTGCACATTCAGTGGCAAAACCCGCAACGTGAGAGGCTTCCTTCGAAAAAAATGACTTAGGAATGAACAAAGGAAAGTAAGCGTTACTATGACCAGTGTCTTTAAACATTTTATCGAGTACGGCCTGCATATTTTCCCATATGGCGTAGCCATTGGGCTTAATAACCATACATCCCCTAACTGCCGAGTGCTCAGCAAGGTCGGCCTTTAATACGATATCATTATACCATTGGGAATAATCTGCTTCTCTACTTGTAATTTCTTTGCTCATGTTATGTATTTGGAACGTAATTTGTGTGTTAAAATATGTGAAATTAGATCACAAATTTATAAATTTATGCCTACAAAACGATTATGAATAGCTGGCATTTGTGATAACTTTATAATTGATCAGAAATCACAGCCATTTAAGGTCGTAAATTTTTAGTAAAAACACACGCAACTAAATATAAACACAATGAAACCAATTAAAATTTTTCCCATTGTTATGATTGCCGCCGCAGGGCTGGTGGCATCATGTTCAACATCGAAATTGGCAACAACTAGCCAAAATGATGATGTTTATAACTCTGTGGCGAAAGCCAGAGAGGTGGAGGTAATTCCACAACAGGAATATGCACAAAACCAAAACCAAGATCAAGGTCAGGACCAGGAGGGTTACGACGAATATTATGGCACGAGTAATCCTTATTACGACATGGATTATTCATCAAGAATAAATCGTTTTTCTAATGGTACAAGCTGGCGTGGATATTATGATCCATATTATGATAATTTCTCTTACGGCAATTCTTATGGCGCTACCAATTATCTTGGTTATGGCGGCTTAGGATGGAGCAGCGGTTACGGTTTAGGTGGCTGGGGCAGCGGCTTTGGTATCGGATTTGGTTATGGTAGTATTTGGAATAATCCTTTTTACTATGGTAACATGGGCTTTGGGTGGAACAATTTCGGATGGAATAACTGGGGACCATATTCTTACTACGATCGCTTCGGTTGGGGCGGTGGTTGGTACGGCGGCGGCTTTGGTTATGGTGGTGGATTCTACGGTGGTGGAGTATATACCGGAAATAATAACTACAGAGCAAGACCAGGGAATACGCTTAACAGCAGAGGCTATGGCAATAATAACGGAAGCAGAAATCTGGGTAGACCAACAAGGTCTGGTGTAGCTCCTCAAAATGGAAACAACAGACAAGGTTACTCACCTAATTTTAATGCAGGCAGACCTAGCAGAAGCCAGGCTAATGGAGATGGAAGACAATCTGGAGGATATTCAAGACCAGATGCAAATTCTAGTAGACCAGGCAGAAACGAGAACTATGCACCTCAACCACAAAGACAAGAAACCAGACCAACTTATTCAGCTCCTCCAGCAAGTAGAGGAAGTAGCGGTGGAGGTTCTTTCGGCGGTGGAGGCGGTGGCGGCTCTAGACCAACAAGATCTGGCAGAGGGTAATTTTTAGCAACACATACACAACAAATGAAAAGATATATTTTAGCAACTATTGTAGCTACAGTAGCTTCTGTAGGCACATTGCACGCACAAAGTTATGCTCCCGATGCATTTCGTTTTTCTCAGACAAATTATGGTAGCAGCGCCCGTTTCAAAGGAATGGGTGGTGCCCAAATTGGTGTAGGTGGGGACATCAGTTCAATTAGCGCTAATCCTGCTGGTTTAGGTTTATTCACTAAATCAGAATTCAGTATTACACCAGAGTTTAACTCTGTGGATAATAACAGTGCTTTTTTTGGAACTAATACCAAAGCTAGTAAAAGTCAGATTAACCTTAATAATTTAGGAGTTGTTTTTTATAGCCCAGCTGCAAAGATGAAAGGTTCGGATGTGAATAAAGGCCTTGTAAGTACTGTTTTCGGCGTAAGCTATACCAGGAATAATGACTTCTTAGGTAACATTGCCTATAATGGTGTAAACAATAACAACTCAATCAGAAATGCATACGTAGATCAGGCCAATGATGTAGGTATTGATAGAACAATTGCAGGTGATGCTTATAATAGTACACTGATCAATTATGGTGCACCTGGTTTCACAAACAGTTACTCTGCTGCTCCTTTCGGTAATAATAATTTCAATCAAAATTGGGTTGAAAACAGATCTGGTTCTACTTCTGAATTTAATGTAGCAGGTGCTTTAAATTTCTCTAATAAGTTATATTTAGGTGCAACAGCTAGTTTTGTTAATGTGAGATATGTTAGTGATGCTATTTTTACAGAATCTGGTATTACGAACTGGTTTAATGAAACCCAGGGTGCTTTTACTGGAAATGAAAATTATAATTTAACTCAACTTAGAAATCAGGAAACAAAAGGTGGCGGATTTAATCTAAAATTGGGGATGATCTACAGACCGATTAGTGAATTGAGAATCGGTTTAAATTTCCAAACGCCTACCTGGATGAATTTGCAAGATAACACCGCAGAAACATTACAGGCAAATTTAGCTGGGAACGCCGTGAATGGTCCTGATTCATTTAATAATGCACCACAATATTATACGTTTACTTATAATCTGCGCACGCCTTTGAAAGCCTCAGCTGGTTTAAGTTATGTTATTGGTGGAATGGCTTTAATTTCTGCCGATGTCGACTATATCGATTATTCATCGATACGCTTTTCGGCTGACAACGGATCTGACTTAAACGCAATCAGCGTAAATAACAGGGATATTAAGGATAGCTATAAGGAAGCAATCAACTATAGAGTAGGTGCTGAAGTTAAAGTTAGTCCGGAGATTAGTTTGAGAGGTGGTTATGGATTGAATGGTAACGGCATTAAAGGCGGTGATAAATCATTTTATCAAGGTCAATATTATACTGGTGGTATCGGCTACCGTGTAAATAATTATTACTTTGATGTTGCTTATCAGAATTTCAAAACCAACTATAATTCATCACCTTACGAGCTTTACGATTTTTCTGAGCCTGTTGCTGATGTAAAAAGCACTAGAAATAATGTTTTTTTAACTTTTGGAGTGAGGTTCTAATTAAGAATATTTTAGCAAATAGCCTTTGATTTAAACTTCAAAGGCTATTTTTATTTAGCGATCATAATGACTTCTCTATATCTTCTCAAATAGGGACTTTAATTCCCATTCTACTAAGTCCATTAGACTACTGGCTGGTGTTTCACCAAACAACCTGTTCCTTTTAATAAATACTCTAACATAAATTAGTTGCTGTTGGTGAGACACCAACCGATAGCGGCTGATCTATACGATCCTTTACCTGAATCTTTACACGAATTAGTTTCTGCCACACAACCCTATCATTAGCTTCCAGTAAATGGGTGACTTTTCACCTAATATTCTTTATTATTAATCAATCCCTGACAAAAGTATTAATTGAGCTTGTCAGTAAGTGAAAGCTTAAAATCATGACACCATTCTTATTTGGCTACAACATCAAACGTTTGCTCTCCATAGGCTACTCCTTCTGATGTTATGCCTTGCACAATAATCTTGAACTTCCCTTTAAGATCTCCGGTATTAAAAACTAACTTAGTGCTACCCGATTTTTCAAGCGCTACCTGATAATTCCAATATAGGGTTGGAAAATTGATTGGCTCGTTCACATTGGAAACGTCAGACATATAAAAATCCTTAGCCAAACTGATTCCCTTCAGAATTTTCAGATTTGGCTTATCGTCATGGTCTGTACAGCCTGCATATATAATAGTACCTCCGCCAGTCCGCATGTAACTTTTGCCTTTAAGCGGTTTTCTATTTTCCAGATTTCCGGCGTGATTCGCACAATTTAAAATATTATAAAGGCATACATAATCGCCACAACTATTCGATCCCTTGTTGGCGAAAGTAACATCGTCTTTCTTAAACTTTATCACTACATCCTTTAGCTTAATGCCATTATTTATCTTTACCGATTGACTGAAGTCGTCCAGCTGTGTTGACTCATTTTTCTGAACATTAAATATTTGATTCTTTAATTCTTTTTTAACTTCATCAAAAGGATCATTCAAAAGGATTGTATAATTCGCATAATTTTTATCACTAATGTTTAACCAAACTCTGCCCCTATCTCCGGATAATAGATCGGCAGCTGATAAACTGAATCTTCCAGTACTGTCGGTTTCAATAGTATTAATATTAGAGGTACCAAAGGTATTCAACACAAGCGGCAGCTTTAGTGGTTTATTCTTTTTCAAAATCTGACCACGATATTCCAAAGATGAAAATTTCGGACTTGCCTGAGGAAGTTTCTCTATCGGCCATTGATACCTCCTCCATCCTTTCACTAGTAATACCTCATTCAAATAATTTACATCATGATATTTCAGTCCAAATTGATGAGGAGGCAAATCTGCAAGCAGGTTCTCAAAAAAGTAGAAATCAGTAATATTTTGATTTTTTTGAATCAATAACCGATTCGCCTGAACACAACTCACAGAGACTAGTCCATGCAACAATTTATCCTGATTGACAGCACGCAAATCCAACTCTACACGATCGCGGGTAGTGTAACGGTCTTTATCTGTTGTAATCTCAATCTTGTTTATGTTATTATAATGGGCAAAAAATATTCGTTCTGCAATAGGCTTATATTGGTTGTCTAATACAGTAAGTGTATATAAGCCGATTGGAAGAGAATCCAGCTTAAACCTAATGTTTTGAGGCCGGTTGGCCTGCAAATTTAAACTGGATTGCAGTAAAATGTTTGAAAAATCATGAACAATAAGATGTACTCGCTGCTGATCATAACTTTCTATCTGCGCTTTTAATTCATGATTTGAAATCGCAGAACCTAATCTAAGCACCACTCCATGAGCTAAAATTAATGGCAAATCATATTGATAAGTTGTATTTACCTCGCCTAATATTTTTGCATAATAATATTTCCTGCGATCTGGCCGGAAAACGAAGCTTCCGATACCTTGAACACTAGTGCTAACAGTATCTAAAACCTCATCATCCTGATATATGACAACCTTACCCTGAATTCCATGTCCATCCTTCAAATTTAGTGCTAAGCCAACTTTGGTTGTTAATCCGTTTACCAAATACCCTCCCTCTGGGTAAAATTTTAATTGATAGGGTAATTCGTTTTTAACTGGTAGATTAAAGTCTAAATGTTTTACATGATTACCTTTTTTTATGGAGATTTTAAGCAAGTTGTTTTCCTTTGTGATTTGTTCTGCCGGGTAGTCAATCATCAGTTCGCCGATTATACTGCTCTTTCCGCTTGCAATAGCTTGACGGGTATTGCCAATGGCATAAGTAATTTCAGCATTTTCAACGAAACGGTTATCCCCGGTTAAAACCTGCAATAAGGCTGTTCCTCTTTTAGTTCTTTCATCGTAAGTTTTGAAGACGGAAATATTGGCAATTAGCGGACTGATAGTGTTCGATCTAATACTGACCTGCTGTGTAAACTCGGCATCAAACTGATCGCCAAACTTCATATTGGTATGGGCAACAAACCGATAATCACCGCTTGGCAGCGAATCAGGCAGCACTAAACTTCCGAAGGATACGCCTTGTTCAATTAAGAATTTTTCTTGTAATACGATTGAAGTGTCTGCATTATTAACTAATGATAGATAAAGCGTGTGATATTGCTCAGATTCGGCCACAGTATGTAGTAGATAACCTGTAAACCAGATCTGATCATTGTTGGTATAAATATTTTTGTCAAAATGAACAAATAGTCTCGAACGAACGGTGTTCAGGCCATATTTTCTCAAATTGAGGGCTACACTATTCAGCTCATGATGCTGTGCCTCCGCAAAACCACTTAACAGAAGCAAACAGCAAATAAATATGGATTTTAAAAGCATAAAGAGTGATATGCTTAAAATTCGAAATTTTATTTCAAATATTCAATTAAATCACACCATAAAGCGCCTGCCCCTGTTTGCTTAAGTCATTTATTTTTTGCTCAACATTCTGGTCTTTGACCAGTTCGGGTGCATGATGTGGCTTTTTCCTGGCATCAATAATTAACGAACCTTTGCATCCCCAGTGCTTATTTATAGTAAAATCATTTACACCATAAATATCTGCGGCAGGATTACTTCTTGTAAAAGTCACCCAAACTAAGTTATTGATATTGGCTGCCGTAAATTCAGCATCATCTGCAATCACCAGCAAAGGCAACCCATTCAGATCCTGATCAATTAAAGCGATGTTTAAAGCAGCAATTTCCGCAGCCGTTTTTTCGGCACTTATATACTTGTCGCATTCCAAAACCAACACACCAGGAATGGCGATCTTGGATGTATAACATCCATCGCCGAGTTTTAAACCAGCAGGAATAACATTCCAAAGCTCGCGTTTTTTGTCGCCAGCAGCTGCAATAACCACTTTAGAACCGCGGTTTAATCCATCACCGCTATAATCCAAAGTATCTATAGTGGTATTGGTATAGAAATGTATATCTCTGGTGAGGTCAATTCTTTCCAACACATGCGATAAAAATGCTTCAATATGATGTGTGCTGAGTTTTTCATTATCCTCCCTTGCGGTGATAAAAACATACTTGGCGAGGCTAAGCTGATTTTTACCCAGAATATGATTGGCAATCGTCAAAATTTCCTGTGGTCTCCGCTCTTTTAAATATGGTGTATACCGCTCGCTTCCGATGGCAAATAGAAGCGGGTGAACACCAGCTGCGTCTACTGCATGAACTTCTTTTAACCCATGAATTTCTTGCGGAATGGCAGATCCCGTAATTTCGTGAATCAATGCGCCGAAACTCGTATCTTCCTGTGGGGGTCGGCCGACGACTGTGAACGACCAGATCGCATCTTTCTGGTGATAAACATTATGTACTTTCATCAGAGGAAAAGGATGCGTTAAACTATAATAACCCAGGTGGTCTCCAAAAGGCCCTTCAGGTTTATTCTCATTTGGATGAACTGTTCCGGTAATAATAAAATCTGCATCTGCAGAAATACAAAAGCCTTCATCATCATAAAAATAACGGAATCTGCGATCACCAAGCGCACCGGCGAAAGTCATTTCTGATAAGCCTTCCGGCAATGGCATTACCGCAGCCAATGGATGCGATGGCGGACCGCCCACAAAAATGCTCACCTTTAAAGGCTGTCCAAGTTTGTTAGCTTTCGACTGATGAACGCCAATTCCTCTATGAATCTGATAATGTAACCCAATTTCTTTATCTTTTATATAATCATTGCCCGCCAGCTGAATCCGGTACATCCCAAGGTTTGCATTTAATATTCCTGGTTTTTCTACATCTTCGGTATAAACCTGAGGCATGGTTACAAACGGACCTCCGTCCATTGGCCAGTTAACAATTTGCGGCAATGCGCTGATAGTTGTTTTTAAAAATTTATTTTTGGCAGATGGTGTTTTCATGGGCAAAGCCGATAAGGCAGACATTGCCGAACCTGCATATTTAAACGGATTTTTTAAAGCCTTCATGGGATCGTTTCGCAACGAAACCAATTGCTGCACTTTTGGCAAAGTATCTCTGAAAATAAATTTGGAGCGTTCCAATGTACCAAACAAGTTTGACACCGCAGGGAAAGGACTTCCTTTCACCTTTTCGAACAATATGGCCGGCCCCTGATTTTCATAAACCCTGAGGTGAATAGCAGCCATTTCCAGGTGAGGATCTACCTCTTCTTTAATCCTGATTAAATGACCGTTTTTTTCAAGGTCTGATACACATTCTGCTAAACTTTTGTACGCCATGCCCAAAGATAAATATTTACTATTTTCGAAAATCAAAAAAGCCTCAGTTAAACAGATTTTACATTAAATCCATTTAACTAAGGCTTAAACATTATATATTGAAATTATTTTTTTCCAGCGAAAGAACGTAACATCCAGGTGTTTTTCTCTTTAAATTGCATGAAACGGTTCACCATATCGTTTGTACCATCATCGCTGGCATCATCAGTAGCCATTAACAGCTCTCTCTCCATTTCAATGAGTTTAGCCATGTCATCCAAAATAGCATCAACCATATCTAGGTCAGCCATGCCAATGGTGTTGATTTCCTGAATTTGCGACTCCTGAATATAATCAGCGAAACGGCTGTGCGGCGGTTTTCCAAGGGTAAGCACACGCTCTGCAATCTCATCAATAGTTAATTGAGCATTGGTATATAACTCTTCAAATTTAACATGAAGAGTGAAAAAGTTCTGTCCTTTGATATTCCAATGGCAACCTCTTAATTTCTGGTAATGAATATGATAATTAGCCAAATAATCATTTAAAAGATCAACAACTGGTTTAACCTCTTTTTCGTTTAAGCTTATTTCTTTAGCGTCCATTTTGTACAGTATTTATTGTTGTTTTAATGTGTACTTAACAAACAAGTTTTATAAAAGTTTTAATCTAAACTTCTGTTCAGGCAATACCTTATTTATAAGTTCGTTTATTATTCAATACGGTAGTAATTATCGCCTTTACAAGTAATTGTGAATGAATTATATAGATTTAAAATCAACAATAAGCCAATATCTTTACACGTGGTGTTGCTTTCAAAATCTAAATATGGTTAATAATATTATTCGTATAATTGCTTAATTTGACTTAGAAATTTATAAAAATAAATGCACAAAATATATTTATCTGCTGTTGTTCTATTTGCTTTAAATATTGCAAATGCGAAAGCCAACACAGCAAGAGACTCTATCGGCGTAGAAAATAATAATGGCAAAAAACTTATCGTACACCAAATTGTAGCCAAAGACACCTATTATTCTATCGGAAGAAGGTACAATGTATCTCCTAAAGATATTATGGTTTTCAACGAAAACAAATATCTGCAGGTTGGTGTAATCATTAAAGTTCCTACCAACCTTCCATGGGGATCAAATAGCAGTTCAAATCCTGTTGCTACTTCTTCAGCTAGCGGTATTATCGAATATACCGTTAAAGGAAAAGACAATTTAAATGCTATAGCAGAAAAGTACGGCACAACAGTCAATGAAATCAAAAAGCTGAATAATCTTAAAGGAAACAACTTGAGCATTGGCCAGGTACTGAAAATCACGCCGAAAAATGAGGCTGTAGCGGATGTTCCCGTAGCGCCGTTTCAAACCGCAAAAGTAGAAACACCTGTTGTGGCGCCTCAACAAACATCAACCGTTACCACAGATCCAACCATGATCGAACATACGGTGGCCCCGAAAGAATTTTTAGGCAAAATTGCAGAGAAATATGGAACAACTGTAGAAGAAGTTAAAAAAGCAAACAACCTGTCGGGAAACAACCTGCGTATCGGACAAAAGCTGAAAATTCCAGCTACGAAAAACGTAGACGAAAACAAAGTAGTGAGTGTTTCAGAACAAACTCCGGCAACTACCGATACTGCAAAAGTTCCTGATGCATCAGGAACCCATACCGTGTTAAGAAACGAAACCATTTTTACGGTTGCTAAACAATATGGTGTTACCGCTTACCAATTAAGAAAATTAAACAACCTGCCAGATAATGCCATTACCATTGGTCAGGTATTAAAAGTTCCGGGAGGTATTGTTACTGAAGTTCAGGTTCCGAAGGAGAAGCAGGCAGAACAAATATCTAAACCCGCTCCGGCATCAAAAGATGAAAGTTTTATCCATACCGTAGCGGATGGAGAAACGATATTTACCATTGCAAAAAAATATAACCTCACTGCCTATCAAATCAGATCCGCCAACAAAATGGATGATAACACCATTAAAACTGATCAGAAACTGATTATTCCTAAACCCCCTCAGCCAAGATCAGTAAATGATTTATCCAGAGAAGAACAGGAAAACGAACCAGACAGCACTATGGTTAAAGATCCGAAACTTCGCCGTGATCCGAGCGTTTATGGCTTAAGTCAGATTGAAGAAAAAGGTGCTGCCATATGGATTGCAGATGCAGATTTAGACGGCACTAAGATGTTGGTTTTACACCGCAGTGCACCGGTTGGCCGCGTGATTAAATTAACGAACCCAATGACAAACCGTACCACCTTTGCAAAGGTTGTTGGTAAATTCACAGAGAACGAATCGACAAAAGATGTTATCATTGTAATGACTAAAGCAGTTGCCGAGTCATTAGGCGCTTTAGACAAGCGATTTTTGTGTAATTTAACCTATAGTGCTCAATGAGTTTAACTAAAAAACCCTTTGTGATTGGTATTGCCGGCGGAAGCGGATCCGGTAAAACTTTTTTCTTAAACTGCTTCCTTCACCATTTTAAACAAGACGAAGTAACACTGGTTTCTCAGGATGATTACTACATCCCGGCAGGAGACATGACCCAGGAAGAAAATAAACTTTATAACTTCGACCTTCCGTCAACCATAGATAGCGAACAGTTTTTAAGAGACATTAAACAATTGCTAAATGGTGAGGTGGTTTATAAGAAAGAATACAACTTCAATAATCCGCTTGCTGTAGTTAAAATATTAGAGATTAAATCTGCCCCAATTATCATTGTAGAAGGTCTTTTTATTCTTCATTTTAAAGAAATAGCCGGTCTTTTCGATCACACTATTTTTGTTGATGCTGATGAACAGATTGCATTAGAACGCCGTGTTAAACGTGATGGCTTGGAACGTGGCTATCCGGAAGAAGATGTAATCTATAAATGGCATAACCATGTGGTGCCAGCCTATAAAGAATACTTATTACCCTACAGAGACGGGTGTAATAAAGTGGTGATGAATAATACGAACGAACCAGATGAATTGATTGCCATTACAGAAGACATATCAAATGACCTTCGAAACAATATTCTGGTAAACATACAGTAAACAAAAAAAGGATAGCCGAGGTTATCCTTTTTTCGTTTAGGAGAAAATTCACTTAATCGAACTGCATCTCCGGAATTTCACCTTCAATTACTAATTTACCTGCGGTAGACTGTTGAATAAATTCAATACTCACCCCTGGTGCACGTTCTAAAAGCTGGAAGCCACCTTCGGGAAGTACAGCCAATACCGCAAGTTCGGTAACGATCTTCTTTATGCATTTTACACCAGTTAATGGCAAGGTGCATTTACTTAATAACTTACTTTCGCCAGCTTTGTTGACATGCTGCATCGCAACAATGATGTTTTTTGCAGAGGCCACCAAATCCATTGCGCCACCCATTCCTTTCACCATTTTGCCTGGGATTTTCCAGTTGGCTATATCTCCGTTCTCCGATACTTCCATTGCACCTAATATAGTAAGGTCTACTTTCTGCGCCCTGATCATTCCAAAACTCATAGCAGAATCAAAGATAGAGGAACCAGGCAAGGTTGTAATCGTTTGTTTTCCGGCATTAATTAAATCGGCATCCTCTTCACCTTCAAAAGGAAAAGGCCCCATGCCTAACAAGCCATTTTCAGACTGTAAAACTACGTTGATGTTTTCAGGAATATAGTTAGCCACCAGAGTAGGAATCCCTATTCCAAGGTTCACATAATAACCGTCTTTTATTTCCTTAGCGATGCGTTTCGCTATTTCTTCTTTTGATAATGGCATAAATAATTTGAATAAGAGAATGATTGAATGAATGCTACTGACGGAAGAATTAAGACTTTACACGAACAGTTCGTTGTTCTATTCTTTTTTCATAATCTTTTCCTTCAAAGATCCGGTGAACATAAATGCCAGGCGTGTGTACGTGATCCGGATCTATCTCACCAACAGCAACCAATTCTTCTACTTCTGCAATGGTGATTTTTCCGGCCATAGCCATTACAGGATTAAAGTTTCTACTGGTGGCGCGAAAAACCAGATTCCCTGCAGCATCGCCCTTCCAGGCTTTTACAATAGCAAAATCTGCATCGAATGCATACTCCAGCAAATAATCTTTCCCGTCAAAATTCCTGATTTCTTTACCTTCGGCTACTTCTGTTCCAACACCGGCCGGAGTAAAAATTGCCGGCATACCATATCCGGCAGCCATACAACGTGTTGCTAAGGTTCCTTGTGGAATAAGATCAACCTCTAATTCACCACTCAGTAACTGTCTTTCAAATTCAGCATTTTCGCCAACGTAAGAAGAGATCATTTTTTTCACCTGGTGCTTTTTCAACAGCAAACCAATACCAAAATCATCTACACCAGCATTGTTAGATATACACGTTAAATTTTTGACTTTTTTTTCAACTAAAGCATTGATGCAATTTTCCGGAATCCCGCATAATCCGAAACCGCCGAGCATAATGGTCGCGCCATCTGAAATATCTTTGATCGCCTCATCAGCACCCGATACCACTTTATTTATCATTTTACGAATTTTTGGTTAGTTCGCTAATTTAGTAAATGCCTTTATATATTAAACGATGATTTGCTTTTAAATCTTTTTAGAATAACATTAAATTGGAATTGTTCTAAACAACGCTTACCTTTGTAAGGCAATGATTTACGAGAGAGACGAAGACAAAACATTAATTATCCCTACCGATCCTGAATTTCAAAAAGGGATGGGATTCATCTTGAGCTGTACGGCTGAACACAAAAAGTGCTGCGAAAAATACAAAAAAGGGAAACGCTGTAAGAAGTGTCCCGGCGATAAGAAAAAGTAATTTTTTTATCGTTTTTCTTTTCCTACTTCCTATTATCTATTAATCGTTTTTCGTCTGACGTCTGTCATTTTTAATTCCCTACTTCCTACTCCCCTATTTTTCAGTCGTTTTTCGTCTAACGTTTATCGTTGCCAATTCCCTACTTCCTATTCTCTATTTCCTACTTCCTATTTTCCAGTCGTTTTTCGTCTAACGTTTATCGTTTTCAGTTCCCCGTTCCCTACTTCCTATTCTCTATTTCCTAGTCGTTTTTCGTCTAACGTTTATCGTTTTCAATTTCCTACTTCCTATTCTCTATTCCCTCAATTCAAATACACATAAGTAATTCCATCGCCGCCTCTATCTGCGTGTTCATCCTCCATCCTATTTACCTGACTGTATTTCCGCAGGTATTCTCTGATCATTTTTCTTAAGATTCCATCACCTTTACCATGAATCAGCTTAATAGATGGAAAGCCCAGCATAATGGCCTTATCGAGGTATTTTTCAACTTCATATAAGGCATCTTCAGTACGTTTCCCGCGCAGATCGAGTTCTGCCCGAAAGTCAGAAACTGCATCATTCATTCGCCCGGCAAAAGAACTTCCACTGCTCTGCACTACTTTCTTAGCTTCTTTGTTACTGATCCGCTGAACGCGATTCTTTTTAACCGTAGAACGTAAATCGCCTATAGCCAAAACCAACTCATTGCGGTTAATTTCCAATACGATTCCAGTGGTTTCGCTATCGGTAAACTTTACCCAGTCGCCAATTGCAATCTCACCGCCAACTACAACGGGTGCAGGTTTCGGGCGCTCTTTCGGTACTGTATTTTTAAGCAGCTCCTGTTGTAAATTCTGACGTAGTTCTTTCGTTACAGCCTTATCCGCCTGCTTTTCCTTAATCTCCGCAATGGTATTTTCTACCAGCTTATTGGCATTTTTAATGATATTTTGTGCTTCCTGCTTTGCTTCTTTGATTAGCATCCGGCGGTTTTCATCCAAAAACTCCCTTAGTTTCTCATTTTCAGCAATCAGGTTTTTCGCCTTATTTTGTTGGTTAGCGAGACTCACCTTTGCATCATAAACATTTTTTTTATCGCGCTCCAAATCCACAAGCATGGTATCCACGCGGTTTTGATTTGATCCGGTTTTTTCTCTCGCCAGGGCAATCACTTCTTTCGGTAATCCGATATTTTGCGCAATTTCAAAAGCATATGAACTTCCCGGCTTACCCATTTCCAAAATATAAAGCGGCTTCATCTTCGCATTATCAAAAAGCATGGATGCGTTTTCTAGGCCAGGCGTATTGCCGGCAAAAAGTTTTAGGTTGGAATAGTGAGTAGTAATCACGCCGCGAACTTTTTTATTATTTAAAACTTCGAGCACTGCTTCTGCCATCGGTCCGCCAAACTGAGGATCTGTGCCTGTACCAAACTCATCGATCAAAACCATCGTTTTTGCCGAGGCGTGTTCAACAAAATAACGCATCTTTTTTAAATGCGCACTGTAAGTACTCAGATCACTTTCTATAGACTGGTCGTCACCAATATCAGCATATATATTTTCGAAAATCCCAACTTCACTATTGGCATCTACCGGAATCAACAAGCCTGTTTGCAGCATAATTTGCAGCAAACCTACCGTTTTCATACACACTGATTTACCACCGGCATTCGGACCAGACACTAACACTACACGCGTTTCGGCATCAATGTGGATATTTAATGGCGTAACCGTTTTCTGTTCAGATGCAAAAGAAAGGGCCAATAACGGGTGCCTTGCATTGATTAACTTCGTTTTCGGTTCTTTAAGCAAGCCTGGCATTTCAGCTTCAATGTCTAAAGCGAATAAAGCCTTCGCCCGTACAAAATCCAGCTTGGTTAAAAATCCATGGTAAGATAGCAACAATGGAGAATAAGGTCGCAAATCATCTGTAAGGGCAATTAAAATTTTGATAATTTCTCTGCGTTTATCAAATTCCAGATCGCGAAGCTTATTGTTGAGGGTAAATACCTCTTCGGGTTCAATATATACCGTTTGTCCTGTGGCCGATTCATCATGAACAAAACCTTTCAGCTTTCGCTTATTTTCTGCAAGCACCGGAATACACATTCTACCATCACGAATGGTCAAACTCCCATCTGCAACCCAATTATTGGCAATGGCTTGTTTGTAAATGGAATCCATTCGTTTACGCACATCCTGCTCGGCACGAGAAATTGCAGCAGTAATT
Organism: Bacteroidota bacterium; assembly: GCA_037033465.1. GTDB lineage: Bacteria > Bacteroidota > Bacteroidia > Sphingobacteriales > Sphingobacteriaceae > Pedobacter. The sequence continues at coordinate 8,480 of JAZBLX010000035.1, read as the reverse complement.
TCCTGTAACTCTTTCGAGGCATTTGGTTTTATTTTTCCTTTCGGATCAATCACCGCTTCGATTTTTCTAAGGATATTTTTTTCAATCGGCAAATGTTCGAAAAGCGCCTCTAAAGTTGGATAAACCTCCGCCCGTTCCTCAAAAAACCGTAACACTGAAAAAACAGTTTGCAACGAAGTGTAAACCTGAAACCACTCTTCTTCCTGCAGGTAAGTGCCTTCCACCCTGATTTTATCAACGAGCGATTTAATATCAAAAAAGGTATTTATCTGTAATGGCTCCTGGTTTTGCAGGATGCTCTTAAATTCATGGGTTTGACGTAAAAATTTATCGATCTGATCAAAACGATTCATCACCTGCATCTTCTGCACCATTGCCTGCCCCATCGGACTTAAGCAATGCTTGCTAATCAGCTGCCTTATCTCTACAAAACCTAAACGTTCTAAACAATTTTCGGGATATAACATATTATTGTACTGCGACTGATAACGGTCTTAAATCACCACTTCTCTTGGTGTTTAAAATGGAATCAGCCTGTGCTTTTTTCTTTTTAATTTGTGCCTCAGCTTTTACCTTAGATAAAGAATCGGTTTTCATCTTTTTTCTAATAGACAAAGAATCTGCTTTGAATTTTTTAATAATTTTGAGTGAATCGGCTCTAAACCGTTTTTTCAGCAGCAAGGAATCAGCCTGCTTAATACTGGCTTTTTGCTTGTCTAACCGAGCCGAAATCACTTTGTACATTTCCTGAAGCTTTTCAGGATTCTGGTAATAATAATTCAGGCTCCTGGTGTATTCTGCAGAATCGGTGTCAAATTTCTTATAGATACCTTTGTAATAAGCTGATGCCACTTTTCTTGCAGAATCCGGAACATAAATCGTAGATATATAACCATCTACCACATGAATATCAAATAATATCCCTTCCATTCTCGAGAGCTCAATGATGCCATCCGGTGTTTTCGACTTGCAACCAACAGCCAGAACAACCACCATTAAACCCCAGATTAATCTTTTCATGCTTAATTAAAATATTATTTTTTGCCCAAATTGCGGCAAGGTTGTTAATTTTACCCAAAAATAGTTATAAATGAGCATAGCTGATAATCTTAAACAATATAAAAACGAAGTGGAGGCTGATGGCGTGAAACTCATCGCAGTTTCCAAAACACAAACTGCTGATACGATCCTCGAAGCTTACAATGCCGGTCAGCGTATTTTTGGCGAAAACGTAGTGCAGGAGATGGTAGAGAAACAGGCGCAACTACCTCAAGATATTGAATGGCATTTAATTGGCCATTTACAAAGCAATAAAGTAAAATATATCGCGCCCTTCGTGCACTTGATTCATGGTGTAGACAGCCTGAAACTATTGCAGGAAATCAATAAACAGGCACTTAAAAATAAACGGGTGATAGATTGCCTGTTGCAGATCTATATAGCCGATGAAGAAACTAAATTCGGATTAGCTCATGATGAAGCCATTGAATTACTTCGTTCAAGTGAATTTGCAGAATTGAAGAATGTTCGGATTGTAGGTTTAATGGGCATTGCAACAAATACTAAAAATGAAAAGCAAATTACCCTTGAATTTAATGAGTTGAAGGTCTTTTTTGACGGCATTAAAGCAAGTTTTTTTTCGAAAGACGATTACTTCGAAGAGATTTCTACAGGTATGAGTGCTGATTATAAAATCGCGATAGAAGAAGGAAGTACGATGGTACGCATCGGGAGCAGCATATTTGGAAAGCGGACGATTAAACACTTTAAAAACACTTCAGATCTTTAATGAATTTAAATACTAGAAAAGCAGAAGCAAAAGACTGTGCAAGGATTCTGGAATTGATTAACGAACTTGCAGAATATGAGCGTGCTCCACAGGAAGTTACAGTAACCCTTGATCATTTTATCGAGGCAGGTTTTGGAACAAATCCTGTTTGGAAAGCTTTCGTAGCAGAAATTGATGGTACGATTATAGGTTTCGCTTTATTTTACACCCGCTATTCTACCTGGAAAGGTTCGAGATTATACCTGGAAGATTTCTTTGTAACCGAAGCATTAAGAGGACAGGGAATTGGAAAAATCCTTTTCGAAAAGGTTATTAAAGAAGCTAAAGATGGCAATTTCAACGGAATGGTTTGGCAGGTGCTGGACTGGAACGCACCAGCCATTAACTTTTATAATAAATACAGTGCATATCTGGAAAGTGGCTGGCTAAATGCCGCATTATCTACAGATCAAATTAAGGCATTTTAATATGGATATTTTTAAGTTTGGAGGTGCCTCAGTAAAGGATGCAGCTGGTGTAAAAAACATTTGCAACATTATAAGAGATTATAAAAACGATAAATTGCTGGTGGTTGTTTCTGCAATGGGTAAAATCACAAATAAGCTTGAAGAGCTAACCAATGCCTATCTTAAAGGCAGTGAGGATACTCATGCTATTTTTGATGAAATCAAGCATTTCCATTTTCAGATTATTGAGGACTTATTTCAGGGGAAATCCAATCCTGTTTACGATGATGTTGCAAATACATTTGTGGAAATTGATTGGTTAATTGAAGATGAACCAGATAATGATTCAGAATATATCTATGACCAGATTGTTTCCATCGGTGAAGTTGTTTCCACTAAAATTGTAGCAGCCTGGCTCAATGAAAGTGGCAACAAAGCACTATGGATAGATGCCAGAAATTTCATTCAAACGGATAACACTTACCGTGAAGGTAAAGTGGATTGGGCAAAAACCAATCAGATCATCCAACGAGATCTGGTCCCTTTGCTTAAGGATCACATCATTATCACGCAAGGTTTTATTGGTGGCACCAGCGAAAATTACACCACTACTCTGGGTAGAGAAGGTTCAGATTATTCTGCAGCCATATTTGCCTCCTGCTTGGATGCCGCCGCATTAACCATTTGGAAAGATGTTCCGGGAGTATTAAATGCAGATCCAAAGTGGTTTGATGAAACAGAAAAGATTGCCCAGCTTTCTTACCACGATGCTATTGAGCTGACTTACTATGGCGCAACAGTAATTCATCCAAAAACAATTAAGCCACTGCAAAACAAAGGGATTCCCCTGTTTGTGCGTTCATTTATTCAGCCGGAAGGCGTTGGTACTGCGATTACAAAAGAAAATAATCCATTACCTGTTCCATCTTTTATATTTAAAGTTAATCAGGCGCTCATCTCTATATTTCCGAAAGATTATTCATTTATTATCGAAGAAAACCTTAGCAACATCTTCGAACTCTTTCACAAGCATAAGATTAAAATTAATACTATGCTGAACTCTGCTATTAGTTTTTCGGTGAGTGTGGATGACCAGCCGGAAAGGATTGAGCGGCTAATAAAAGACCTATCTGCAGAATTTACGGTAAAATACAATAAAGACCTTGAGTTAGTAACCATCCGCTACTACAATCAAAGTACTATTGAAAGGGTAACGATAGATAAAGATATTTTACTGGAAGTAAAAAGTCGCCATACCTGCCAGATGGTGATGAAGAATAAATAGTCGGAAGTCCGGAGTCCGAGGTTAGAAGACAGTGCCCATTTCGATACTTGATACTAAAAATGAACAATAAACTTTTAACTAAGGCTGTGCAAGATTACATCAGCGCAAATTTAAATGCCAATGTAAATGAAATTGCTTTAGCTAAAAGTAAATTCGAAGGACTTAGTTCAGCGGAGTTAGCCGGACAAATACTAAGTAAGAAAAAATCTGAAAAAAAATTGCCCAGCTGGTTTCAGGCGTCAGCTATCTACTACCCGGCCGCTTTGTCTATCGAGCAAACCTCTTCAGAAATTACGGCGCAATATAAATCAAAATTAGCTATTGGTGATACATTGATCGACCTTACAGGAGGTTTTGGAGTTGATGCTTATTACTTTGCTAAGCAGATGAAGATGGTAATACATTGTGAAATCAATCCGGAATTATCTGAAATAGCCACACACAATGCCAAAATACTCAACGCTACAAATATTCAATTTGAAGCGGTTGATGGTATGGCTTTTATTGCAGACGGCAACCAGCATTACGACACCATCTATATCGATCCCGCACGCAGGGCAGATAAAGGCAAGGTGTTTATGTTAAAAGATTGCACTCCGGATGTAACTACCAATCTCAGTTTACTATTCCAAAAAGCTAACCGGATAATAATTAAGACTGCTCCCCTATTAGACATCACCGCAGGTTTAACGGAGTTGAAATGCGTTAGCGAAATCCACATTGTGAGTGTGAAAAATGAATGCAAAGAGCTGCTCTGGATTCTTGACAGGGATTTTTCCGGCAAGCCGAAAATTATAGCGGTCACATTAAATGAAAGGGAAAAAGCATTTAGCTTCGTAACAGCGGAAAGCGATGTAAGTGTCACATTTGCGGATGATCTTTCAGGTGTTAAATACTTATACGAACCAGATGCAGCACTGCTTAAATCAGGCGCATTCAATCTGATTGCCAGCAGATACCAGTTGATAAAGTTGCACCCGCAAACGCAGCTTTATACAAGCAATGAAATTAACAGTGATTTTCCGGGAAGGATTTTTAAACTTGAAGCGCAATTAATTGCTGCGGATTTAAAGAAGGTGGGGAACTTAACCGGTAATGTAATTGTAAGAAGTTATCCGGCGAAACCGGATGAGTTAGTAAAGAAATATAAAATCAAACCACACCAAAATCAGTTTTTGATTTTCACCAAGATGGGCAGTGGAGAAAATGTGATTTTAAAGGCATCAATCATCCAGCACTATTAGCAACTTTCGCAATATCCAGGCACTGACTTTTTAGGATTTACTTATAAATAAGAAGCGCCACTCAATATGAATGGCGCTTCCATGCTAATGTAAAAGCTTAGCTAATTTTTCTAACGTTTATTGCTTGTAACCCTTTTCGTCCATCAGCTACTTCGTATTCCACACGATCTCCTTCTTGTATACTGTCAATTCCGCCTAAAACGTCTTTAAAATGAACGAATAGATCAGTATTGTCGTCCTGCAATATAAATCCAAAACCTTTTTGAGTATTAAACCACTTAACTTTTCCTGTTGCCATAAAAAAATAATAATAAATAAATAACCTTTTACATCTTGTTCTTTATTTTCTCAATCAATTAAATTTAATAGCTCATTAAGCGTTAATCTTCGAACAAAACTATCGAATATAATAAATAATGAGAAAACACGACTGAAACGAGTCGTTGTTAACGATAATGTTGCGTTTAAATCATAAATCCTTACTTATTTGTTCGGCTGTGGCGTAGTACGGAGATATGGCTTAATTACTTTGTGTCCTTTTGGAAATTTATCAGGGATATCTTCAGTTTTAATACTGTTTATTACAATTACATCTTCGCCATCATTCCAATCGGCCGGAGTAGCGACTGTATATTGAGCCGTTAGTTGCAAAGAATCGATTACCCTCAGTATTTCATTGAAGTTTCTACCTGTCGAAGCAGGGTAAGTAATGGTTAATTTGACTTTCTTATCCGGGCTAATCACAAAGAGCGATCTAACGGTCTGCGTTTCTGATGCATTTGGATGAATCATATCATAAAGATGAGCAACCGTTTTATCGGCATCTGCAATAATTGGAAATTCTACAGATGTATTTTGAGTTTCATTGATGTCATTAATCCACCCTTTGTGCGATTCTGCCGAATCTACACTTAATGCAAGCACTTTTACATTACGCTTTTCGAACTCACCCTTTAATGCGGCAGTTCGGCCCAGTTCTGTAGTACAAACAGGGGTATAATCAGCCGGATGCGAAAATAAAACGCCCCAGCTATCACCTAAATATTCGTAAAAATCTATATTACCAATGGATGTTTCCGCTTGAAAATTTGGTGCGGTATCGCCTAATCTTATGCTCATAATAATATTAATTTAAAGTTGATTCAAACAAAGCTAATCAATACTATAGTAAATACATAGATTTAATATTATTTTAAGACATCTAAATTATAATCGCACAAAAAACCCCTGAAGAAGTTACGCAACAGGGGTTTCAAATATTAATTTGTTTGGGTTATTAGTTATAGACTTTGATCATGAAAACATAATCCTGAAGTTTTTCAATCTGTTTTGTACGTTTCAAGCCAGAAAGCAGGCTTTTCTTTGTTGAAGAAAGTTTGCTTGAACCTAACGAATCCTGAGGGATTGCACGCATGGCTTCTAAAATATATTTCGATTTAATTGCAAATGCAGCGCCTTCTGTTTGATCCGGTTTTCCACTAATGATTCCGACCAGATTACCATTAGCATCTAAAAGCGGACCACCACTGTTACCTGGATTTACAGGAATAGAAACCTGGTACTGTGTAGTATCACCAATAAAACCATTTTTAGAACTTACATAACCTTCACCCAAAACGGCATCATCTTTAGGGTAACCAAGCGTATAAACCGTTTCTCCTATACTACTTATATTCTTTTTAATGGAATAAGGAATAGCTGATAAATGGCTAAAGTTTTTATCGCTAATCTTGAGAATGGCAATATCGTTCTGAGGATCTGTATAAATTGATTTTACTTTGAAAGACTCCCCTTTATTATTTTGAACATACAAAGAATCAGCACCGTTAATTACATGTAGATTGGTGAGAATGTAACCATTGGTAGAAATGGCAAAACCAGTACCGCCAAAACTATTTTGAACAGCAGGTTTACCCGGACTGGTATTGGTGTTGTTTATCTTTCGGATTAAGCTATTCTGCGTTTTAATTGCTTTATTAACCTGATTGCTTAACAATACTAATTGCTCTTTCTGCTTAGTATTGTGTTGAATAGAATAAACCGAAACCAGTGATAAAACAAGAAAAGAAGCAGCAACAGCGATTACTGACTTATGTTTACGCCATAACTGCACCACACGTGAAGGATGAGGACCTAGCTTTGAAGCCAAACCATCTACATCAATCTCTTCATGAATGTTATTCAATTGCTCTTTTAAGCGAATCTGGGCGGCAAACATTTCCATAGATTCCATAAAGAACTTATGAGAAACCACTTTATGATCCACCGTTGGATCATTCCGTCGCAGCTGTTCAAAAGCTTCGGTTTCCTGTGGGTTAAGTTTACCTAACAGATAATCTTCAATAATTGCATCTAACTCCAAATCGTTTCTCATTTCAATTATTATGGTTGAAAAAATATTTTTTTTAACCGCTGCAGGCACTTATACTTCTGTGTTTTTGCGTTATCTGTATTGGTATAACCAAACTTTTCGCAAATATCCTGCATGGATAAATTGTGTATATAAAAATCCTGAATAATGGTTTTACAGGGCTCACCTAAATGATCAAGAGCAGATTGCATTTTCACAAACTGTAAATCTTTTTCCTCGTGTTCTTCTACATCTTCCTCAACAGCAAAAACATCTTCATAATCATTTATATTACCGGTCTTTCTACTGCTCTGACTCAATTTCTTTAGCCAAATCCGTCGGCAAACCGAATAAATATATGTTTTAAGTTTACTGCTGAGTTCGAAATTCCCCTCTTTAATTTTGTTATATAAAATAATTATGGCTTCCTGGTAAACATCTTTAGCATCATCTTCATTACCATTATTATTAAGTATAAATTGCAAAACCATCGCAAAATATGCCTTATATAACTTGTTAAGTGTATCTTCAGAGTTATTTAGAATACCTAAAATAACCTCTCTATCCGTTGGAACTGAACTCTTTAAACTGTTATTCACTAGTTAATACATTTTTCGGTAAATAGTAACCCAATATTAGACAAAAAAAATTATAGCCACTAACGGAGTTTAATACTGCGTTTATTTAAACAGTAACGCAAAAAGTTCAGAAAAAAATATTTTCACTTTTTCGAAAATTATTGGGTTACCTTTTTACCTTTGCGGCATTAACAAGAAAATTAATTACTAAAAAAATTCAAAAATGAAAAATGCATTCAAATTAGGCTTTTTAGCTTTAGCTTTATCTTTATCAGTTGTTGCTTGTAACTCAGAAAAAAAAGCTGAAGGTGCTGATACAACTTTAACTGATTCTTCAACTATCGTTACTGATACTACTGCTGTTGATACTTCAGTAAAAGATTCTACAGTTAAAGATACTACTGTAAAAGCTACTACAACTACTACAGAAGAAGTTAAACACTAGTCTAACTTTACCTATAATAAAACGGCCTTTAAGATTAACTTCTTAAAGGCCGTTTTTATTTTTGCTGATTTTTTCGGGTTACCTTTCCAAATTCCGGGTATTAACAGTATATATATATTAACCTTAAAACAAATAACAATATGAAAAATGCATTCAAATTAGGCTTCTTAGCTATCGCACTATCTTTATCATTTGCTGCTTGTGGCGGTTCAGACAAAAAAGCTGATGGAGCAGATACTACAGTTACTGATTCTTCTACAATTGTTACTGATACCACTGGTTTAGATACCACAGTGAAAGATTCTACAGTGAAAGATACCACTGTAAAAGCAACTACAAAAAC
>JAZBLX010000034.1:0-57985 GCA_037033465.1 Bacteroidota bacterium | reverse complement strand
TTCGCTACATTGACATCTCTTTTAAGAACTTATCAGGCAAACACCTCGCGGCGGCCCTTTTTATATATCTTCAGGTGTTTGGTTTCGGCCGGTCTTATTCATCCAGCCTGTGTTTTCAACCCGTTTCAATCTTTTCATTTTTAGTCTCCATGACATCCGCCACTCAACTTTTTTCCCTTTTCCTTTCGGTTGGGAGTGCAAAGGTAGAAATCTTTTCCCAACTTCCAAATAAAATAAATTTTTATTTTTTAATCGCTCTTTCTACTCTTGCCTTTCAATACTGCCAGCCTTTCAGCTAACAACCCTTCCTTCCGAAGCGGGATGCAAAGATAGAAAAACATCAGCAATCTGCAAAAAGCGCCAGTGGTTTATTTTTTAGCTTCCCGTAAATCACTGTTATCCAAAGAGAAAAAAATTAGGCCTGTTAAAACTTTTCTGAACGAAAAGTGTTTTGAGCCGTATTTTAGTTAGAAACTCTAGCGAACTAAAACTTAGCACCACCTAATTGTAAAACAGCTGGAGGACATGAGCTATCCTCCGAGATGAAAATAGTAAGTAATAAGATTTACTACTAGATATAAATGATTTAGTGGATAGCAATAGTTAAGGTTATTTGCATACAAGTGATTCTGGCAATTCCTCCAATTGGCACTAATAAATCCTCATCAGTTTCACCAATAAGTCTTAAAGCTACACATAACGAAAAACGACCGACAAAAACGAACAACGAGAACAGCCAATAAATGCACAAACTCCATACAACTTATTGCTATAACCAATAGTTTAGTTAAATGCTAAAGATATCTCGTTGGGGAAATGATCTGTTGGGCTTATTATTTCCAAACCTTTGTAATGCCTGTGGAACCAGCTTGTTCCATAGTGAGAAAATGATTTGCACGAAATGCCTGTATGACCTACCTTTCACAGATTATCACCTTTATCAGCAGACAGGGTAATCAAACAACTCTGGGGAAGGGTACCTTTGAATGCTGCCATGGCAATGTTCTATTTCAGGAAAGGCGCAAAAGCACAAAAACTGGTTCATAGTTTAAAATATAACGGGAAAACTGATGTCGGTATCTTGCTGGGCACTATGATCGGGGAAAGGCTAAGCTTAAGCCCGCATTATTCAGATATTGATGTTATTATTCCGGTACCCCTTCACAAACATAAATTACGATCCCGGGGCTACAATCAAAGTAGCTTTATTGCTGACGGTATCGCAGCATGCATGAATCTCCCTGCTGATGAAAGCATTTTAATCCGGTCAGTTTCTACTGAAAGTCAGACGAAAAAAACGAGATTTAGCAGATATGAAAATATGAAGGCGGTTTTTAAGATTAAAAAAAGCGATTTGATTATAGGCAGACACATCTTATTGGTAGATGATGTGATCACCACCGGCGCGACCTTGGAGTCATGTGCCAATATTCTATTAGCACGTGGCGCCCTGAAAGTTAGTATTGCAGCAGTAGCTTTCGCAGAATAATTTACCCTGGCATTCAAGGGTTTATTTAATTTACGATAACGTAAATAGCGCACAACCTATCCAGGATTAAGGAAAAAAACTTTACCTCAACAACAAGCTATTAATAAAATGTTAACATTTTATTAATTTTTGAAAACTATTACCTGCCCGGCGTGTTATTATACCGAGAGCGTTAATTTAGATGGTAAGGGTCGATACTTCTTTTTAGGATATCGGCCCTTTACTTTTAAACCAGATCTTAAGTCTATGGATATAAAATCACTTGTTTATAGCAAATTTACATTGCTCAATTTGCAGGTATTAAGTAACAATCGAATCGTTTATAGCGAAAATTCTCTACCCTTCATTAATTTAATCAACTCATTCAATAACTCAAAAATCCACTCATTCAATAAATAAATCATTCGATAATTCACTCATTAAAATAAGCGAACACAAAAAAGCGCTTTACAAATTAATGCAAAGCGCTATATGATTTAACGTGAAAGGTATTTAATCTTATTTGTACAATGGAAAAGCACTTACCAGTTTAACCACCTCTTCTTTTACAGCGTTTAAATTCGCTTCATCCTCTGGATTAGTCAGAACCTGATCAATCAAATCAACAATTTTCTCCATTTCCGATTCTTTCAAACCACGGGTGGTAATCGCCGCCGTACCCACGCGGATTCCGGAAGTAACAAATGGAGATTTATCATCAAAAGGAACCATGTTTTTATTAACCGTGATTTCAGCTTTCTCCAATGCATTTTCTGCAACCTTTCCGGTAATGTTTTTGTTTCTCAAATCGATTAACATCAAATGGTTATCCGTACCGCCAGAGATAATCCCATAACCTTTGGCCACGAAAGCTTTTGCCATCGCCTGAGCATTTGCAGCTACCTGTTTAATGTAGGTACCATATTCTTCAGTTAACGCTTCACCAAAAGCGATAGCTTTAGCTGCGATAATGTGTTCTAATGGCCCACCTTGCGTACCCGGGAAAACGGCCATGTCCAGCAAATTGCTCATCATGCGCGTTTCGCCTTTCGGTGTTTTTAATCCCCATGGGTTCTCAAAATCCTGACCCATCATAATCATCCCGCCACGCGGACCACGCAAAGTCTTGTGTGTGGTTGTGGTTACAATATGGCAATGAGGAAGTGGGTTGGCCAATAAGCCCTTTGCAATCAATCCGGCAGGGTGAGAGATATCAGCTAAGACCAAAGCACCAATTTGATCAGCTACTGAACGAATGAAAGCATAATCCCACTCACGGGAATAAGCAGAAGCACCACAGATAATTAATTTCGGCTTTTCTGCTAAAGCAACCTCTTCCAGTTTTTTATAATCAATTAATCCGGTCTCTCTTTCTACACCATAAAATAAAGGCTGATAAAGTTTTCCAGAAAAGTTAACAGGCGAACCGTGTGTTAAGTGTCCGCCATGAGAAAGGTCAAATCCTAAAATTTTATCCCCGGCCTGCAAAACAGCCAGCATGACCGCTGCATTTGCCTGTGCTCCGGAATGTGGCTGAACATTTACCCATGCTGCACCAAACAGTTCTTTTGCCCTATCGATAGCAATTTGCTCGACCACATCAACAACCTGGCAGCCGCCGTAGTAGCGTTTGCCTGGCAAGCCTTCAGCATATTTGTTCGTTAAAACTGAACCCGCAGCTTCCATTACTTGCTTGCTCACAAAGTTTTCAGATGCAATAAGTTCTAAACCATGTTCCTGGCGGTTTAATTCCTTATCAATTAGTTCAAAGATTTTGGTATCGCGTATCATCCTGTTAGGTTTGTATTTTTTTTGGCAAAAGTAAGAAATTAATCCTTAATGCAGAGATGAATATCAGTAATAAGGCACAAATGTTGCCGCAAAAAGAACATATAAATCTAAAGAGAAAATTCAAAGCCCTTATGCACTTAGTATCTCCTGCCAGTGCTGTTACCTCAGTATCAGAAACGGAAGTCAACCAAAAGAAAAATGACATTCAAGGGCAAGCCCTCGCTATGGCCACCATGCTCCCCCTCCTCAGAAATGATGGAAAGAGAAAACGTTTAACGCATGGTGATAATGTAGATATTGAAAACGTAGATATCCTTCGCGCCGCACCTTTCACCAGAAAGGAAAAGAACGATCGAAAACCATTCATCGTAACTATTGATTTAAGAAAGTAACATCAAAAGATAGGTCCTGAATCAAGTTCAGGATGACGAACGCTTTAACCCACTGTTCATGGAATGACGTATAAAAAAGGTTCGTCATTGAATGAAGGCACTAAATAAATGCAAGAATCCTTCGTACCTGAGGATCGCCATATCGCTATGGCCACCCCGCTATCCGGCCTTGGAAATGATGGAAGTAGAAAACGTTTAAAGCTTTAATCCCAAACTTTCATACCCCCAACAACCCAAGGCAGCGCATATTGCCCGATCTTTCATCGGGTGCTTGTGCTGCCGAAATTAAGCTTTAACGAATTTATCCAACCTTAGTTCCAAGCCTTGAGTTATTCATCAGTTGTTTATATTTTTACAGGTATTCATGAGCTCGCAGAAAAGCTCGGTTTTGTTACTTTTTTGATCAAGCAAAAAAGTAAAAGCCCTTCGGCGGCCAGCCGAGGCAAGCCTGCGCAGCGGAAAAAGCCAGTTTTAACCCCCTTAACTTGCTACCTGATACCATTACTGAATACCATTACCCCCTGCTTTCACTTTAAAATTATTAAACCCACTGCCAATCGTAATCGCCACAAGCTGTTGCTGCAACATCTCCAGGATCGCCAGAAAATTATATACGAAATGAACTTTATTTTCAGAGTTCTTCAAAACCACTGCAAAATCAATCTGTTCATTAATATTCAGTAAATTAGCAATAAAATGTTTCTGCTGTTCTATAGTATAAGGATACTGAACCACGGTATGTTTAACCTCTTCACTCCGCAACTCATATCGCTGCAGGGTGCGTTGGTAAACCATCAGCAGCTTATAAAGATCGAGAGACAGCAGTTCATCCTGGTGCGTGGCACTTTCAGCAGCCAGGGTAAGGTCATACTCAATATTTCCCCGCCGTTCCTGCTTCATTCTTTCCTCCTCAAAAGCTTTCATTTCCTCCGCAGCAGATTTAAACTGTTTGTAAGCAATCAGCCGGGCAATCAGGTCTTGCTCCGGATTAATTTCATCACCAGAATCATCAACCTCAATTCTCGGCAGCAGCATTTTAGATTTTATCCGCATTAAAGTGGCCGCCACCAAAATGAATTCGCTTGCCACTTCCACATTAACAGAAAGCAATTGGTGAATATAAGCGAGAAAGTCATTGGTAATTTTGGCAATTTCAACATCCTGGATGCTTAACTCATCCCGTTCGATGAAAAATAACAAAAGATCGAATGGCCCTTCGAACACCGGAAGTTTTATCTCAAAAATTGCTGATTGCATTTGTAAAAACAAACATAACGAATTTTATACTAAAGGTTTAGATATTCCATAAAGGTTTAAACAAACAAGCTGAACTGACATTCAATGGATTGATTGATTTTTTACATGAATATTAGAACAAAAATCCCTTACTTTGTATCTTGTTTTTACCTAAAAATCTGAATGCAAGTTAAAGCTGGCCCCCTATTATCTAAAATTAACTATCCTGCTGATTTAAAGCAATATAGTGAGTCTGACTTAGAACAAATAAGCCAGGAGTTACGTCAGTATATTATTGATGTGGTGAGTGTAAATGGCGGTCACTTTGGCTCTAGCCTTGGTGTTGTTGAATTAACAGTTGCCTTGCATTACGCATTAAACACCCCTTACGATAAGCTCGTTTGGGACGTTGGACACCAAGCCTACGGACATAAAATCCTCACTGGCAGAAGAGAATTATTTCACACCAATAGGATCTACAAAGGCATCAGTGGTTTTCCTAAAATTTCGGAGAGTGAATACGATACCTTTGGCGTAGGTCACTCATCTACTTCTATTTCTGCAGCTTTAGGCATGGCCGTAGCCTCGCAGTTAAAAGGCGAAACCAACAGGCAACACGTTGCCGTAATAGGTGATGGCGCGATGACGGCAGGTCTGGCCTTCGAAGGTTTAAACCATGCCGGAATAGAAAACAGTAATGTGCTGGTAATCTTAAACGATAACTGCATGTCTATTGATCCGAATGTTGGCGCTTTAAAAGAATACCTCACCAGCATCACCATTTCGAAATCCTATAACCGCTTTCGCGATGACATCTCAAATGTATTGGCTGGCTTATCAAAGCTAGGACCCAATGCTCATAAATACGTAAAGAAAATTGAGAAAAGCATCAAAGGAACACTTTTAAAACAAAGCAATTTATTTGAAGCACTAAACTTCCGGTACTTTGGTCCGGTAGATGGGCACGACGTAACCCGTTTAGCCCAAACCATAAAAGATCTATCGGCTATTCCGGGGCCAAAACTATTGCATTGCATTACCGTAAAAGGTAAAGGCTTTGCACTGGCAGAAAAAGACCAGACCATCTGGCATGCACCAGGCCTCTTTGATAAAATTACCGGGGAAATTAAAAAAAGCATTCCCGATAAACCGCAGCCACCAAAATACCAGGACGTTTTTGGACATACCATGGTAGAACTGGCAGGCGCAAATGATAAAATTGTAGGGATTACCCCTGCAATGCCATCAGGCTCCTCACTAAACATCATGATGAAGGCCATGCCTACCCGTGCATTTGATGTAGGCATTGCAGAGCAGCATGCAGTCACCTTTTCTGCAGGCTTAGCTACGCAGGGATTGGTTCCCTTCTGTAATATCTATTCTAGTTTCATGCAACGGGCATATGATCAGGTCATCCATGATGTCGCCATTCAAAAGCTAAACGTGGTTTTCTGTTTAGACCGCGCTGGTTTAGCCGGTGCAGACGGCGCAACCCACCATGGCGCCTATGATATTGCCTATATGCGCTGCATTCCAAATTTGGTAATTTCTTCACCAATGAATGAAGAAGAGTTACGAAACCTCATGTATACCGCGCAGCAAGATAATGCAGGCCCTTTTGTCATCCGTTACCCTCGTGGAAACGGCGTGATGCCAGACTGGAAGCGCCCGTTTAAAGCTTTGGAAATAGGCAAGGGACGCAAAATATGCGATGGGGAAGAAGTAGCCTTGTTAACCATTGGCCATGTCGGTAATTTTGCTGTGGAAGCCCGTTCAGAACTAAACAGTGAAGGGCTTTACCCCGCACATTACGATTTACGCTTCGTAAAACCATTAGACGAGCAAATGCTTCATGAGGTTTTTTCTAAATACAAACACATCATCACGGTAGAAGATGGCTCATTACCCGGTGGCGTAGGTTCTGCCATTTTAGAATTTATGGCCGATCGCCAGTACAACGCGAATGTAATCCGCTTGGGAATCCCTGATCAGTTCATCGACCATGGAGAACAACCAGAATTATGGGCCGAATGTGGTTATGATAAAGATGCGATCGTACAGGCCGTAAGAAAAGTAGGCGTAAAGAGAACGACGAATACGATGGTGGGGTAAATTTAAGTTTGCTGCTACCATTTAAGATGCTGCAGAAGAACCATCGCCGTCCTTTTCCTTTAAGAAGGATAGGCAGATACATCTGATAGGCATATTGCTAACCAACTTAAATAAAAACACAGGCCTTACCGAAGAACGCCGTCAATCCCAGGGGCCAGAGAAATCAAAAAAAACAATTGTACAATAGCACACACAGCACTGACAAACCTAAAACGCAGTGGTTTTGTGTTCATAATTCAATTCAACTTTAAAGAAAAATGGAACACAAAACACAGTGCCGCTGTTTTTTAATGTGTAGGCGGATAGCGCAGAAGGCCCATTGCCGGTTGACGAAGCGCTTTGGGTAGTTGGCGCTCCAAAGTGCCATGCCCCCCCGCGGCATAGAGCGGAAAAAAGATCCTTGCAAAGGATAAACCCGAGTTCGATAACATTTAATGCCTTTTACACCCCCGATCTGCTAATCTCTCTATTTTGAACTATTACGCTGAACCCTCTTGCAGCAGGATTTCCTATACGTTTTGCTAACTAGCTTTAATCAAGCACAAGCCTTACCAAAGAACGCCGTTAATCCCAGGGGCCAGAGAAATCAAAAAAACAGTTGTTCAATAGTACACACAGCACTAACAAACCTTAAACGCAGTGGTTTTGTGTTCATAAGGCTAGTTCAGCTTTGAAGAAAGATGGAACATAAAACACAGTGCCGCTGTTTTTTTGACGCGCGCAAGATTGTGTCAAGGTCCATTGCCGGATTGACGAAGCGCTTTGGGTAATTGGCGCCCCAAAATGCCATGCGCCCGTGGCATAGCGCGGAAAAAAGATCCTTTACAAAGGATAAACCCGAGTTCGATAAACATTTAATGCCTTTTACACCCCAATCTGCTATCTCCATACTTTGAACCCTCTTCCAGCATGATTTCCTATACATTTTGCTAACAAACTTAAATAAAAGCAAGCCTTACCGAAGAACGCCGTTAATCCCAGGGGCCACAGAAATCAAAAAAACAGTTGTACAATAGAACACACAGCACTTACAAACCTTAAACGCAGTGGTTTTGTGTTCATAAGGCCAGTTCAGCTTAAAGAAAGATGGAACACAAAACACAGTGCCGCTGTTTTTTTAATGTGTAGGCGGATAGCGCAAAAGGCCCATTGCCGGATTGAGTAAGCGCTTTGGGTAATTGGCGCTCCAAAGTGCCATGCCACCGCGGCATAGAGCGGAAAAAAATCTTTATAAAAACAAAACTCGGATTGAAAAACAGACCGAGCTTATTATGAAAATAAAATATACTACTTAAAAAGCATTCTCTTCACCCTTAGCCATATTAATCGCTGTCATAAAAATAATCTTCACATCAAGAGCAGCTGTCCAGTTCTCCAGATACCAGATATCATGCTCAACCCTTTTAACCATTTTATAATCTTCCTTCGTCTCACCACGGTAGCCATTAACCTGAGCCCAACCCGTAATCCCAGGTTTTAAAAAGTGACGAACCATAAATTGATCTACAATCCCTTTGTACTGTTCCGTATGACTTAACATATGTGGCCGCGGACCAACCACACTCATATGCCCCATAAAAACATTAAAAAACTGTGGCAACTCATCCAGGCTCGATTTCCTAAGAAACTTACCAATAGGCGTAATCCGGTCATCATCTTTACTCGCCTGTCTTTTATCGCTATCGGCATTCATCCGCATACTGCGAAACTTAAAACAATAGAAAGGTTCATCATCCCGGCCACTGCGCAACTGTTTGAACAATACCGGCCCTTTACTTTGAAGTTTAATCAATAAGGCGATAATGGGATATAACCAGCTCAATACAAACAAAATAATCAGGCCACTAAATACCACATCGATCAACCGTTTTTTGAAACGGTTATGAATTTTTTCTAAAGGCTCAGAACGAAGCGAAATAACCGGAAATTCATTCCCCAGGTAGCTCACGGTATAAGGCGACAACAATGCACCGCTAATATCCGGAATAAACTTCAACCGCACACATTGGCGCTCTGCTTCCTCTGTTAACAATAACATATCACTCATTCGCTCGGGCGCAATGGTAACATAAATATCTTTAATGCCTTTTTCAACCGCAAGTTCAAATTGTCTGCCCACGGCGCTACTCAATTTACCATCACGTTCCAGATAATGATCAGGTACATCTGGAATAAATCCATGAAACTCAATATATTTCTGTTTTTCAAAATAAGTCGCCAGTTGGGTTCCGGTCGCATTGTTCCCCATAATCGCAACAGATTTCACTCCACGTAAATGGTTGAACAATAAAAACTGAAAAGAGGTGCCAATAAAACGATTCACCAAAAACAGAATGCCTAATGTGCCATAAAACACTACCAGAAATGACCTGGAGAATTCATTTTGCTTGGAAAAAAATAAATAAACGGAAAATAAAACCGCATGCAAAAGTACACTTCGCCAGGTTCCCCGGTAAATCCGTTCAATTCTTCTAGATCCGTATTCCGTGTAAAGCCCGAAAGAAGTGGTAGAAACGATCCACAGCAAGCTGCAGACCACCACGTAATGCCACTGCAATTCTGCATCTACACTTTTGCCCAGGTAACTGGTAAACTGATAAGAGAAAAAATACACGGCGAGCACCATCAGGAGATCGGTAACAGGCAACAGGTATTTCAAAATGTATAGGTAACGTGTTTGCATAAAAATTTATCGAGCGCTAACAACTAAGTGTAATAAATGTTTTGCAATATTAACAAAAATAATGCCTCTTATATAAACTTGCTGTTAACTGGGGTGATTATGTATACCAGTTGCACACATTTATTTCACAGCAAAGTTACGCTTTTAAATTGGTTTGAATGCGGCAGATGCGCGGTTTTAGCAATTAGTAGATCAACAACTATAACGAGTAGAAGAAAGGGCTTATCCTCATCTGGTAAGCCCTGGCTGGTATTAAGAATATTGAGATCCGAATCGGGCAAAATCTCTTTAGATACCCCTTTAATTTCCTGCTCTTCCGATCGGGATAAATCATCGATACGTGTTCATTATCCAAGAAAATAAAATTGTCAAGTTCCCTAATCATTGCGGCTTTTACCTTGGGGCTAATTTATTATGCGGTTAAGGTGTCTACTTAAATGAATATGTTTCGAAATGTAGACATTTTGTATGCAGCCTATAAAGTGCATATTTGATTATCCACCTATATTTTTAAAGTTCTGTGGATACAGGTCCTTAATTTTCTTGTGGTTTATGGTCATCATATTTTCCAGTGTGTATTTAAGCCACTTGTAGGGATTAACCTCATGCTTCTTGCAGATCGCAAAGAAAGAATAGATCATTGCTGATCTTTGCGCTGCTTCGTGGCTTCCGGCAAAGAGATAGTTTTTCCTGCCCAGACTCACCGGTCTTATTGCATTTTCTACCAGGTTGTTGTCGATTTGAAGGCTGCCATCATAAAGGTATGCACTTAAGGCACCCCATCTTGCATAAGCGTAGGCCATTGCCTTTCCAATCTGACTTTTGGGCAATGTTATCTTGGTTTCTTCAAAGATCCATTTACCAATATCATTCAACATTGGTAATGATTTCTCCAGGCGGTGTTCTTTTGCCTGATCTGCAGTTGAACCTTTTTCTCTGATTTTCCGTTCCACAGCATATAGCTTCTGGATCATCAATAAGGCATTTTCAGCTCTTGGTTTATCATTATCAAGCGCTTTTTCAAACTCACGGAGGGCATGGGCCCAGCAGGCCAGATGTGTTATATCTCATTTTTTCTTCTGATGTTTTCATAATTCATCTTTTTACAAAGAAAAACATCAGACAGATCAATTAAAAGATGGACTTCATAGGCTGCTTACGACATTTTGCTATTCAACCTCTACCGCAATAGTATATTCAAGCCGCCTACGATTCTTCTAATGACCTATTACCAACAGATATGTATTATAATATTTCAGATTGCAGTTTTTCGATTTAATACCTCTTTGATCTGACATTGTCAACAATGCATTTTATCATAAAATAAGTATGAACATTGGTTGAACCTGAATTATGTTTGTATAATCCATTTGCATTAAATTTACACTCTAAAGTTCTCCGCTTTTCCTTTGATGTCATCCTGAAGCCTCTTATTACAGATCGATCGTTCCTTATCTATGAACCAACCCCATTTATTAAAATAATAAATAGCGCTCTGAATATGATACGCTAACAGTTTATTAAATTTGTAAGAGCTCTGTTCCAAAACATGAATTATTTCTACATCTGGGAAGTACAGAGTTTTATACCTTTGATTCAATCTCCTGGTTAGGTCAACGTCTTCGACATACATAAAGAACTTTTCGTCAAAGCCTCCAACCTCACTTAAGGCGGTTTGACGGATAAACATAAAACTCCCAGGCAAATTCGGTATATTATGCCTCTTATTGAGATCTAACCCCTCTAATGTATATCCATCTAGCCTATCTTTGATTAAAGGTTTAATGAAGCCCGGAAAAAATCTTCTAGCTAATAAATCAAATGGAGTTGGTAGTTGCCTACACATGTTTTGAGGTTTTCCATCAGGAAACTTTATTTTAGGACTTATCAACGCTACCTCAGGATTAAGTTCCATGAAATCATATATTTTCGAAATAATATTAGATTCAAAAGAAACATCAGGATTCAAAATAAGATGATAACTTGAACTCTCCGATGCCAATCTGATAGCGATATTATGCCCTGCTCCATACCCAATGTTTTTACCTGTATGAATATATTTTATGTTTTCATTTTCACTAGCTAGTATAGATAAATGATTAGCAGCTGAATTGTCAATGAGATAAATCAACCTATTTAAGTGACTGCCTAAAAAACATTCAATAACGTGCTTAATCTCTATTGGATCACTATTGTACAATACAATAGATCCGGTTATATGATATTTAACTTTTGTCATTTTTAGTTACGGTAATCATTATCTAAATGCTTTTTCAATATGCTTGCAAAACCATCAATTTCTTCGACAAAGATATTATTATAACCTTTTAAAGATATTCCTTCAACGCCTATTGGAGTTGAGATCACTGGCATGCCTGTTTCCATCATTTCTAGTGTTTTAAGTTTGACACCCGCTCCATACAATAACGGAATGATACCAATGCTAGCCTTCTCAAAAAAAGAAACTGGATTTTCTACAAAACCAGTAATTATTATAGAATCTGATTCAAGCTTTCTTAGTTTTGCAGTTGGGTTTGCACCAACTACATATAATTTTAGCTGTGGATAATCTTTGAGGAGTTGTGAGAATATGGTAGATATGAAATTAATAATAGACCGTTCATTTTCAGGTCTATTCATTGCACCCCAAAACATCAAACTGTGTTGCTCAATTGTGTTTATCGTTCGCTTCACTTTATAAATATAATCTGGAAGTGGTAAAGGTCTTAAATCAATATGCAAGTGACTTCCAAACAATGCGTGAACAAGACTTTTGTCTTTTTCTGATAACACAAAAATTTTATCAGCCAAATTAAATAACTTATGTTCAGCACGGAATGTCCAATTACTAAAATAAGACATAATACCAACTTTTCTTAAATGCGATTGTGTTAGTATGTCATGAGCAGATAAATGGAATTTTGATTTGGTAAAATTGCTCAAATAGGTCATATGATAAAAAGCCTGAGAAAACTCCAGATTTATAATATCATAATTTCCTAACTTTACGATGTCTATCAGCGTATTTCGAATGTTTTGATTGTATCGTGTTAAAAAACTAAACCACTTGGGGTTTTTGAATAAATTCTTTATCAAAGATGCTTTACTAATTTGTGTCTGATAGATAACGTTAACATTTGAAATACCAGAAAAACTTTTAATTGCTCTCCTTTCATCCTTTAATAAAAGCACAACGTCAACAGTTGCTGAAAGCGAGAATTTCTTTATGTATTCATAAGCAAGCCTGTGCCCAGCTTGAGGGGCATTTTTTTCCGGCAGAAAAGGACAAATAAATAATATCTTGAGCATAGTTATGTATAAAGTAATTATTAATAGAAGAAACGATCAAGAATTATTAGGTGCTGATTAATAAAATTATGTTAATTAATTTGATTAAGAAGTTACACTAGCATCCCAACGCGTTAATACAGGAATCATTATCGCGAAAACAAGAAATGGTATCACTTCAATAGATTGATAAAACGCAGTTTGAAATATACATGCAAATAATATTATCCGACTTTTATTAGATATCATTTTCTTTATATCAATCCAAACGACATAATATAATACGGTACCAATAAAACCTATATTTAATATTTGTTGTAGAATACTAGATTCTGCTACACCTTTTGATATTCCTTCTGGAGCGCTGTTTGTAATAAGACCAAAATTCCTGCCAAAAAATATAGTGCTGAGATCTATTTCCGAAAAAACATTCTTCCAAATTTCTAATCTTCCATCGTTTCCAGCCGATTGTGTATTTGTGGCGCCAAAGATTCTATCTAATATAATAGAACTCTCAACTGGAAACATCGGAGCAATAATTCCAAAAATTAGAAATGCTACTAGAATCATAATGATGATACGAAGATTAATTTTCGTAATTAGATAATATCCTGTAACGATAAATATGATTACCATCCCGCTTCTAGATATTGTGGATAATAAACAAATTAGAAAAAAAAAGAATAATAATGTATTTAAAGGAGTGCTTTTTTTCATCAATCGGATGAATGATATACTGCAAATAATGGCTAGGATCAAAGGATAATGGAGAAAACTTCCCGTAATAGACTGGGGCCGAACGAGACCAAAATCCGCAGTGTCACCAGGAAAATCAGGAATTGGGAGATGTAATTGTTGACAAATAGCAAAAAAAACTAATACAAGACAAATAAAAATCATCCCTCTATATACTATCTCATAGTTTAGACTTTCTAATGACACTATAGAATAACAACAACATATCAAAAAGAAAGTAAACAATATAATTATAAAGTACTGACTACCAAAATAACCGTAATTAAATAATGTTGCTACAGCTGACAGGACACTGAAAACAATAATAACTGCCATTAATCCCAAACTACGATTTTTTTTGAAGTGGTTTAGTATCAAGGAAAGATTAAATACCGGTAGCAAACATACTATTATTCCAAATAGTTGAATAATAAACGCGACTGCCTTACCTGTGTAAAGTTCAAATAATCCTCTACTAGCGGCAAAAAATAGAGCTAAAAGAAATAGATAACTTTTAAGAACCTTTTTTTCAATAGTCATATTTATGCGTTAAAGTTAATTCTGGCTACTTTGAAATATTGCCTATTAAACTTCAATATGCCAAAACACACTGATTGCAACCCAAATATCAACATTATTACCTTAGCATAAGTAGGGTTATGACATTTAGTAAAGTATAATTTCCTGCTTTTTGCAAATCGTTCGATCTGAGTAAAATTTAATTTAGTTGCGACTTTTTGAGAACCTCCTTCAAGGTGCACAATAGATGTTGTTGGAATAATCACTGAACGAAATCCATGCTTTTTAAATCTGAATGACAGCTCTGTTTCCTCGAAATAAAGAAAGAAATCCTTATCAAAACCGCCAGTAACATCTATTGCATGCCGTCTAATAAACATATCCGCTCCCGTAATGTAGCCAACATTAATTATATCATTTGAATATTTGACTATGCCACTTGCCAATTTTTTTCGATAATAGGAATGGTATAATATGCCAAAACCCAACCTAGAAATAGCCTCACTTAGAGAAGGTAAATTACCAAAGGCGGTCATATCTACTCCTTTTTCATCAATTAAATTCCCACCACAGCATGCAACATCACGGTTAACACTAACTTCCATGAAATTCCAGAATATACTTATAGAATCAGAAATCAGATATGCATCTGAATTTAACAAGAAAAAATATTTTCCTCTCGCAATGTCCATAGCTAAATTATTGGCTCTTCCAAATCCTATATTCTCAACATTAGCGATAAATACTACGTCAGGATAAAGCTCGGATATAGTCTCAATTGTGCGATCATTAGATGCATTATCGACTACAATGATCTCAAAACTATTTTCAGCTGTATATTTAATTACAGATTCAACAGCTTGCTTTGTAAGCTCTGTTGTATTATAATTAATGATAATGACTGATACATCTATGTTCATATCTAGAAATTTATTCTAAGATCTTAAACCAAGAACTAGTTAGATTTTTTTTCAAAAATTCATCTGTTTTAGCAAAAAAATCATCGTCTCCTTTAGTCAAATATCTATTTAAATTGCTACGAAATATTTCATAGGTATCACAGTTTATAATAAAATCCTTAACTGGAGCATATTCCTCATTATCTGCGTACCTTGCTATTACATAATTAAATTGTGACATACATTCTAATAAACGAGGGGTAAGTGCATTGAAACCACTCGTTCTTTCAAATCCTGCATCTATCCCAGCGGATGAATATGGCGATACTTTCGCTCGGCGCAATAAATCAAAATAATCAGCTCTGTTTTTACGTTCAGATAATATTCCAAACTGATTTGATTTCATAAATATTTTATCACCAATTAATTCCTGGTATACATAATGAGTCTCAGGATAATCAATTAAATACTGTTTGACCCATTTATCCAAAACATCATTACCTCTACCTATTTGCAAGATATCAATGTCTTTACGCGCTATTAATTCTTGATTTTCTTGAGTTTTAGCGCTACCAAGATAGTATTGATCTGGTAAAGTAACTGGAAAGTGTTTCATCACAAAGTTGACTTTACCTTTTAAGAAATTTAAAACTTCTAAACTTGTTAGATATACAATCTTACTCTTTGAATAGGCTTTATTTATTATATCAATATTTACATCACCCCAGACATCTAATACGATCGGCACGTCGTTCTCAGGCACTAAGGCAGCTGATTTCAGTGGCACCATATGAAATGACACTGTTTCCTTGTTTAATTTCCTCGAAAAAATATAGTTATCACATAGTTTGATTCGTATTTTTTTAACCGGGATCAACATTAATATATTAAGTATGATATCACCTTTATAAATTTTTGCATTAAAGTGTTCAGATAGAATATCTTCCCATTCATGAATAATATCCCACGATGGCCAATTTTGAAATTTTCTATTACTTTTTATATTTTTTATCATTGTTGTCTTTGTTAATAGGAAAATATTTATTGATACTCTGGTTTCATCTTAAAGCCCTTAAAAATATTTTTAGTTAGGGTTTTGATATTCTTTAGTGGATGATGAGTCCGCTTTATAGTATAAAAATATGCTGATAAAATATTCTTTATTAAATCGCTATACCGTTTGAAAGTAGTTTGCTTGAAGTAATTATTTGAGTATAGAAAAACATGGTTTGTAATCCCAGTAGCAAATTTACTATATAGTTCATCATTCAAATTATTCCAGGAATAAACAATATTATCCTTAGTTTTATGAACTACCTTACTCTCCGAAACATTGAAAGAGGGAAAGTCCTTGGCAATTCTAAATGTAAATTCAGCATCCACATACCATTGATAAAAGTTTTTGATGATTGGACCGACCTCTTTTAGCACTTTTACATTATAAAGTGTTGAAACAAATGTTGCTAGTTTAAGTTCCGATTTTGACCCATTTGCAAAATGAGGTAGATTACTTTTACATAGACTACCATCCGTCCAAAGAACTTCGCTCGCAAGGAAACCAATTGGTTTATGTTCTATACTGACTTTTTCCTTAAGGTAGTTCAAAAACGCTTCATAAGCTGTTGGGGTAGGTAAGGTGTCATCATCCATACACCACGCCCAGTCATAATTATGCTCTATGGCATATTTAAAACCTAACCCAAAACCGTTCGCTGCACCTTCATTTTGTATTACTGTTAAAACCTCAAGATCCGACTGCTGTTTAAGCCAAGAGGCTGTACCATCACTTGACCCATTATCTATAACCAATATTGTCGTAGGCAAAACCGTTTGTTTTCTAAGACAATCTATGCACTCTTGTAAAAGAGACAATCTATTATAGGTTAAGACAAAAGCACATACTTTCATAATTTTATTTTGTTTATTTTGCTTTGAATAATTTATTTTTAATTTCCAACATCGTTTCGTCTTTAGAAATCAATAGGGTCGATAGCAGGTAGAAAATTCCACACGAGATTATTATTAAACTTTCTTGTAGTAGAAATGAAAGATGTATAGTTCTAATTCCGTAAGCAATTGGAAAGAATAATATGGAAATTATCAAAGTTGGCCCGAATACTGACAAATTAAGCGAAAAGTCTAACACCCTTTTTGCATATAAATAACACAATCCAGTCACGAGTACCTCTGTTAAAATATTTGTTATAGCGGCGCCAATAAAGCTAAATTGACGAATCATAAAGATGTTCAAAACAAGACTGAATATCATAGCGATAATAACCGCTTTCAATAACATCTTTTCATTATTGAAATTAGTTAAGATCTGTAAGCCAAACATATTGCTTAAGCCAATTATCAAAATTGATGGAGACAGGATTTTTAAAATCAAAATGCTTTCAGAGAATTGCTTTCCAGCAAATAAAAATATGATAAGGTTGGCACTAACAATTAATCCCACACTAACAGGTACACCTAAGAGCACTATATAGGATAAAGACTTTCTTAGCAGATCTCTTATCTTTTGTATGTTATTCTCAGCTCTTGCATTACTTATAGCCGGTATAATAACGGCACTTACCGCTCCTATAAAGACTAATGGCATTTTCACGATTCTAACAGCTGTTGAATAAAAACCAACTGCACTCTCTCCTTTAAAAAATCCTAGTATCATATTGTCTATCAAGACATATGCGTTGATTGCGAGTGTAGAACTAAGTAATATAGCCAAAGGCTTTATATGTTTTCTTAGATTGAGGTTAACTGAAGAAAATTTAATAAACTTTGATATATAAAATACGTTGGATATTCCATTCAGAATAAATACCGAAGCTGTAATAAGATAATAAGTTTTTGGAGGTGATCCATCTTTTAAAAAAATAAATAGAAATACTATAGAGAACAATCTAACAAATAAAGTCCTTTTAGTAATATAAGCAAAATTTCCAGTCCCCTGAAAAAACCATTCAAAGGAGAAAACATTGGCAACAATTATAGATATGCCTATTAAAACCAGGTCTAGGTGCATAAGCAAGCCATCAATACTAAAAGCGAATATTAAATAAACACTTGAGAAGAAAAACGCAGATATGATATTTATGAAAAAGATATCATTGAAGACATTATTCATTTGTTTCCCATCTTCTTTTACCTTAGATATTTCTCTCACTCCATAGATAGGAACTCCTAAAACAGATAAAAGCAAAAAATACTGAGTAAAACTGTCTATAAAATTAATAGAACCTATTCCGTGTGGACCTAAAATTCTAGATGCATATGGAAAGGTTACTAGCGGAAAAATAAATTGACTACCAGATAGAAGAATATTATAGAAAAGATTCTTTTTTAGCATGATAGGATTAATCTATATTGCATCAAGACACTCTTTAATGTATTTTCCTCTCATAATACAGTCATCAGTCCAATAATATTTCCATTGGCCAAAGCGTCCAGCCAAGATTAAATCACCTAGTTTCCGAATTTCAATTTTTTCCCAATCAGTCATTGGCTTCAAATCATCACTTTCACGAACAAGCCCATGATTCGATAGCCAAGCCAACACGCTATCAAGAGCCTTTTTATGATTCAGATCAAAAATTACATTTGCATATTGTACCCATCTTGGATGAACATTAATAATATTAGTCAAATCATTAATCAAACCCATATCAATAAGTTCCTCAGTAACCTTATTAATATAATATTCATAAGGCTGATCTATAGGTTTATATTTTGAGAAGTAAATTTCTACTTGTATTCCTGTATGACCTATAGGTGCATTGTTCGGAGACAGTAACTCGGTAAAATTAATTCTAGAAGAAATCTTGTCATCATCATAAACATATAACCATTGTTCTTTTATGGGAGCCTTATGATTAACTTCAAAATTCAATACAAGTAATTCTGAACACATTAAGTCATAAGCAGCTTCCTGAATGTTTTTGGGGGCATTGGTATATTTTATAAATAAATCTAATGGAATGGTTGAGAATAGTTTATTGTATTTTACCCTGGAGCCATCTAAGAAAGTTATAACCTTCCCTTCTAAATCAATTCCTGTAACTTCCATGCCATATTTTATGTTAGCATCATCTACAAGTTTTTTCGCGAAAGAAAAATATCCCCCTTTACTAGGATATCTAACTGTAGTCATATAATGAGTAGATTTCTCCAGCGGTCCAAGAGCGCCCTGTTTAACAATTTCTACTTCAGGATAATAAACACGTTCGCCTACCCATTCAGTACTCAATAGCTCAGGGGCTACTGTCCAGTATTTTTCTGTATAAACCTTCGGGAAGGTATTTGCAAAAGTTTTTCCAAATGCCATTTCAATCCATTCTTGATAATTAGATGGATGTGAATTTTTGTCAACCTCCGATCTAGTCTCAAGAAAATCATTCAAACATGCATTTCGAACATCTTCTGGTAATGCATATAGATTTGACTGAGCCGGATGTGGAATCCAATTTCCTTTATAATAGTTTGTAGGAAAACCTGTAAATTCTTCAACCTCACCCATTACACTGTCTGTAAAAAGATTCTTAACATATTGATGCTTTGTGAACGATAGATGAGGCCCTTCGTCCCATGTAAATCCATTC
Source organism: Bacteroidota bacterium (assembly GCA_037033465.1). GTDB lineage: Bacteria > Bacteroidota > Bacteroidia > Sphingobacteriales > Sphingobacteriaceae > Pedobacter. The sequence goes on along the minus strand of JAZBLX010000034.1, from coordinate 38,264 downwards.
AATATTTCCGAATGAATATGACCACCAGCATGATTTTTCTGTTCAAAAACTGTACAGTTATTATGTCCTAAATGGTAAGATACAGAAAGTCCTGCTAAACCTCCACCTAAAACAACATTTTCAATTTCGATTATATCTGCCATTTTATTTCAATTTATTTTGTTTTGTTTAGTTTAGTTTTTTCAGAATTAATCAATCTCGACAATCCGGAATCTATATCATAATCAGTATTCCATCCTAATTCTTTTAGGCTTGAATTATTTGCCTTAGATTCAGCAAATTCTCCTTCCCTCATAGGTAACTTACCAAAGTTTAAATTCGATTGTGAATGTGAAAGCAATCTCATCTTTATAACAAAATCTTTCACGGACAGGGATTCGCCAACGCCAACTTCAAACTCGCAAAAATCACCTAAGACTTCATGATTTTGAATGATAGTAATGAATGCCTTAACGACATCTGCTACATAAATAAAGTCTCTTTTTTGTGTCCCAGCTGTTAAATCTATATTTGGTACATTATTAATGAGATCCTTCAAAATGGAGGTCACGAATTTCGTGTCAGCATCATTTTCACCGAAAATATGCTCTAATTTCATATTAGCTACTTTGATTTCTTTAGAAAAGCTGACAAGTAGATCTTTTAAAATATACTTTGTTTTTGAGTAACTATTCAGATAGTTGTATGTGCTGTTTTCCTTAGCAATGAAGGTATCCGTATTTATGAATATTTTAGTTCCATAAGTTTTGGCGTATTCAATAATCTTTAAAGGCATAATAACATTAGTCATCACTACTTGGCTTAAAGCAGAATCTCTACCGTAATCCGTGGCTAAGTGTATAACTCCAAAAATAGATCTTTCTTGAAAAACCTGTAAGACATCTATATCGTGTTCTAAATCAACAAATTCAATCCGGTTTACAACATGTTTTATTCTATCTAAACTCGAATTTTGACGCTTAGCTACAATCACGGCATAATTGAGTTCTAGTAAACGTTCGATCAGATGGCTGCCTAAAAAACCTGTACCTCCGGTTATAAGTAACGAACCTAAATTGCCCATGCTACTCCCTTTTTATTTGCTAAAGATGTATATTCATCTATTTGTGCAATACGGTCGTTATATATAGATTGTAAAGTCATATCTGACTGATATCCATCTAAAGTAAATTGAGCGGTTTCTTGGAATGAAAGCACTGGTCTCCATTTAAGAAAGTTAACCGCTTTAGAAATGTCGAGCTTTAACAAATTAGCCTCATGTAGTTTTACAGTACCTTGTGGGATATCGTAAGAAGGTAAATCATCTAATGAAATCAGAACATCAATTAGATCCTTCACAGAGTAATTCATAGGATCTTCAGGGCCGAAATTCCATCCACCACTGTAAGTCTTCCCACTTAGGTACAGCTGTTCTCCTAAATTTAAATATCCACTCAAAGGTTCAAGAACATGCTGCCAAGGGCGTGTAGCGAATGGATTTCTAACTTCCATCCGAACTTTTTTCGATACAGCTCGAAAGTAATCAGGTATTATTCTATCTGCTGCCCAATCTCCGCCCCCAATTACATTGCCAGCCCTAGCCGACGCTATATTGCAGGTATTTTCATTTTTGAAAAAGGATTCTAGATAAGAGGATGTAATTAGTTCTGAGCATCCTTTGGAAGCACTATAAGGATCTTTTCCGCCCATAGGATCATTCTCTCTATATCCCCAAACCCATTCCTTGTTATCATAACACTTATCTGTTGTTACATTTACTGCTGCTTTTACAGAAGGTGTAGCTCTAACGGCTTCCCAAAAATTAACGGTTCCCATTAAATTGGTATCAAAGGTACCAACAGGATCTTGATAGGATAGTAACACAAGTGGCTGCGCAGCTAAGTGAAAGGCAAAATCAGGTTGTACATCTTGAAAATATTTTTTTAGCTTTTCTCCATCCCGAATGTCACCCTCTTGATGATTTATTTTGTTTGCCAAATCGCAAATGACAAAATTATCCATATCACTTTGTGGTGGAAGTGCAAAACCATAGACATCTGCACCTAATTGCATTAACCATATAGCCATCCAAGAACCCTTGAAACCTGTATGCCCAGTTATTAAAACCTTTTTACCCTTATATATATTTTGAAAGCTCATATTACCAAATTTTCCATTTAGCCTCGCCACTATTCCAAAGCTGCTCTAATTCTATTCGATCTCTTAATGCATCCATAGGTTTCCAAAACCCAGAATGTTTAAATGCAGCGAGCTGGCCGTCATTTGCGATTTCTTTCAAAGGTTTATTTTCCCATTGTACGTCGTCGACATCTCCTTCTAGATATTTGAAAATTCCTGGGTCAAGAACAAAAAAGCCTCCATTAATCCACATGCCATCTCCTTGTGGTTTTTCTACAAAATGTTGTACAACACCATCTTTATCCATTTCTATATTCCCGAATCTACCTGGCGTTTGAATACTAGTTAGGGTTGCTAATTTATCATGGCTTTTATGAAATGCAACCAAATCGTCGATATTAATATCAGCAACACCGTCACCATAGGTAAGCATAAAAGTTTCTCCCTCTACATACTTTTGAATTTTTTTTATTCTTCCAGCAGTATTAGTCTTTAATCCGGTATCCACTAAAGTTACTTTAAAGGATTCGGAATTTGAAAAGTGAACATCTACCTTATTTTTCTCGATATCGATAGAAACATCAGAGTTATATAAATAATAATTTAAAAAATATTCTTTGATACTTTGAGCCTTATATCCCAAACATAATACAAAATCATCATAGCCATAGGCTTCATAAATTTTCATAATGTGCCATAAAATTGGTTTTCCACCAATTTCAACCATTGGCTTCGGGCGAGCTTCAGTCTCTTCCATCAAGCGAGTACCCAATCCCCCTGCAAGTATTACAACTTTCATATTTTTAAATTATTTTTTAAATTTCGATTTAATTTTATCAATCCAGGAAGAAGGAGACTCTTCTGCACCATAAGTTCCATAACCATACCCATAACCGTAATACTTTGTTACTATGTCATTCACAACTACACCTAAATTCTTCATTTTTTCAGAGGTATGTAAATCCTCTAAGATTGATATCTGATTCTTTTGCGTGATTTTTTGTCTAACAATATACAATATAGCATCAGCGTATCTGGCTAACAATTGAGCATCAGCTATAATGCCAATTGGCGGTGCATCCATTAATATATAATCAAAATTAGCTTTTAATTCAGATATTAAATGTGGGATTCTCTCTGAAATTAGAGTTTCAGCAGGATTCGGAGGCAATGGACCAGATGTTACAATGAACATATTTGGATTTAATGTCAATGGCTTGACGATATCTGAAAAATTCAGTGTATTATCAATTGAATAATTACTAAAACCAATATCATTGCTAATATCTAGTTTAGATGACAAGCCAGGTTTGCGTAAATCTAACTCCATTAACAATACCTTCTTACCAGCTAATGCTAGTATATTAGCTAAATTAATAGCGGTAAATGACTTACCCTCTCCACTCATACTTGATGTTAACAGTATTACTTTCTCATTTTCATTCCGTAGGTAAAATGATAGATTGGTTCTTAACGCTCTAAACTGTTCGGAAATTGCAGATCGACCCTTATTTGCAACCACTAGATTATCATTACTGGAATTATGACTTATTTCACCTATGATTGGAACTTTTGTTTGATTTGTGATATCTTCCCTTGTTCCAATAGTAGTATTCAATATGTCTATTAGGAATAATAAGACTAATGGAAAGATCAATCCTATGATTATACCGCTAAGATATATAATATTCTTCTTTGGACTTATTGGATTGTTATCAGCTTTTGGAGGATCAATCGTTTTTGCAATAGCAATATTTGAACTTTTTGATATAGCCGTTTCTTCAGCCTTTTGCATCAGAAATATATAAAGTTCTTGCTTTATCTGTTGATTACGAGCTAGTTTAAGATAATCTTTTTCTATTTTTGGAACGCCTAATATTTGTCCCTCTGCTTGATTAAGCTGGCTTTTGAGCTTATCCCTTGTCAAGATATAAGTATTCTTAGTGCTTTGAATATTTGCTAGAATACCTCTTCTTAACGAAGAAATCTGAACATCAATATTACTTACTATTGGGTTTTCTTCTGTCAAACTTAATAATTGTCTTTCTCTTTCAATCAATAATGAATTATATTCAGCCATAAGGTTCGAAAATACCATGTCTGATGGAAGTAGTGATGTAGGAAAAACGCGTTTATTCTTTTGTTCATCTTTTAGATAACGCTCTAAATCAGTTAAAATACTTACTTGAGTCTCTGCCTTTGCAAGTTCAGAACCGAATTCACCCGAATTCTGAACAAGCAATTTGCCTTGCTCACTCATATCCGCTAATTTATTCGTTTGCTTAAAATTTTGAACACTGTTCTCAACATCTCCTAATTCCCCAGCAATGATACTTAAACGATTACGTATAAATTTAGAAGTGCTGTCAGCAATTTTATTTTTATCGTCAAGGTTGAAACTTCTGTATCGCTTTATCAGCGTATTTAAGATATCTTCTCCTTTTCTAGGCACTGAATATGCGAAACCTAAATCAATCACTGAACCCAACTTGTTGCTAAGACTAACAGAAAGTCTATTCATTAGAGATGACACTCTTTCATCAATGCTATAAACTTCCACTGTTACAGGCTTTACGAAATCATTACTATTTTGGCTAATCTTTTCAACGGATACAATTCCAACTTTTGGTATATTAAAGCTGCTATTCCAAGTAGTGACTTTACTAAATACCTCATTAGAAATTTTAATCTCGTTTTTTGACACAAATTCTACCAAAAAGGATGCTGTTTGAATAGTGTCAACTCCTTTAAGAATATTAAGTTTGATTGGACTTTGATAAATCTCCCGGTATTTAAGGTTTTGCTTTTGAGAATAGACGATATTCAATTCTAATTCCCTTACGACTTGTTCCATTAGAAATCTAGTCTTTAATACCTCCATCTCATTTTCAACAGAACTGCTTGCCCCCATAATTCCTCCAAGATCCATAAGAGAATTTGCTTGCTTATTTAATCCGCTACTTTTTTCATCGTTTACTAAAAGCTTGGCATGTACTTGATATATAGGTGAACTATATTTAGCATAAAGATATGCTATGAGAATACATAGAATAATACTAATTAAAAAAACTGGCCACTTGTCAATCAGTTTTGACAAGATCTTACCTATATCTAATTTATCTTCTTGAGGAGACTTACTAACTTCCACAGTATTTTGCATTTATTATTATTACTATTTGAACAAAGATATTCCTAAAACGACTACAGAAACGATAGAAGTGATTATGCCTAAAGTTTGTATTTGTGCAGCGTTATTGGCAGAAACCCTGGCTTTATTAGGCTCTACGTAGATCACATCATTCTGTTTGAGATAATAGAAAGGACTACTAAAAATTTCAGATGAATTTAGATTTAATCTTGCAAATTCCTTTTTTCCATCTGTATCTCTAACGATTAAAACATTTTCTCTTTTACCATAAATAGTAAGATCACCGGCTAAGCTAAGTGCATCAAGAATTGTAACTTTCTCATTTGGCAAAGTATAAGCAGAAGGTACATTCACTTCACCTAAAACACTTACTTTAAAATTAGCAAACCTGAGCTGCACGTTGGGTTCTTTATAAAAGCTCCCAACTCTATCTTTTATTAATTCTTTTGCTTGGTAAGTAGTAAGTCCTTTGACTTGTATCTTTCCTATTAAAGATAGTTCTATTTCCCCATTTTTGTCTACCAAGAAACCTGTACTTTGGCTATTTAGGCTGTTATTCGTATTACCTCCCAAAGCGGGTGTTGCGGCAGCTTGATTTACGACAATGCCGCTCTGAGGATTTAGAGTGAAAATATTGATACTTAAGATATCATCTGGTTGTATAGTTGGTTCTACAAAAGAAATAGCATTATCAAGTTTAGCTTGATTGACGCTTTGAATATCTTGAAAATAAGCGATTTTTTTATTACTTACACAAGAGGTCATGAAGAACATGGAAACAAGCACTATAGATAAGCCATGCCAATTTTTGATAAATTTTTCTTTATTCATAGGTATTTAAAGGTAGTATAATGGATGAAATATATTAGCTGATTTGTTTAATAAATAAAAACCCATTTTACCAACGGCAAACTTAATCATTTAAATGTAATAACAAAACGACGTATATCATGGAAAGAAATGCTGTTTGCTCAATTGATTAAATAAATCAACCCAACCTTTAGATGCAAATTATTTACATCTTGCTTATTCCAGTTCCAATAATCGCCAGCTGGGGCACTGTCTTGCCACTGATACTGGTAGTTTAAGGAACGGATATAGGTTAGTTGACTATTTAATATGAAATTTTTATAATTCCAACTTACATTGCCTCCAAGAGATAAATCAACCCAATGCCTATTAATAAATTGATTTTTATCAGCAGAAGCATTTGCGAACGAATAAAAGAGGTCATTATTATTAACGTTCCTGGCAAATAGAATACCAATTCTCTTTAAGCCCTTAACCCAACTTACGTCTAAGGATTGCATATTACTACCTGGACCTATGCCCGCACCTAAGACTTGCCCTTCATTCGTGTAACCATCCGCTACAAGTGGGTGAGAATACCAGCCTAGAGTTGCGCGCATATTTTGAGTAGTTGGTTTTTCCATTTGTGTAACCTCTAATCCAATCTGTATTCCTTCATTCGGTTTATTTAACTGGACTACCTTTCGAAATCCTACTATGTAAGCTCTTGTATGTTCAGGTTCTATAAACGCATCTCTTAAATCCTGAGCATGATCATTACGTCCATATTGAAAATAAACCTCTGCTCCAGCTTCTGGAAGGATATATCTTGCAAAAAAAGAAATATATTGATCACGAGCAGCTAACTCATCTAGATTTTGTCCATTGCTGTTCTCCCCAAAGTTTTTCTTCTCCACAGCATCAAATATTGGAAAGTAGTCAGCAAAACTATTTCCCATATTCGAACGATTCACGATAAATGAGCGGTCAAACCCTAAGAATAAACCAGGAACCCACTTAGGTTGATAAGTCAAAACAATGCCTGAAAAATATCGCCAGTCGTAAGGTCTAGTAATAGATTCATTAATGATACCCTGCGGCAGCCCCCCCTGCCCAAGTAAATTGACTCCAGACTGCTCTAATCGTCCGCCTACGATCTGCGCTTCGAAAGAACCAATATAAGTTTTGATTGGTCTTGTTGTATTCAAAGTTAAATGTCTGAACCCAGATGAATTATTAGTCATCAAAAGAGAATTCCGAACTCCAGGTCCCCACCATAAGTTTTCATTAGAAAAACCTGCGGAAAGAGGTCCTAAATTTAATCGAATACTACTTTGTCCGAGACTTAATTTACTGTAACTTCCATTATTAAAACGATCTGGGAGATCGATTCTATTATAGTAAGTAGTAACTGGCGTATTCCAGTATACCCCGTTAGGTGCATCGGCTAAACGCTGAAATCCTTTATTTTCAGCAAAAACATATTCTGGCCGTAACTGAATACTTAAAGGACCAATTTTGGCATAGATCCCTGCCGAAATTTGCGTCTGATAACCTTTGGCTTGCACCATCGAACCATCATTCATCCCATAAGGATGATGAGAATTGAATTGTTGCTGCCAGGCTACGGGTAACGCATAGATCTGGGTATGTAATTTAGGATTACTATATAGTAGCTTCCTAAAATGGTGTAGGGAATAACTGGTGTCAGGATCAAGGGCAAGATTGTTGCCGTCGTTCATAAACATCGGCCTGATCATATAAGAGCTGTTGGAACTATCTTTTCCCAATAGTTGGTGCCTTCGGTAAGCATCTTCAACATTTTCCAATAAACCAACTGGTAAGGTTTGGGCAAATGCCACAAAATTTACAAAGAACAGCATTAGGGAGAGATAGAAAATTCTCATATATTTAAGATATGTTTTGTGGTATGAACGCTAAAATGCTCGCAAAGGTATACAAACTTTCTCCCGATGTGAAACTTTTTTGATTGAACACCTGTTTTGGAGGCCATTTTTTCTCATCAAAACTTACATATAAAGCAAATGAAACCCGTTTAATTAAAAAAAGAAAAATGAGGCCCCCAAATCTTTGGATCTGAACATTGAATACTTATTTGACTATAGGTTAAAAATCATGACAATTTCGTAAAAAAACATAACTGTAATTATTTAGCAAAAATTTGCTGTTTTAATTGATTTAAATACGTTTATTTGAGGCATTATAATCATTACGCTTTACGATTAACCGGAACAAATTGAATATTCCCATTGCCATGCTGCACCATGTAGCCGAACAGACTCATCCAAGTTTGCAGCGATGGTCCATCAGTCACCAGAAGTTTATAGAATTTCTGGACAGGATCGAAGAAAAAGGACTCCAAACCACCACCTTCGAAGAAATAGTCACCAGAAAACTAACCACCAAAGATTTACAAAATAAACTGATCATTACTTTTGATGATTGCGCAGCCGAGTTATTCGAATTTGCAATTCCGGAATTAGTAAAAAGAAAAATGAAAGCCGTTTTCTATATGCCGTCTGATCACATAGATGGTCAGAACATCTGGGATATTGAAGAATACAATATGGCGAGTGTGAAATTAATGAACAGGAGCCAGCTTCAACATTTATTACAGTTGGGCATGGAAGTGGGCAGCCACGGTGAAAAACACATTAAACTCAACAAGCTAAGTAAAGCCGACGCCTATACAGATATTGCAGAATCAAAAAAAACCCTCGAAAAGCTCCTGAATCATCGTATTTATTCTTTCGCCTACCCATACGGCGTAATCCCCACCCAATACCGGGAAATGTTGGCAAAATCAGGTTATCAATTCGGTTTGGCCATTTATACACGTTTTGAAAACAAGTATTCGCTCCGCAGATTTGCCATTAATGAAGCTGATGACCAGAAGATTATCGACATGAAGCTAGGCAGAAGGTACCGCCTGATGCGGTTATTTTATGATCCCATTTTGCTTTTGAAAAACCATTGGTAAGATAACCTGCGATCGCCTGCGATCAGCAAAAATATACTCAAAATTTTTATTGAGTGCAGGCATTTACCTGCAATTTGTCTGTAGCCGTAATTGTTTATCGTATAACCGTGTAATGCTTAATAGCTCATCTGCACATCATTCGTCTCTTGTTCGTCTCTCATTCGTCTATGGTATGGCTAAGCACATAGCAAACAGAACGGATATACAGCTGTTAGAGCAGCTTTATAAATTTGAGCTATAGGCAAGACCTTAACCATTCCTTAACCTGAAGCGAACCGATCCGGAAACGAGTCTAACTCCCTGTTTTTTAATGCCTATTCGTGACAACACAGCCGAATTACCCGCAAATTTACTCACCACGCACTCTCCCCCTTATATGCCCTTTCCATTTCGTAGGAAAGTGCCGGCCGGCCTCCCGTATAGACCCGTTATTTTTGCTTTCACATTTACGGAAGAAATTCTTGGAGGCATACAGCAGTCCCACATATTGGATGATGCGCTGACATCTCAGCGGGTAGATCTATCCCGCCCTATGGCTTTGCAAACAGCCCTTATATTTTTTTCAACTGGATAGCTATCGAACAGAATCTTTAAGCGGTTGCAACATCGAATCAGTTCCTGCGGAAGCTATCCACGGTGCAATCCTATGCTTGCTGCCACTTCAATAACTTATCTGTCCCACTAATACATTACCCTTAAATCCGTTTTCGGATTACAATAGAGCACTGTATCTTATTTAGGATCAGGGTAAGTATTACCACTAAAAGCCATGGCGACCGCACCTTAATTTCAATGTGATGTGGATAGGGTGTTCTAGACAACAACAGAAAAGAGCCCACGCGCTGCATCTTATTTCAAATGACGAAATAAAGGTACTTACCTGTACGGTCTTCCCCCTCAATGAAGAATTAGTTAGTGAGCATCAAAGCATCCTCATCCTATGCTGTACAGGCAGCCTCTTATATTTAAAGCAGTTAGTCACCAATGATATTATTTTTATCTATTTAACATGAACTCCGCCGTTGCATGCCATTTTATTGGCCCGGGAGAATATTTATATCTCGCCCCAGGGTTCTGCAAAAAACCTCTTTTGTCTTATTCAACTATCAACTGTATACCTGCTTTCGCCGCCTTATAGCTGATCTTTTCCTTTAAACTGTAATAACTCCAGTTCTGTAACAGGTAGTGGTCTTCCTTTGCTATTTCTTCTTTTTCCTGTTGGTTGACGAGTAGCAGCGTTGCTGCCTGGTGTTTTATACAGAAATTAATTAGCATCCTGCTGTAAACGTGCAGCTTTTGCTCAACATACCGCTTTTCCATATGACGGTAATCCTCTAAACTTTTCATCTTGCGTTTTTTGCCGTGGCCGCCGCTGTTAAAGGCAACTGCTTTTTTGATCCTGTTTACCGCTGCCTGTATCGCCAACCTGCGGTGGAGAAATTCCTCCCTGTTTCCAATGGCGTGCTCATGGTTACCGATCTTAACGGTTACCGGATGTTCTATGGATAGAGAGGCTTCGGCGATAACAGTAGCATCGAGAAAGTGCTGTTCCTTCTCGATCTGGATGGCAGCCAGTAGGAATATCTTTCCATTGTCCAACTGTATATTGCTGGTCCGCAGCTTTAAGGTTCCACCCATGATCTTATCTAGCATGGTCTTCTTATCTGATCTGTCCTTTCCGAGGTAGGTTTTAAAGGGGATCTGAAAAAGTTTAAAGCTGAAATTTTTGTTATCATCTGTTCTGCTCAATTTGGAAATCACCTCTGCACCGAAAGGCAACGGGATATTTTTCTTGTAGTTCCGAAGCGATTTTTCACCTTTCCAGTAGGCATCCTTTTCTTTATTGAAATAGGAGATCAGCGTATTGTTGAGGTTGCTCAGGATATTCGTGGGGATCTGCCCTTTAAAATGGTTTGACAGCAACCTGTATGTGGTATTCTGACGCGAGGATTTCAGTATTCCGTTTTCATCCTTTTTGTTATCAGCTATTTTTAGTTTTATACCTTCGGTCAGGTAAAAGAAATCCTTTACCCGCTCCTGAATAAAATGATGGCTCATGATCATGTTCGCTGCACGAAAACAGATCCATTGCCAGTTATACAATTGAGCAATCGCATTTTTGACCAACTCTTTATCTTCGGAATCGATAAGCAACTGTATTTTACGGGTAACAACCATTGTACTGTTTTCCATATCACCTGATTTTAATTTTTCTGATTTTCAGCGAAGCGGTTGCGAATGCCTTCTGAATGTGTCCCTGATCGAGACTTAACGCCTGCGCAATTTCATTGAAGCTATACTGGAGTTCATAACGCATCTGAAGGATCATAGACTGCTCTTCACTGACATCCCCTTCGAACCTGAACCTACTGGTTTTTCCAATTTTATCGAGTTTTGCTGTATCTGAGACAACGGCCTTCAGGCACTCGAGCGTCTTTTCCACTTTTCTTGCTACCTGATAATCGGAGATACCGCCGATATGCCAGGCCATCTGGCTATAATCAAAGGAATATTTTATACAAAGCTTGATAAAAAGCTGTTGATCAGTGCTGAGGTTCGGTATAACCGCTTCTACCCGCTCCCATTGTTTTTTTTCTTCTTCCCCTGGTTCATGAGGATAAAAGATATCTGTTTCATCATCTGGAGGAGGGTCGTAACTGCCCATAAAGTCCTGATAATTTTCAATTTCATCCAGCCGCAGCATATTACGGTGAAACCTGCTTGAAGAAGTTTTAAAATAAGCCCTGCATCCTTCCGATGTTAATTTTCTTACAAAAGTCTCGATATGTTCCGGGCAGGTAATAACTTTTCTGGATAGCCAGAGCCTCAGAAAAGCTTCATTTACGATACAGCCAGCATTTACGTCATCTTTTATATATCTAAACCCATAATAATATGTTCGGGGATATAGTAATTTATAGAAAAACTCAAGCCCTTTTTCATTTCCCTCCTTGAATTTCACGAAATTTATTGCACGATTTGGGTTTAATTTTATTTGTTCCATAATAATCACATTTAAAATATCTACAAATTAGTTTTGAAAACAGATGACAAAAAACTAAGTCCTTAAATTCGTTTTCCTTGCCAGCGGCCATAAACCGCGACAAAATTTTATCTTTTGGGGAGAATCAAGCCCCTACGCTTGCTTGCACAATAGGCATAGCATAGCTATTACAGGTTTTTACCATAAATTCGGTTAGCTTGTTAGAGAAAAATTACCCTTAAGAAGGAATAAAAAAACAGGAGGCATTCCAAACATCATATTATATCATTAACATTATGATTTCCTACCTTGAGTGATAAAACTATTCAGGTGCACAGATCACCAGAGAAATTAGGTGACTGAAAAGATGTATCGATATAACTTTCATACTCGTATGGGTCTTTACGAGTCTTAAATAAAGAGCACTATAGCAGGACTCTATATATCATCTTGCTAGGCTTCTGACGGCCTTTTGAAACGAATACAATAGAGCCCACAACGCTATAGTGTAAACGAAATTACACATAATATTGTCATGGGCATTAATCTATTGTCTCGTTCAATTGCAGTTGTCAGAATTTAGCAAGCGAGACTCTTATTAATACCAAAAATTAAATAACTTATTAACAACAAGTTATTGTACCATCAAATATAGTAATAAAATTTAAAAAGGACAAATATGTCCTAACATTATTTCTTTTATATTTTGACTTTAGCTATGTGGGAAAACAGTACAGAGATCAGGAGTATCTAGAATCGGTGGGGCGAAAGCTAGTTGAAATTAGAGAAAAAATGGGTATTACTCAGGAGAAGCTGGCCGAGTTAACCAAATTTGACACGAGGCAAATTGGCCGAATAGAAAGAGCTGAAACAAATACTTCTATTAGCATGATTAAGGCAATAGCTGACAAACTCGATATTGGTATTGGTGAGATTCTAAAGATCAGTTAGTTGCTGCTTTTTATTTTAAGGCTTTGTTATTAATTTTAGTATCTATTATAAATATTTACCAATTAAAGGCACCTCCTTTATTATTGTTAACTTTCTGATTTCCGTGCCATTATTAATAATTTTGATTTTGAACCCTCTGATTCGATACTAAAAAACAATTTGATCAATATAATATATACGGAGTATATCCTAGTGATGATCGCCAAAGCGCTGAATGTGAGTGTTGACGATTTATTGGATTTTAGTGACTTAGAAAATCCTTCTAAATGAAGCTTTAAAAACATTGAGACTATTGAGAATACACTCTCCTAGGTAAACTGAAAAACATCTAATACTTGATTTTTAATACTATACCTTTGCAAAGGTTACTATTTTGCATGTAATGAATGCATTGTGCCGATAAAATTAAAACGGTAAATCATAATCACCATTTGGACGAAGCAGATCCTTCATCTACTGAAGCAATCTCTCTCGAAAAAATGTAAACTAGATGATTTTATCGGTTAGGTATCATCACCAACCGAAACCTCGACCCGAGGCAATGAGTAAAACAGATTGCTTCGTTGTGCCTCCTCGCAATGACGATTTTCGAATATAATCGTGTACATTCTATCCACCAAACGAATAACGACTAACGAAAAATGAGCAACGAAAAACGCTTCGAAACCCTCAAAAAATCCTCCTTCTGAACTTGATTCAGAACCTTATCTAAAGAATATTACAAAAAACGCATTCGGCTGAAGCCAGAATGCAATGAATTGATTGGCAAAAGAGTATCCAATCAAATAAAAAACCAACAACCAAAAAACCAACAACGACAAACGCTTCGAAACCTTCAAAAAATCGTCATTGCGAAGCAGATCCTTCATCTGCAGAAGCAATCTCTCTCGAAAAATGCTTCGTCGTGCCTCCTCGCAATGACGATTTTCGAATATAATCGTGTACCTTCTATCCCACCAAACCAACAACGAACAACGAGCAACGGCTAACAAACAACGAACAACGCTCCGAAACCCTTACACCATCCAATTACCCTAAAAATCCCTGTATAAATTCCTGAATGTACTTCTTATACCAAAAGTAACCAATCCGGTATTTTGAGCCGTTAATGCGGAAGACTCCCTTCTGATAATTCCACCTATTTCAGCGCGCAGGTTATACTTTGGATTGATAAGATAAGAAACCTTGGCTTCTGTAAAGTATAAATTAGTTTTAATCCCTTGACCGGTACTCACACCATAATCCTGTACACGGGTTTCATAACTTAAAAAGATATTTTTTCCATAATTCAGGCCTGCCGGATCAGCACCATAATTGGCATAAATCAGCTGACCCTGAAAATCAAACCGCTTGTAGCTATAGTTTAATAAACCTAAAAACTCCCTGAAGTTAGCGCCAAAAGGGTGGGCCAGCGGCTGGTTCATCGCAGCGTAATTCGATACACGATCGAAGTGAGCGTAAGTATAAGGCTTAGCCGTATTAAATTCAGCCAGGTAATTCAAACGCGGTACTTTGAACAAATCAGAACCCCTGAAACCAACCTGAATCGCATGTTTATTGGCCCAATAGCCATTGCTTGAAAATATTTCTTTAGCCGTAAACTCATCAAACATAAACTGACCGTAAACAGTCGTTTTATCCAGAATCTCATATTTTAAATTAACCCCTAAACGCATTTTATCCGGAGAAGTAGTATTGGCACTTTCTACAGAACGCAGGAAAATAAACGGGTGTGCATAGTTAAAATCAAAGCCTCTTTTTCCTTCCTTTTCAGCATCAGCCCAGGTTACTGCCTGGAAAAAGCCTGCGGAGAAACGCTTGGTAATGTTCCAGTCCAGGTAGTGGGCGACCATCCACTTGCCACGATCCCCTAACCTTCGGTCTTCGGTAAACCGTTCCGCACCCGGATCTAACATATAAGCAAAAATGGTTTGGTATTGCACGTTCCCTAAAGTAGCCCTTAACCTCAAAAAGGAATAGTTCGCCGCAACATCCGAAAGCAACATGGAACGATAACCATCACCAATAAAATTTTTATCATAACCTAAGGCAATGTTTAAATGCTTATTGGCAGTAAAAGAAAGCAATGCAGTAGCGTAAGACCAGTCTTTTGTTTTCCCATCCAATTTACCGGTCATTTCACTCGGCACCACCTGGTTGGTATTAATAAAGTCGGTAACATAGTTGGCAAACACCCCCTGATTTTCGTAAGCACTCGCATAAAAGGAAAACTGCTTGCCAATGTCGCCGCCAATCTGGAACCCCCTGGTATTTAACCAGGTCGTTTTACTTTCTTTAAACTCCTTTCCAATCTGAAAATCAGGCAGGAAATCAATGTAAACATTGTAATCATCACCATTGAAATTAACCAGGTGCTCATCCGTCAGTTTTCGCCTTACCCAGCTTCTTTTGTTCAGGCTGTCTACCCCCATTTTCATTAAAGACTGGTATTGGCCCACCAACAGACTGTCATCGGCATAAAAGCCCCTTATCGAACTGTGAAAGCTCGAGTTGATATCATAAACCGAAGGGTTTAACTTTTGATAAAACTGGTAAGAATAGGGAACGTTTTGATTGGGTGTTTGCGCAAAGGCAACATTATTGATCGCAAATAATGTAATGAGGGCAAACAATAAGATTATAAGGGGGGTATTAGTTTTTTTCATCCGTATGGTCTAGTTCTTCGTAAATGGAATTATTGCTCTTATATTCCTGTACCAGCTGTTTCATCATCACCACCACCTGCCTGTTATCGTTTGATTTGGCACAGTTAATCAATTTGTAGATGTGTTGCTCTACATCATTAAATATATATTCCCTTACTTTCCCGATCATGATTTTATGGTGATGGGTAGGCATGGTATTTTCGTTATCGTTTAATAACTCTTCAAATAATTTTTCTCCCGGACGAAGACCGCTATACTGGATCTTAATATCCTGGTTGGGGATCAGTCCGGCTAAACGAATCATCTTTTTCGCCAGCTCTACAATCTTAACCGATTTGCCCATGTCAAAGATGTAGATCTCGCCGCCAACACCCATATTTCCGGCTTCCAATACCAGGCGGCAGGCCTCCGGAATGGTCATAAAATAACGGGTAATTTCCGGATGTGTAACCGTAACCGGGCCACCCTTTTCAATTTGTTGTTTAAACCGGGGAATCACAGAGCCATTCGAGCCCAGTACATTCCCAAATCTGGTGGTAATAAATTTAGTAATTGGCTTTACATTCAGCCCGTTAATATAACTTAATCCGTTACTGAAGATATGGTTTTGGTTAATTAAAGTATTGTTTAAAGACTGTACATAAATCTCGGCAATTCTTTTAGAGGCCCCCATGATATTGGTGGGGTTAACCGCCTTATCGGTAGAAATCATCACAAATTTACGCACCCCGTATTTTACAGATAAATCCGCCACGATTTTAGTCCCCATTACGTTGGTTTTGATGGCCTCGCAGGGGTTATCTTCCATTAAAGGAACATGTTTATAGGCGGCGGCATGGTAAACAAAATGCGGCTTATAGGTCTGGAATAAGTATTCCATCCGGTTAATATCCCGTGCATCGCCTACCGCTGCGTGATAGTTGGAATTCTGACTGGATTCTTCCAGCTCCAGGTAAAGATCGTGTAAAGCAGTTTCAGACTGATCATTTAAGATAATCAGGCTCGGCTCAAACTTCAGCAATTGCCGCACAATTTCGCTGCCGATGGATCCGGCTGCGCCGGTAATTAAGATTCGCTTATTTTTGATTTGGCTCCGGATGCCTTCTACGTCAATTTCAATGGTTTTCCGGTTCAGTAAATCCTCAATATTTAAGTTTTGAATTTGTGAGGTTTGTAACTTACCATCTATCCAGACATTAGAAGGCGGAATGTTTAACACTACCACATCATAAGCCAGGCAGGCATCAACAATTTCATTTTTAACATCAATCGGGATACTGAACGAAGCAAAAATAAGTTCATCTATTTCCCGGTTAGCGATCAGTAACTTTAATTCTTTGGCATCCAGAATTTTCACCCCATCGATGGTTTTTCCCACCTTTCTGATATCATCGTCTACAAAGGCAACGATATTTTTATTAACCCGGTTATCATGGTCGAAGGTTCTTTTGGTCGCTACCCCTGCCTCACCTGCACCATAAATTACCACCCGCATTTTATCAAGATTAAGATTCTTAACGTAGGTAAAAAAGTACTTAATCAGGATTCTGTAGGTAATCAGCAACACAAAACTCACCAGGCCATACACCACTACAATAATATTGGAGATGAGCATATGCGTGGTGAAGGCGAGGATACTGACGTTTAACAGAAATAAAACGGCACTGCTCAGTACTACCGCAAATAGAATACGAAAAGTATCCTGGGCACTTGTATAACGAATAATCCCGCTATAGGATTTGACACAAAGAAATACAACAATATTGATAACCAGCGTAACCAGGGCACTCCTGCTAAAGAAGATAACATCTAAATCGGTGATGTCAAAATTATACCTAATAAAATAGGCAGCTCCGAGGGAGATCAGGCAAATCATCAGATCTATGATGAATATGAGCCAGCGGGGTACTATATTAACTTTGCTAAACACCGGGTTTTATTAACTATTATCTGCATGGTTTCGGTAGATCAACTGGCGCCTGCCCTGAATGATCAACCGCAACACCACAATAAACGTACCTGTTATAATTAAAATCAGCGCAAGATAAGATAAATTGTTTGTTGAACGATAAATTAAGCTAACGTTAACCCCCAGCTGGACCAGGCAATAGCCCGCTGCAATAATTAAATGGGGATTTTTTTTCTCATTCGCGAGAAACTGATAAAAATGCGTCCGGTGGGCTTCACCGATATTTTCTTTTCTGATTAACCGGAAAATAATGGTACTCACCACGTCCCATCCGTATACCAGCAGCAATAAAATATAGCTTAGGTGCTGAGTCGCAATGATCAGTTTCAGAATGAAAAATAAAAGGATGAAGGCAATACTTACGCTGCCTACATCACCTGCAAAACACCGGGCATTTTTGCGAAAGTTAAAGAAGTTGAAAATAAGAACCGCAATGATAGCGATGACCAGCATCGTTTGATCTGCAAAAAGCGCTTCGTAACGATTGATATAGAGTAAGGTAAGCAAAGTGAGCAAAGCATAACTACCGGTAATGCCGTTAATGCCATCCATAAAATTAATGGCGTTGATACTTCCAATGACAAAGATCAGCGCGACTGCGATCAGGTACCAGGGAAAAGCAAAAAGCTGAAGCTGATAAAACAATAAGGCAACAGCAACCAGGTGGATACCAAACCTTAATTTAGAATCCTGCGGTTTGAGGTCATCAAGAAAACTGATAGCACTAATCAGCACCAGACCCAGTATAAACCAGCTGTAGTTAAAGCCCGAATAGGCATATTCCAGAACCATGGCCAAAGGGAAAATAATGCCCCCACCCCTGATGGTATGAACCGAATGAGAACTCCGGGCATTAGGCCGGTCTATAATGTTATTCCGGTCTGCAAGGTACAGGTAGAACATCATCAAAGCAAACAGCATTACCGTGAAAATAACGAGGGTAAAATCAATCATATCTTAAAATTTTCAAGCACCGGACGGGGCTGCCATCCAATGGATCTTCTGGCCTTTTCATCACTAAAAGTTAAGGTATTGGTCATCTTATCTAACTTCTTACGGTTCAACGGGAACTTTGGCCCTAGAATATCCCCTATAAAAGCCAGGGCTTTAATGATCGCATAAGGCATTACGAATGCATTTTTTTGATGCAGCTGTTTCGACATCAGATTGGAAATTTCCCTGAAACTGGGGTGATAACCATCTGTCAGATTAAAGATTCCGCCAATTGGGTAAACCTGTTCAATAAAAATGGCGACGTCATCAATCAGTACCATACTTTTTTGAACAGAGGGCACATTTACATCAAAATAATAACCTTTTTTAATCGCTTCGATCATGGATTGGAGGTTACCTGGTGGATTCGCCCCCGCCAGAAGCGGCAACCGCAAAATAGTACAAACCACATGATTTTCTTCACACCAGGCGGACACTAAAGCCTCAGCCTCAATTTTACTGCGACCATAGGGATCAGTTGCCGCCAGGGGATGCTGCTCATCGATTAAGGCACCCTTTTCTAAGCCATAAACAGCAATGGAACTGATAAACACAAAATATTTGGGCAGCGCATCTGCCTGTGTCAAAGCCTTAAGTAAACGCTTGGTACCGGCTACGTTGACCTCTTGAAAAGCTTCCTTTTCCGCTGCTGTTCGCGGAACGGAATGTGCTTTACCAGCAGCATGAATCACTAAATCAGTTGCAGGAAGTGCGGGAAGATCATATTCCAGATCAGCGATCACTTCACCTGCGGTTCTGCCGAGTCTAATGACTTCTGCTGATGAAAAATGTTGGTAAATGGCTTTCCCGAGGAAGCCATTGGCGCCTGTTAAAATAATCCTCATTTTACAAACTGAATTAGTCTTTTAGCCATTCGCCTGGGCATCAGCAGAACAGGGGCCTTCAGGTGATTAATTTTCCAGGCACGTAAAATCTCCAGGTTGCCATTCACAATGTTTTTAATACTGGCATTGGTAGCGCCGCCTAACCGCATTTTCACAAATAAACGATTCAAGTATTTACTTTTATATGGATGCAGTTTAAAAAGCCGCAACATAAATTCATAATCCGCGGCCAGCCGCATCTCCAGGTTAAATAAACCTGTTTTTTCATAAACCAGCCTTTTAACAAATAGGGAAGGGTGTGGCGGGACATGCCCGTCTTCAAAGAACTTTGGATAATAAGGCTTAGAAATCCATTTTCGGACCACCTGATCAAGATCGTTATTCTTAACATAAACCAGATCCCCATAAACCAGATCCAATGCAGCATCTGCAGTAAATTGCTGCATCACTTCGCTCAACACGTTACGATCGGCATAAACATCGTCAGAGTTTAAAATTCCGATCACCTCACCGGTACAAAGGGCAATCCCTTTGTTCATGGCATCATAGATCCCTTTATCGGGCTCGGAAATCACCTTGCTGATAGACTCGCCATAACCATGAATCAGGTCTGGCGTACCATCGGTAGATTGCCCGTCTATAATGATGTATTCGATATCTTCATAATCCTGACTTAAAACAGAATCGATTGCCGTTTTAATCGTTTGATGATTATTGTAAACTACAGTGATGATTGAAATCTTCATGATTCTAATTTGTGGTATACCTGTAAAGTTTCCTGATAACATTTCTCCCACGAAAACTGACTGGCTTGTTCTTGTCCAAGGGCACTTAGCAATGATTCATTTCCCTGAATACTCAAAACAGCCTGTTCAAAAGCGTCAAGGTCTAGCGCATCCACCAAAACTCCGGCTTTTCCGGCCACCTCCGGAATGGAAGATTTATTTAAGGCCACAAAAGGAGTTCCGGTTTTCATCACTTCAAGCAGGGGAATGCCAAAGCCTTCATAAGAAGAGGGATAAATTAAAGCATAAGCGGCATTATATACCTCATTAAGCTTTTGGTTGTCTATATGACTAAACATTTTCCATCGTCCCGGAATTTTTTGATTCAGCAAACGGGTTTCCTGATCGGATAGTGCTGACCCCACAATGCAAAAGTCAAAGTCGCTGAGCCTCTTCAATAGATCTATAGCAAAATGGAAATTTTTATAGTAGGCCCTGGATCCGATAAATAAAAGATAGGGCTTAGAGGATGCCTCGGATTCGGTAGCTAGCGGATAAAATTCAGCTGAAACGCCGTTATAGATCACGGAAATATCCTCCTCCTTTAAATAAGGATGAAAATGCAAAAGATCCTGCCGGGTGTTGTCGGAAACAACAATGATTTTTTCAGCCGCAAGGATGGCTTTGTTTTTTTGATAAAGGTGCAGGTACCGCCGTAAACCGCTATAAAATCGCTCATGCACAAAATCGTGAATGGTAATCACCGGCCGCGCATTCGGATTGCGCGTAATGCGGTTATAACTCGAGTGGAAAATAAAGGGATCTTGTTCCTTGGCCAGTGGTAAAACTTTAAACCGGTTAAGAAGCACACGTTTCCTTTTCGTAACCGATAAATAGTCTTCCGGAATGGCTAAAGCCAGCCGCGAAATATTTTGATGCTTCAACTCCGTAAAAGATACGTCATGCTCATCGCGCAGCAACCTGGAAATGAGTTCCGTCCAATAGGTAGAAATTCCCCCCGCCCTTTGCAGGCTGTAAATAATATTATCGAAATGGATTTTCATGAGTTACCTTTCGCCTGAACATGCATCATCACCTTTTTCCGCAACAGATATAAAGTGTAAAAATACACCACATTTTTACCTAATCCAATTTTAAAAATCTGGTGTTTCCACATGGCTATAAACAATGCGGGAAAGCTTCTTTGGTATTTGTCTAAAAAATCACTGATCATGACCCTTTGCTGATCATTAATTTCGGTATGATGTTGGTTAAAAAAAGTCTGAACCAGGTGATAGTTATCAATTAATGGTTTCAGCATGTATTCCGTATCCCTGAAATAACGGTTAAAGCGGCTCATAAAGCTCATCTTATCCACATTACCGCTTACATTTTTTTCATGCTGCCGGTAGAGGATCAGGTCTTCATCGATTAATAGATTTTTGCCAAAAGCAGAAACCACCAGGGCCACATAATAATCATGGTTAACAGCATCGGTGGGGATATGTTTAATCTTTTGAACGGCTGCCTGGTTTAAAATCAGGGTACAGCCCCATGCATAGTTTTCGTTGATTAATACCTCCAGCTTTAATTCCTTAGGCAAGGGCAACCTGGCCTCAATCTGTTGATCATGCGCATCAATAAAACTGAGGTTAGAATAGCAGAGTAAGGGAAAATCTGCCGGATAGGCATTTTCATGTTTGATCATTGCGGCTAATGATCTTTCCAGTTTATGGGGCAACCAGATATCATCCTGGTCTGCAAATAAGAGATAACTTTTATCATTTGCATAAGCCCAGTCGAAAAGTGCAGAGAAATTACGGCAGGCCGATCCATGTGCAGATCCGTAGTTGATCAGTTTAATCCTAGAGTCTTTTTCAAGGTAAGAATTGATGATCTGTAAGGTATCATCACCCGACTGATCATCGCGGATAATCAATTCCCAGCTGGGATAAGACTGGCCCAAAATACTTTCCAACTGCCTTTCCAGGTATTCGGCACCATTATAAGTGGCCATAAGGATGGTTAAAACAGGCGCTTCACTCATCTTATTTTATGGCAATCCGGTTAACAATAAAAAAGAAAGCCACAAAAAACATGTGGTAGAAATTGGTAAATGAACTCATAAAAATGCAGAAAATAAACAATGACCATTCTACAATATAATATTCACTATTTTTAGCCAGGTAGTTTTTGAAAGAATTCATGGATAGAAACCCGTAAAGAAAGTTCAGCACCACCACGCCAAACCACCTGAAATCCAGAAACGGATCAACAATGTACGTTCCGATTTTTGTGTAAGAACTGTATAATGGTGGGTAGATCGCATTTTTGTCAATGGGTAAAACCGTGATGATCGGCCGGGCAGAATACACCCCATAACTGATGTAATCATCCCGCAGGGCCGTGCTTACGATTTCATTTCCGGCCGAGAAATTTACGGCACCATATAAAGAAAGGTAGGTTTCTATAATATTGGTAGGTTTGGTGATATCGCCGTAATCCCTCAAAAATTCATTAACAGACATTTCATTTCCTTCGTCGGATGAACTGCCCCTCAATTGCCCCAAAACAATAAACAATACAATACATACTGCACCAATAGAAAATAATTTGAACAGCGGAATGGTTTTGTAATAACTGTAGGCAATCAGCATAGAGAAGAAAAACAAAACGATGATTTGCCGGCTGAAAAAATTGAGGATGATGAAACCACAAACCATACTCAATGCGATAAATTGCCAGAAACGTAAGGTTTTCCTTTTATAAAGAATATAGAACATGGCAGGCAACACCGAATTTAGCACAATGAAATTGTGCAGTGGCGTAACGTCATTTTCATTAATATCCTGGTATACAGCAGCATTACCCAGATTTAAAACAGGTAAATAACCTAACTGGCCTACTTCGAGCACAAATACACCAATCCCCGCAACAAATACAAGCAGTAAAAAGGCTAAACTCACCCGGGTACTGAGCGGTGGGATATAATTGCTTAAACTAAAGGAATAGGTTTTCATGGATACCAATCCGCCAATAACAAAGAAGGCTACACTAAAGATCATCATCAGGGTAAACTGTAATTCATAATCTACCTGCCGGTCTGACACGATTAGAAATGAAAAACCAGCAATATAAACGAAAACACTATAGATGGTAAACGGATTAATGATCTGCCCGAAACGAACAATAGAAAAAACAGACAACCCTTCTGCTGTAAGTAAAAATACGGCAAAGGGAACCAGCTCTTCAATCGCACAGCCCCAGGATGCATACCTGACCAACAGGTAAACATCTCCAAATAGAAATGCAGCAATAATCAGGATTAATATGTAGGGTTTAATAACCATTTAGCTTACGTTTCTATATAACCTGATGCCTAATCTTAACAGGCCTTTTATTAATAGGCTCCCTCCATGCAAGGGGTTGCCTGCAAAACTACTGAAAATATAACGGAGACCTTTTGATATTTGAAGGGATCGGACTTCATGAAGGGCAAGCAGATCGAGATTTAATCTTTTTAAATAAATATTTTCACGACTCACTTCTAATTGACAAAGCGCACCATCCATATGCGTTCGAACAACAACTTCACCTAAAAACATATTTTTCTTGTTATTAATGGCACTGTTTCCATGCAGCCGGATCAACGCGGCAGAACGGTCATCTTCATCAAAAACAAAATGAGGATGAAGAAGTGCAACCTTAAACCACAACAACCAGTCTTCATTATTTTTTAACGCCGGGTCAAACATCCCGGCAGCCAGAATGAGGTCTTTTTTAACCAACGGACTATTAATGGTTAGTATGTTATTTACGATAAGCCTTTTAAACAGCTCTGATTTTTCAAGCGTTTTCGTTGCTAAAAAACCCTCCGGATACTTCTGAACCAGGGTCCGCCCCTGAACATCATCAAGGAAGAAGTCTGCTTTAGAAAACACCAGGCCTGCATTTAACCGTTCAGCAATGGCAACCTGAATACGTAATTTATCCGCACTTAACAAATCATCTGCATCTAAAAACTGCAGATATTTGCCTTTGGATAAAGATATTCCAATGTTTTTAGCAGTGGATGTACCTCCGTTTTTTACCGGATGGAAAAGGATAGGGTAGCCCGGGTGCACGGCGATGAACTCGCTTACAACAGTTGCGGTCTGGTCAGTAGAGCCATCATCAACAATAATACATTCCCAGTCTGCATAACGCTGTTGAATAATGCTTTCCAGCGTTTCAACAATGAGCTGCGCATAATTAAAAGAAGGTATAATGATGCTTACCAATGGTTCCGTCATAAAGCCTCCTGTATTTTATCTTTAATAATCTGCCAGCGGTTCTCCCATTGATGGTGGCGGACAACATGCTCATAATTTTTTTCGATCAATGCCTGGTAATCTTCATAATGAGCAAGTACCTCAAGCAATTGATTTGCGGCATCTGCCATATTAATTTCAACAAGGGGGTTATATCCAAAAAGCACTTCCATATCCGAAGGCAGTGAACCAACAATAAGACATTTTGAAGCCATGGCTTGTAAATACCTTAACGTCATAGACGATATATATTCTGACCGCTCCGGATTGGTGATATTGGAAGGCACACAGATCACCACCTTTGTCGAGGCCAAAGCATGGGTAAAGCTCGCCTTATCCGGAAAAAGCAAGGTCATATCTGGCTTTCGGTAAACATGCTTTTTTCCATGGGTAGCCAATGGTGCAACAATTAAATCGTGATACGCATCATACATTCTCCCGAACTCAAGCACATCAATGGTCTTATCCTGGAAACGGTTAAAATGATAATCTTGCACCGATAAAGCTTCGGGAAGCCACATCGCTTTACATTTTACCTGACTATATTTTTCATTGAAATTTTCAAGCACCTGCCTGGAAGAAAAGAAAACATAACGTACATGGAAAAAGTCTAGTAGGGGAAAGATCCACCGATGAAACCTTGGCCATACATCATACATGTAGATAAAGTTCAGTTTCGTGCTGAAGGCATAAGGAATGAGCAACCTGAAATCTCCGCTAATCATCGAAACAAAATTCACTATTTTTTTGTCTCTGGCTTTCACCCTTAGTTTAAAGAGAAACGGATACTGTGCCAGTCTTCTAACCAGAAAAGATTTAAACCGGGAATATTTAACAGGTACCCGTTCAGTGTCAAATATCAGGGGCGTTTTTTCTATCGTACTGTATAATTCATCAATACAATCAAGAAAGTATTCTTCATCATTGGATTGCAACAGGCGCAGTTTTATTCCCATAGGTTACAAATGTGCAAATTTTTATAAAACTTTAGTCAACCTTAATGTCATAGCCAAACTGGTTAATATACTTTTGCCAAAAGCCAAGGTTGTATTTCCACCAGGCATGGCAACCAAAAGGCAATTCATGGTGATTCAGTTCGAAAAGCACTTCCGGATTAACCTCAAAGCTGAATTTCATGGCTTCCTTAATATCTGGCATTTTGAAATCAGGAAAATTCTGCGGGATCACTTCTGCCCAGAACAAATCTTCATTGATAATGGGCTGGAATGGATAGCCCGAATAAATATACACCAACTGATGCTTGATGTAACGGTAGAAATTGATGTAAAAAGGCCTGTTTTCATCATCAAATGTCCGCGTAAATTCAAGTTTTTTAAACTGGGTAACCACATCATAGCATTTTTTAACGTTCCTCAGGCAGAATCCGCCATTGCCCAGACTCATCAGGGGGCTGTCAGGCTGGGCTAAATCATACCCTTCAAATAAAGGGGCGCCGATGTTATCGTACCCTTTCTGACACCACTCAGTCAGCTCATCTTTAAAAACAAAGGCATCCAGCTGATGAATGAGCATAAAATCATACGCAAGAAAACTTTCATATAACCCGCCAAATTTCATTAACCGGTTATATGCAGGAATATCTGTAAAAAAATGATCATCAAAGGTTTTGTATTTTGCCTGTTTGGCAAGCACATACTGATGGTTGATGATAAACGACTCCAGCCTTTTAGGCAAAATAAAATAAATGTCGTAATCACCTAAAATCCGGAAACACTGGTCCATCGAAACCTGTTCAAAAGAACGAATCTGATCACTGTAAATCGGAATAACCACACAAACGCCCATCATTATATTTTTTGAAGAAACTTTAAAGGACCAAAACCGGATAAAACCGCTACTACATTTTTATTCTTCCAAACAAATACCTGCATAAAGAGGTAAACTAAACCGGATACCGGCACCGTGATCATAACCACTACAATGGGTAACGTACTGATCTTTAAAACCAGCATTTTAATTAGAAAAAATAATGCAGAAGTAAGCAATGCCTGCAGCGTGGCTAAAAAAGGAAATTTCACCTTAAACAGCTTCAGCGAAAAATAAAATAACAGGAGGGTAACACTAAACTCAGTAGCCAGCGAACTGATGGCGGCACCATTTTGCTTATAAATAGGGATTAAAAGAAAGTTCAGCCCCAGGCTAACAACTACTCCAATAAGGGAAGCATAAAGAATTTTTCTTTCCTGGTGCAAGGGCAGGAGAATTTGATGGGCAAATACTTGTGCCATCCCTACAAATACTACAATAAAGCAAAGAATTTGAAGCGCACTTACGGCTGGCAAATATTGTGGTCCTGCGAATAAACGAATAATCTCTTCTGACAGGCAATAGGTTCCGATAGCGATAGGGATACTGAGAAACACCACGAAGTTGATCGACTTATTTAACAATGATTTCGCTTCAGACCAGTTTCTTTCCTGAAAAGCTACGGTAAGCCGGGGCAGCAGCACCGCTGATAAAACCCCGATCACAGCGAGTGAAATCTTACTGATCCTCATGGCAGCAGCATAGTACCCTACCTGAACATCACCGGTCAGAAAGCCTAAAATAATCGTATCAAAAACCAGGTAAATGGTCGTGATAATGCTGTTGGAAAATATAATGAACAGCGGCTTAAGGTGATGCTTCAGATCCAGGTTTTTAAAAGAAACCTTCACCAGCTTACTTACCGAATACATATTTGTTGCAGCAGCCAGCAGTGTGGCCACCAGATTCAGTGCGTAATAAGTATTTCGGTCGGCTACGGAATGAACCAAAGCAAAAAGTAAAAGTATGGTAAACAGACGGATCAAAACCGTTCGGATGGCGATATATTTAAATTTCTCTATCCCCTGAAAAAACCATTCTGCGATGAACACATTACCCAGTAAAATGGCCATCCCGATCTGATAAAGCTGAAAATTTGCCGACAGCTTTTCTATAGATAAACTAATCACCAGTAAGATGATGATAGAGATTACCGAAGTAATGAGGTGAATGAAGATAAGTGCAGAGAAAACACGCCCAAGGGCTATCGCATCATTTTTTACTTTTGCAATCTCCCTCACCCCATACAAGGGAATGCCAAGGGCAGAGAAAATTAAAAAGTAAGTGATGAAATTATCTGCAAAGTTTACAGCGCCCATACCCGCTGGCCCGAGTATCCTCGAAGCATAAGGAAAAGTAACAAGCGGAAATAATATTTGAGAAATGGATAACAGCGTATTAAAGGCAATATTTTTCTTTAATCCCGACATGCATTATTTAATCATCAATAAAAATCCCCGTCTTACCAGCAGCATAGCCGACATTAAAAACCCGGCAAGAAAGAAACCGGAAATCATCCCTTGCGTTTTAGTCGTAGCTAACCGCGTTAAAGGCAAAACCGGCGCATCAATCATTTGTATTAAAGGCATTTCTTTCCGCTGCGATACCTTAGACATTTCCAGGTTTTTAACCAGTTCAGTTAAAATAGCAGTGTTGGCCTGCGCATCAACCTGTCTTCTTTGTGAAGGTACCTTTAGAATTTGCCTGGCAGGGTTAGCATTTGGATTAGCATCGGTTAAGGATGCCATTCCGGCCAATGCGCCATTCAATTCCCGTTTAACAGAATCGGTTTGATGCTGTAAAATGGCCACATTTTGAAGCGATTTTTTGGTCTTCGTCTGTACGTAAAACTCATTTACGGTTTTCACAATCTCGTCATCAAAGGCCTTGGAAAACAACTCATCTTTAGAAGTAACCTGAACCTTTAAAATGCTTAATTTTTTATCAGGCTTAGTAACCACCAGGTTGCTTTTACCAATCTCTTTCACCACTTCCCCTAAAATACTATCCTGAGCCCGGGTTAAACGGGCATCCTGACGTTCCTTAAAATTAATATTTTTGAGTATAGGATGCTGAGGCCATTTCGCTTTCAGGTTATTGAAATCCAGATAACGGTCAATAAGCAATTGTTTCTTTCCGTTAAAGTCTGCTTCCGATAAAAGTGACTGCTGAATCATGCTCCTCGACTTATACAACTCGATCAGGTTATCGCCCTGAAATACCCCGCCATTTCCTGAACTTCCGATTTCAATCCCAACCATAGAGGCAAGGCCTGCCATCTGCCCAAGACCTCCGCCTCCGTTTGCATCTTCCAGTGCAAAAGTACTCGCCGCTACATACTTTGGCTTTTTATAGGTGGCATAGAGGTAACCCAATACCACACCTATGATGCAGCCGATCAAAATAGCAAGCCATTTGGAACGAAGGTATGATAACCACTCATTCGATTTAATGGCCAGTTCTTTCAGCGTAATTTCTTTATGAGGAGTTTCAGACATGGCTTAACGTAATAAACTAACAATAATGGCGGCCAGTGAGGCGATCCCTGTTGAAATGCCGATAAATGTGGCTGCATTTAATTTTTCACGTTCTGCCCTTTTAGGCACGAAAATTTCAGCACCTGGCTTTACCTGTGGGAAATTGTTAAAGAATAAAAACTTCCGGTTGGCCGCCACTGATCCGTTTGAATAAACAATGAATGCCCCCTTTTTATAGGCATTGTAACTAAAACCGCCAGACCCGCTAATATAACCGGTAAAGCTTTTTCCTTTCGTATAAACAATACTATTGGGCTTCAGTACCTCACCGGTAACCCGTACGGTTTGCAGTTCTTTTGGTACCCTGATCACATCGCCGTTTTCTACAATTAGATCATTTCGTGATAAGGGTTTGTTCATAATCTTTTTAAGATCAATCCCAACCAGGTCACTTCTCAAAATCTCCAGGTCTTTATCCAGACTGGTTG
Source organism: Bacteroidota bacterium (assembly GCA_037033465.1). Taxonomy (GTDB): domain Bacteria; phylum Bacteroidota; class Bacteroidia; order Sphingobacteriales; family Sphingobacteriaceae; genus Pedobacter. The sequence goes on along the minus strand of JAZBLX010000034.1, from coordinate 8,974 downwards.
TATCTCTTGCCCCGGATTGTTTTAAACGTTGTAAATTCAAAAGTTTTTCTCTTTCTTCTCTCCGCGTTTCCAGACTATCCATCCGCAAATCGCCTTTACCGGTTCTGCGTAAAGAGGCGCCCTCTACATAAGCCAACGGACTTAAACCTCCGGCCCGTTTAATGATATCAGAAATTCTTTCATCTTTTTTAGTTACGGTATAAATACCCGGGTATAATACTTCACCCTCTATTCTGATCTGCCGTTGCGTATGATAACTTTCTGAACTTCTGATAGACACAATATCAAATGGCTTTAGCACAAAATCCTGGTTCTGTATTTTCAAATCTGGATCCACATCTACCGTAAATACTTCAGCTGTTTGTGCCGATACGGATGTGGCATCACTATTTTTGATTCTTCTGGAAATTTCGATCCTGTTAGGGGTGGCACTTTCTCTAAACCCACCGGCCATCTGAATCAACGATTCCAGGTTCATCCCATCTGCATAAACAAATGTACCTGGCTGCCGTACTTCACCTTGTATGGTTACCCTGAATTCTTCCCGTAATTCAAAAATTGATTTAATACTCACCTTGTCTTCACGCTGCAATTTAATGTCTGGCTCGGTACCCGCTAAAATTTTACCCAGATCAAAAGACACCAGTGCCAAACTGTTATCAGCATTTAACCGGGAGATATAACCTCGGTTTAAGAAAGCATCTTCCTTAATGCCGTCAGCCTTTTGAATTAAACTTTTAAGCGTTAACTGATCATCAAGTTCATACTGCCCCGGACGAAATACAGCACCATCAATCTCAACGCGGTTGGCAAAGCGGTCTAGAATCCGCTCCACTACATATTTATCACCGTTTTTCGGTCTGTAGGTGCTAAATTCAGCTTCTGGAACATCAGTAATCTTGCGTTCCCGGTTGGTATTCTGCAATACTTTAATTTGTGCAGAGTAAGCATCATTGGCAAAGCCACCCGCAAAGCGTAAAGCATCTGCCAGTGTCTCAGTGTCTTTAATTTCATAATAAGCCGGACGTTTTACCCGGCCCGATAAAGCAATTCGGGTTTGATATACAGGAATATTGATTACATCCTGATCCTGCAAACGAACATTACCCTTTTGAATCCCGTTTAATAAAAAGTCGTAAATATCTACCGTGTAAATTAATTTATTATTTCTAATGACCTGAATATTCCGGTAGGTTCCGTTTTTATTTGGCCCGCCTGCACTACTTAAGACATTGAATAATGAAGATAATGAAGATAGGGTATAGGCACCGGGTTTGGTCGCTTCCCCTATAACGGTAATCGAAATACTTTTAATGTTCCCAAGTGTAATGGAAACCGAGGTCCTTCCCGATTTTATGGCAGGATAGGTACCTGCTAGTGATGATTTGATTTTCGAAGTGGCTTGTTCAATGTTCAGGCCGGCAACAGAAATAAGGCCTACATACTGTACCCTTATCGTGCCATCCGGACTAACCTTCGATTTATAGCTGACTTCATTATCTCCTGTAATATCTATTAATAACTCATCATCCGGCCCCACCACATAACTCTTCGGGGTGGCCATCCGCAGGTTAGGCTCGAATGTTTGCGTACTCGAGCCAAATAGTTCTTCCCCGAATATTTTAAGATTATTAAGTTCTTCAGCATTGGCTAACGCCTGAGCAGATAAGGCTGCGTTAATCTTTTTTAATGAATCAATTTTACTTTGCGAAGTATTTACCCGCGATCGTTCTACATCTACAAAAGGTTTATTTACAGTTTGAGCACTATTCGTATTGGTAGTACCCGTACCATCCTGCTTTCTGATTTTTTCTACCCTTCCACGCAGCTTTTCGATTTCAGTCTGTGGCATCCCTTGGGCCAAGGCCAGCTGCTCCAGCTGGGTATCATTATAACCGATAGATTCTGCGCGTTGCATCAACTCTCTGATTTTGGCATCACTCAGTTCATCAACCTTAACATCGGCATAATTGGTTTGAGCATATAGAGAGGAGGAAAGGATAAAGGCGCAAAAAAATAAAAGCGCCTTAAGTAAATTTTTAAACTTCATGTGTAGGTAGTTTATGAAACTATGCAGAAGGGTTCTTATCAAATCCTTGCCCTGCACAATATCATTTTATTTATATGCTATATTGCCCCAAAAATACAAAATTATTTCATTGCATAGGGCAGCAGCATAAAACATTAATACCCCTTTTCAGGAAGGAAGTCAATGCAACAAAAAAGATCACAAAATTTACAGGGCTTCAGCGATGCCCTGACCAAACAATTCTTGGTTTTTAAATGGATATTGGCCCAGCAGATCATATAACTTCCCGCTTCGAACTGCATCAGTTAAGGTATTAAGATGTTTATCATGGTGCAAATCTGTTCCGGCCAGATCATACATGTTTTCTTTTAACAGGTACTCGGCAAACTGTTTTACTTCTTTACCATAATAACCAACGATCGATAAAAGATTAAGCTGAAGTAAACAACCCTTTTCTTTAAAGCGATTTAACCGGGTCCGGTCTTTAAAATAAAAAGTATACCGTTCAGGATGAGCCAGAATAGGTCTGTACCCCTTAATTTCAACATCAAATACCCTTTGACTAATATTTGGACTTTCATTCAGATAAGACATCTCGATTAAAAGAAACTTTTCCTGGATAGCACACATCTGGGCTTCCAGGTCAAAATCCTGATCAATCATGTATTCTGCTCCTGAATCTAATTTCAGGGATACCTGTGCCTGATCCATGGCAAGTTGTAAAGCAAACCTGGCCTGATCAATAGTAGTTTTAGTGTTTGGATATAATTCTTTGAAAATATGCGGCGTGGCAATGAGCTGACTGAAGCCTAGATCTTCCAAAGCCTTTACAAACCTTAAAGAAGTTGCGACGTCTGGAGAGCCATCATCAATTCCTGGTAAAATATGGGAGTGCATATCAATCCCCAACCAGGAAATATCGGTAATCTTATTTTTTTTGGTAAAAAAGTTAAACATCTTATCAGAATATTGAAAATATGGTTCGAGAAGCGGCAGCTTTGATCATTCCCCTACTCATCTACGCCTGTTAATAAACCGCAATGATTAGTTTTTTTATTTTTTTTTGAAATTCAATGCATAAAATTAAGAAAAAAAAATAGCTAATGTGCATAAACCCTCAAAAATACCTAATAATAGTAGGCTTATATTCCGGAGTGATTAAGCATTCGTATCCGCCAATTTGATATCTCTTATACATGATCTTCATTTGAGGATTATTCAAAGTAATTTAGCGTTTTATACCCCCCCTGCTTGAGGTATTCATCCTTTTTCATTATATTCAGATCGGATGAAATCATATCTTTAACCAACAAAGGAAGATCATATTTAGGCGTCCAACCCAATTGTGTTTTAGATTTGGTAGGATCACCCAATAAAAGATCCACTTCCGTGGGTCTGAAATATTTCGGATCTACCCGGACAACCGTTTGTCCCGGTTTTAAGGATTCATTATTTAAACCAAGCGTTTTGATCACTTCTTCATCAATATCGATAATGACACCTTTTTCATGTTCGTCTTTTCCGGAGAATTCAATTTCAATGCCCAGTTCAGCAAAACTCATCCGCACAAAATCACGTACAGTTGTGGTAACCCCTGTAGCAATCACAAAGTCTTCCGCCCGTTCCTGTTGCAGGATGAGCCACATGGCCTCTATATAATCTTTGGCATGGCCCCAATCCCTTTGAGCAGAAAGGTTGCCTAAATATAAACAGCTTTGCAAACCCAAGGCAATTTTACAAGATGCTCTGGTAATTTTCCTGGTTACAAAAGTTTCGCCACGTAATGGACTTTCATGATTAAACAAAATCCCGTTACAGGCAAACATTTGGTAAGCCTCCCGGTAATTTACAGTGATCCAGTAAGCATACATTTTGGCCGCGGCATAAGGGGAGCGCGGATAAAAAGGCGTCGTTTCGCTTTGCGGAACGGCCTGTACCAAACCGTACAGTTCAGAAGTAGAGGCCTGGTATATTTTTGTTTTGGCTGTTAATCCTAAGATCCGGACAGCTTCCAGTAAACGTAAAGTTCCGATTCCGTCGGCGTTCGCGGTATACTCCGGCATTTCAAAGCTGACCTGAACATGGCTCATGGCAGCAAGATTATAAATTTCATCCGGTTGCACTTCCTGAACAATTCTGATCAGGTTAGTAGAATCGGTTAAATCACCATAATGTAGCTTGAAACGAACATTGCTTTCATGCTGATCCTGGTAAAGGTGATCAATCCGATCAGTATTGAATGAGGAGGATCGCCGCTTCAATCCATGTACAAAATACCCTTTTTTAAGCAAAAATTCTGCTAAGTATGCACCATCTTGTCCAGTTACACCTGTAATTAAAGCAACTTTCATAAACCATTTAAATTTTGAACGGCAAACATACAGAATATTTTTTTTTGATTGACAAAACAGCTGCTGCAATTAAGAAACACAAGGTTATAGCAAATGAGGTCCATTTCTAGTAATAATCAGAAATAAACAAATGAGGTAACCGGAAAATCAGCTAAGTTAGAGAATTCTGCTGGTTGTGCCGGTCGCGGTCTCTACGTTTTTCATTGTCCTTTAGACGTTTAAGGGCAAAATAGGCTACCATGTTTGAAAAAACTACGGCAGCAATGCCTAGGATTTCGACTTGAGTAATCATAATATGGAGATAAACTAACCACTAAACAAAACGGTTTTCAAATTGTTTTGTTTTTTTTATTTTTTTCGCCACTACGTTTTATCTTGCCCTCGTCTTTGCTCCTTGTTCCTTAATCTTTGCTCTTTACCCTTTGCTATAAACTCTTTGCTTTCGCTCCTTGGTCTTTGTTCTTTGTTCCTTACTCCTTGCTCCCAACTCTACTCCCCGTTCCCAACTCCCAACTCCCAACTCTCTATTCCCAACTCCCTTCTCCCTCACAAACGCGCATCAACAAACGCCCGGTCAATAAAAGACTTGGTATCAAAAATAATCGTCCCTGTATCTTTTAACAATTTAAAGTCGATCGTGCTAAAATCGCCGTGCGCAACGGCCAGGATGATTGCATCATAACCTGTAAAATCACATGCACCAATCAGACGTACACCATATTCGCGCTGTACTTCCTGATCATTAGCCCAGGGATCATAAATATCAGACTGGATGCTGAAAGACTGGAGCTCTTTATAAATGTCTATTACTTTGGTATTTCTCGTATCCGGACAATTTTCCTTGAAAGTAAAGCCGAGGATCAGCACTTTGGCAGCCTGAATCTGTTTATTCCGGGCAACCAGCATTTTTATAATTTTATTAGCCACGAACACCCCCATATTATCATTTACGCGCCTTCCGGAAAGAATCACTTCAGGTTTATAGCCTAAAACTTCAGATTTATGGGCGAGGTAATAAGGGTCAACGCCGATACAATGCCCGCCAACAAGCCCTGGTTTATAATTCAAAAAGTTCCATTTCGTTGCCGCTGCCGCCAGCACATCTGAAGTATCAATCTCCATGCGGTCAAATATCAGGGCCAGTTCATTTACGAAGGAGATGTTGACATCTCTTTGCGCATTTTCTATGGCTTTAGAAGCCTCTGCTACTTTGATACTGGGGGCTAAATGCGTGCCCGCGGTAATGATAGTAGAATAAAGTTCATCCACTACAAGAGCGATTTCAGGCGTGGAACCGGAAGTAACTTTTTTGATTTTAGTCAGCGTATTTACCTTATCACCAGGATTAATGCGTTCGGGCGAATAACCACAAAAGAAATCCTGATTGTATCTTAAGCCGGATGTTCGCTCAAGCACCGGTACACAGTCTTCTTCTGTACAGCCGGGGTATACGGTTGATTCGTAAATAACCAGGTCGCCTTTTTTTAAAATGGAGCCAATCATCTCGCTCGCTTTCAACAGGGGTTGAAGATCAGGCCGCTTTAAATGATCAATTGGAGTTGGAACAGTAACGATATAAATATCGCTATGGTCAAGATCAGCCAGATGGGAAGTTAAAACAAGGCCTTTATCCTGATCGGCAGCGCCAAGCACCTCGGTAAGATGTTCCAGGTTAGCCTCGTGCGTTAAATCCACCAGTGCGTTTAAACTCTTCACCCTGTTCTCATTCGTATCAAAGCCGGTCACTTTATAGTATTTAGCAAAGGCAATAGCCAGAGGCAGGCCAACATATCCCAGGCCGATGATTGCAATATTCTTCTTCTTATCCATTAATAATTGTGATCCTGCCAAAGATAGGGCATAATTTCTGATTCCGAAATGAAGGCAGTTAGACAGACCGGACGTATACAAAAGAAGCCCGGCAGTGTACAGTGCCGGGCTTCTTTTGTATACGATATCATCCGTTGAAATGACGGATAAGGATTTAGGACTATTTAATCTGCTTCAACAGGTAAGAACCATATCCGCTTTTTACCAATGGTGTGGCAATGGCTTTAAGCTGCTCCGCATCGATAAAGCCCATCCGATAGGCGATTTCTTCGATACACCCAATCTTTAAACCCTGACGCTCCTCAATGATCTGTACAAACTGGCCTGCTTGCATCAAGGAAGTAAAGGTACCGGTATCCAGCCAGGCAGTACCGCGGCTTAAAACACCTACCTTTAATTTACCGCGTTCTAAATAAATTCTGTTGATATCGGTGATTTCATACTCGCCACGCGGGGAAGGTTGGATATTTTTGGCAATCTCCACCACCTCATTATCATAAAAATACAAGCCCGGAACTGCATAATCAGATTTTGGTGAAGCAGGCTTCTCTTCAATTGAAATGGCATTTTTATCCGCATCAAATTCCACTACCCCGTAACGTTCAGGATCTGAAACCTGGTAGGCAAAAACAACCCCGCCATCAGGATCAGAACTGGCTTGCAGTAATTTGGCCATGCCATCTCCGTGAAAAATATTGTCACCAAGTACCAATGCCACTTTATCTTTCCCGATAAATTCTTCACCAATTACAAAAGCTTGTGCCAGTCCGTTAGGCTCGGCCTGCACCGCATAACTCAGTTTGCAACCAATCGCCGACCCATCCCCTAATAATTTTTCAAAGTTAGGAAGGTCATGTGGCGTAGAAATGATTAAAATTTCTTTAATTCCGGCTAACATTAAAGTCGATAGCGGATAATAAATCATCGGCTTATCGTAAACCGGCATCATTTGTTTGCTACAAGCTAGCGTTAAGGGATGTAAGCGTGTTCCGCTTCCTCCGGCAAGAATTATACCTTTCATATTTTTGTCATTAATTCATTCGTGCAGAAGCCATTAGTCATGACTGCAGCTTACTTCTTAATAATTTCCCTGTCAATTTTAGGTTCCATCAGCTGTTGATGGTAAACTGAAAACTCTTTACTGTAATTTTGCTATACACGCCACTAAACTGTCTCTCCAATAAGGGATGTCCATTTTAAAGGTGTTTTTGATTTTGCTTTTGTCCATTACCGAAAATGCCGGTCGGCTGGCTTTAGTGGGGTAAGCAGAGCCAGGAATAGGATTAACTTTTACCTGGGTTTCACTAATCTCAAAAATAGCCGTGGCAAAATCAAACCATGAGGTTACGCCTTCATTACTGTAATGGTAAACCCCATAAGCAACAGAATCGGCAGCAATAATATCGAAGATAGCATTTGCTAAATCGATGGCGTAAGTAGGCGTACCAACCTGATCGGCAATGATATTTAATTCATCGCGGTCAGCACCTAACTTGAGCATCGTTTTAACGAAGTTGTTGGCATATTCTGAATATAACCAGCTGGTACGGAGAATAAAATGTTCCTTCAATAAGGCAATAACAGCTTTTTCGCCATCCAGTTTGGTTTGCCCGTAAACATTGATGGGCTTTGCAACATCATCCTCAACCAGCAGTTTCACTTCGTTTCCTTCAAATACGAAATCAGTAGAAACATGAATCAATGTCGCTCCCGCTGCGGCACAGGCAATCGCCAGATTGGCAGCACCAGTTTCGTTTACCGCTTTAGCTAGTTCCACTTCATCTTCTGCTTTATCTACTGCGGTGTAAGCAGCGCAGTTAATCACAAAGGCAGGCTGTTCTTGAGCAAATAAGGTTTCAAGACCGGCCTGATTTAAAATATTCCCATCCGTTTCTGATGGAAATACAATGTCTGTAATGCCACGTCTTGTAGCTACGGTTTGCAGGCATTGTCCAAGCTGTCCGCCTGCTCCAATCACTAATATTTTACCCATGGTTAAGTGCTGCAAAAGGTTTTAATAAAAGATCTTTATCGGATACTGATTGTTGATCTGCCGGAATTAACCAGTCTATATTTAAATCTGCATCATTATAAATGACACCGGTTTCAGATGCTTTGTTGAAAAAGTTGTCGCATTTATAAAGAAATTCTGCATTTTCACTCAATACAGAAAAACCATGAACAAAACCTCTTGGAATGTACAACTGCAATTTGTTTTCAGCACTCAGGCGCACAGCAACATGCTGGCCATAAGTTGGCGAACCCGGGCGTACATCTACTGCAACATCTAAAACTTCTCCTTTAGTCACCCGAACCAGCTTGGCTTGCGCAAATGCACCGGTTTGCGCATGTAAACCTCGGATGACCCCATAGGAAGAATAAGATTGATTATCCTGAACGAACTCGCCCGATAATCCGGTTTTATCTTCAAAGGTTTGTTTATTGAAGCTTTCAAAGAAATATCCCCTTGGGTCATCAAAAACCCTTGGCTTAATAATGATACAGTCTGCTAAACCTGTTTGTTCAATTTCCATTTATTTTTCGCTGTATTGTTTGTCGTAATAAGACTGGTAGTTTCCTGAAGTTACGTTGTTTAACCATTCTTCATTTTGAAGATACCAGTCTACCGTTTTCGCTAAACCTTCTTCGAACTGTAAGCTGGGTACCCAGTCTAATTGATTTTGAAGTTTAGTAGAATCAATGGCATAACGCAAATCATGTCCGGCGCGGTCAGTTACATAAGTGATCAGTTTTGCGGATTCGC
>JAZBLX010000033.1:0-60219 GCA_037033465.1 Bacteroidota bacterium | reverse complement strand
GTAAAAAGCCTGTGGAAATGGTCAATATAAATAACAAAAAATAAACTAGTTCATTACCGAATTACTAAACCATTACAGCAATGACGATCAACAACACTGAAAACCGTAAACTGAAAACAGGTCTTTTCTTCGGTTCTTACAACCCAATCCATACCGGGCACTTAGTTATTGCCAATTATATGGCCAATCATACCGGGCTTGATGAAGTGTGGTTGGTGGTGTCTCCGCATAATCCCCTAAAAGAAAAAAGCGGACTTGCCAACATGTATGATCGGTTAGAAATGGCTAATTTAGCTATAGAGAGTTCAGAAAATATCCGCATAAGTGATATCGAATTTAATCTGCCAAAACCATCTTACACTATTGATACTTTAACCTATCTGCATGAAAAATTTCCTTCAAAAGAATTTGTGCTGATAATGGGCGCAGATAACCTCGTTTCTTTTAAAAAATGGAAGAACTATGAGGTTCTTTTAAAAGATTATCAGATCTATGTTTATCCGCGTCCAAGTGCTGACGTAAATGAATGGAAAGACCATCCTTCTATCGTTTTTACCGATACGCCGCTGATGGAGATTTCTTCAACCTTTATTCGTAAATCTATTAAGGAAAGGAAAAACGTCCAGTTTTTCCTTCCAGACAAAGTGATTAGTTTTATTGATAGCAAAGGAATGTATTTATAAAATGAACTTCCTAAACGCAAAAAGCATCCCAATATTTGAGATGCTTTTTGCGTTTAGGGTAATGGTAATTCTTACTTCCAGCCACCACCTAAAGCACGGTATAAATTAACAACCGACTGGAGTTTTTGTAGCCTGTCATTAATTCCGCTCAACTGAGCTGTTAATAAACTTTGCTCTGATGTTAACACATCGGTATAGTTTGTTGCTGAGCTGTAGCGTAATAATTCTTTGGTGAAATCTACAGCCTTAGTTAATGATGCAATTTGTTTTGCTCTGGTTGCTTCCTTTTCTTCTGCTGTTTGGTAGGCATATAATGCATTCGATACTTCTTGTCCGCCAGTTAAAAGCGCTTGTTGAAAGGCATAAAAAGCAATTTGTTGATTGGCCTGAGCAGTGGTCAAACGTGCTTTGTTTGCGCCTTTAGCAAAGATAGGTTGGGTTAAGCCGCCAACAATATTATAGAAAATTGAGTTATCGAAAAAGTTATTTAACTGTAAGCTTGTTAAACCGCCGGCAGCAGTTAAAGTTAAAGCAGGGTAGAAATAGGTTTTAGCCACATTGGTGTTTTCAAATGCAGCCCTGAAACCAAACTCAGCAGCAATAACATCAGGACGGTTTTGTAATAACTGAGCTGATACGCCTGTTTGCAAATTTGAAAATGCTACCTGCTGATCTAATGTAGTGCGGTTAACCGTTCCTGGAGCCTGAGCCAAAGCAATATTTAATGCATTTTCTGCCTCTTTAATACTTCTTTTTAAATCAGGAAGGGTTACTTCGGCGGCATATAAGTTTGCCTCGCTTTGAACTACAGCTGCGCCGTTTACTACAGCACCTTCTTTCAAAGCTTTCATAGTTTCTACATCCTGGGCCCTGATTTTAATGGTTTGTTCCGTAATGGCCAGCTGTTTATCCAAAGCCAATAAGGTGTAATAGCTATTGGCGATAGTGGCAATTAACTGCGTTTGAACGGCACGTTTAGCGGCATCACTTTGCAATAAAGTGGCAAATGCGGAGCGCTTTGCGCTACTTAACTTACCCCAAATATCGGCTTCCCAGGCGGTGCTTAATTGGGCCCTGTAAGTTTGCGTTTCTAAATTAATATTAATTCCTGCCGGAAAATTTAATGCAGCCGCTGCCTGTTTAGCATCAGTAACCGAAACATCGGCTTGTAAACTTGGCAAAAATGCCGCACGACTTTGCCTTAAAGTAGCCTCAGAAATTCTAATCCGTTCGATGGCTTGCTTTAAATCTAAATTTTGATTTATTCCTTGCTGAATTAATGACTGTAAAGTCGTATCAGAGAACAAGGTTTTCCACGGCAAATCTGCCATGGTAGTTGTATCTGTTGTGTTTTTATCCCGGTATAATCCTTCGCTTTTAACTTGCGGGCGTTCGTATTTTTTAGTCACACAAGCGCTTAAGGTTAAGATGGTGAAGCCGATTAAAATGGAATACTTATATCTGAGTTTCATATATTCTTAAAAATTAATGTTTGTTCTGACTGGTCGCCAATTCATATTCTTCAGGTGTTTGTTCCTTTTCAATGCCTTCTTCAAAAGGAGATTTATTGCTAATGCGTTCCTGTAAACTTTGGAAAACAATAAACAAGGCAGGGATTACAAACACACCGAACAGTGTTCCAATTAGCATCCCCCCTACAGCACCTGTACCAATCGATTTATTACCTGCTGCCCCTACACCGGAAGAAAGCATCAATGGTAATAATCCTAAGATAAATGCGAAAGAGGTCATTAAAATCGGGCGTAAACGGGCGGTTGCTCCATCAATGGCTGCGTTGACAATACTCATGCCTTTCTTTCGCCTGTCCACTGCATATTCTACAATCAGAATGGCATTCTTTGCCAACAGACCAACGAGCATGATCAGCGTAATCTGCGTATAGATGTTGTTATCGATTCCAAATATTTTATCGAAAACAAATACACCAGCTAAACCAATAGGAAGAGAAATTAATACCGCTAATGGTAAAATATAACTCTCATATTGTGCAGCCAACAAGAAATAAACGAAGATGATACATAGTAAGAAGATAAATACAGTCTGACTTCCACCACTAATTTCCTCACGTGATAAACCTGAAAATTCGTATCCATAACCTGCAGGCAATGTTTCTGCTGCAACTTCTTGTACCGCTTTCAATGCATCTCCGGAACTAAAACCAGCATTTGGATTACCTGTTACGGAAATTGAAGTGAATAAATTGAAACGTGAAATGGCCTGTGGACCGTATACCTTAGTTAAGGTGATAAATTCAGATACTGGCGCCATTTGTCCGCTTCCGTTACGTACGAAAATTCGCGTTAACGTTTGCTCATTTGAACGATACTGTGCATCAGCCTGGTACATTACCCTAAACTGCTTACCAAACTTGTTAAAGTTAGAGGCGTAAACACCACCATAATAACCTTGCATTACCCCTAAAACATCTGCAACGGTTAAGCCTGCCTGTTTTACTTTAGCCACGTTTACATCAATTTGATATTGAGGGAAATTAGGGTTGAAGGACGTTGAAGCATATTGAATTTCTGGTCTTTTACTTAACGCTGCCAGGAAGCCGTTACCGATATCATTAAATTTCTTGATATCGCCGCCGGTTTTATCCTGCAACTGAAATTCAAAACCACCACTTGTTCCGAAACCCTGAATGGTTGGCGGAGCAAAAAAGATAATTTTTGCGCCTTTAATATTAGCTGTTTTAGCAAATAACTCGCCAATGATCACTTTCACATCACGGCCTTTACGTTCATCCCATGGAGTTAATCTCGAGATCACCATCCCGTAAGAACTACCTGAACCACTAATCAAACTTCTACCAACAACACGTAAAGTATTCTTGATTTCCGGAATGCCATGGGCCACACTGTCAATTTTTGCAATGATAACATTCGTTTCTTCCTGGGATGTTCCGGCAGGAAGAGAAATATCAGACATGATCGTTCCCAAATCCTCATTCGGTACGAAACCTTTCGGGGTGGTATTCATGGTCCAAACCAAAAGCCCTGTAAAGAATAAAATTCCTAAGCCTACAATCCATTTTTTATGAGAAAGGAAACTTACAGATTTTTTATATTTGTTGGTAACCGCATCGAATGAAGTATTAAATGCTGAATAAAAACGCTCTAAAAAGTTCTTCTTCTTTCCATGGTCATCAGCATGTGGTTTCAAGAATAATGCACATAGCGCCGGGCTTAATGTTAATGCGTTAATTGCAGATAAAATGATTGATATCGCAAGCGTTAAACCAAATTGTTTGTAGAATACACCTGATGATCCCTGGATAAAACTCACCGGGATAAATACCGCTGCCATTACTAACGTGATCGAAATAATTGCACCACTAATGTCATCCATTGCATCTATTGTCGCTTTTTTGGCATCAGTATAACCCTCATCCAGTTTTGCGTGCACGGCTTCTACGACCACAATTGCATCATCCACTACAATACCAATGGCAAGTACAAGCGCGAATAAAGTTAATAAGTTAATAGTAAAACCGAACAGACTTAAGAAAAAGAACGTACCAATAATTGCTACCGGAACACTGATCGCTGGGATTAAAGTTGAACGGAAATCCTGTAAGAAAATAAATACAACTAAGAATACGAGGATAAATGCTTCTATTAACGTGTGAATTACTTTTTCGATTGAAGCATCAAGGAAATCGTTAACATTTACTAAAGTGGAATAGTGAACGCCTTTAGGAAAAGTTTTTTGTGCTTCATCCAATGTTTTGATCGAATTTTCAATTACTTCTTTTGCATTCGACCCGGCAGTTTGGTTAATGGCGATACCTAACGCAGGTTTACCATTAAAACTTACCGCACTGGCATAACTTTGTGCACCTAGTTCTATTCTTGCAATATCTTTTAAACGCAGTATTTGTCCGTTTTCGGCTGTTTTAATAATGATGTTCGAGAATTGTGCTTCATCCTTTAGTCTCCCTGTATACTTTAAAGTATACTGGAACGCCTGGTCGCCTTGTTCTCCAAACTGACCTGGAGCAGCTTCTACGTTCTGATCGGCCAGGGCAGTATTTACATCGCTTGGAACCAGGCCGTAGGTGGCCATTACATCAGGCTTAAGCCAAATACGCATGGTATAATCCAGTGTTCCGAATGCACTGGCATCACCCACACCGTTGATACGTTTAATTTGCGGAATGATGTTGATATTCGCATAGTTCTGCAAAAATTTCTGGTCATAAGATGGGTCATCACTATAGAGACCAAAGATCAGTACGTTACTGGCCTGTCTTTTTGCTGTGATTACACCAGATTTTGTAACCTCTGCTGGTAATAAACTGGTTGCACGGGCAACCCTGTTTTGAACATTTACCGCAGCTAAATCCGGATTGGTTCCTAATTTAAAATTGATTGTAATGGCTGCTGTTCCATCATTACTGGCGGTAGAAGTCATGTAGGTCATGTCTTCCACACCATTTATTTGTTCTTCCAATGGAACAACAACGCTGTTCATTACCACATCGGCATTTGCGCCCTGGTATGAAGTTGAAACCTGTACCGTTGGCGGCGCAATTTCAGGGTATTGTGAAACCGGCAAAGTGGCTAAACCTAAAACACCGAGGATAACGATGATAACAGATATAACCGTTGATAAAACCGGTCTTTCTATGAATTTCTTAAACATAATTAATATTGATTACTCTGATAATCGTGTGATTGCACAGATGATATTATTATTACTTGATCTCCGCATAAACTGAATCGGCACTTGTTTCTTCAGGTTTAATTTTAACACCGTCTTTTAAAGATTGGAAACCTTCCAAAACAATTTTATCACCTGCTTTTAAACCTTTAGTTACCACGAAAAATTTATCTTTCGCTAAATCCATTACCTGAATTTCTGTACTTACAATCTTTGCTGAATCGCCTAAAACATACACGAATTTCTTGCCCTGTAAATCGATAGTAGATTTTTGAGGGACTAAAATAGCGTTTTCAACTTTTTGGGGAATTCTTACCGATGCACTTCCACCAGATTTCAATAATGCAATTGGGTTAGGGAAAGTTGCTCTCAGGCTTGCAGATCCTGTGTTGGTGTTAATCTGACTATTAATGGATTCGATTTTGCCATTCTGCGCGTAAACCGTTCCATCGGCTAATACCAGGCTCACTGCCGGGATATTTGCCATTTGCTTAGCAAGTGTATTGCCCTTGTACGTTTTAGAGAAATCTAATAATTGTTTCTCATTTAAAGAAAAGTAAGCATAAACTTTGGATGTGTTGGCAATGGTTGTTAGGGGTTCTGTACTAGAACTGCTTACCAAACTTCCATTTCTGAATGGAATGCTACCTACCACGCCGTTTACCGGACTTGTAATTGAAGTATAGCTTAAGTTTACCTTAGCATTTGCCAATGTAGCCCTTGCCTGTGCTAATGCTGCTTTTCTACTTTGCAAGGTAAGTTGGGCAGCATCTAAATCATATTTACTAATGATATCCTTTTCTACAAGTGGTTTCGTTTTATTTACCTGAAGTTGAGCTGCATTAACATCAGCCTCTGCACTGCTTATTGCTGCGCGGGCCGTTCTTACTTCCTGCTCATATTGAGGGGCCATGATGGTGAAAAGCAGTTGACCTTTCTTAACAACCGCACCCTCATCAACCAGAATCTTATCAATAAACCCATCAACCTTTGGGCGGATATCAATGTTTTGAATTCCTTCCATTGTGGCCGGATAGTCGGAGTTTAATTCTGTAGTTTGTGCTTTAACGGTAAAAACCGGGTAAGGCTGAGGACCGGCTGCTGCAGCTGCTGCCGCTTTTTTAGCATCGTCGTTATTTCCGCAGGAGGCTAAAAGCATTCCAATGCTCATGCTAACAAAGAGAGTTGTTACTTTTCTCATGGAGTATTCTTGTGTGTGTTAAAAATTATTTTTCCGGATTGAAGGCGTTCTCAAATCTGAATTGTGAGTTCGCAATCTTTGCCCAAAAATAGCGCCTAAAAAAAAATAAATCTGTCCAAATTCTGTCATTTAATCAATCGATTGATTTATTTTTGGTTTAAATAAGCATTTTAAACGGCGTAATCGATTATTTATAAGGGGATTAAGATCCTAAATGGACTATTATTTAATGTGTAATTATCTTGAGACAGAGTGTTAACTGTTGTTAAAACATAGCAAAAATTGGAATTTTGACTTTCGAAATGTCGCCAAAATCGGTCGTAAAAATGTTTTGATAGTGTATAATTTACACACTTGCTGTTTGCATGGGTAAGTAACATCGAATTAACAGTCTCTTAATATCCGTTTTTTAACGCCTTAATAAAATAGAATGCGAATCGTCGAGGGGGGTACCTGATCTGTTACACTTTGTGGCCATTCATTATAAAGAGCCAACGGAAATTATTCGAATGAGTAACTTAAAGCGCGACTAGTTTACCTCGCCTTCAAAAACCAGTTTAGCAGGTCCGCACAAAAATACGTTCGTAAAATTTGCTCCATCATGGTCAAACTCAATTTTAATATCGCCACCCAAAACTTTAATATTTGTTTTAATGTGGCCGGTATGGTTTTTATGTTTGGCCATTGCCATTGCTACGGCAGTTACGCCAGTGCCACAGGCATAAGTTTCATCTTCAACACCACGTTCATAGGTGCGTACAAAAAGATGATCACCATGGTCTTCTACAAAGTTTACATTAATGCCTTTCTCAATATAAGTTTGATTGTAGCGGATTCCTTTACCTTCACTAAATACATCGAAATCTTTCAAATTATCCTGCAGTGTTACATAGTGCGGAGATCCGGTATTCAACACATATGCTTCTCCATCTTTGGTAATGGTATTCACATCAATCATTTGAAGATCAACCCACTCCCCATTCTCTGAAATTCTGGCATAATGCGGACCATCTACTGCCAAAAAGTTCGTCTCTCTTTCTATAATACCGAGTTGTTTAGCAAATGCAACAATACATCGGCCTCCGTTACCACACATACTACCCAATTTACCATCTGCATTAAAATAGTGCATTTCAAAATCATAGTCTTCATGTTTAGTCACAAACATTAATCCATCGGCACCAATGCCAAATCTCCTATGGCACAAATCTTCAATAGACTGGTTATCAGGGTATTTTAAAGGAGAGTCGGTATGGTCTATTAAGATGAAGTCGTTTCCTGCACCCTGGTATTTATAGAATTTAGTTTTCATTGAATCTTCATTTTTTTATGCAATCTTTAAGTCGCATTAGATATTGAGCACTTAGGTACTTTTGCATTTAACATTTTTTAACACGGATGTAAGTGCTTTAGTTATGCAAATATCGTTGATATGGTATTAAATTTGAATAAACTTACGAAAGAAAATTTAGGCAGATCAGAAATTGCTGGAGCATTCTGCTTAAACAAAGTAAATAAAATGCTCTTGCCAAACATTAATATTTAAATCATGAAGCGTTATAAGTGAATCAAACAATTTGCCGGCAAAAAACTTATAATTAATTGTGGGGATTAAAAACAATATCAAACACATGAAAAAAATACTAGGAATTACCGTGTTAGCTGCTTTTATAGGTGGGGCAGCAGCAATTGGAGGTTATAAGCTCTTTGAGCGTAATCAAACCGGAAATACAATTTCTGAAAAACAGAATTTATATTTCGCAAATAACCCGCTTAAAGTAACATCAGCAGGTGCAACAGATTTTACGCAGGCAGCTGCGGCAGTTGCGCCGGGAGTGGTACACATTAAAACAACTTATGCAGCATCAGGCGGTAGTCAGGGCAGTTCTTCACCTTTTGATATGATGGAAGATTTCTTTGGTGGAGGTGGTCGTCAAATGCCGCGCCAGCCAAGAGCGGCATCAGGTTCGGGCGTTATTATTAGTCAGGATGGTTATATTGTAACCAACAACCACGTAGTGGAAAACGCAGAAAAAGTTGAAGTGGTATTAACCGACCGTCGAAAAGTTGAAGCCAAAGTAATTGGCCGCGACCCTAATACAGATTTGGCATTAATTAAAGTAAACGCTACTGGTTTGCCAGTCGTGAAAATGGGTAACTCAGATAATGTACAGGTGGGAGAATGGGTATTGGCCGTTGGTTTCCCGCTTGATTTGCAAACTACTGTAACAGCCGGAATTGTGAGTGCGAAAAACCGAAGCATCGGTATTATTGGTCGTGAGCAGCAAGGAAATGAGATTACTGAAGAAGAATATAGAGAATACCAACGCACAGGTAAAAGACCAGAGCGCCCTGCGAATACCAGTATAGAATCTTTTATTCAAACAGATGCGGCAATTAATCCAGGTAACAGCGGTGGTGCATTGGTAAATGCAAACGGTGAATTGGTTGGAATTAACTCTGCAATTGCTTCGCAAAGTGGCTACAATCAAGGTTATGGTTTTGCAATCCCGGTCAACTTAGCACGTAAGATTGTAGACGACTTTATGAAATATGGCTCTGTTAAACGTGGTTATATTGGTGTAAACTTTATTCCGCTCAGCGCTGATGAGAAACCTAAAGGCGTTAATACTTCTGAAGTAAGCGGTTTATACGTAAACGACGTAGTTGCTGGTGGAGGAGCTGCTGCTGCAGGAATTAAATCTGGCGATATTATTAAGAAAGTTGATGGTTTGGTGATTAATGATTCTCCTGATTTACAAGAGAGGATTGGCCGATTAAATCCGGGTGATAAAGTTAAACTTGGTGTTTTAAGAGATGGATCTTTGAAAGATATTACGGTAACCTTAAAAGGTGAAGCTAGTGTAGGCTTAACAGCGAATAATGCGGCATCGAAAACGGCAGAGGTTTCAAAGCTAGGCGCAACATTTACGCCGGCAACACCAGCTCAAAAATCAAAACTTGGAATTAACAGCGGCGTTGTGGTAACATCTGTTACTACCGGAAAAGCTTTTGATAATATTGGAGTAGAAAAAGGTTTGATCATCACTAAAGTAAATGGTCAGCCGGTAAACAGTGTAGCGGATGTTCAAAAAGCATTACCTCAAACCAGAAATGGAATGGTTTATATGTCAGGTGTGACAGGACAAGGTGCGTTCAACTTTAGTTTTCCTGCACAATAGTTAAAGTTTAGTTAAAATAAAAAAATACCCTGATGAGCGTCAGGGTATTTTTTTTGCTATTAGTCTTGTTCAATTGGCTCGTGATTTTCATGACAAGCTTCTGCACATTCTTCACAGGCTACAGCGCATTGTCTGCAATGCTCATGATCATGTTCGCTACACTCTGCTGCGCAAAGCCGGCAAATTTCTTCACAAAGTAATAAGTACTGACGACTGATTATCGAATCTCTTTGTAAAAGCCTGGCAGCCTGGGTGCAAATGTCTGCGCAATCGCGGTTTAGTCTGATGCAATCAATCATCATTTGCAAGTCTTCTACTTTAAGAGATGATGATGCGCAATGTTCGCAAGCCAGCGCGCAGTCTAATAATGCCTGAATTAGGGCGTGGTTATTCCTGGTTTCCATATGATAAATGATTTGGTTAAAAGTTTTGTTACCTAATAACCCATCTGCACATAAAGAGTTTCACTAAACTTAAAGGCAACTAAAATGAAAACGGCTTTATCCTGATTCATGAATAAAGCCATTTGTTGCAAAGCGATACTAAGTTAGCCAACCCAACCTTATATATGGGTATGCAACCTAACTGTTCATAATATCCTCAATTTCCGCTGCCTCCAATGGGATATCTGCCATTAAGTCGATATTTCCGTTAGTGGTGATCAGAATATTGTTCTCCAGGCGAATGCCTAAACCTTCTTCCGGGATATAAATTCCTGGCTCTACCGTTAAAATATTTCCCTCTGCAAAAGGTGTATACCTGCCGGCGAAATCATGCACATCGATACCTAAATGATGGGATGTGCCGTGCATAAAATATTTTTTATATGCTGGATAAGCTGCATTCTGGTTTTTTACATCAGCAGTAGAGATCAATTTTAAGTTGATTAATTGTTCCGTCATGATCTCGCCAACGGCTTCATGGTAGATGTTCCATACCGTACCAGCAACTAATAATTTTGTAGCTTCTCTCATTACGTGCAATACAGCATTATAAACTTCTTTTTGTCTGGGGGTGAAACGCCCGCTCACGGGGATAGACCGACTCATATCTGCATTGTAATTGGCGTACTCTGCTCCAAAATCGAAAAGGATTACATCACCTGCATTACAAGTTTGGTTGTTATCATTATAATGCAGAATGTTAGCGTTGTGGCCGGAAGCAATAATTGGGGTATAAGCATGACCAGTTCCTCCCTGCCGAATAAACTCATGGATAATTTCTGCCTCAATTTCATATTCTTTTATGCCGGGCCTGGTAAATTTCAATACCCTTATAAAAGCATCACGTGTAATTGCACATGCTTTTTTAGTCAGTTCAATTTCTACTTCAGATTTTACAGCCCTTAATTCACGCATAATAGGCGCAGCACGTTTATATTGATGCAATGGGTATTTCGAAAGCATCTGATCAATAAACCTTAAGTCGCGGTGGGGAACGGTGTGGGCATAGCGATCGTGTTCATTTGTATTTAAATAAATATTGTCTGCATAATGAACAATACTGTGCAAAATATTATCAAAATCTTCCAGCCAATATATACTCGAAATACCAGATGCGGATTTTGCCTGTTCTTTTGTATATTTATATCCTTCCCAAACCTTAATGTAGTCGTTTGTCTGTCTCAAAAACAGGACTTCCCTATACAAAGGATTAGGACAATCAGGGAATAAGAGTAAAATAGTCTGTTCCTGGTCGATTCCTGATAAATAAAATAAATCAGGATTTTGCTTAAAGGTGAAGTTCTGATCGCCACTTCTTGGGAATTCATCATTAGCATTAAATATAGCTAAAGAGTTGTTAATTAGTTGCTTGGTGAAGTTTTTTCTATTTAAAATGAAAAGTGATTGATCGATTTGAGGATATTTCATGATATATACATTAATAATTGTAAAATGATCAAATGTAATAAAATCCCTTTTTCGTGCGAAGTTTGGAACGGAGTTTGTATAAAAGTTTGAAAATTTAAAATTTTGTTTAATTTTGCGATTACAAAAAATTAATCAATTAAATTGTTTAACCCTTAAAAAAAGAAAAAGATTATGAATTATTCTACTTTAAAGAAAAGTGTTGCGCTTTCTTTAGTGGCATTAACAGGAGTTGCTTCTCTTGCTGTCGCTCAGGATGCTCCTGCAACTACTTCTTCTACCAAGGTATTTGGTGGAAGAGGACAGTACAGAACTTGGTCAATCGGTGTTAACGCAGGTGTATTAGCTCCTGTAGTTGCTATCGGTGGTACTAATGACTTTAACAAATGGGACGTTAATTTAGGTTACGGTTTAAACATCCGTAAACAATTAGGTCACTCTTTCGCATTAGAATTAGCTGGTGTACGTGGTAAAGTTTCTGGTTCAAATGATGCAACTTCAGGTCCGGTTACTTCAACTGCTCGTGATTTCGAAACTGAATTACAATATGCTGTAGATTTACGTGGTGTTGTTAACTTAGGTTCTATCGATTTCTTACGTCGTGAGAATTCAGTTAGTTTCTTCTTAACTGCTGGTGCTGGTTATTTAGCTTATGCGCCTAAAGTTACTCAAGCTAACGGAACTGTTATTGATTGGAAAGGTACTGCTATTGGTCCAGTTGGAGACAGACACGAAGCTAAAGATTACGTAAAAGGTTTCTACATTCCAGTAGGTGCTGGTGTTAAATTCAAAGTTTCTGAGCGTGTTAACTTTAACTTAGGTTACACAATGAACTTTGTTGACGCTGATAACTTTGATGGTGTTTATGCTAATGCAACTACTAAAGATAAATTCTCTTACGGTTATGCTGGTTTAGAATTCTCTTTAGGTTCTTCTGCAAAACCAAGTTTAGAATGGTCTAACCCATTAGCTACTATGTACGATGAGTTAAAAGATCCTACTTTACGTCAAGAAGTTGAAGCTTTGAAAAACCGTGTATCTAATGTTGAAAAATCTGTTGAAGATTTGAAAAAAGATACTGATGGTGATGGTGTTGCTGATCAATTCGACAAATGCCCAGGAACTCCTGCAGGTACTGCTGTTGACGGATCTGGATGTCCACTTCCAAAATTCTCAGCTGATTCAACTAACACTAACGTAACAGGTTTCGAAAAAATCTCTTTTGATTTCAACTCATCTGTATTAAAAACTGAATCTTATCCTACTTTAGATAAATTATCTTCAGTGTTACGTGAAAACGGTGGTAAAGTAACTGTAAACGGTTACGCTTCAAGCGAAGGTACTGCTGCATATAACATGAAATTATCTAAAGACAGAGCAAATTCTGTTAAAACTTACTTAGTAAACTCTGGCGTAACTGCTAGTCAAGTTGCTACTAAAGGTTTAGGTGAAGCTAATCCAATTGCTTCTAACGATACTGAAGAAGGTCGTATCCAAAACCGTCGTGTTGAAACTGCTAGAAACTAGTATTTCAATATTAAGTTTAAAAAAAAGTCCCGATGCAAATCGGGACTTTTTTTGTGCCTTTTAATTTTTGTGTACTGCTTTTTTAGCTAAGTTTGTACCATGTACTTCTTCAGGAAAAAGGATCCAAATCGCCCAAATAATATCAATATTAAAATAATGCATTTTATTAATGCATTGGCGATCACCATTTTTCTGGCTGGTATTATCTATAAGCTCATTCAATGGCTTGCTAAATAAAACTTAAATCTTATGAAAGAAATTATTAATACCACGAATGCTCCTTCGCCAATCGGGCCATATAGTCAGGCTGTAAAAGCAGGTAACTTTTTATTCGTATCTGGTCAGGTGGCGATCAATCCTGAAAATGGTGAATTAAATATCAGCAACATTGAAGAAGAAACTCACCAGGTAATGCGAAATTTGAAAGCAGTGTTGTTAGAAGCTGGCTTGACTTTCGACCATGTGGTGAAATCGACAATCTTTTTAAGTGATATGGGAACTTTTGCTCAGGTTAATGAAGTTTATGGCCAGTATTTTACGGCAGACTTTCCTGCCCGCGAAACGGTGCAGGTATCAGTATTACCAAAAAATGTGAACGTTGAAATTTCTGTAATTGCCATATTAGGATAATTGGCGGCCAGCAAAACTAAATATTTTCTTGCAGGCATTGTTCCCTATATCATCTGGGGAACAATGTCTATCCCCTTGCGTAATATAAAAGGCTATCTGCCACAGGAAATCCTGTATTACAGAATATTTGTTTCCATAATTATGGTTTGGAGTGTCATTCTTCTTTTTAGAAGAACTGCACTTAAAAACGACCTTACTTTTTTAGCTTCTCTATCCAGAGGTAAAAAAATACAAATTGCACTTTTAACAATATTATCAGCACTTTTAATTACGGGTAATTGGTTTACCTACATTTACGCTGTAAATAGTGTCAGTTTAAAGGCAGCTGCTTTCGCCTACATGGTTTGCCCTTTGATCACAGCATTATGTGGCTTTGTCATCTTAAAAGAACAGTTAACAAAGACTAAAACAGTAGCACTATTGATTGCCTTTATCAGCATCTTACTATTGGCTACTGGTTCACTACATGAAGTACTCTGGGCGGTTCTGATTGCATCATTTTATGCAATCTACGTTATCGTACTAAAAGTGATCACAGGAATAGACAAGTTTAATTTTTTAGGTGTTCAGCTCATTCTATCGGGATTAATGATTTTACCACTTTATTTGTCACAGACTAATATCCTTCCTGCAGATTCTTTCTTTTGGTCGCACATATTTCTGATTGCGATTGTTTTTACCATTGTGCCATTATTTTTAAACTCTTATGCACTACTGGGGATGCCATCTTCGGCTCTTGGTATTCTGATTTATCTGAACCCGATTGTAGCTTTCACTGTAGCATTCTTCTATTTTAAAGAGGAAATTGATATCCATCAGCTCTTTGCTTATTTGCTTTTGCTCTTCTCTATCGTTATTTTTAACGCACAATTGCTAAAAAGTCTGGTTTATAAAAAACAATAGTTGCCTTGTTCAATTCGATTTTAGATACACCTATAGAGTTTATTAAAGGCGTAGGACCTAGTCGTGCAGATGTTTTGAAGAAAGACTTAGGTCTATTCACCTTTCGGGACATGTTGGCGCATTATCCTTTTCGCTATATCGACCGTACAAAGTATTTTAAGATTAATCAGATCAATCCAGATTCGCAATACATTCAGATTGTGGGGCGGGTAATCAGTAAAAAGGTAATTGGCGATAAAAGAGCAAAACGCATTGTGGCTGTTTTTAAAGATGAAACCGGGATCATGGAGCTGGTTTGGTTTCAAAGCTTAAAGTGGGTTGATGAAAATATTACTGTAGGAACGGCTTATGTTGCATTTGGAAAGCCTGCGCTTTTTAACGGTACGTTTAGCATATCACATCCGGAAATGGAATTGTATCAGCATAGGCCACAAGGCAGGGGAAATTTAACGCTACAACCCGTTTACAATTCTACAGAGAAATTAAAGAAATTTACGTTGGATTCGAAAGGTATCCAAAGGCTGATTGCAGGCTTGCTAGATCAGGTAATTCAACAAGTGCCAGAAAGCTTGCCGCAGTACATTATTGATAAGTACCAGCTGCCCGATAAAAAAATGGCGTTGTTAAACATTCATTTCCCTAAAAATCAGCAAGATTTAAATGCAGCTGAAAGGCGCTTGAAATTTGAAGAACTCTTTTTTATTCAATTGCAACTCTTGCACAATAAGCAATTACGACAGTTAAAATTTAAAGGTGCCCGATTTGAAAAAGTAGGGGAGAAGGTAAACCGGTTTTACAAAGAATTTCTTCCTTTCGAACTCACCAATGCACAGAAACGGGTAGTTAAGGAAATCAGGATAGATACGCAGCGAGCGATACAGATGAATCGACTTGTTCAGGGCGATGTAGGAAGTGGAAAAACTGCTGTAGCCTTAATGAGTATGTTATTGGCAAATGACAACGGCTATCAGGCTTGTATGATGGCGCCAACGGAAATTTTAGCCAGGCAACATTATGCTTCCATTACTGAACTGGTAACAGACGATCTGGTTAAGGTGGCCATCCTCACCGGAAGTACCAAAAAGAAAGACCGGACCATTTTGCACGAACAACTGGAAAGTGGCGAGATTGATATTCTGATTGGAACCCATGCGCTGATTGAAGATAAGGTGAAGTTTAAAAACCTTGGTCTCGTTGTAATTGATGAGCAACATCGCTTTGGTGTGGAGCAACGTGCTAAACTCTGGCGTAAAAATATTATTCCTCCTCATATTCTGGTGATGACGGCAACGCCAATACCACGTACGCTGGCGATGACTTTATATGGTGATTTAGATGTCTCCGTGATTGATGAACTCCCCGCCGGAAGAAAACCTATAGAAACTAAACATCTTTTCGAAGGACAACGCCTCAGGATGTTTGGTTTTATGAAACAGGAAATTGCAAAAGGTAGGCAGGTTTATATCGTTTATCCGTTAATTAAAGAAAGTGAAAAATTAGACTTGTTACATCTGGAGGCAGGTGTAGAACAGTTAAGTTATCAGTTTCCCCGACCTGATTACCAAATTAGTATTGTTCATGGACAAATGCCAAACGCAGATAAGCAATTTGAGATGCAACAGTTTATTGATGGCAAAAGCCAGATTATGGTGGCTACAACTGTAATTGAAGTGGGGGTGAATGTTCCAAATGCATCTGTAATGGTGATCGAAAATGCAGAGCGTTTCGGCTTGTCACAATTACACCAGTTGCGTGGACGCGTTGGAAGAGGCGCTGAGCAATCATTTTGTATTTTGATGAGTGGCAATAAACTCAGCAGGGAAGGGAAGGTAAGGCTGGAAACGATGGTGCGCACAAACAACGGTTTCGAAATTTCAGAGATTGATTTGCAGCTTCGCGGGCCGGGTGATATCACGGGAACTCAACAAAGCGGTGTGCTAGAATTAAAACTTGCTGACTTGGCAACCGACCAGGTTATTCTGGCAGAAGCCCGGAATACCGTGATTGAACTTTTTGAAAACGATCCTCAATTATTAAAGCCAGAAAATGCAATGTTAAAAGCGCATCTTCAAAAGCTGGAGCGCGGGATTTCTTTCGATAAAATTTCGTAGAACAGATCACCCCCAGTAAATCTTTGAAATTTTAATTCCCTAAAATTTTCTTTTTCTAAACCTTACAAGAATAATTTACTTCGTATTATTAGTTCTGCAATCACTGATTTTTATACGAGTAAACCCCTTCAATTTATCATTTTGCCCCCCTTTTTTTAATTTCTAATATTCTTATATTGCGAATAACCAAATATAAAAGCTCAATCACTAACTATGATTATGAGAATTAATTAAGCAAACGATTTTACCTTATAAACGTAATTTTTAATGTGTAAGTCATGTATACTGATTAAGGTAAAATGCTTACAACGCTGAAATTCGAGATGATTTTAGGATAGAGGAACTTTTTAAATGGTTAATTCAGGTGTTTACTTTTTCGAAGTACAACTGATCAAACTTATGGAGATCCATAAGTATTAAAGTGTATTACAATCAATCGCTAACCAAATAAATTGTAAAACTATGAAAAAAAATCTATTGAGGGATTTTGCCAGATCAAGCATTTTTTTTGCTTGCGGCAGTTGTCTCATTTTTTCTCCAGTTGGCAGCACTTCTGCTAAAGCACCGTTAAACAAAAATCTCCCATTTGCGCTTAGTAGCCGTTTTGCCGATATCGTAGTGAAAGGTTTAGTTACTGATGCAAAAGGCCCGATTCCGGGCGTAAGTGTTAAGTTGAAAGGTGGAACTGCCGCTACCGTTACAGATGGTTCAGGAAAATTTAGCATTAAAGTACCCGAAGATGCCATCTTACTATTCAGCTATGTAGGCTACACTGATCAGGAAGTGGAGGTAAAGAACCAAACCAATATTACGGTTCGTTTATTAGAGAACAATCAAAACTTATCAGAAGTGATTGTTGTTGGTTACGGGACACAAAAAAAGGCAGTTGTTTCTGGTGCTGTAGCCGCGGTAAAAGGTACTGAACTGGCAAAATCTTCTTCAGTAAATTTATCAAATTCACTTGCTGGTCGTTTACCAGGGGTAACCGCACTTCAGGGAAGTGGAGAACCGGGTTATGATGGATCAACTATCCGGATTCGTGGTATTAACTCATTAGGAAATAATAATGCCCTGATTGTAATTGATGGAATTCCTAACCGGGCTGGCGGGCTTGACCGGATTAATCCAAATGATATTGAAAGTGTATCTGTTCTAAAGGATGCGTCTGCGGCAATTTATGGTTCGCAGGCTGCCAATGGGGTAATTTTGGTTACCACCAGATTAGGGAAATCCGGGAAACCACAATTTTCATATGATTTTAGTTATGGTTTGCAACAGCCGACGCGAATTCCCAAAATGGCAAACTCTACGCAGTATGCCGAGATCCTGAATGAACTGAATATTTTTGGCTCGGATCTTAATCCTAACGAATGGTCGGCTGCGTGGAATAGTTTCAAATCTACCGGTACCTATCAATCAACTGCAGGCAAAACAATTAATGCTGCTTATAAGCCAGACGAAATCCGGAAACTGGGAGATGGATCCGATCCGTTACGTTATCCTAATACTGATTGGTTTGATACCGTTTTCCAAAAATGGTCTCCGCAGCAAAGGCATAACGTACAGATTAACGGTGGTTCTGAAAATGTGAAATACCTGGTTTCACTGGGTTATCTGAATCAGGATGGGTACTATAAAAACTCCGCAACAGGCTACAAGCAATACGATATGCGTTTCAACCTTGAAGCAAAGCTGAGTAAGTACATTACGGCAACACTAGGCGTAACTGCCAGAGAGGAAAACCGTAATTTCCCAACTGTAGCCGCTGGTGATATTTTTAGGTTTCTAATGCGTGGAAGGCCGACAGAAATAGCCAAATGGCCGAATGGATTACCCGGCAGGGATATTGAATATGGTTATAATCCGGTGGTATCTACTACTGATCTTACCGGATATAATAAAGATATCAGAGATTATTTTCAATCAACAGGTAAGGTAGAAGTGAGAATTCCTGGCGTGGAAGGATTAAAGGTAACTGGTACGGCTGCTATAGATAAATATTCTGGAAGACAGAAGAACTGGCAATTGCCGTGGACACTTTACGATTGGGATAAAAAGACCTTTGAAGCAGATGGTGTAACCCCTGTTCTAACGGGTACAATTCGTTCGCAATATACAGATCCGAGACTTAGGGAAACTGCAGGTGGACAGCTGGCGACGAACTTAACGGGAATGATTAACTACGATAAAAAAATAGGAGATCACACAATTGGTTTAATGGCGGGCGTAACCCGGGAGGAAGTTGCAAATGATGGGTTTACCGCTTTTAGAAGATACTTTCTCTCATCGGCAATAGAACAGTTGGTTGGTGGCGATGAGCGGGAGCAGAGTCTGGGCAATAATCCAGGTGATCCAAATAACTTATTTAATCGTGCACGGCTCAGCTATTTCGGCCGGGCAGGTTACAATTATAAAGAGAAATACCTGGCAGAGTTTCTTTGGCGCGTAGATGGTTCGTATATCTTTCCAACCAACCGGCGTTTTGGGTTCTTTCCCGGTGTTTCTGTGGGCTGGCGTTTATCAGAAGAAGAGTTTTTCAAAAACAATGTTAGCTTCATTAATAATTTAAAATTGCGTGCTTCTTATGGCCAGATGGGCGCTGAAGCATACTTTGGCGATGCTTTGCAAGAGTACCAATACCTGAGCTTAATGAACTTTGGCAGTTATATATTTAACGATGTAATCACGAAATCCTTGTCTGAAGGTAAAGTCCCTAATCTCGATTTTGGATGGGAAGTGGCTAACAACATGAATATTGGTTTAGATGCATCGTTTCTGGATAATAAACTGGCACTAGAGTTTGATTATTTCTACAACAAAAGAACCAATATTTTAATCAGTCGCGGAAGTTCCGTTCCGGAAAGTTCTGGGATTACAGATCAATTGCCACCTGTTAACCTGGGTAAAGTAAATAACAAAGGTTTTGAGTTTAAGTTAAGTTATAACGATCAGGTAGGCGATTTAAATTTCGGCGTGAGTGTAAATGGTGGCTATGCTAAAAACAAGATCATCTTTTGGGATGAAACGCCAGGTGCCCCGGAATGGCAGCGATCTACGGGTAAGGTAACGAACTCCTGGTTGGTTTATGACTATGATGGAGTGTTTAAAGACCAGGCTGATATCAGTGCCAATACTTTAAATTATAGTGCCTTAACGAATAATCTTCGCCCTGGAGATATGAAGTTTAAAGACATCAATGGTGATGGTAAAATCAATGCTGATGATAAAATCCGTTTAGACCAGAATGGAACGCCAACATTTACTGGTGGCTTCAACTTAAATCTTCAATACAAGGGATTTGATCTATCAATGTTAATTCAGGGAGCTACCGGCGGGATGCAGATTGTAGGTGTTACAGAATCCGGAGATATCGGCAACTTTTTAGACTGGTCTTACCAAAACCGGTGGAGCATTGATAATCCTAGTTCAGTAGATCCACGCTTATCTAACAGGGGAGCTACCTATTATACAGATAGCAATAATGCCCTGAACAATACCTATTGGTTGCGAAGCAATAATTACATCAGGCTTAAGAATGTAGAATTGGGCTATACGTTACCAAACAAAGTAGTTGAAAAAGTAGGGCTGAATGCTGTTCGGGTTTATGTTAACTGCCTTAATCTGGCTACGCTGGATAAAGTAAAGGTATGGGATCCTGAATCAACTAATTCCAGTGGGCAATACTACCCTCAGGCCAGGGTAATTAACATGGGTATTAAAGCCTCATTTTAAATAGATGTACTGCTGTTTATCAATAATAATGAAAAATATGAAAGCAATAATTCAACATAGAACGCTATATATCTTAGTTTTAATCGCCTTTTTTGCAACAGCTTGTAAAAAGGAATTTATGGACGTGGCACCGCCTGATAAAATATCTGCGGATTTAGTCTGGACAGATCCGGCACTTGCCCAGGCTTTTGTAAACGATATTTACAACGGCTTAAGTAGTGGCGGTTTTTCTGAACAAATGTTAGCTTCCGTTTCTGATGAAGCATTGTTTACACACCCAACGCGAGGTATCGATTTAGTTAATAATGGTACCATAAACCCTTCTACACTAGGCTGGGTAGATGATACTTGGGGTTACAAACAAATGTATAACAGGATCAGAGCATGCAATACTGTTATCGAAAGAATTGCCGGCGGAAACAATGGATTAAGCAGTCAGTCGATCAAAGATCAGTTACTGGGTGAGGCTTATTTTCTGCGGGCCTACTATTATCAGCAACTTTTGCGTTTTTACGGTTCGGTGGCGATTATCACTAAAACTTATGGATTGAACGATGATTTTAAGGTGAAGCGCAATACTTACGAAGAATGCGTCAATTTTATTGTAAAAGATTGTGATGAAGCTGCCAAATTGCTTGCCGGAAAAACCTTAGATAAGGGACGCACCAATTCATTAGCTGCGCTGGCATTAAAATCGAGGGTATTAATTTATGCAGCCAGTGATCTTCACGACCGGGCGAAACTTACAGCAAAAATTAGTGGAATTGCGGCGCAGAAACTAGATTTCCTTTCTTATGCATCAGGTAACCAAACCGAACGTTACCGGTTGGCACAGGCTGCGGCAAAAGCAGTTTTAGATGCAGGTACAGGTTATAAACTTGCACTCTCAGCTCCGGCTACAGATGGTCAATTGAATTTCAAAAGTATTGCCATGGGGGGTGGGAGTAAAGCTCCCGGTATTGATGCTACTGCGGCTACAGAATTAATTTTTGGAAGGTATTTTATTACCCTAAGTAACAACAGGCATGGCCAGCAAAATGGTCCGAATGGTTACCACAATTGGGCGGGAAATACCCCAATTGGTTTATTGGTTGATGATTTCGAAATGAATGATGGCACTAAGTTTAGCTGGACTAATCCCCTGCAAAAAGCCAATCCATATCAAAATAGAGACCCACGGTTTTATGCAACGATTTTGTATGATGGCGCAACCTGGAAACCACGTGATAAAGCCTCAGGAAACGTAGATCCTGCCAATCAAATTCAAACCGGTGTTTACGATTTAGCCAGCGGCGGAACGGTAACTGATTTTAGAGGTCTGGATACCCGGGCCAGTTCAATTGAAAACTGGAATGGGAGCTGGACAGGTTATTATTATCACAAGTTTATCGATCCGGATCCAAACATTGTAGAAGCTTCTGCACCTCAAACCATTCCATGGCCCTTCTTTAGGTACACAGAAGCCGTATTCAATTATATTGAAGCAAGTATTGAATTAGGAGAGTTAGATAATGCCAAAACATGGTTAAACAGAATTCGTTTCAGAGCAGGTATGCCAGCGATAACTGCAACAAGTCAAGCAGATCTAAGGACTGCTTATCGCCACGAACGCCGCATCGAAATGGCTTATGAAGAGCAGCGTTATCATGATACCCGCAGGTGGTTAATTGCTGAAGAAACTTTAGGAAGAAAAGTAACCTATATCAAAGTAACCGGTAAATTTAAGCCTGGTAAAACGATGTCGGCCCCATACCATTATGACGCTACAGTTTACGATTATACTTATACTCCGGTGGTAGAAAATGCACAAGAAAACCGCAGCTGGGACAATAAACTTTATTTCAGGCCTTTTAGTCGTGATGAAGTGAATAAAAACAATTTACTGGAGCAAAACCCGGGCTACTAAAATTCTGTTCCACTTTTACTAAACCCGATGATAAGCCAATGGTTTATCATCGGGTTTCTTATTTTATTTATTATCCAATTCCTTTATTTTCCTGCCGGATAGAAAAATAAAACGTTTAACAGATAATAGTATTTAATTCTAATCTTACTTTTGTACATAAATATTCTCTAGTGTCAGATTCAAATTCCGTTATTGTAAAACAAGATCCATTCGCAGCTTTGCGTTATAAAGAATTTCGTTCTTTTTTGGGCATGCGTTTCTTTTTTACACTTGCTTACCAAATGCAGGCTGTAGTAATTGGTTACCACATTTACGATCTAACGCACGATCCCTTAAAGCTAGGCTTAGTTGGTTTATGCGAGGCAATTCCTGCTATTGGCATTGCACTTTATGGTGGTTACATTGCCGATAAAAGTGAAAAACGGGGTTTACTTCTTAAAATATTTTCGGGTGTATGGCTGGCATCAGTTTTAATGCTGATTGTGACCAGTAAGTTCCTCCATTTAAAGGAAGATTTAATCGTGCTGATTATGTATGGTTTGGTTTTTTGTATCGGGTTAGCGCGTGGCTTTTTTGGTCCGGCAACCTTTTCGCTGATGGCAGAGATTATTCCGAAAGAATTATATCCAAACTCCAGTACCTGGAGCAGTAGCAGCTGGCAATTGGCTACCATTATCGGCCCGTTAACAGGCGGTTTGGTGAATTGGCTTTGGGGAATCACAGCGGCCTATAGTGTAATTGTAGCATTGGTTACCATTTCTCTTATTTGCATTTTCACGTTAAAGAAACATCCATCTAATTACGTACCTAAAGAAAATATCTTTCACTCATTAAAAGAAGGAATCAATTTTGTTTTTAAAACGAAAATGATGGTTTGGGCAATGAGTCTGGACCTTTTTTCGGTGTTTTTTGGTGGTGCAGTTGCCTTGCTGCCGATTTTTGCGAAGGATGTATTTCATTTAGGTTCTTTTGGTTTAGGTATGATGCGTGGCGCTGCCTCATCCGGTGCGGTAATTACCATGCTGGCCATGACACGCTTTTCGCCGATGGGTAAACCATGGCGAAACTTGCTGATTGCGGTAACTGGTTTTGGATTAAGTATAATCTGTTACGGCTTATCTAAAAATTTCTATCTCACCTTATTTTTCCTATTCCTGGAAGGTTCTTTTGATAGTGTCAGCGTCATTATTCGCCAAACCATTATGCAGTTACTAACACCAGATAATATGCGCGGACGCGTTTCTGCAGTGAATAGTATGTTTATCGGTTCTTCGAATGAGATTGGGGAGTTTGAATCGGGCTTATCAGCTAAGCTATTAACGCTGGTACCTGCGGTAGTATTCGGTGGTAGTATGACGGTTGGAATTGCTTTCGTAACCTGGCTAAAAACTAAATCGTTAACCAAGTTAAGTTTGCAGGATATCAACGAGCAAACTGCGAACGCTGTTTAATATATAAACCCTGTAAGGTCTAAATCTTACAGGGTTGTATGACTAGGTTAAAATGTTCTGTTTTTGCCCCAGACCAGGTAAATGATTGATCCTAAAAAAGGGGCAAAGAGGATAATGATGAACCAAAGTACCTTCACCAGGAAACTCATCGTTTTATTTCTTGAGATATGATATAATGCGACTAAAATTAATGCCAGCCATAGGATTGCGGCAATAATGATTATAATCGCAATTTGACTGCTTTCTATTTGTGCTAATAACATTTGATGAAGATTTTATTAAACTTCAACAATCCTTTCGCCAATTTGTTGGCGCCACATGGCTTGATATAAACCATTTTGTGCAATTAATGCTTCATGTTTACCTTGCTCAATGATATGGCCTTTCTCCAGAACGTAAATCACATCCGCATGTTTAATGGTTGATAAACGGTGAGCAATTAAGATCGTAATGTGATCGGTTAGGTTAGAAACAGAGCGGATTGTTTTGGTAATTTCTTCCTCCGTGATCGAATCCAGTGATGATGTAGCCTCATCAAATACCAGAATATCTGGCTGACGCAACAATGCCCGGGCGATTGATAATCGTTGTTTTTCACCGCCAGAAACCTTAACGCCGCCTTCGCCGATTAAAGAATCTAAACCTTTGTCTGCTCTGGCTAATAAAGTCTGGCAAGCCGCCTGATTCAACACGTTAAAGCATTCTTCGTCAGTTGCTGTTGGGTTAACGAAAAGTAGGTTTTCTCTAATGGTGCCAGAAAAAAGCTGCGTATCTTGTGTTACAAAACCGATTTTCTCTCTTAATGCATCTAAATCGATGTTATTACTTGGCGCACCATTATAGAGGATTTCTCCTTCTTTCGGTTGATAAAGACCTACCAAGAGTTTTACTAATGTAGTTTTTCCAGAGCCTGAAGGGCCAACAAATGCTATAGTTTGCCCATTGAACGTTTTAAAGGAAATATTCTCTAGTGCATTTCTATTAGCCGTTTGATGTTTAAAACCAACATTGCTGAATGTTAAATCCTTAATTTTTTGGATTGCGATAGGGTTTTCTGGTTTTTTATCAATCGGAGTACTGAGGATTTTTTTAAAGTTTCCTAAAGATACTTCAGCCTCACGCCAGGCTAAGATTACGTTTCCAAGTTCCTGTAAAGGCCCGAATAGGAAGAAAGAGTAGAACAAGAAGGTTAAGTACTGACCCGCAGTGATGGAATTATCGAAAATAAGTAACAGTAAAACCAATATCATGGTGCTTCTGACCAGGTTTACGGTAGTACCCTGTACGAAACTCATGCTACGCACATATTTTACTTTCTTAAGCTCCAGGCCTAAAATTTTATAGGTGGTTTTGTTTAACCGCTTAATTTCCTGATCAGCTAAACCTAAACTTTTCACCAGTTCAATATTTCTTAATGATTCGGTTGTAGAGCCTGCCAATGCTGTTGTTTCGCCAACAATAGATCGCTGAATGGTTTTGATTTTGCGACTTAAATACCAGCTTACAAAGCTGATGATGGGAATAGCAGTAAAATATACCAGAGTAACCTTGTAGCTAATCGAAACGGAATAAACGATTACGAAAATCATCCCAATCAAGCTCACAAATAAGATGCTGATAAACGAAGTGATAAACTTTTCCGAATCTAAGCGCACCTTCTGCAAAATTCCGAGGGTTTCTCCACTTCGCTGATCTTCAAAAACCTGGTAAGGCAGTTTCAAGGAATGTTGCAAACCATCGGCATACATTTTTGCGCCTACTTTTTGTACAATTACGCTGGTAAAGTAATCCTGAAAGTTTTTTGCAATCCGTGAAATCATGGCGGCACCAATGGCCAGGCCAATTAAACCCAAAGAACCCCACAGGTATTGACTATAAGTTAATTTGTCTTTTTGATTGATGAAGCGATCTAAAATTCTTCCGGTAATATATGGATCTAAGAGTGAAAAACCGATATTGAAACCTGCCAGCAATAGCGCTAAAGCCACAATCCACTTGTGGTTTTTCAGGTAGTCTAATAATAATCCCATTAAAGTTTTGTTGTTTATTATACAAACATAAAAAAAGGGAATGGATTAAAATCCATTCCCTTTTTTTATGACTTTTTAGAAAGATACAGGAAATCGTTCAGCGATTAAAATCCGTATCTCAAACCGATTTGTGCTTGCCAAGGGTTACCTGATGGCGTTACAACTCCGGTGTTGTTTACACGGTAAGAATATGCTTTTGCAGCATTATCAAATCCCGTTACTGCATACAAAGCTTGGGATCCAAGCGTTTCATTCACACCCCATTTTTTCTTCAATAAGTTGCCAAAGTTGAAAATATCGCCAGAGATTTCAATGTTATGTGTTTTATAAATTCTAAATTTCTTAGCGATACGTAGATCAACTATGCCATAGAAACCATTTCCACCTCCATTACGCTCTGCAATTTGGCCAGAATATTTGGTAATATAATTTTTTAAACTTTGGCTTGCTAAAGGGTTATCAAGCAGCGTTTGTATTCCAGTACGAACACTAGTAGGAACATTTGCATTATTTCTATCGAAAACAAAAGCTAAATCGTTTGTAGCTACGAAATCACCATTTATATTTCCACCAGATAATAAACTATATCTTGTACCACCGATTCCTGAGTAACGCACACCAATAGTTATGCCGTAGAATGTTGGCAATGTTCCATAAACAACCACTTTATTGCGAAATTGGCCATCTGAGTATGACATCTTACTTAAATCTCTCGGATCGTCTTTTACCGGAAGAGAAAGTGTTGCAGTGTTTGCCACGTTACCGTTATATGAAGTATTGTCTTTCGCATCGTTATACGTAAAACTCGCAGAGATCTCTCCATCTCTAAAGTAGTTCCAGGTTGCATCTAAAACAACGGCAAATTGATTTACTTTACCCTGGCTGTTCATCTCTAATACACGACCAAATTGATTGGTTAATCTTCCCAGTTTCCAGTCCGCAACGCCATTACTCGCATTTACTGTCGGTACAAAAACACCACGATTGGCTTCATTAGCTAAGGTAAAGAATGGTGTTGCCACCATATTTCTATCTACATACATATAGTTGTTACGACCTAAAGTGGCATAACCTGTAATTCCCACTTTAAACTTGTCGGTAATCAATTTACTGTATGATAGGTTGGCTTTATAAACTATCGGAACTTTTGCGTCTTCAGCGTAAGTATTAATGGTAGGAACCTGTTGCGCAGCTACAGTTGGAGTTGCTACTGTTCCGTTTCTATAACCGATAAAATCTGGCCTTGGAACTAATTCATTGAATACATCAACAGTTGCAAAGTGTTTACCATCGAAAGTAAGGTTGTTAATGGTCATGTAGTTATTAATATCTGATCCAAAGATACCCGCGCCAAAACGTACGAAATCAGTTCTGTTTTCATTAATATCCCAATTGAATTGGATTCTTGGCTGAACCAGAAATTGCTTTAATGTATGGTCAGTTCTGATTCCAATAGCATCAAAAAGTTGTTGGTTTAATGGCGATTTTGGATAAGAGCTGTAATCTACACGTAAACCTCCAACAAATTCTAATCCTTTAGCTAAGGTAGTTTGCATTTGACCATATAAAGCAGTGTTCCAAATTCCTGCTTTTACAGTTGGATCAGCAACTAAGGGCACTTCGCGATAGTATCTGTTTGGAATCAGATTTTCGAAATTTTCCAATGAGGAAATAGCACCTGAATTTCTGTACTCAAAGCGACCATTCACTTCACTTCCATAAAGAGATTTAGCATGTGTGTACATTACATCTACTCCAAAGGTGTATTTGATTTTGTCTGTATTATAATAAAAGTTATCTACTAATTGAAGCACATTGTTGGTAAAGCCCTCCTGTCCGAAACGGTGTCCGCCAATTTGGATATCGGTTCCAACGCTTGCACCAGTGGAGAGTGTTGACGGCACGTTATACACTTGTGCTCTAGGAATAGCTCCATTTAATTCACTATTTTGAGTACTTGCCTGGTAAGTATATAAATGCTGAACTTTTAACTCATTTGTTACTTTACTATTGATTGTTGAACGTAAAGTTGCTAGTAAACTATTATCAACGTTTTTATCAGTACCATAACTTTCGAAAAAAGTAATCGCTGTATTGTCTGCTAAGCCTAATGGATTTCTATCATTAGTGTAGTTGTCACGGATGGTTAATAAATTTTTTTCATTGATTTGCCAATCTAAACGTGCAAAAGCAGCATCAGATCCACGTTTTTTATCAAAAGTTCCGTACTGATCGGTATTCGCAACACCATATTTCGAACGTGCTACACCGAGAAATCTTTCTAAAGTGCTATTGGTAATTCTGAATCTGGCTTCATCTTCAGGACCATTTACATCTGCAATAATTAAGGGACGAGCGTCTCTTTGATGATCCCAACCTACAAAATAGTGTAATTTATCTTTAATTATCGGACCGCCTAAAGTAAAACCGTATTGATAAGTTGAGAAATCGTTATCACGCTTTACACCTCTGATATCATAACGGGATGATAACCAGTCCGCTCTTCCATAACCGAAAGCACTTCCACTAAGGGTATTTGTTCCCGATTTTGTTACGGCAGTTACCGTACCACCACCTGCTCTGCCCAAGGTTACATCGTATTGATTGGTTACGACTTTAAACTCACGAACAGCCTCAATTGAAATTGAATATGGTGCACCACTGCGACTGGTTGTAGCGCCTGCAGAAGTTGGGTTTTTAGCGTTCATCCCATCAATGGTATAATTAGTTGATGAACCTAACTGGCCTGATATGTTTCCACCTCTGCTTAATGGAGATAAATCCATTAAGTTGGAGAAATTACGTCCATTAACTGGTAATTGATTCATCGTTTTCGCTGAAATCTCTGTCGAAGCACCGAAATTTTGAACTTTGTTTCTTAAACCTGATGCGACTACCTGAACGGCTTCCAGATTTTGCGAAGCCTCTTGCATGGCGATATTTACTTTTACTACATCGCCAAGGTTCAACATATACCCATTTCTGTTTTGTTCGCCAAATCCAACATATACTGCTTTAACCGTATACGGCCCGCCTAAAGGCA
The DNA here is from genome assembly GCA_037033465.1 of Bacteroidota bacterium. Lineage (GTDB taxonomy): Bacteria > Bacteroidota > Bacteroidia > Sphingobacteriales > Sphingobacteriaceae > Pedobacter. Next base: position 31,266 of record JAZBLX010000033.1, on the reverse strand, counting down.
ACTCCTTAAAAGTATATTCTCCCTGGGCATTGGTTGATGTTCTGGTGGTAAAGCCAGTAGAGTTGTTTTTAATTTGAATGGAAACGCCTGGAATGGGTTTCTTTTGATCATCCGTCACTATACCGGATATGGATGCCTGTGTAGTTTGTGCAATTGCTGAGTTTTTCGCAATGCATAACAGCAGCACAACTGCAATAAGTAAATTTTTAATCATGATCAGTTTTTGATTTGTTATCTGACCGCAAAGGTGTTATTGTTGTGTTAAGTTGATTTGGATTTTATGTTATCAAATGGTTTAGAAATGGTTCGAAATTAGGGTTGATGTTAAATTAAAATTTCTCAATTAATGGTGATGGCTTTGGTGTGTATTGATTTTAGTAAGTGTTATTGTTGTTTTAGGCTACAGGGGTATTTAGATCTAAGTATAGCGAACTGTAATTAAGCCTCTGCGTTATTGTTTGAGTCTATTGCGATGTTAAATTAAGCTACTGCAATATTGAGGTATGCTACTGCGAAGTGTAAATGGGCTACTGCAATGTTGTTGTAGTCTACTGCCAAGTTACAGGAAGCTACTGCGAAGTATAAATAGGCTACTGCAATGTTTTTAGTGTACTGCTAAGTTGCAGGAAGCTACTGCAAAGTGTAAATAGGGTACTGCAATGTTGTTGTAGTCTACTGCCAAGTGTAAGTAATCAACTGCAATCTTTATTCAAGCAACTGCCGGTGTTGTATTCGCTACTGTACATTCGAGATTCTATCGGTTGGTGTCTCACCAACCGAAACCGAATAACGTAATGCCTAACCTAAATTAATCTCTAAAGTGAGTAAGTATTTTAAAATGATCTATCCCGGTTTCATAAAAACCAGCACTACTCCAAATATAATCCTCGGCAGATTTGCATAGATTCCATTTCTCCTTGGTTGGGTTTTCATGTACATAATCTAACTTCTGAATAAGTATACTTTCCGTACTTAAAGGGATGGCCAAAGGATCTCGCTTCCAAAATTGATAGCTACGATCTTGTTTTATTGATCTATATTTCTCAAGTAGATTTGGAGAATGAGTTATTAAATGTTGTCTAAACTGATGGGCAGTAAACTTTGTAAAACTAGCTGCAGGACTTTCTTTTCCATTTAGCTTTAACATATTCCAGATGAGATGAATATGATTAGGCATAAGAACATAGCCATAAATCTCTACTAATTTCTGTTGAGTTAGGTACTGAAGAGAATTAATGACAATCATCTTAAAATGATCATCTGCCAATAAGTAATCAAAATGGCATATCGTGTCTGTGTAGAAATATGGATAATTATAATCCATTTGTCCCTGTCTTTTGTGAAATATACTCATGAATATTGTTTTTAGATTGCAGGGACAATAAAAGCAATATAGGATATTTTAGGTAAATATTTCGGTTGGTGAGACACCAACCGATAGGGTAATAGCAGATAGTGTCTGTATAAAAATATGGATAATTATAATCCATCTATCCCTATCTTGTGTGAAATAAATTCATAGAATTATTTTTTAAGTTTAGGGATGATAAAGGCAATATACGGTTAATCTTTTTCGTTTGGTGTCCCACCAACCGAAACCTAAAGGAAGCGATTTTCTTGTTCGGTCAGTGAGACACCGACCGATAGGGGAATAACAAAACGGCCAATAACTCAATATTGGCCGTTTATGTAAGGTTATGTCTAGTTACTTCTTCTCAGCAGTATACTTATCGCTAAACTTCTTATCCAATTGTTTGTGCAAATTATCCAGGTTAATATCTCTGCCCTGAATAAAAGCTTGTTCTACCTTGTTTGTTCTCATATCCAAAGCATCGCCAGCGGAAATAAAGAATGTAGCGTCTTTACCTGTTTCAATGCTTCCCGTTATTTGGTCAACCCCCATTACTTTCGCAGCGTTCAAGGTGATTGTCGATAATGCTTTTTCTTTGTCTAATCCCCAGGCAGTAACCGTTCCTGCCATAAAAGGCAGGTTGCGCTGTTGCCAGTAACCATCAATACTTAATGCTACGGTTAAGCCCGCGTTGGCTAAAACTGCTGCGTTTTTATAAGGCATGTTCACATCATCATCATTATTATTAGGTAAAGCATGTGGCTGTTTTACCACCAGACTAATGTTATTTTCTTTTAAGAAATCGATGATCAGATAAGCTTCATCAGCGCCGGTGATTACAGGAGTGATGCCAAATTTCTTTGCGAAATTCACCGCTGCTACAATATCCTTCTGACTATCAGCCGTAATAAACAATTTTTCATCGCCAGTAAAAACCCTCTTCATGGCTTCGAAACGGGTATTGATCACCTCCGGTTTACCCATTTCTGAATAAGCCTTCGCCTCAGCGAAAAAGGATGTTAACTGATTGATTGCACTTGCTGTTCTTTCTGCTAATGCTTCCGGCGACATCTGAGGTCTGCCGAAGCCACCAAATCCACCCCTGAAGCGTGGTGTAACCGGCCAGGTCATGTGCATGGCATCATCAGTTTTTACAGCTGCATCTTCCCAGTTCCAGGCATCTAACTGCACCACCGAAGAACTACCGGAAACCACCCCGCCCTGAGGTGTTGGTTGCGCCATCAAAACACCATTGCTGCGTAAAGTTGCCGGTACTTTCGAATCGGTATTGTAAGCAACAATAGAACGGATGTGCGAATTGTAGTCGCCAATCTCCTGAAAGTCCAAAGTTGCTTTGATAGATTCTGTTTCTGCTAACCCTAAGTTGGTAGTAGCAGCAATAAAACCAGGATAAATATGTTTACCCGTTGCCGAAATTCTTACCACATCATCCTGTGGCACTTGTCCGTTCGCGGTAACCGAAATGATTTTTCCGTTGCCAAAAAGGATGGTTCCGTTTTCGATGATCGTCCCATTGCCCACATGCACGGTTGCACCCGTAATGGCAATGGTTTTATTTTGTTTTTTAGCTGGCGAAATGTTTGCTTGCGCAACACACATCAGGCTTGTTGCCGAAAAAGCCAGACTCATTAAATAGGTTTTCATGTTAGTGTGCATGTTCTTTTTCGGTTAATTCTGCTGAATAATTTTCTAAAGTTTCGCAGTTATAAAGGCGAGGGGCATCTCCCATTGGGCGCTGCATTTTTCCGCCTTTACTTTTGCTTTCCAGCATTTTCTGGATCAGACGTGCTTTTTCAGTTTGTTGAGACTTCATGAGCTGCGCATCTTTGTCAATATCCCAGTAAGCAATTCCATCTACGAAGGTTTTTTCTGCTTTGGCATAAATAGAAAGTGGATTGGCCGTCCAGATTACCACATCGGCATCTTTACCTGCTTTTAAACTGCCTACTTTATCATCAATATGAAGCATTTTTGCAGGGTTTAACGTCACAAATTTTAATGCATCTTCTTCCGGAACGTTACCATATAAAACTGATTTTCCAGCTTCCTGATTTAAGTGACGGGCCATTTCCGCATCATCCGAATTGAAAGCAGTAGTTACACCAACGTTGTGCATAATTTTTCCGTTGTAGGGAATCGCTTCTGCCACCTCATTTTTATAAGCCCACCAATCTGAAAAGGTAGAGCCCGCAATGCCGTGTGCTTTCATTTTATCGGCCACTTTATAACCTTCTAAAATGTGGGTAAAGGTGTTGATTTTGAAACCCAGACTATCGGCAACCTGAATTAACATATTGATTTCGCTTTGCACATAAGAGTGACAGGTAATAAACCGTTTGTTATTCAAAATCTCTACAATTGCATCCAGTTCCAGGTTTCTGCGAACATTGTTTCCTTTAACTGAAATGGCTTTTGCATATTCTTTAGCACGGGTAAATTCATCAACGAAAGTTTGCTCAACTCCCATCCGTGTTACCGGAAAACGGGCGCCAGTACCAAAATTACTTTGTTTTACGTTTTCTCCCAAAGCAAACTTGATAAAACCATCAGCGCCTGCATATTTTAATTCTTCAGGTGATTTACCCCAGCGTAATTTGATTAGTTGCGATTGACCACCAACCGGATTGGCTGAGCCATGTAGAATATGTGAAGTGGTAACGCCACCAGCCAGCTGGCGATAAATATTTACGTCTTCAGAGTTAATGATATCGGCAATGCGAACTTCTGCGGAAACAGATTGTGCGCCTTCGTTGATCCCGCCGCTGCCCGCAATGTGCGAATGCTCGTCAATAATACCAGCAGTGATATGTTTGCCAGTCGCGTCGATTACTCTGGCGCCTCCTGCCGAAAGGTTTTTTCCAACAGCTTTGATTTTTCCGTTTTCTAAAAGTACATCAGCATTTTGTAAAACGCCATCTTTCTCGTTTGTCCAAACGGTACCATTTTTAATTAAAACAGTTTCTTGTTTTGGCAGTTCGCTAGCACCAAAAGCGGTAAATGGAAAAATTACCGGACCATTTGCCAGGCTTGGTTTAGGTTCATCTTTTTTAGGCGTTTCTTTCGCTACTTCTTTGTAAGTAGCCGTAAACCTTCCGGTTGTGCCATCAGCTAAAGCAGCTTCACCTTTAATGGTGATTGGATTTGCAGAAGTGATATAACCACTTAAACGAATGTCGCCTTTCGGATTTTTCTTTAAGTTGAAATTGATACTTACCCAATCCCCGTTTCTGGTGAAAGTTGCCGTAGTTTTAATACTATCTACACCCGTTCTTTCAATCGCAGCGGTAGAGCCGCCACCTGTTCCGGTGATTTTTAAGGTTAACGCACCGGCGCCATCCACATTTAAGTTATAAGTTCCGCGAACATCACTCACATCCATTTTGTTAACAATGAAGCGTTTGCCCTGAACCCAGTTTTCGAAAATAATATTGCCGTTCTTAAATAAATTATCAGAAGAAATTAAGAAGTTAGCCACTTTGCCTTTTTCAAGCGAGCCTACTTTATCACTAATGCCCAGGAGTTCTGCTGGAATAGCAGTTACGGCTTGAAGTGCTTGTTTTTCAGTTAAGCCATTTTCAATTGCAGTGCGAATGTTTGTCCAGAAATCACGGCTGTTTTCCAAGCCAAAAGCTGTTAAAGCAAATTTTATACCTGCTTTTTCTAACACAGCCGGATTTGTTGGAGCCAGTTCCCAACCCTTCATTTGCGTTAGGGTTACATTTCTTGCTTCCGCAGGATCTTCTACATCATAAGCTTTTGGAAAAGCCAGTGGGATAATCAAACTTGCACCGGTGGCTTTCACCTCGTTAATGCGTTGATATTCATCACCGCCAGATTTAATGACAAATTTTTTGCCAAATTCTTTGCCAATCTTATCGGCACGTAATACATTCTGCCAGCCATCAACCTCAAATATTTGTGGGATGGTCTGCTGCTTTGCAAATTCTTCCAGAGAAATATTGTACTCCTCTTTTTGTTTGCTGTACCATTGAGAATCAAAATAGGTCTGGCGTAATAAAGCAATAGCGCCCATTAAAGATGTTGGATAATCATTGGACGATGACCCTTTGTTAAAAGAATAATTTGCCGCGGTTTGATCCTTTAAAATTAAGTTATTATCTGTATCCTCATTCAGGGCTACTGCAGCAGATACGCCTCGCGCAATCCCGTCACGGTTAACAACATTTACGCTTCCGAAACCAACTTTCCGTAATTCATCTGCTTTTTTGCTATCAGCTGTGAAGATATTTTTTACATATGTTTCTGGTCTGATGGCCTCATTCCAGCCGTAAGCACCTTTCTTTGTCGAGACGAAGATCGATTGTCTTTGTCCGCCAAAGCCACGTGCCGTTGCAGGTGCTTCGGTAATGCCATAATTTGAAAAGGCATCAACTAACGATGGATAAATGAATTTGCCTTTTAAATCTACAATCACATAACCTTTTGGTACGGATAATCCGGCTCCAACAGCCTGAATGGTTTGGCCTTTAATTAAAAGTGTAGCATTGTTAAGGGTTTGGTTGGCGTTTACTACAATTGTGGCGTTGGTAAAAGCAAACATTCCGGGTCTGGTATCGTATGAACCATTAACTGGAAAGGTGGTTTGCTGTGCAAACATCAATGTAGTAGAAAATACCAGCGCAATGGCGAGTAAAATTTTCTTCATAATAAGTTTAGGGGTTTATTTTGTTTAAAACTAATATAAATTAGCGATCGTTCTGTTGAATATCCTATTTTTTACAATTAATGCCTATTTTTGAGGAAACATATTTTATAAAAATGTATAGTATCTTAAAATCTGCGCACTCTGGATGGCGCTACATCGTATTAATTTTATTGGTTATTGCTGTGATCAATGCTTTATCTGGCTGGCTGGGTAAAAAATCTTACACAGAAGGTAACCGTAAGCTAAATGTATTTACATTGATTAGTGCGCACATCCAGTTTTTAATGGGTTTGGTGCTTTTCTTTTTGAGCCCTTTAACCAAATTACCTATGAGTGAGGCGGTAGGAAGGTATTTCAAAGCGGAGCATACCTCTATGATGCTCATTGCGATCATCCTGATTACAATTGGTAATGCAAAATCTAAAAAATTAGCGGAAGCAGTTGCAAAACATCGTATTATAGCTATTTTCTTTGGCCTTGCACTGGTTATAATTATTGTATCTATCTGGATGATGACCAGAGCCGTACCAGGAAGAACTTTTTTCGGGGTTTCTTAATTAGTTTAACCGCAAAGAATATAAAGGTTAATTAGAGAGATTTTAGTTTTATTAACCGCAAAGAACTCAAAGTTTTTCGCAAAGAAACAAAAGTTAACCATAGAGGTTATAGGTTTATCAACCGCAAAGAACGCAAAGTTTTTCGCAAAGAGACAAAGGTTAACTATAGAGGTTATAGGTTTATTAACCGCAAAGAATGCAATGTTTTAGCAAAGAAACAAAGGTATAACTACGGCGCATAAAGGCTTCGTTTAGAATATGAAGTAAAATTTTAAAACCTCAGCTTTCTGCCCTTTGCGCTTTTTTCTTTCTGCTCTTTGCGGTTAAATATGAAAGTTTAAGCTTCGGTTTATGTAAAATAAATCTTAAAACTCCAGCTTGGTGTTCTTTGCGTTTTCTTCTTTCCGCCCTTTGCGGTTAAATCTAATTTCAACTTATTCTCTTAAAAATTTCCTTTTTTCAAATTTATTTATATTTTTGCTGCTCATGATCAGCAATATACATACATGGCTTTGGCAAAGTAATTCGAAAACGGATTGCGCTGGCTGCGTATGAGAAAAATATAGTTTATCAACCTAAACCTTAAAAGAACCATTAAAGCCCGGCGTAGAACCACACGCCGGGCTTTTTATTGTTTAAAAAAATAATAGCATGCAAACCATAAGCCTTACACCTTATACCATTTACCTTTATCATGTATAAAATTAATACCACCTACAAAAAGATGCTCGCAGATACAACAACGCCTGTAAGCATTTATTTGCGCTTACGCGATGTCTATCCAAATAGTATTCTGCTGGAGAGTTCAGATTACCATAGTCGCGAGAATTCAATGAGTTTTGTATGTGCCGATCCGGTTGCCGGAATTATTTTGAAAGGATCCAGGCTGGAAACTTATTTTCCTGATGGAACGGTTGAAATTAAAGAAAGTGAAAACTTAATTGATGAAATAGCAGATTTTAAGGGCAAATTCAAAGAAACTGCGTTTCCGGAAATCAAGTTTATTTCGAGTGGTTTATTTGGTTATTTTACCTGGAATGCCGTGCAGCATTTCGAGGATATTAAATTTGTTTCCGAAACTCCGGAGGGCGAAGAAATCCCTGAAATGCAATATCATTTGTATCGGTATCTGATCGCAATTGATCATTTTAAAAACGAAATTACCCTCTTTAAAAACACATTCGAAGGAGAAGAAGAAGGTGGATTAGAGAAAATGGAATACCTGATTCAGAATAAAAATTATCCTGAATATAAATTTCAACTTCGCGGAGAAGAAAGTTCAAACTTAACCGATCAGGGTTTTATGGATCTGGTAGAAAAGCTTCAAAAACATATTTACCGGGGAGATGTATTTCAGATTGTTCCTTCAAGGGCATTTAAACAGTCTTTTTCTGGTGATGAATTTAATGTTTACCGTTGTTTACGTTCTATAAATCCTTCTCCTTACCTCTTCTATTTCGATTATGGCGATTTCAAACTATTTGGTTCATCGCCAGAGGCACAAATCACCATTGAAAATAATTCAGCCAATATCTTCCCGATTGCCGGTACTTTCAAGCGAACAGGAAACGATATCGAAGATGCTGCACAAGCCAAAAAACTGGAGCAAGACCCAAAAGAAAGTGCAGAGCATGTCATGTTGGTTGATTTGGCCCGAAATGATTTAAGCAGACATTGCAATCGGGTAGAAGTGAAATCTTTCAAGGAAGTTCAATATTATTCTCACCTTATCCACCTGGTGAGTAAGGTTACCGGTCATTTGCAAGAAAACGTAAGCGCATTTAAAGTGGTTGCAGATACTTATCCAGCCGGAACCTTAAGTGGTGCACCGAAGTATAAGGCCATGCAATTGATCGATGAAAATGAAAAATTAGGACGGAATTTTTATGCCGGAGCAATAGGTTTTATGGGCTTTAATGAAGATTTTAACCATGCCATTATGATCAGAACCTTTATGAGTAAAAACAATGAATTGCATTACCGTGCAGGTGCAGGTATTGTAGCAGATTCTGTACCGGAAATGGAGATGCAGGAAGTGAATAATAAAATTGCGGCTTTGCGTAAAGCAGTTGCAATGGCAGAGGGAATCTAGTTTGGAGTAAGGCGTATAAAGTTTGGAGTCAGAGAAAATTAAATGGAAAATAAAGATAAAAAAACGGTTTTGGTAATTGATAACTATGATAGTTTCACTTACAACCTGGTTCATCTGATTAATGAGGTAGGGTACGACGCTGTGGTATGGCGAAATGATAAATTTGAGCTGGCGGATGTGGCACAATATGATAAAATTTTACTTTCTCCAGGCCCGGGGATTCCGGAAGAAGCGGGATTATTGCTTGATGTAATTAAAACCTATGCGCCAACAAAAAGTATTTTCGGCGTTTGTTTGGGCCAACAGGCCATAGCAGAAGCTTTTGGGGGTACATTGTTAAATTTAGGGCGACCAATGCATGGCATCGCTACGCCTGTTACCGTAGTAGATGGCGACGAACCTTTATTTTGGGAATGTCCGCAAACCATCAATGTTGGCCGTTACCACAGTTGGGTGGTGAGTAAAGAAAATTTCCCTTCTTGTTTAAAGATTACTGCCAGAGATCATAAAAGCGAAATTATGGCGTTAAGGCATGAGACGCTTGATGTTCGTGGCGTACAGTTTCATCCGGAAAGTGTGTTGACTGAACACGGTAAACAAATGATGGAAAATTGGTTAACATCTTAAAGTATTTACAAAATGACTATTTTAGATAAAATCGTACTGAGGAAAAAAGAAGAAATTGCTGATGCGAAACGTTTGATTACGGTTCAGGATTTGGAAAAATCAGTCCATTTTAACCGTATTCCCCATTCTTTTAAAGCATTTTTGCAGGGGGAAGACCGTACCGGAATCATTGCAGAATTTAAGCGTCGTTCTCCTTCGAAGGGTTTGATCAACGGGATTGCCGATGTTGCTGAAGTTACCCAGGCATATAACCAGGCAGGTGCATCTGCGCTTTCCGTGTTAACTGATGTTGATTTTTTCGGTGGTAAAACCGATGATTTGTTGGCAGCCAGAGCCGCGAATGAAATTCCGATCTTACGTAAGGATTTCATGATTGATGAGTATCAGATTCTGGAGGCAAAAGCCTGGGGCGCAGATATTATTTTGCTCATTGCAGCAATCCTGACACCCCAACAGATTATCGATTTTGGAAAATTTGCCCAGAATTTGGGCTTAAATGTATTACTGGAAGTTCATAATCTGGAAGAATTAGAGCGAAGTATTTGTCCGAATGTAGATGCTATAGGCGTTAATAACAGAAACCTGGCAGATTTTACGGTTAACATTCAAACCTCTTTTGATTTAGTGAACAAAATTCCAGATGAATTTCTGAAAATTTCGGAAAGTGCGATTAGCGATCCGAAAATTATTAAAGAATTAAAGCAGGCTGGCTTCGATGGTTTCTTAATCGGTGAAAATTTCATGAAAACTGATCACCCTGGAGCAGCAATCAGAGACTTTGTAGCACAGATTTAAAATGAATAGGAGGGGATTAGTCATCGGATGAATAATAATACGTTTGTTATATTTATCCGGTGACTGATTCGTGAATAACGGTTTCAAACAATCAATAAATTTTGTTGTTAGATAGAAGAGTAACTTCAGGCATTTAACCAACAAATTTCTTATGCAGTATCTCGACCATTTTTTTGGTTATCCAATTCCTTTATTTTTAAAAAATATCATTATAGCTTGTGTCGCCATTTTGTTGGGGATCATCATCAAGTTTATTTTAAGCAAAACCTTCATCTTGCTTTCCCGATGGTGGGATTCCATCTTGATTAAATCTACCACTAAACACCTTAGAAAACCTGTAGGTGTATTCATTCCCTTGTTATTGCTTAACTTTTCGCTCGATCTAATGGCTATGCCGCTTAAAGTTAGGATTCCGATAGAAAAGGCATTAGAAATTGCGCTTACCGTCACATTTTCATTAATTTTAATTCGGTTGATTAATGTACTCGAAGATTTTTTCTTCCTTAAATATGACCTCAATAAAGAAAATAATTTAAAGGAGAGGAAAATTCGGACGCAACTTCAGTTTGTGCGCAAGTTTATTGTTTCGCTAATCGTTGTGGTTACTGCGGCAATTATTTTGTTAAGCTTCGAAAGCATGCGTAAAATTGGTGCGGGTTTGTTAACCGGTGTGGGAATTGGTGGGATTATCATTGGTTTTGCGGCTCAAAAATCTTTAGGGAACCTATTGGCCGGTTTTCAAATTGCGTTTACTCAACCCATCAGAATTGATGATGTGCTGATCGTGGAAGGTGAATGGGGAAGGGTAGAGGAGATTACCTTAACTTACGTTGTGGTGAGCATCTGGGATCAGCGAAGGCTGATTTTGCCCATAACCTATTTTATTGAAAAACCCTTTCAAAACTGGACACGGGTATCAGCAGATTTGCTTGGCACGGTTTTCCTCTATATGGATTATACCATTCCTATAGAGCCGCTTCGTCAGGAACTTACCCGTTTATTAACCACTAATCCCCTGTGGGATAAAAGGGTAAACGTGGTTCAGGTAACTGATACCAATAAAGATGGTTCTATCGAAATCAGGTTTCTGATGAGTGCCTCGAATTCTTCCAGGGCGTTTGATTTACGCTGTAATGTAAGGGAAGCAATGATCACCTTTATTCAGAATAACTACCCTGAAAGTTTGCCAAAAACAAGGCTGGAATACAAGGATAAATTTGCGGGGCTCTAAATTTTACCACCTAAGACACCTTAGGACAACTAAGAAGTCTTAGGTGGTTTGAAAACTATTTAAACATCCCTTTAAGTTTCGCTAACTTCTCTTGCAAATCCCCGTCTGCGTCTTTTTTAGGTTGTTGCTGAGGTTTAGATGAATAACTTTTTGCGCTTTGCTCTTTATTCCTTGCCCCTTGTTCCTTAATCTTTGCTCCTTGCTCTTTATTCTTTGCTCTTTCCGGCTTTGGACTACTTTCCGTTTTCATTGATAGTGAGATCCTTTTTCGGGCTGCATCTACTTCCATTACCGTAACTTCTACTTTCTGATGAACTTTCACCACATCATTTGCATTGGCTACAAAACGGTTTGCCAGCTGACTGGTGTGAACCAACCCATCCTGGTGAACGCCGATATCTACAAAGGCACCAAAATTGGTAATGTTGGTTACAATTCCAGGAAGTTTCATGCCGATTCTTAGATCTGAAATCTCATTTACGCCATCTGTAAAACTAAAAGCTTCGAATTGCTCACGCGGATCGCGACCAGGTTTGGCCAGTTCTTTCAGGATATCATTTAAAGTTGGCAAGCCGATTTCATCCGTTACATATTGCTGCGGCTTAATTTGCTTTTGTAATTGAGGATCTTTCATCAAAGCTGTAACCGTTGTACCAAGATCTTTTGCCATGCGGTCTACCACAGCATAACGTTCGGGGTGTACACCACTCATATCCAATACATTTTCCGCATTGCGAATACGCAGGAAGCCAGCAGCTTGTTCAAAGGCTTTATCGCCTAAACGAGGTACTTTTTTTAGGCTCGCCCTGTTTTTGAAGGCACCATTGGTATTTCTGTAATCTACAATGTTTTGTGCAAGTGTTGGTCCGAGGCCGGAAACATAAGCTAAAATCTCTTTAGATGCTGTATTTAATTCAACACCAACGGCATTTACCGCACTAATTACGGTGTCATCTAAGCTTGCCTGCAATTTATTCTGATCTACATCGTGTTGATATTGACCGACACCGATAGATTTTGGATCAATTTTTACGAGTTCTGCCAGTGGGTCCATCAAACGGCGACCGATAGAAACTGCGCCACGAACGGTAATATCCTGAGTAGGGAACTCTGCTCTTGCTACTTCAGATGCCGAATAAATGGATGCACCACTTTCGTTCACCATCACTATAGTAACATTTGGTAAGTTTAAGCCGCGGATAAAAGATTCGGTTTCCCTGCCCGCAGTTCCGTTGCCAATGGCAATGGCTTCTACCTGATGTTTTTCGCAAAGTTGTTGAATGGTGGTAGCTGCATTTTTTACATTTCCTTGTCCGGTGTGTGGGTAAATGGCCGTGTTTTCCAACAACTGCCCTTGTTTATCCAGGCAAACTACCTTACAACCCGTGCGGAAACCCGGATCGATGGCTAACACATTCTTTTGTCCCATTGGGGCTGCCAATAACAGCTGACGGGCATTTTCTGCAAAAACCTTAATGGCCTCTTCGTCTGCTTTTTGTTTGGTAAGTACCCGAAGTTCGGTTTCCATTGCGGGCTCCAATAACCGTTTGTAACCGTCTTCCAACGCTTGCTGAACCTGTTTTGCCGCTGCATTTTTCGCGGTAATAAATTGATTTTCGAGAAGGGCAACCGCATCTTCAGCGGGAGGTAAAGCGTCTAACCTTAAAACCAACTCTTTCTCCCCTCGGCGCATCGCCAGAACCCGATGCGAAGCCGCTGTTTTAACAGGCTCACTCCATTCAAAATAATCTTTGTATTTAATACCAGCCTCTTCTTTTCCTTTAATTACTTCTGCTTTGAATACTGCTTTCTCCTGGAAATAAGTACGCATTTTTGTTCTTACTTCAGCGTTTTCTGATATCATTTCTGCAATGATATCTCTTGCGCCTGCCAATGCCTCGTCGAGAGTATTAACACCTTTTTCTGCATTTATAAGTTTCGCTGCTTCAGCATCCAGATCGAAATTTTTCTGATCGAAAATTTGCAATGCCAAAGGTTCTAAGCCTTTTTCTCTAGCTACAGAGGCGCGGGTTTTGCGTTTCGGCTTGTATGGAAGATAGATGTCTTCTAAAAGTGAAATGGTTGCTGCGTCGTTGATTTGTTTTTCCAAATCAGGAGTTAATTTGCCCAGGTCTGACATCGATTTCAAGATCGCTTCTCTACGTTTATCCAAGTCACGTAATTGCAAAACCCTATCGCGGATGGAAGCCACTTCAACTTCATCTAAACTGCCTGTTAATTCTTTACGGTAACGGGAGATAAAGGGCACTGTTGCACCTTCATCTAATAGGCTTACGGTGGCAGTAACCTGTTTTTCTGCAATTTTTAATTCTGCAGCAATTATTTTATGATGAGCTAACATATTTTTTTTTCAATTTCGAGGGAGCAAAGCTAATCAGGATTTGCGGGATTCAAGCTTTTTTGAAATCAAGTTTTCCACCAAAAATTGTGAAGAAAATTTGAATGATTATTAATTGCTCAATCATTCATTACCATCCTGCTTCAGCCAACGGCATAAGTAAAATGTAAGCACCCTTCAAAAAGCAATCGCTATTTATTCATTGCCATCCTGCTTCAGCCGATGGCATTAAAAAGAATCTAAATACCCTACACAAACCGATCGCTATTAATCCATAGCCATCCGGTTTTAGCCAATGGCATTAAAAAGAATGTAAGCCCCCTGCAAAAACCGATCGCTATTTATTCATGGCCATCTGGCTTCAGCCGATGGCATTAAAAAGAATCTAAGCACCTGCAAAAACCGATCGCTACTAATCCATAGCCATCTGGCTTCAGTCGATGGCATTAAAAGAATATAAGCACCCTGCAAAAAGCAATCGCTATTTATTCATGGCCATCTGGCTTCAGCCGATGGCATTAATATATCAATACAATAAAAATATCGTTGGTTTTTTATGAAGGTCTATTTCTTCTTTTCGCCAGTTGTAAACGCTTTGTGTTTTGATGTATTCATCTTCGCCGGTTAGATTGCTGGCTACACAAATCTGGGTATTTGGTTTGCAGCTTTTCAGCACCTCTTCAAAAAGCTGGTTGTTACGAAAAGGAGTTTCAATGAAAATTTGGGTTTGTTTATAGCGACTCGCTGATAGATCTAAATCTTTAATGCGTTTCGTGCGTTGCTCTTTATCAATAGGTAAATAACCCCAGAAAGCAAAACTTTGGCCGTTAAAACCAGATGCCATCAAAGCCAGTAAAATTGAACTTGGGCCAACCAACGGTACCACTTTAATCCCACGTTTGTGGGCTTCTGCCACAATATCTGCACCTGGATCTGCGATACCCGGGCATCCTGCTTCACTCATCAAACCCACATCTTTTCCGGCGGCAAGCTCTACAAAAAACTGACTTAAATCGGTACGGTTATGTTTTCCATAATCGTGAACAATTAAATCTTTTTGTGCGGTTTTTAAGCCAGCTTCTTTTAAAAAGCGACGGGCTGTTTTGCTATTTTCTACAATATAAGTATCAATCTGGTTAATGGTATCAACCAGGTAGGGAGTATAGGTTTTATGTGCTGCCTCTTCTGCCAGAGGAACAGGAATAAGATATAAGGTGCCGTTTTGCATGATGCAAAAATACTTACAATAAATAGGATTTAAGTTTTAAAATTCGGTCGACTTACGGTATAATCTTTTTAGTCTGTAAAGGTGTAGCAAATTTTATTTTAAGATGACTGCTTTTCTGCACAATTGCTTTCAACTTAAATCGTTATATAAGAGTTAAATATGCCCGTGGAAGCCATATTTTAAGGAAAACTAAAAAACTATGCAAGCATATTAAACCTTAAACATTTTTGGTTCTCTAATTGATACACACAAATTAGGTTATTAAATAAACACACAAATGAAAACACTGAAAAAATCGGCGATTGTGCTGGGGCTTTTTGCGCTCCTCGCCGGAACCACCACCTTAGTCAGGGCACAAGACTATCAAAACGATTACCAGGATGATGGTTACAGCACTGGCAACGTTTCATTGCAAACATTTTATGATGAACTTACACCTTATGGTACCTGGATTCAGGATCCGCAATACGGTTACGTGTGGCGTCCGGATGTAGATCAAAATGAATTTCGGCCTTATTATACAAACGGACGTTGGGCAATGACCGAATATGGCAATACCTGGGTTTCCAATTATGATTGGGGCTGGGCACCTTTCCACTACGGCCGTTGGGTGATTAACAGCTACCGCCAATGGATCTGGTTGCCGGATACCAACTGGGGGCCGGCGTGGGTAGATTGGAGAAGTGGAGATGGTTACTATGGCTGGGCACCAATGGCGCCAAGCATTAATATCAATTTAAGTTTTGGACGCCGTTATTCGGTACCAGAATTTTGCTGGAACTTTATTCCGCAGCATAATATTTATATCAATACTTTTCCGAGATATGATTATGGTAGAAACAATGTTTATATCCGTAATACAACCATCATTAACAATACTTATGTTTATAACAGAAGAAGTTATTATGGTGGCCCAAGGATGGAAGATATCAGAAGGGCAACTAACCGTAATGTGACGGTATATCGTTTTGATCAGAGCAGCAGACCTGGAGCCAGTAGAATTGGCGGTAGGGAAGTATCGATTTACAGACCAAGGCCTGAACGTAATGCTGCTGTAAACAATCGCAGTGCGGCACCAAGAAAATTTGAACAAGGGAATGCTGGTATTGGCCGGGGCGGAAGAAACGATAACAATGTAAACCGTGAGCAAAGAGGTAACAACAATGAGCAGCGCGGGAACAATGATAATCGTTTTGGATCCAGAAATGACAACCGCAATGGTCAGCAAAACAGAGGCAATGATGGTGTTGTAGGCAGAGATAACAATCAGCCAAATAACAGAGGCGAGGCTTATGATAGAAATTCAAACGGTAGAATTAGTCGCGGAAGCACCAATGGAATTGATCAAAGAAATGCGCAGGAAAATATAAACAGAAGTGGGGATCAGCAGCGTTCAGAGCAGATTCGTCAGCAAAGGAGCCAGCAAGACCGGATGAGTCAGGATCAGCAACGTGCGCAGCGCGATGTACAAACGCAACAGCAAAGGGGCCAGGTTGATCAACAGCGTTCGCAACAGATGGAGCAACAAAGGGCACAGCGTAATGAACAAATGCAGCAACAACGTTCGCAGCAGGCACAAGCTCAGCAACAGGAAAGAGCACAACGTGATACACAAGCGCAACAGCAGCGTTCGCAACAGATGGAGCAGCAAAGGGCACAACGTAATGAACAGATGCAGCAGCAACGTTCGCAGCAGGCACAGGCTCAACAACAGGAAAGAGCGCAACGCGATGCACAAGCGCAACAGCAACGTTCGCAACAAATGGAACAACAGAGGTCACAGCGCAACGAGCAAATGCAACAAAGACAGGAGCAGAGACGAACTGAATCTGCACAGCCACAACAGAGAGGAAGTAGTGAAAGAAGTGGTGGTGAAGGCGGTGGAAGACCATCAAGAGGTGGAAGAGGATAAACTAAAAATCCCGGTGAAAACCGGGATTTTTTTGTGCCTTTACTGTCCGGCCGCCTGATGCAAATTACTCAAATCTGTACCTTTAAAAGTTGTTTTTGCATTTGGATACAGGTTTTCAGGGTCTAATAGAAATGTATCTATTCCAAGTTCCAGGCCATATTTTATTTCCGATTCTGCATCATCACCGATGATTAAGATCTCTGCTTTATTTAACTGGTATTGATCAATCAGCTTCTGAAAAACTTCTTTTTTATTGGAAACCGTGACGTCAACAACACAAACTTCTTCAAAATCATCGGCTATGCCTAACATTTTAACTTTAGACGTTTGTTGTTTATAAAAGCCTGCAGTAACGATGAATTTCCGCCCTTTTAGCGCTTTTATCAAGTGATAATCAGCTGAAGGATTCAGTGGTTTGGTCACTTCGCGAGTACTTAGGTATTCGATGATATTTTCCATCGCCTCTTTCCTGAAGCCGTATTTATCAGCAACTTTTTGGAATGGTGTGCGCAACATTTCGCTTTTGGCAGCCTTGAAGTCTTCGATGGAAATCCCCAAATCCTGTTCCTCCAGGAACTGATATAACCCACTCATCAACTGTTCCTCGTTGGGTTTAGTGAAGTATATGGTATTATCTAAATCAATAAAAAATATTTGTTTCATTGTGGATTGGTTTTTGTAAGATAAAAAAAATAAAACACCTTATGGTGAAATATGTTTAACTAGATAAATAACTAAGACCATGAAAAAAGAGACAAAACTTATAGTAGGCGTATTAGCCGGAGCAGCATTAGGTGCAACCATCGCATTAGCATTATCTTCGGATTCTTCTAACGATATTAAAGGTAAATTATCAGATTTCTTCGCAGATCTTTTAGATGCTTCGAAAGACAAATTCGCTGGTTTAGCTGATAAAGCATCTGGCGTTGCCGATAAGGTAAAAGATAAAATTTCAGAAGTGAAAGGTTAAGAGATTTAAATGCCGGATATTTCCGGCATTTTCATTTCTTTGTATTTCCTAACCATATCTAAATGAAGATTGCTTTTCACGGTGCCGCCCGCACAGTTACAGGTAGCAAGCACCTGATTACCTTAAAAAATAACAACCAAATATTATTAGATTGTGGCCTTTTCCAGGGAATGGGGCATGTTACTGATAAACTAAATGACTATTTTGGTTTCGATGCCAAAAAAGTAACCTACCTCATTCTTTCTCATGCACACATTGATCATTGCGGATTACTCCCAAAATTAGTTGCTGATGGCTTTAACGGGAAGATTTTCTGTACGGCCGCCACAATGGATTTAGGAAGAATTTTAATGATTGATTCTGCAAAAATCCAAATGCAGGATGCCGATTTCTCTAACCGCCATTTGCATGAAGGCGAAGAAATGGAAGAAGCGCTATACACTGATGAGGATGTGACGAAGACATTGAGCCTGATGAAGATTGTGGAGTATGAAGAAGATTTCGAAATTGACGAAAATATCCGCCTGAAGTTTACAGACGCAGGTCATATTCTGGGCAGCGCAGCTGTTCACCTAACCATAAGTGAGGATGGAGAAACTACACGTATTACTTTTTCTGGTGATGTAGGTAGATATGGCGATCTGCTGTTGAAGAGTCCACAACAATTTGATCAGGCTGACTATATCTTAATGGAATCTACTTATGGCGATTCGTTACATAAAGACCTGGATCCGATTGAAGACATGCTGCTGGAAATCATCAAAAATACTTGCGAAGTTAAAAAAGGTAAGGTGATTATTCCTGCTTTTGCTGTTGGCAGAACGCAAGAATTACTTTATGCTTTAAATGGTTTGGAGCTCAAAGGGAAACTACCCAATGTTTCATATTATGTGGATAGTCCGCTGTCTTCTAAAGCCACTGAAATTCTAAAGAGCCATCCGGAGGTTTACAATAATGGGGTAAAGGAAATTTTGAAAGTAGATCATGATATCTTTGGTTTTAAGGGGCTTCGGTTTATCGAAAGTGTTGAAGAATCTAAAGCATTAAATCAAGACCCAAGGCCTTGTGTAATTATTTCTGCATCAGGTATGGCCGATGCCGGAAGGGTGAAGCACCATATTCGTAATAATATTGGCAACACTAAAAACACCATTTTAATGGTGGGTTATTGTGAACCGAATTCACTCGGCGGACAACTAATTGCAGGCAAAAAAGTAGTTGAAATTTTTAAAGATGAATATGATGTGAAAGCGGAAATTCAGTCGATTAAATCGATGAGTGCCCACGGTGATTATGATGATTTATTGATGTTTCTTTCTTGTCAGGATCCCGCGCAAGTCAAACAATTGTTTTTGGTTCATGGGGAATATGAGGTTCAGCAGAATTTCGCTACACGATTAAAGGATCATGGTTTTAAGCATGTAGCCATACCAGA
Organism: Bacteroidota bacterium; assembly: GCA_037033465.1. Taxonomy (GTDB): domain Bacteria; phylum Bacteroidota; class Bacteroidia; order Sphingobacteriales; family Sphingobacteriaceae; genus Pedobacter. Next base: position 12,022 of record JAZBLX010000033.1, on the reverse strand, counting down.
GTATCATCAGGAGTTTGAGATTTAGCGTTAATTGTTTTTTGTTGGTCGTCTATCGTTGTTCGTTAGTCGTTTTTTCCTTCGGGTTGATTACACAGATTTTGGCGTTGTTCGTTGATCGTCTATCGTTAGTCGTTTTTTCCTTCGGGTTGATTACACAGATGGATTGATTACACAGATTTTGGCGTTGTTCGTTGGTCGTCTATCGTTGCTATTCTGGTTGATTACAGCTGATTTGAAGGATTTGTTAATTATTATTGTTTATGGTCTGACTTTAAGCTTTCTGCTTTAGTCTTTTCGCTTTAAGCTTTCCACTTTGGTCTTTATTCCTTGCTCCTTCATCTTTGCTCTTTGTTCCTTGATCTTTGCTCTTCATTCTTTCTTCCTATCTTTGCATCATGGATGTTTTTGGCAAAGCGCTTACTGATATTTACGAAACCGGCGAAGCCGATACACTTTGGCTTCATAATTCTTATGGCGAGCCGGAAGAAATGCCTTTAGAATTTTTCTTCCGTGATGATGAAGATATGCCGGTTTTAGAACTTCAGGCTTTGCACATGTGCGAAGGGAAAGTGCTGGATATTGGCGCTGGTGTGGGAAGCCATGCTTTACTTCTGCAGGCCTTTAATATTGACGTTACGGCCATCGATATTTCGGAAGCCGGTGTTAAAATTATGAAAGACCGTGGCGTGAAAAAAGCGCTGCTTCAGGATATTTTTACCTATAAGGAGAAGTTCGATACCATTTTGATGTTAATGAATGGCATCGGCTTAACCGGAACATTATCTGGATTTAAAGACTTTCTGGTAAAAATAAAAGACCTGCTCAATCCCGGCGGACAAGTGATTTTCGATTCCTCTGATATCGCTTATTTATATGAAGATCTACCTAAACCATCGAATCAATATTATGGTGAAGTGTCTTATCAGTATGAATATAAAGGCGAAAAAGGCGATTGGTTCAACTGGGTTTATGTAGATGAAGCAACCATCAAAACCATTGCTGCGGAAACAGGCTGGAATTGTGAGGTCATTTTTGATGATGGTGAAGACCAGTACCTGGTTCAGCTGACTTTGGTAGCATAGTCTGCTAAAATCGTTTTTAAACTTACGAAGTCTTGCTGCACACATGGCCTTATAGACTTCGTAAGGGGATTAAAAGTTAAACATCGTTTGCCTTCCACCAACTTTTTGTCCGAAGTTTTGAATGTTATACGTCAGCGTTACCATTCCATAACGGCCTAAATTATTGGTCTGTGAATCAATAATTCTGTTCTCTGTGATCTGAATATCCCTGCGCACGTTACTTTTCAAGATATCGTTTACAGAAAATTTCAACTGGGCCCTGTCGTTCTTTAAAAACAGGTAGGTAACTGCTGCATTCCACCGTTTAATATTGTTGTTATAACCTGCAATTTGCTGGTCATTTACTGTTAGGGCATAGGTGGTTTCAAAAACAACTTTTTTTGGATATCTGATAATGAGTTCCGATGTGCTGTTATGTGTATTGTAGCTGAGATTGGTATAGAAGCTATCCTCATAACGACTGCGGTTTAAGTTAACCGAATAGGTTTGAGTAATTTCTACAAAATCATTAAAGTTCACCCTCAAATTGCCATTCGGCCCGATATAGTAAACATCAGCATTGCTTCTGATATTATTGATAATGACCGGCGAATGATCAAAATTTATCCAGAAACCGAGTCCTGCTTTTAATGTTGTTTTATTGATTTTGAAATCTTTAGATCCGTTTGCTCCGCCATAGAAACTGTAAATGCCGCTGGCATTAATGGGTGTAATCACTTGTACACCATTATTTATTGTTGTGGTATTGATAATCCCATTTTTGGTGAAATTTCCATAGCCATATAAGTTATAATTGATCAGGCTTTTAGGATCGTACTTATACATGTTTAACCTTAGGGTTTGTGTTCGGGCAGGAATGAGATTAGGATTTCCGTTTCTAATGTACAAAGCATTGGTATTATCGGCTACTGGTTGCAGGTAATTTACATTAGGTTCAGTAAACTGTGCAGAATAATTAATGGTTAAAATTTTGTATTTAACCGTTAGCGTTGGCCAGAAGAAATTGAAGCGCTGATCGATATCGCTTCCTGTAGTGAAACGATTATTTAAAGAAATATAGTTTTGTATAAACCCTGGTTGCACAAACAGGTCTTTACTTATTTTGTAGCGAAGGCTAACATTTGTATTTGTTTTAAATCCTGTTTGCTTCACTGCCTGGGTGAGGTTAGGTACAATAATATCGTATAACTGGTTGGCCGGATTTCTGAAAAAGGTATTAAGGGCGTTTTTATTATTGATGATGTTTCCGCTTAAATCAATTTTAAAGTTAAGTTTTTTTGAAATCGGTTCGGTGAAATTGCTGTAGACATAAGTGCCAAAGTTTTCTATCGAATTATTTCTCAACTGATCCAGTTCAGTACTTGATGGTGTTAAAAAGAATCTGCTATTACTTCTGTTATAAGTGAGTACAGGGTTTGGATTATAAGATGCATCTACGCCAAGGTTAAATGATCTGCCGGTTTTCAGAAAGTCTTTACTGTAATCGGCGATGAACTGGTATTTATTGGAAGATAAATTCCTATCGTTAAGATTCTGCAAGGTATTGATCAATTGTCCGTTTGCATTATTATTTGATGAATAAGCTGTGCTTATTGCATTATTGGAACTTAAAATAACAGCTGGTTCTATAGTTAATTGCGTTAACGAATCAATCTGCCAGTCAATTTTACCTCTAATGTTATGCTTTAATGTTATGGAACTGGTATTTTCGTTTGAGTTCGTAATTAAACGATCCGTGCCTAAGGTTTGGTTGGTATTGCTTAGGCGTTCGAGCAGGTTGTCAGATTTTCCAAAGAAGTATTGCGTGTTTAGTTTTATGCCTTTTTTGGTTAGGGTATTAAAGTTGAACCCACCACCCGAAGATGTTTGCACTCCGCTATAACTTCCGCCAAAACTGATGCCGTTAAATTCGAAATAGCCACCCGAAGTTGTCATCATCGAATTTATGCCACTGCGGTTAAAGCCACCAATCCGTTGTATATCATTAGGATTAAAACCAGGTTGGTTGATGTTATTTCCATAGGCCAGCATACTCACCTGGGTGGTATCCCTAAAGAAATTCATTAATCCGCCAGTCTGATAGAGGTTTTTTATCCCACCTCCGGCATATAACTTTCCAAAGGCTCCCTTTTTAATTGCCTTCTTCAGTTTTAAGTTAATGACTTGCGGAATGTCTGCTGCTGCCAAATCGGGGTCGCGCCTTTTAGCCTGTTTATCATCCACCACCTGAACTTTATCTATGATGTTGGCTGGAAGATTTTTGGTAGCAATCTGTTGGTCGCCACCGAAGAATTCTTTTCCGTCAACCAGAATTTTACTCACCGTTTTCCCATTTACCTGAATGGAACCATCTGCCGCAATTTGCACACCAGGCAATTTTTTTAACAGATCTTCTACTACTGCGGAAGGCAAAGTTTTGAAAGATTCAGCATTGAATTCGATGGTATCTTTCCGAACAATCACCGGTGGGCGTTCTGCTGTGATTACAATTTCATTCAGATCATTTGATTTTGTAGATAGGTAGAGCATTCCTAAATCTACTATTGGTTTTTCAACTGTGAGTGCTACATCTTTTTTATACGTACCATATTGCCAGGCGGTGATAATCAAACGGTACTTAACACCGATCGCCAGGTTGTTAATTTTAAAGGTCCCTTTATCATCAGACAGTTTATAAGTGCTGAGTACACTATCTCCAGCCTTGTAAACTGAAACAGTGGCATAATTTAGTGTTGTTTTACGATTGGCACTATCTGCCAGGATACCGGTAATGCTTCCGTTTTTTTGAGCAAGAAGGTTAAGAAATGCAAAGCAAAACATAACCGAGAGTAGGAGTTTCTTCATATATCTACGAAATTATTGACATCTTTTATTCAGTTTTTGAAAATGTGATGAACACTGAATAATATGTGATGTAATGGTCTGCGGTTTGATAAACTATAGACGCATAAGCCAAAAAATGTTTCACTTAATTTATAACTAAATATTTAGTTAAATGTAGTGTTGAACCTTTGGATTTACAAATAACATCAAGAATGATACAGATAAAAAATATGATTATGTTTCAATTAATTGTTTAAAAGCTGTTTAATTGAGTTATCGAGCTGGTGGTACAGTTCGTTTGTCAGCGTTCGGATTCCTGTCAACTCAGTGAGGGGGTATGTAAACAAAAAAATCTCCGGGCAGTGCCTGGAGATTCCTATTAACTAATGTTTTTATTTCAGATCATTGAAATTAATGATTTTAACCTCAGGATGCTTAGCTAAAATTTCTTCCATCCATCTCCGGTGTGAGGCCCCTACACCAACAACCACCCGCTTTGCCCTTTTGGCTTTAGCCTGATCAATAATATTCTTACACATGCCTTCATTCCTCAACATCCATTGTGCCATCATGGCTTTAACTGTTTCAGTAGGGAAGCCTGCGTATCCATAAAAGTGACTTCCGCCATAAAAGTTCCAGGCTTCATCCAGTATCCCGTATTTTTGACTGTTCATCCCGGCATAAAGATCTGCGTTATAAATTTTGGCTTCTTCTTCAGTGAATGATGAATAGGCATCTATGGCTTTCACGGTTGCAGCTTCTGCCGAGGTTGTATCCGCTTTTGCCTTTACCAGCAGTACCTTATTATACAACGAATCTGTTTTCGCCCATGCAATGCCCCAGGGTTTGTCATAAGTCTGGCAATCCATATTATAAATCTGATCTTGTTTCAACTGATAGATTAACGGAAAATAGATTTTGTTGTATTCACTGCCTGGTCTGAAAAACTTAATTGCCTTTAGCGAGTCGGAGCCGCCAAGTGTTTTCAGGTATGCCGCTTGTTCCTCTTTACCAAATCTGTTTTTCATCTCCGTTTCTAAAACATAAATTTGATAATCAGCATTTCCGCGATCCCATTTCTTAACATAGCTAACAGCTAAATCCATGCGGGTTTTGTGGTAGTAGGGAAATGATTGAAGTGCTTTTAGCGCTTTCTTGATTTTAGCATCTATGTTTTTTACCGTTTCCGGATTTCTTCTCTGAACATAATCGTACTTGTTTTGAAATCCCTTTTTAGCCCAATGGTCATTTTCCAGTTTCGCATAATCTTGTGCTGGTAAATATTCTCCGAAAACCATGTCGGGCTGAAAATTTTTCAACTTGTTTATAATGGCCTGAAAGTTTTGTGTGGATTTTGTGTTATCATGAGCAGAGCCTACAATTACAATTTCTATTTGATTTTGGGCATGGGCGTCGATTGCTATACTCAGTAAGAATAGTATGGTAAGGCGGATGTTGGTTATTGTTTTCATCATGAATCTTTTTTGGTTTCGTTGATTCAAAAATGAAAAATTCGTTGTAACCGCAATACTTAATTATCCCAACGGCTCAAAATATTATCCCAACTTTGATTGTTTACTTTTTCGGTTGGAATAGTAAATTGGAAAACTGAGATCGGGTTTTGAGGCATTTATCTAACCGACTAATTATTTTATCGCCTGATAAAAGCAAACAATTAACTTAAATAGGTCTTGGTACTCGGTGAGGGGCAGGGTTTCTGGCTGATCGAAGATATCATGATAGGCTGTTGGGCCACCCTGAGTGTAGATGAAGAGAGCAGGAACGCCCTTTTCGGTGAAAAAATAATGATCGCTGTTTGCGGCTTTTCCGCGTGGATTAATCTTCGTAATTAATTGTTGCTCATCATTAATTTTATTCAATAGCGAAAAAGCTTTTGGATAAACATTGGCATTCACCACAGTCATTCCATTTTCGCCGGTTCCAACGAGATCGAGGTTAATCAGAAATTTAATTTTGCTTAAAGGCATCAATGGGTTTTCGACGAAATACCTCGAGCCAATTAGTCCCGCCTCTTCCCCTGCAAAACAAATAAAGCCAATCGAGTACGGTTGGGGATTTGCTTTGTAATATTTCGCCAAGCTTAATAAAGTGGCTACACCGGCAGCATTATCATTTGCGCCTGGAAAATAAGTGTCTGTTCCCATTCCGCCCAGATGATCGTAGTGCGCCGTAATCATCAGCATCGAATCCGGATACTTTGTGCCTTTTACAAATCCACAGATATTTGAAGTCTGAAAATTTTCGATAAACTGATTTTCGATCTCAACCTTGATCTGTTTCGGAATACCTTTGAAATTTTTGCGGTTCACTTCAATGGTTGTTTCCGTAGAAACATCTGTAGCTACAGACCACGTAAGCTTATCTTTCAACTCAACCTTTAAATGCTGGTCGACGGCAAAATGTGTGCTGTCAATTTTTTGCAAACTTCCTTTTCTCGTAATGGAAGGACTGGCATTGCTCACAATAAAATCTGTTCCGGGTTGAAGAGTTTTTCCATTGATCTCTACCAGCATTTTCCCGGGAAACGTATTTACAGGAAAAGAAAAGCCCTGTTTAAAATCATTTCTCATAGGAGATAATCCGATTCTTTTATATTCAGCGGATAGAAATTCTGCCGCTTTTCTCATCCCGTCTTTGGTGTAACCTCTTCCCCATAGCGCAGGCGAACTTAGCACATTCACTGTTCTGCGTACGTATAAAGAATCCTGAGCAAAGCAAGTTGCCGATGAGAGGACAAGTAACAGGATGGCTATTTTTTTCATATTATTAATATCTAACGCAAAGCTAATTGGAATTGTGGTATCCTTTTAACGCTAAAATTATTTAAATATTAAAGGATCGGGCGACATACATGGCATAAAAAGAAAAGCCATTTAAATTTTTCAATTAAATGGCTTTTGTAAACAGGAGCTTATTTTATTTCGCTAAATAGGGTTGTAATGCAGTTTTAACTTTCTCTTTATTTTGAGCGGAAGTCCATTTGTCTTTAATGGATTGATCACCTAAAGCAAATAGCGTTTCGTAAAGTAATTTGTCGCTAATTTTGGTTTGTACTTTAAAATCAGCTGTCGTAGTTTTAGCTAAGTCAGACCAAACCTCCCGAACATCTGCCCAATAGTTTTTCTGTGTATCCCACCATTTTTGGGCATATTCAAACTTCTTAGGATCTATTTTTGTAAATTCTTCATAACCTTTTTCTACCGCTAATAGCTGGTCGCCTTGTGGTGTACGGAGCACTTTTTTATTATCCTGCTCAAACATCCAGCCGTCTTTTGTGATGGTAATTCTGCTGCCACGGTTTAAAACGTTATAGTCTTTACGAACGGTAGATTCTCTTCTGGGAAGTGGAGAATCGGTTTCGCTCGACCAGGCATCATGACCGCCAACATGGCTCCAGGTTCCGTAACCTTGGTAACGCGGGCTATCATCTACCTGATAAACTTTTTGTGTCCACTTTCCTTTTACTTCTGCAGGTGTTAAGGTTTTTTTCTTCCAGGCATTATCCTGCGTGTAAAGCATGATCTCTTGATCTTCATACGTCCAATCCTGACGCCAGTGTTTAATCACTGTAGAATCATTAATGGCTAACATATGTTGGATGACAATTCGTTTGGGTTCGTCGACAATAATCTCAGCCCATTCATTTCCATGGCTGCGGTAAGGCTTACTGAATTGGTAATCGGGATTTGGTGAAGTGACTTCGCCGTAATTGAAGGTTACTTTATAAAAGCCAGCTAAAGATTTAATCGCTTTTCGGTCTTGCTCCAGGTTGTCTTGCGCATGCACATTGACTGTTAGAAGTGCTGTTAGCACAAAGAGAAGGTTCAGAATGTTCATTTTATTTTTAGGTTTAAGGTGGTCGTTATTCATCCGCAACTGCGGGATTTTTCTTCTTTTTCTTTTTTCCCAGCCAGATCATAAAACCGGTTATGGGTAAGCTGGCGGCAATTAAGCTACCGAAGAAAGCCAGTATTTTTCCGGGTAAGCCCAAGATGGCGCCTACGTGGATATCATAATTCATCCCGATTAGTGCTTCGCCGGCATTTTTATCAGATTGATTTTTACGGTGGAGCAGCTTGCCTGTATACTGATCAAATTGGAGTACGTCGAAATTCCAGTAAGTTTCAGTGCCATGGTAACCTGTTGCATAGATGGTGCCTGTGCTACCTGCTGCCGGCGAAATGCCAATTCGATCGAAGTCTTTAAACTTTACCTTTACGGTATTAAAAGCTACATCGAATGGATTCGCAGAGATGGTTTTGATAGAATCAGACTTCACATCGGCTTGTGCCGGAGGCGTTACACTTCTGGATGCCACCACATAAACCGTTGTTTGGAACCATTTAAAAGCCCAAACCATTCCGGTAAGTGCCAGCACCAGGCAAATGATCATCACGTAAAAGCCCAAAACATTGTGTAAATCGTAATTAACCCGCTTAAATTTTGCCCGCCATTTTACTTTAAAGCTTTTATCGAAATTAGATTTTTTCAGGTTTTTCGGCCACCACATCACCATTCCTGAAATGAGGAGGAAGACGAAAATAAAAGTGGCCCAGCCAATAATTTGCTGACCGATGGGATGGTTAATCAGAAAACTCCAATGAAGCATTTTGATGATTGCAAAAAAATCGTATTTATGATCTGCAACCAAGGTTACCTTCCCGGTGTAGGGATTAATCAGCACCAAATCATAATAATCAATAGAGTCGAAATACCAGAATGCTTTTGGATCTGCAGCTTTGTATGTGCCAAACTCCCAGGCGCGGTTTGCTTCTTTGTATGCTGAAATAAAGCTGATTTCTTTTTTTCCACCAAGCGCTGTTTCAGCTGTTTTCTTTAAAACACTGAGCGGAACGGTTTCCCTATTAGCAGGTACTTCAACGAAGATTTCTTTCCTGTGAATAAACTCCGTGATCTCTTTTTGGAAAGCAAAAATACAGCCGGTGATGCCCAGGTGAAAAACCACCAAGCCAGAGGCGATGCCAAGCCACAGGTGGAGCCAATCGCTGATTCTTCTGATCCGCGATTTGTTGGGTTTCTTTTGTACAGGTTGCTTTTGTGCCATCAATCTCAATTAATAGAAATAACCAACTGCCAGTTTCCAGCTGCCAGTTGGTTATCAATAAGTTTTGGTTCTTAGTTAACCTGGGTAGTATAAGTAACCAGGTGCCAAACTTTTTCATAGTCTTTGCCATTCAACTTTCCGGCAGTTTTATCTTCAGTAAAAGCTTCTACAAAATAATTGCCTTTTGCTTCTGGTTTAAATGTGAATTTACCTTCAGCATCTGTTTCGGTAGGGATTGCCTTTCTTTCAGGATTCACCAGGGTTAATTTCTGGTTTGCGAAAGGTGTGTTATTGTAAATTACCTGATGTGGTGCAGATTCACCAACTTTTGAAACCTGCTTTTCTGGTCTGATGGTCAGCGCAGCTTCTGATGGGAAGGCCACATTGATTTTTGAACTGCCAACGGCTACATCCGCAAAGGCATAATACATCAATTTGCCTTTTTCGTAAATATCGGCTACTTCATGTACAACTGATAATTTATAAGTACCATTTTGATTTGGGGTGAAGCTGGCTTTGTAAAATCTTACATCCGGCGCAGCCGATAATACAGTTGTTGTTCCATTCGGAGCAGTTAAAACCAATTTAAAAGATTTTAAGTTGCTGAACCATTTTGCTGCAGAATCTGGTTCGTTGGCTTCATATTCTCCGAAGAAAATTTTCACTTCCTGTGTCTGTCCCTTTTTTCCTATTGATGAAGTTTCAATCCACATCGCATGTGAAAATGCACTGGTTACGCTAAATGCTAAAAAGAAAAATAGTAATGATAATTTAGTTTTCATGTTATTTTGATTAAAGGATAAAGCCGGCGAAAACTATCTGACCAATTCTTACCGGCATAATTATTAAAATTTATAGGCTACCGTTACCCTGTAATTTCTTGGGGCTTCTGCTTGCCAGGAATATGCAGGTTGATTATAATCGGGCGCATTCCAATAGCTGGTGTAATAAGAACCGCTGTACAGGTATTTGTCTAAGAGGTTAAACGCATTTGCGCTGATTCTTAATTTTCTGTTTCCCCAAAATATGCCTCCATCAAGTTTGAAATAATCTGGTAGGTTTTGCTCCGGGTTAGAAGGACTAAAGTTCGCAGTTGCACGGTCAACCAGATAAGTGAAACCTCCGGAAATACCGAAGCCTTTTAGTGCGCCATTTTGCAGCGTATAGGTTAACCATGCGTTTGAGGTGTGTTTTGCAAAACCCGGAATCACCTGTCCTACAAAAAGAGTAGATTGCTGCACACCATCGGCAACTTTGGTTACTTTACCATCTGTGTAAGCATAATTGGCGATCAGGTTTAAGCCCTTTACAATTTCACCACGTAAATCGAATTCAATTCCCTGTGCTCTTTTTTCGCCCACAACAATGCTGAAGTTTTCACCCGCGGCATTAAAAGGATCTGCAGCTAATTCATTTTGTTTCATGATTCTGTAAACGGATAAGGTCGTATTCCAGCGGCCATCAAACCAATCTTTTTTAATCCCGATTTCTTTGTTATTTCCGGTAATCGGTTCGGCTGTGGAACCATTGCGTAAGAATCCTGATTGAGGGGTAAAGGCCTCATCGTACAATGCATAAACTGAAGTATTCTTATCTACAGACACACTTAAGCCAACTCTCGGCGTAACGTGTTTTGCCTTATCTGGCGCGCCTCCAAATGCAGATTGACTTACATAAGTGTATCTGCCGGCAAGGGTTAAACGGATTCTGTTTTTCCAAAAACCCAGCTCATCCTGCAGGTAACCACTCAGGTATTTCGAGCTCATTAATCCACCTGCATTAACTGCTCTTTGGGTTAAGCTTGTGGTGCGATCGAAATTCGGATAACCGTTTGCAGGGAAACCATAATTTGGATTTGCCAAATCAAATGGGGCAGAGGGTAGATCTAAATCGTGCGACTGGCCCCAGTCGGCCATATAATTCTTCTCACCACCATCAAAGCCCGCTAGGATTCGGTGTACAATCCCACCGGTTTTAACTGTGCCATTTACAAATAACTGCGCTAACTTCATGGAACTCTCTGCATCCCAGATGCCTACATTTCTGATCATTGTTCCATTATCAAATACCGCAGATGGCCAGGAGCTGGAGCCTGTTTGCAAGTATTTATAATAAGCTGCCTGTGCCGTTAATTTCCAGTTGGCACCTAATTGTTGCTGCAGGTTTAAGGTGATGCTGTGATCGTTGATGCGGGTAGGCTGCACGCCTGGTTGGGTCAACGTAAAATCTCTTGGTAAGCTGGCATAGCCTTTTGTGCTAAACAGGTAGTAAGAACCCACTTCAGTCATTTTAGCATTTTGCAAAGTATATTCTGCCGTTAGTTTTGTACTGGGCGTAATTTGATAACTTAATACAGGTGCAAAGCTATAGCGATCGTTATGTTCAAAAGGCCTGAAAGAGGCTTTGTTTTGCGCTGCCGCATTTAAGCGGAACAGGAATTTTCCATCGGCAGTTAGTTTATGATCAAGGTCTATCGTTGTTCGGTATAAATCATAGCTTCCTGCAGTGAATGAAACTTCACCCTGGTTTAAGCCAGTAGGCTTTTTGGTGACTACATTGTACATTCCACTTGGATCGCCGTTGCCCAGCATAAAACCCGCCGGGCCTTTAACGAATTCAATGTGATCTACAAAGCTCATGTCTTCTGTTAGTGGCCCCCAGTAAGAAGAAACCACGTTAAATCCGTTTCGCATTGCCTGAATTTGAGATCCCCTCATCAAAATATTGGTGTACATATCACCCCAGTGCTCCAGGCGAACGGCACCACTCACGTTTCTGATCAAACCATCGCTCATGCTGATGATTTGCTGATCTTTGATGGCTTGGTTACTCACAATCTGAATGTTTTGCGGCGCCTCTAAAAGTGGCTCGTTTAACCTCAGCGTTGCAGATGGCAGGCTTACTTTGTATTTTTCGTTGATGCCTGCAATGGTTACATCTTCTAAAGCCTGATCGTTTTCTTGCAATACAAAATCAACTACCTTATTTTCGCCGGCGGAGATGGTTATACTTTTTTCTTCAGGCGTAATGC